>DATHKR010000156.1:0-33565 GCA_035489015.1 Kofleriaceae bacterium | reverse complement strand
GCCTTGACGTCTTGCTCCGACCGGAGCGGCAGGGTACACGATAGCCCATGTCAGCCCCCTCCATCCCGGCGCGCGCGCGCGTCGTCGTGGTGGGAGGCGGCTTTGCCGGGGCGGCCACCGCCTATCACCTGGCCCGCGCCGGCGTCCAGGATCTGCTGATCCTCGAGCGCGAGAGCACCTGCGGCTACCACGCGAGCGGGCGCAACGCGGGCCTGTGCCGCCAGCTCACCGACGACGAGGTGGTGACCGACCTGGCGGTGCGCGGCGCCGACTTCCTGCGCCAGCCTCCACCCGACTTCGCGGGCGGGCCGCTCCTGCGCCAGACCGGGTCGCTCCTCATCAGCGCCCACCCGATCCGCCTCGACCAGCTGTGCGCGCGAGCGGTCCGGCGGCGGCTGGCCCACGAGCGGCTCGACCGCGACGCGCTGCTGGCCCGCTGGCCTCGCCTGTCGGGGCTCCCGTCGGCCGGCGCGGTGTTCTTTCCGACCGACGGGGTGATGGACGTCCACGCGCTGCTCCAGGGCTTCCTGTCCGGGGCGCGCGCGGCCGGCGCGCAGGTCGAGCTCAACGTGGAGGTGCGGAAGTTCCGCCACGGGCGCGACGCGGCGAGCGTGACGCTCGAGACCAGCCGGGGCAGCGTGACCACCTCGTGCGTGGTCAACGCGGCCGGTGCGTGGGCCGGCGAGGTGGGCCGGCGGGCCGGCGCGACCGCGGTGCAGTTCACCAGCCTCCAGCGCCACCTGTTCCTCACCGACCGCGTGCCCAACCTCGACGCCCAGGCGCCCTACTTCTGGTACGTGGACCAGGAGGAGATGTACGGCCGGCCCGAGGGGCACGGCTTCCTCCTGTCCGGCTGCGACGCGACCGAGATGCCGCCCGGCGACGCGCGGGTCCAGCCGGGCGCGGCCGCCGAGCTGGCCGATCGCCTGCGCCGGTTGACCCCGTGGCTGGCCGACCTCGGCACCACCCGGTCGTGGGCCTGCCAGCGCACGTTCGCGCCGGATCGCCTGCCGGTGGTCGGGTGGGATCCGAAGATCGCGTGGCTGTTCTGGGTCGCGGGCCTGGGCGGCCACGGCGCGACCATCTCTCCCGCCATCGGTCACATGGCGGCGGCCGACATCGGCCACAAGCTCGCCATGGTCAATCAGGCCTGAGCCGCGCGGCTCACGACTTGTCGCACTTGTCGGACAGGTCGGCGAGCGTCTTCGCGTCGAGCGCGCAGCGGACCTGATCGACCGGCATCTCGTCGCGACAGTAGGTGGTGCCGACCGACTGGAAGACCGACTTCTTGCGCTGCTCCAGGTCCGCCTTCTGATCGGCGGCCACCGCGCCGGCGCCGGCCTCGGCCGCCTCGAGATCGACGATGTGGCGGACCATCTTGTCGCAGTCGCCGGCGCTGGGCTTGCTGCCGCACGCGGAGGAGGCGATGGAGAGCGCCGCGCACACGACGGCGGCGACGAGCGACAGGGCGGACGGGCGCTTCACTGGCCCAGCCTATCACCCGGCCGGTCGACCGTCATGTGTCGGCTCGCCGGCGCGGCGTGGCTCGCCTCCCGCCTCACCGCTATGCCTCACCGCTGTGCCTGCAGGGCGTGGATGCGGTCCTCGATCCGGCGACGGACCGGCTCGTCGGGCCGGAGCGCGCGCGCCTTCTCGTAGATCGCGAGCGCGCGGCGGGACTCGCGGCGGGCCAGCAACAGCTCGCCCAGGTGCCAGAGGATCTCCGGCTCGGCCGGTGCCAGGCGGGCCGCCCGCTCGAGCAGCTCGCCGGCCGCGTCGAGCCGGCGCTGGCGAAAGCGCAGCCAGCCCATGCTGTCGAGCACGTTGGCGTCGGTCGGCGACAGCTCGAGCGCGCGCTGGAGCATGCGCTCGGCGCGCGGCAGATCGCGGCCCCGATCCGCCAGCGAGAAGCCGATGAAGTTGAGCGCCGCCGCGTGCTCCGGGTCGCGGTCCAGGATGCGCTGGGCCAGCGCGACCGCGGCGTCGGGTTGGCCCTGGCGGTCCTCGAGCCGGGCCAGGGCGTAGACCAGGTCGTCGGCGCGGGCATTGCTATCGGCGCGGGCACCGCTATCGGCGTGGGCGGCGCGACCGGCGCGGGCGGCGATCGCCGCGCGGAGGAGGGCGCGCGCGTCGGCCGCGCGACCGCCGAGCTCGGCGACCAGGGCGCGGCCGATGACCAGATCGATGTCCTCGGGGAGCTGGGCCAGCGCGCGCTCGATCGCGGTGCGCGCCTCCGCCGCCCGGCCGGCGCGGGCGAGCAGCTCGGCGGCCAGGGCCCGGCACTCGCCGTAGGCCGGCACCCCGGGCCCGACCGCGAGCAGCCCGCGGATCGCCTCGCCGCCCCGGCCGAGGTCGACCAAGGCGCGGGCCTCGAGCAGGCGGAGCGCTCCGCTGGTCGGCGCGACGGTCAGCAGTCGAGCGGCCAGGCGCCGGGCCGCCTCGGCCTCGCCGACCTGGAGATAGAGGTAGCCGAACGAGGCGCGCACCTCGATCTCGAGATCGTCGCGGTCGAGCTGACCGAGCAGCGCCACCGCCGCGTCGCGCTCGCCGACCTCGAGCAGCTGCTCGAACAGGCTCTCGCCGATGTCGACGCTGCTCGACCGATCGAACGCCTCGCGCAGGAGCGTGAGCGCCGCGCGCGGCCGGCCGCGAGCCCGAAGGACCCGGGCGAGGCCGACCCGGGCCCGGGTGTGCGACGGATCCAGATCGACCGCCCGGCGAAAGGCGCGGTCGGCGTCGGTCAGGCTGCCGCGCGCGAGCAGCCGCAGGCCGAGCCGGTAGTGGCCGGCCACCGAGAGCGGCCGGCGGCCGAGCAGCGCGCGGTAGGTCGCCTCGGCCTTGCCGGGGCGGGCCAGCGACAGCCACACCGAGGCCAGGCCGAGGTAGCTGTCCTCGTCGAGCGGGTCTAGCTCGATGGCGCGCTGGTACGCGAGCGCGGCCTCGGCCTCGCGGCCGACCCGGCGGTAGACGCGGCCCGACTCGCGCCACACGCCGGCGTCGCGCGGGAAGCGGGCGTGGGCGCCCTCGATCTCGCGCACGGCCTCGTCGCGGCTGCCGGAGCGGAGCAGCGCGTCGGCCAGCGCGACGCGGATCGCCGGCTGGTCCGACGCGGCGGCCGCGGCTTCGCGCAGCTCGGTGGCGGCGCGGGCCTGATCGCCCTCGATGGCGGCGAGCCGGCCGCGAAGGTAGTGGCGGTAGGCCTGGGCCGAGAGCGGCGGCAGCGGCTCGACGCGCGGCGCGCTCGGCCGGCGAGGTGGCGCGGGCGGCTGGCTGCCCGCGCAGGCGACCGAGAGAGCCGCGAGCGCGGCCGCGACGGCGAGCGGGAGCGGGCGCGAGAAGGCGACCGCGACGGGGCGGGCGACCGCGCGAGCAGCAGCGAACGCTCCCCGCAGGACCACCGGCACAGGCCGGAATGCTAGTGCACCGCCGCCGAAATGACATCAACGATCCGGTGCACCTCACCGCCGATCGCTGCGTTGCAACTCGAGCTACGGCGACCCACCGCGGCGGCGACGAGGGCCGCGGGCTGCCCGCTCAGAGCGGGATGTTGCCGTGCTTGCGGGGCGGGTTCTCCTGCCGCTTGGTGCCGAGCATCCGCAGCGACCGCACGATGGTCTGGCGGGTGTGGCGCGGGCGGATGACCTCGTCGAGGTAGCCGAGTGACGCCGCCTTGTACGGGTTGGCGAAGCGCTCGCGGTAGTCCTCGATGAACTGCATGCGGGCGCGCTCGCGCTCGCCCGGGTCCTCGATGCGGGCCAGCTCGCTGCGGAACACGATGTTGACCGCTCCCTCGGGGCCCATGACGGCGATCTCGGCCGACGGGAACGCGAAGTTCATGTCGGCTCGGATGTGCTTGGACGCCATCACGTCGTAGGCACCGCCGTACGCCTTGCGTGTGATGATCGTGATCTTGGGGACGGTCGCCTCGGTGAAGGCGTAGAGCAGCTTGGCCCCGTGCTTGATGATGCCGCCGTACTCCTGCGCGGTGCCGGGCAAGAAGCCGGGCACGTCGACGAACGTCACCAGCGGGATCTGGAAGCAGTCGCAGAACCTGACGAAGCGGGCCGCCTTGATCGACGCGTCGATGTCGAGGCAGCCGGCCAGGTGGGCCGGCTGGTTGGCCACCACGCCGACCGGGCGGCCGTCGAAGCGGGCGAACCCGACCACGATGTTGCGCGCGTGGTCCTTCTGCACCTCGAGGAACTGGCCGTCATCGACCACCCGCAGGATGAGGGTCTTGATGTCGTAGGGGCGGTTGGACTCGACCGGGACCAGGTCGTCGAGCTCCGGGTCGGCGCGGTCGATCGGATCCGCGCACTCGACGCGCGGCGGGTCCTCGAGGTTGTTGCCCGGCAAGTACGACAGCAGCTCGCGAACCTGCATGAGGCAGGCGATCTCGTCGGGCTGGGCGAAGTGGGCCACGCCGGATCGGCTGGCATGCGTCTTGGCGCCGCCGAGCTGCTCCTTGCTCACCTCCTCGTGAGTCACCGTCCGGATCACGTCCGGGCCGGTGATGAACATGTACGAGGTGTTCTCGACCATGAAGATGAAGTCGGTGATCGCCGGCGAGTAGACCGCGCCGCCCGCGCACGGGCCGAGGATCGCGGAGATCTGCGGCACCACGCCGGAGGCGAGCACGTTGCGCGTGAAGATGTCGGCGTAGCCGGCCAGCGACTCGACGCCTTCCTGGATACGCGCGCCGCCGGAGTCGTTGAGGCCGACCACGGGCGCGCCGATCTTGCACGCGAGATCCATGATCTTGCAGATCTTGGCGGCGTACGCGCCGGACAGCGATCCACCGAAGACGGTGAAGTCCTGGGCGAACACGCAGACGGTCCGGCTGGCGATCGTGCCGTAGCCGGTGATGACGCCGTCGCCGAGGATCTTCTGCTGCTCCATGCCGAAGTCGGCGCAGCGATGAGTCACGAACTTGTCCATCTCCACGAAGCTGCCCGGGTCGAGCAGCGCCTCGACCCGCTCGCGCGCGGTCAGCTTGCCGGCGGCGTGCTGCTTCTCGACTCGCTCGGGGCCACCGCCGATGGCCGCCTCGGCCTCCATCGCGTGCAGCCTCTGGAGCGGAGATACCGGTGGAGTCTTGCTCACCCGCGGACCGTAGACGGACGACGGCCGGAGTGTCAAACGGCGGATCGTGCCGGGCGTGAGCCGCGCGCCGCGGATCTTCGCTATAGTCGCCTCAGGTCAGGAATCGGGATTGTCCAACGTCAAGGGCAGCGCATTCGCCGCGCGGATCGTGTGGGTCCGACTTCACCAGGGTGAGGCAGGAATCGAGCGAATCGCGCGCCAGGTGAGCCCGGCGCTGGGCGCCCTGCTGCGCGGCGGCGCGGTGATGTCGCGCTGGTATCCATTCGAGCAGTTCATCGAGATGAACGTCGCGCTCGACCGGATCTTCGGCGCCGGCGACCTCGGCCTCATCAAGCCGCTCGGTCGATACGCCGCCGACGCGCACCTGACGACGATCTACCGGCTGTTCTACAAGGTCGGCACCGTGAAGTGGATCCTGGCCCGCGCATCGCGGCTGTGGGGGATGCACTACGACAGCGGGATGATGCACGTCGACAACTACCCGGGGCGAGAGGCCGGTCTGCGCATCGAGGGCTTCGGCACGCCCCACCGGGTGCACTGCCTGTCGGTGTGGGGCTGGGCCGAGCGCTCGGTCGAGCTGAGCGGCGGCGCCGCGGTCCGCTCCGAGGAGCTGGCCTGCCGGCTGCGCGGCGACGCGCACTGCCGGCTGATGGTCAGCTGGGAGTGAGCCGAGATCCGGGCTGGCCAGATTTCAGGCCGCCTGTCGATCAGATGGGGCCGTCGAGCGCGGTCACCGCAGCATCCATGATGGCGCGGCGCAGCTCGCGGATCCCGGTCCCCTGGCGGGTCGGATGCACGCGGTTGGTCAGGATCACCACGTGGCGACCGCGCGGCGGATCGAGCCACATGGAACAGCCAGTGAAGGCGAGGTGGCCGAGGCCGTCGCGCGGCCACCTGTCGCCGGCCTGCGACGCGCCGGGCGCCGGCGCCGGTGTGTCCCAGCCCAGCCGCCAGGTCGACCCCGGGGTCGACTCGGTCCGGACCAGCGCACGGGCCGCGGCCGGGCTGAACCATCCGGGCTCGCCCGCCACCGCCGCGCACATCGCCGCCGCGAAGCGAGCCACGTCGCCGGCGGTGGCGAACAGTCCGGCGTGACCGCACACGCCGCCGGCCGCGTGCGCGTTCTCGTCGTGCACCTCGCCGACCAGGAGGCCGCGGCGCGGACACAGCTCGGTCGGCGCGATCGACCCGATCGGTCCGCTCGGCGCGGGCCGGGCCGAGGGCGCGACCTCGAGGTCGACGAAGAACGCGCTGTGCATGGCGAGCGGCTCCAGCACCAGGCGCGCCGCCGCGCGGTCGAGCCGCTCGCCCGCGGCGCGCTCGAGCGCCGCGCCGAGGAGGATGTAGCCGACGTCGCTGTAGCGGGTCATCTTGCCGGGCGGCGCGACCAGCGGCGTGGCTCCCGCCATCCGCACCAGCGCCTCTCGCGCGCTGACGGCGCCGGCCCGGTCGCCGGACCACAGGCGCTCGTAGAACTTCACATGGTCTGGAAATCCAGCCGCGTGACCGGCGAGCTGCGCGATCGTGATCTCGTCGCTGCCAGTCGCGACCAGCTCGGGCAGGAGCGATCGCGCCGGCGTGTCGAGCGCGATCGCGCCGGCCTCGAGGAGCTTCATCAGCACGGCGGAGGTCGCGACCGGCTTGGTCAGCGACGCGATGTCGTAGATCGTGTCGGTGCCGACCTCGCTGCCGGCGCCGCTCGGGTGGGTCTGCGTGCGACCGAACGGCACGATCACCGCAGGCGTGCCGCGGTCGGCGACCGCGACCACACCGCCGGGCGTCACGTGCGCGTCGACTGCCGCGCGTGCGATCGGCGCGATCGCCGCGCGCACCTCGGATGCCTGAGCAGTCCAGTCCAAACCGACCCTTAGCATAGCGCCCGTGTGCTACGCTGCGTCGAGCCATGGCGCGGTACGAGCTAGGGGAGCGCATCGGCCTGGGCGGAATGGCTGAGATTTTCCGCGGCAAGGCCACCGCGGGCGGCGGGTTCGAGAAGCCGGTCGCGATCAAGCGGATTCTCCCCCACCTGAGCCAGGACAAGCGCTTCGTCGAGGCGCTGATCACCGAGGCCAAGACCCTGTCCCAGCTGCGCCACCGCAACGTGGTGCAGATCTACGACGTCGGCCTGGGAGACGACGGCCAGTACTTCCTGGTCATGGAGTTCGTGGACGGGCTCGACCTCAACCGGCTCTACGAGTCGCTCGAGCAGCGCAGCCGCCGCCTGCCGCTCGACGTCGCGCTCTACGTCACCGGCGAGGTGTGCGAGGCGCTGGAGCACGCGCACCAGGCGCGCGGCGAGGACGGGCAGCCGCTCGGCCTGGTCCACCGCGACGTCTCGCCCTCGAACGTGCTCCTGTCGCGCAGCGGCGAGGTGAAGCTGACCGACTTCGGGATCGCCAAGCGCACCGAGGAGGCGACCGGCCACGGCGGCGTGCGCGGCAAGTTCGCCTACATCTCGCCCGAGCAGGCCCACAACCGGCGAGTCGACGCGCGCAGTGACGTCTACTCGGTCGGCATCCTCCTGTTCGAGCTGGTCACCGGCCACCGGCTGTTCTCGGATCTGCCCGACTTCGACGCGCTGCGCGCGGTGCGCGAGGGGCGTCTGCCGCGCCCGCGCGACATCGACCCGAGCATCGACGCCGACCTCGAGGGCATCCTCCTGTCCGCGCTGGCCCCGCGCTCCGAGGACCGCCCTGCCAGCGCCGGCGAGCTCGGCGCCCAGCTGCGCACCTGCCGCTACTCGATCGTCTCGAGCGTGGCCGATCCGGCGGTCGAGATCTCCCGGCTGGTCGACGAGTACAGCAACCGACAGGATCAGAAGATCCCCGCGCGCGAGCCGAGCGTGGTGCGCATCAGCACCGTGGCCGGCTTCTCCGGCAGCTTCGAGGTGCCGCCGGACGATCTCAGCGGTCGCACCGTCGCCGGCGAGCTGGCCGGCATGGAGCAGCCCGAGCTGGGCATGGAGGAGGAAGAGGAGACCCGCGCCGTCCAGCTGGATCCGGGCGGACGGCCAGGCCCGGGAGGACGGCCAGGCCCGGGCGGACGCATCGACCTCGAGCAGCTCCTCGCGCGCGAGCGACACGAACGCGAGGAGCGAGGCGACCCCGATCCGGCCGACGCCGAGACCCGCGTGCTCGACTACCGCCCCAGCGATCTCTTCCCCGAGCTCGCCGCGTCGAACGGATCGTCGCAGGCAGTCCAGGCCATCTCTCACGCCGAGTCCGCCGGTCCGCACGCCGTCCCGACCGCGCCGGCCAGCACGCGAACCCCGCCGCCGCCGCGGAGCCCGCCGCCGCCGCGCACCTCGGCGCCGCTGCGGAGCCCGCCACCGCCGCGAACCCCGTCGCCGCGCGCGCCGCCCGGATCATCCGGTTCGCCCGGCTCGGCCATGGGCTCGCTGGCGGGCACCTCGCACCAGCCAGGCGCCCACTCGCCGTCGGCCCACATCGCCCACGCGCCGACGATCCCGGTGTCCCAGGCGCCGCCCGCGCACGGCTCGCACGCGCCGCTGTCCGCCGACCTGGACGACCGCAACGCCAACCCGATGGGTCGGCAGGCGTTCTACAACGGCTCCCTGCTCGACGACGGGCGCGACCCGAGCCCGGTGGCTCCGTCGGGACCGATCCTCGACTCGCGCGGCAGCGCTTTTCGCCGCCACGCCGTTCCTATCGCGGTGGCCGCCGCGCTGGTGATCGCCCTGCTCTCGTTCTTGATCGCCGGCGCGTTCATGGGCGGAAAGGACACCGCGCGCGCCCCGGTGCCTCCCGACGCCGCGACCGCCGCGCAGCAGGTCCAGCCGCCCACGCAAGCCACGCCGGTTCCGCCGGTCCAGCCGATGCCGGTCGATGCCGGCCCGACCCCCACGCCGGCCGGGCAGCCCGATCCGACCCAGGACCGCCCGCCCGACTCGACCGCCGACCAGACCGAGCGCCCGCCCCGGCGCAAGCGCAAGAAGACGAGGAAGCGGACCGGCAAGTCCTCGTCCGGCAAGTCCTCGTCCGGCAAAGCCTCGTCCGGCAAGTCGTCGAACAGATCCTCCGGCAAGTCGCCGTCCGGAAGATCGCAGTCCGGAAGGTCCTCCTCCGACCGATCGCCAGCCGGCCGGCCATCCGCGGGCCGGCCATCCACCGGCAGGCCATCCACCGGCAGGCCATCCACCGGCAAGTCGACGTCCGGCAAATCCTCCTTCGACCGGTCGCCGACCGACCGAAAGCGCCCCCCCTCCAACCGGCGCTGAGCCGCCCGCGCCGAGCCGCCGGCGCTGAGCCGCCTGCGCCGAGCCGCCTGCGCCGAGCCGCCCGCGCCGAGCCGCCTGCGCCGAGCCGCCTGCGCCGAGCCGCCTACGCCGAGCCGCGGGCGCCGAGCCGATCGAACCGGCCCGACGCCTGGTGTCTCGCCTAGGTCGCCGGGCCCGCGCCGTCGTCGGCGCAGAAGCGGCGGACCACCGCGTGCAGGAGGTCGGTGCCCCAGTGCAGACCGGCGATCGGCACGCGCTCGTTGTGCCCGTGGAACATGTCGGCGAAGCGGATCCCGCTGTCGCGCTCGATCTTGACCGGCGAGAACCCGTACCAGCGCGCGCCGGTGCGGGTGAAGTACTTGGCGTCGGTGAAGCCCGGGATCATGTACGGCACCACCACCGCGTCCGGCTCGCGCCGCTCGATCTCGCCGCGAATGACGTCGTAGAGCGGCGACTCGAACGGCTCGGTCACCACCGGCGGCGCCGAGCGAAGCACCTCGAGCTCGACGTCCGGGCCCAGGATGGCGCCCAGCTCGCGCAGGAAGTCCTCGTCGGTCTGCCCCGGCAGGGTTCGCCCGTCGATGTCGACCTCCGCATGATCCGGGATGACGTTGATCTTGTTCCCCGCCCGAAGAACCGTCGGCGAGGCGGTATTGGACAGGAGCGCGGCCAGCCCGCGCGCGCCGCTCGCATCCGGCACCCGGCGCAGGATGGCCGGCAGCAGCCGCTCGTTGCTCAAGAGGCGCACCAGCGGGCGCACCAGGCGCGGCTGCCGCGCGGCGACCGCGGCCAGGAAGTCGCGCACGTGCCGGTTCTCGTGCGGCGGGAAGCGGACCTCGCGCAGCCGGGCCACCCGCTCGGACAGGACCAGCACCGCGTTGTCGTCCCGCGGCATCGACCCGTGCCCCGGCTCGCCTCGCACCCGGGCGCGCACCCAGCAGATCCCCTTCTCGGCCACCTGCACCGGGTAGAAGGTCGTCTTGCCCACGTGCAGCGAGTAGCCGCCCGACTCGCCGATCGCGTACTCGGCGGTGACCAGCTCCGGGTGATTCTCGACCAGCCACCGCGACCCCAGATCGCAGCCGGCCTCCTCGTCGGCGACCGCCGCGAAGATGATGTCGCGCGACAGCTCCGCGCCCTCGCGGGCCAGCTGGCGCAGCACCGCCGCGCACATCGCGGCCATGTTCTTCATGTCGATGGCGCCCCGCCCCCACAGGCAGCCCTCGGCGACTTCGCCCGCGAACGGCGGGTGCTTCCAGGCAGCGTCGACCGTCTCGACCACGTCGAGGTGCGCGGTCAGCAGCAGCGGCGCCGCCCGGCCGGAGCCGCGTCGCCGGCACACCAGGTTGGCCCGGCCCGGCGCGCTCTCCAGCAGCACCGTCTCGTAGCCGACCTCGCGCAGCATGCCGTCCAGATAGTCGGCGGCCGGTCGCTCGTTGCCGGGCGGGTTGGTCGTGTCCATGCGCAGGAGCGCCTGACACATGGCCTCTGCGTCGAGCGCCATCTGGCTGGGCGCCGGGTTCGAGCTGGCTGGATTCCTCATGCGTGCACCGGGCGCATGCGCGCCGAGCCCGCGACTGTATCCCATCGCGCCGGCCAGGCGACCGCGGCCGGCTGCACGGCGCCTGTGGCACCCTCTGCACAGCCGGCCGGGCCTCCCGACGCATTTCATGTCCTCATCGCGGTGCCGCGCTTCCCCGCTCTCCCGCGCTCATCGCGGATCCGGCGCGACCGCGGTGGTCGGGCCGTCGAGCGTGAGGTACGGGGTCAGCTTGAGCACCGTCTTGCGGCCGAAGCCTTTGACCCGCCGCAGGTCGCGCAGCCGGCGGAACGGGCCGTGCGCCGCCCGCCACGCGGCGATCCGCTTCGCCTTGGCGGGCCCGATCCCGGGCAGGAGGTCGAGCTCGCGCTCGCTGGCCCGGTTCAGGTTGACCACGCCGCGCAGCTTCCGGTCGCCGCATGCCGGGGCCGGATCGACCCGCGCCGCGCCTGACGACACCGACGCGAACAGACCGCTCACCACCCACGGCCCCGAGAAGGGCGACGATCCGGGCGGAGCGCGCGTCCCCGGGGCGGCGGCGCTCTCCTCGATCGACGCGCCGCCGGTGACCGGCCCGGGTCCGTTCGCCCGGGCCGGTGGCGGCAGCAACAGCGCGACGCCGGCGACCGCCACCATCAGCGCGACCGCGATCGCTCCCAGCCCGCGCGCCGCCGCCCTCCGCCACCGCGCCGGACCTGCCCATCGAGCCTCCCCCTTCATCGCTCCCTCAGAACGGGAGCTGGTCGGCTTCCGCGTCGCGGTCGCCGAACCCGTTCGAGCGACCCTCGCCGTTCGACGAGCGCGGCTGCAGGTCCTTCTCGTCGAGATCGCGGATCTGCAGCTTCCCGTTGGTCGGGTAGGCGTCCAGGTAGACGTTGGTGGAACCGTCGGCGTTGATGAACGCCGTGCCGATGCGCAGCCAGAACGTCTTGCCGTTCTTCTCCATGGGGCTGAGGACTTTCTTTCTCCGGGTCTGATCCATGTCGCTTCTCCTTGCTCCGCTCTACGGCGGGCGAAGCCAGGGCATCGCAAGCGGCGGGCCACGCGCAACCTGGCGCGTTCACGCGCGCTGTCCGGCCGGCGCGCGACTCCCGTCCGGAGCTCCGGCCGTCCGCGTCCGCCGACCCGGACTCGCCGCGACCACATCCTTTATATGTGTCGCGGCTGGGCAACGAGCCCGACCGGTGCCACGCTTCCGACATGCTCACGCTCTATGGCGATGCGCTATGGGAGAGCCCGTACGTGTTCAGCGTGTTCGTGGCGCTGCGCGAGAAGGGCCTCGACTTCGACACCGTGGTCATCGATCTGGAGCGCGGTGAGCAGCGCCAGGCGCCGTTCGCGGTCGCCTCGCTCACCGCCAAGGTCCCGGCGATCGAGCACGACGGCTTCTGGCTGACCGAGTCGCTCGCGATCGTCGAGTACCTGGAGGAGCGCTTCCCCGCGCCCGACCACCCGCCGGTGCTGCCGGCCGACATCGAGGGTCGCGCCCGCGCCCGCCAGATGCTCGGGTTCCTCCGCTCCGGCATCGAGCAGCTCCGCGCCGAGCGGCCGACCAGCTCGCTCTTCTTCGAGCGCGCGCGGGCTCCGCTCGGCGATCGCGCCCGCGCCGACGCCGACCGCCTGGTCCAGCTGGTCGAGCGGGTGCTCCCGGCCGGAGCGACCGCGCTGTTCTCGCGCTGGTCGATCTGCGACGCCGAGGTCTCCCTCGCCCTCCACCGCCTGATCCAGAACGGCGACGTGGTGCCCGCCGCGGTGCGCGCCTACGCCGAGGCGAACTGGTCGCGACCGTCGGTGCGCGGCTACGTCGAGCACGAGCGTCCGCTGCGGGGATAGCGGCCACGACAACCAAGGACGACGATGCGCTACCTCCACACCATGATCCGCGTGCGCGACATCGACGCCGCGCTGCGCTTCTTCTGCGAGGGGCTCGGCCTGCGCGAGATCCGGCGGCGCGACGAGGAGCGCGGCCGCTTCACCCTCGTCTTCCTCGGCCTGGATCCGGACGCCGACTCGCCGCAGATCGAGCTCACCCACAACTGGGACCACACCGAGCCGTACACGGTCGGGCGCAACTTCGGCCACGTCGCCTACGAGGTCGAGGACATCTACGCCGCCTGCCAGCGCATGGCCGACCTCGGCTACGTCATCCACCGGCCGCCGCGCGACGGCCGCATGGCGTTCGTGCGCTCGCCCGACCTGATCTCGGTCGAGCTCCTCCAGCGCGGAGCGGCGCTGGCGCCCAAGGAGCCGTGGGCGTCGATGCCGAACACCGGCGAGTGGTAGGGCGCCGCGCCGCGCGGCTTCAGCTGACCCGCCGCCGCGGACCCATGCGCACGATGAGCTCGGCCGGCACGTCGTACGCGCGCAGCGCGTCCTCGTGCCGGTGCCAGCCGAGCACGTCGCGCTGCACCACGTAGTACCAGACCCACTCGGCCGCCTCGGCGACCAGATCCTCGCGCGACAGCTTCGGCGCCCCGGCCACGGCGACGACCCCGTCGTCGAAGTCGCGCAGGGCGGCCAGCGTCCGCTCCATGTGCGCCGCGATTCGACCGAGCGCGTGGGCCTTCTCCCCGGCGATCTCGATCAGGAGGCCTTCGTTCCATTCCTTGCCGCTCATCGGGCTCTCGGTAGGATGCCAGATCGCCGGCACGGAGCGTCACGGGTCGCCCATCACTGGCGGCCGGGCGCCTCGAGCCCCTTGCGCATCGCGTCGCGCCGCCGCTCCTGCTCGGCGACCATCTCCTCGAACCGCTTGCGCTGCTCGGGCCGGAGGAGCGCGCGGATCTCGTCGTCGCCGCGCCGGCGGATGGCGTCCACCTCCGGCTCGACCGGCGCGAAGGTCTTGCGGGTCGCCGCCCAGGTCCGCCGAAGCACCTGCTCGACCGCGCCGGCCTGAGTCTGATCGAGTCCGAGCTCCTCGCGATACCGTTGCGCCAGCGCCTCCGGCCGCCGCCGCTCCCACCAGCGGCGCTGGTTCTGCTCGCTGGAGCCGCGCACCAGCCAGCGGTCGACCGCGACGCCAGACGCCACCCCGGTCACGAACAGGAGCGCGGCCAGCCCCAGCGCCATCGCGCCCTTCCTGCGCGGCTCACTCGCCATCGAAGCTCCCCTCGAACCCGACATCGCCGCCCGGATCGGCCGACCACAGCGACACCGCCATCTCGGCCGCGTCCGGCGCGGAGACCAGCTCGGCCGACCCGCCGGCGGATCCCGGCTCGTCCAGCAGCAATCCGCCCCACACCAGCGCCGCGGCCAGCGCGCCCGCCGCCGCCGCGCGCCGCGCCGCCCACACGAACCGCTCCTCGAACGAGCCCGGCGAGCGGTTCGCCGCCGCGATCGCCGCGCGCCAGCCGCGCTCGGCCAGCCCTTCGGGGACCGGGGCCGCGCCCATCGCTCGCAGCGCCCGCGACGGCAGCTCCCAGCGGACCAGCTCGGCCCGACATGCCGCGCAGCCGGCCAGGTGGGCATCGAGCGCCGTGCGCTCCGCGTCGCTGATGCGACCGTCGAGGTGGCGGCTGAACAGCCGCTGCGTGTTTCTGCAGCTCATCGCGCGTCCTCCTCTCGCGCCAGGCGCTGAAGCCGGCGCGCCAGCGCGGCGCGCGCTCGGTGCAGCCGTGACTCGACGGTGCCGAGCGCGATGTCCAGCGCCTCTGCGATCTCCTCGTAGCTCATTCCGTCCGCCTCGCGCAGGAGGAGGACCACGCGGTGCTTCTCGGGCAGCGCGGCCACCGCGCGCGTCACCGCCGCGCCGGCCTGGGCCGAGGCCAGCGCCTCGTCGGGCAAGGGCGCCCGCTGGCCCTGCGCGACCAGCGCGGCCAGCGCCGGGCCGGCCTCGTCGAACGACTCGCGCGGGCGGCGCTTCCACCAGCGCAGCCGGTCGTGGGCCGCGTTGCGCGCGATGCGCGACAGCCAGCCCATCACCGCCGCCGGTTCGCGCAGCTCCTCGATCCGGTCCCAGGCGCGAATGGTCGTCTCCTGCACCACGTCGTCTGCCTCATCCCCGTCGCCGACCATGCGCAGCGCCAGCCGGTACAGCCGCGGTGTGGTCAGCCCGATGAGCTCGCGAAAGGCCTGGTGATCCCGCGTCCGGGCGCGCGCCGCGGTCGCGGCGAGGTCGCGATCGGTCTCGTCCGCCGCTGGCAGCGCGTCCCGTGTCACCCGTGGCTCCGCGGAGTACCGCCGGCCATCTTCTCATCGCCAGTCCCTCCTTCCCAGCGCGCGGAGCAGCTGAGCGCGGGCCGCGGCCACGTCGAACTGGACCCGCACGTGCTGGGCGGCCGCGTTGGCCAGCTCCAGCTGCGCGTCGGACAGCTCGAGCGAGTTGCCGACCCCGGCCGTGTAGCGCTCCTCGGCCAGCCGGCGCAGCTCGCGCGCCGACTCCACCGCCAGCACCGCCGACTCGAGCTCGGCGCGCGACGAGGCGACCCCGATGCGCGCCTCCTCGATCTCCTGCCACACCTGCTGGTCGACGCTGGACAGGCGGGCCTGCTGCACCACCAGCTGGGCGCGGGCCGAATCGGCCGCCGCCGGCGAGGCCAGCCCGTCGAACAGGTTCCAGCTGAGCGTCACGCCGACCGAGGTCGAGAAGATCGGGTCCGCGAAGTCGGTGCCGCCGTAGCCGGCGTCGGCGCCGAGCCGCAGCGACGGCAACAGCCAGGTCCGCGCCGCGCGCACGTCCGCCTCCTGACCGCGGATCGACGCGACCTGCGACGCGCGCTCCGACCGGCGCGACGAGTTGTACAGGTGCGCGGTCGTCTGCGACTCCTCGGCGAGCGCGGGGAACTCGGTCGGCGCGACCTCGTACTCGATCGAGCCGCTCACCCCCATCGCGCGGTTGAGCCGGGCCTTGGCGGTGCGGTGATCGTTCTCCGCCCGGGTCAGCGCGGCGCGGGCCTGCGCCACCTGGGTGCGCAGCTTGGCCAGGTCGATCTCCGGCCGGGTGCCGAGCTTCACGAACTCCTCGGTCTGCGACAGGTGACTGGACTGGTTGTCGAGCGTCTCGCGCGCGACCTGGATGAGCTGACTGGTCTCGAGCGCGTCGAGGAACGCCAGCCGCGCGTTGAGGACGATCCCCTGGCGGACCGTCTCGGCATCCTGGTTCGCCGCGTCCGACGCGGCCAGCGCCGAGCGCCAGCGGTTGCGGGTCTGCCCGAAGTCCCAGAGGAGCAGGTTGCCCGACGCGGTGGCGCTGAACGAGTCGCTGCCGCCGCCGTCGCCGAACTCGTCGTCGCCGGTGTCGCGCCACTGGTAGCCGTAGCGCCCGGTGACCCCGAGCTGGGGCAGGAGCGGGGCGCGCGCCTGACGCGCGCCGGCCCGGGCGATCTCGGTCTGCGCGCCTGCCACCACCACGTCCGGGTGGTGCGCGAGGGCGGCGCCGACCGCCTGCTCGAGGGTCAGGGTCTCGGTCGCCGCTGGCGGCGCGGCCGGCGCGGTGGTCGGGGGGGTGACCGGCGCAGTCGGAACCGCACCGGCGACCTGGAGCTGGAACAGCAAGACTAGGAGCGGCATGTCACTCGTACCTCAGTGCCTGGATCGGATCCAGGCGAGATGCCTTGTAGGCGGGATAGAGCCCGAAGCCGATACCCACCAGACCGCTGAACCCGACCGCCACCACCATGATGTCGACCTGCAGCAGCATGGGCCAACCGAACTTCGCGACCAGATAGGAGGCGGCACCGACGCCGGCACCGACGCCGAACAGGCCGCCGATGATCGACAGGGTGACCGCCTCGACCATGAACTGAGTGAGGATGCTGCGCGGCTTGGCGCCGATCGCCATGCGCAGGCCGATCTCGCGGGTCCGCTCGGTGACGCTGACCAGCATGATGTTCATGATGCCGATACCGCCGACCAGCAGGCTGACCAGCGCGATGCCGGCCAGGAGCGAGGTCATCGTCTCGGCCCCCTCCTGCTGCGCCGACGCGATGTCGGACAGGTTGCGGACCTGGAAGTCGTCGTCGTCGCCGTCGCCGATGCGGTGGCGGCGGCGCAGGAGCTCCTCGACCTGGGTCTGCGCCTCGGTGGTCAGGTCCTTGGCGCGCGCCTGCACGTTGACGCTGCCGCTGATGTACTGGCGCAGCTCGCCCTGCAGCTTGGTCCGGTAGGTGCTCTCCGGCACGAACACGACGTCGTCGTTGTCGCCGCCGAACGCCGACTGCCCCTTGCTGGCGGTCACGCCGATGACCTCGAACGGAACGTTGTTGACCCGCACGATCTGGCCCACCGGATCGGCGTACGGGCCGAACAGGTTGTCGACCACGGTCTTGCCGAGCACCGCGACCTTGGAGCTCTGCGCCACCTCGGCGTCGCTGAACAGCGCCCCGGTCGCCGCCTGCCACTCGCGGATGAGGAAGTAGTCGGGCGTGGTGCCCTGCACCGACGTGTTCCAGTTCTGCCCCTCGGCCATCACCTGGGCCCGCGTCTGCAGGAGAGGGGCGACTCGCTCGACCGCGGGCAGCTCCTCCTGGATGGCGCGCATGTCGTCCCACGTGATGGTCGGCTGGCTGCCGGCCCCGCCGCGCACGCCGCCCTGCCGCGACGAGCCGGACCGGACCACCAGCATCCGGCTGCCCATCGACTCGAAGGTCTTCTCGACCCGCGCCTTGGCGCCGGCACCGATCGCGGTCATCGCGATGACCGCGCCGACGCCGATGATGACGCCGAGCGTGGTCAGGAACGAGCGCATCTTGTTGCGCAGGAGCGCCCGGGTGGCGATGTGGCCGATCTGGAACGCGTTCATGACTCGTCTCCCTCGCCCGGCGGCGGCACCACCGCCGTCACCGGCTCGTGGCGCTCATCCGAGCGGACCATTCCGTCGCGCATCTCGATCACGCGCGCGGCGTGCGACGCGATGTCCGGCTCGTGAGTGACCAGGAGCAGCGTGATGCCGGCGGCGACCAGCTCCTGGAACAGCGCCATGATCTCGATGCTGGTGCGCGAGTCCAGGTTGCCGGTCGGCTCGTCGGCCAGGATGATCTTCGGCTCGCCGACCAGGGCCCGCGCGATGGCGACGCGCTGCTGCTGGCCACCCGACAGCTGGTTGGGGGCGTGATCGAGGCGGGCACCCAGGCCGACCCGCTCGAGCGCCGTGGTCGCCCGGCGCCGCCGCTCGCGCGCGCCCACGCCGGCGTAGACCAGCGGCAGCTCCACGTTCTCGACCGCGCTGGTCCGCGACAGGAGGTTGAAGCTCTGGAACACGAACCCGAGCGTCTGGTTGCGAATCTCGGCCAGGCGGTTGCGGTCGAGCCCGGCCACGTCCTCGCCGTCCATGACGTAGCGCCCGCTGGTCGGCCGGTCGAGACAGCCGAGGATGTTCATGAGGGTGGACTTGCCCGAGCCGGAGCTGCCCATGACGGCGACCGACTCGCCCGACTCGACGTTCAGGCTGACCCCGCGCAGCGCGTGCACCTGCACGTCGCCGCTGTCGTAGGTCTTGCGTAGGTCTGCGATCTCGATGAGCGCCATGACATCACCTGTTTCTGGATCTAGAGGAACCGGCCCATGCCACCGCGACCGCCGCCGCCGCGACCACCGCGACCGCCGGCGCCCTGGGCACCCTGGCCGGCCTGCTGCTCGGCCTGCGCGGCCTGCGCGCCGAGGATGCCGACCAGGATGGTCTCGCCCTCGGACAGGCCCTTCACGATCTCGGTGTTGCGGCCGTCGCTGATGCCGATCTGGACCATCGCCGCCTGGGGCAGGCCGTTCGCGCCCATCTTCCAGACCAGGCGCCGGTTGGCGCGGTCCCCGCCGCCGCTGCCGCGCTGGCGCCGGCCCGCTCGGCCGCCGCCGGCCGCAGCCGCACCCGCGCCCGCCGGAGCCGCGCCCGCCGCCGGAGCCGCGCCCGCGCCCGCCGCCGGAGCCGCGCCCGCCGGCGACGTCGCCGCCGCACCCGCGCTCGCGCCGGCCATCCGCTCTTGCCCCTCGCCGCGACCGGCGCCGCCCTCGCCGCCCGCGCCACCAGCGCCACCCTCCGGCGCCTTCCAGCCGATCTGGTCCAGCACCGCCTGCGGCGGCCGGAAGCGGAGCGCCGTGTTCGGCACCAGGAGCGCGTCGTCGCGCTTCTCGACCTGGAACGTCACGTCGGCGGTCATTCCCGGGCGCAGCTTGAGGTCGCGGTTGTCCACCGACACCACCGCGTCGTAGGTCACGACGTTCTGCACCGTCTGCGGCGAGTAGCGGACCTCCTTCACCGTCGCGTGGAACTTGTCGGACGGGTACGCGTCGACCGTGAACTCGACGTCCATGCCCTGGGCCAGCCGGCCCACGTCCGATTCGGCGACGCTGGTGTGGACCTCCATCTTGGCCAGGTCCTCGGCGATCGTGAACAGGGTCGGCGCCTGCAGCGACGCAGCCACCGTCTGGCCGACGTCGACGCTGCGCGAGATCACGATGCCGTTGATCGGCGAGAGGATCGTCGTGTAGGTCAGGTTGGTCTGGGCCTGCTCGAGCGCGGCGCGCGCCTGGGCCAGGGACGCGTTGGCCGACGCCACCTGCGCCTCGGCCCCCTGGCGCGCGGCCAGCGCGGTGTCGGCGTCGGCCTGGGCCACCAGCTTCTTCGCCGCCAGCGCGGTGGCGCGCTCGCTGTTGCGCCGCGCCTCGGCGCGCTCCGCCTCGGCCCTGGTCACCTGCGCCCGCGCCGAGGTCAGGTTCGCCTTGGCCTTGGCGACCTCGGTCTGGAACAGGCTCGGATCGATCTTGGCGATGACCTTGCCCTTCTCGACCCGGGTGTTGAAGTCGGCGTTCAGCTCCTGGATGCGGCCGGACACCTGGCTCCCGACCAGGACGGTGACCAGCGGCGACAGCGTGCCGCTCGCGGTCACCTGCGAGGCGAGATCGCCGCGGGCGACGGTGGCGACCTGATAGTGGATGTCGCCGTCCTCGCGGGCCTTGTAGGTGCGATAACCCCAGATTCCGCCGGCAACTACGGCGAGGCCGGCGAGGATCCAGATGACTTTTCGTTTGCTGGGTCGGTTCACGGTGTCTCCGGTGTTCAGTCAGAACCAAGACGACGGCCCGCCCGGCCAGCTTCCATTTTTCTTCGCCGGATCCGTCCGTCCCCCGTCCCGCCCGATTCTCCCGTGCCTCCAGCAGGTTCCACATTTTGCCCGTCCGGATTCGGCCGGGGCCCTTGCTGCGAATGGCACTCCGGTGAATGGTTATTCACCAGGGTGAACGGTGGCTAAGTCGACCGGATCTCGCACCCCGAGGGTGCGCCGCCGCGAGGTGGAGTTCGCGCGCACCCGCGAGGACATCCTGCTCGCGGCCGCCCGCGCGCTCGGCCGACGTGGCTTCGGGTCGGTGTCGATGCAGGAGATCGCCGCCGAGGTGGGGTTCACCGCTCCGGCGCTCTACGCCTACTTCCCCGGCAAGGAGGAGATCTTCTCCGCGCTCAGGGTCATGCTACTGCGTGAGCTGTCGGACACCTTCCAGCCGCTGCCGCCAGCCGGGCTGTCGTTCCGCCGCCGACTCTCGATCCTGCTCGGTCGCCAGCTCGAGTGGGCCGACCGCCGGCGCGACGTCTTCCTCGCCTTCCTCGCGATGCGCGAGCGCGGCGAGGCGATGCCGGTCCGCGCCCAGGGTGGACCGGCCCACGAGGGTCCGGCCGCGCACATCCTCGCGATGGCGCGCTGGATGCGCCAGGCCGCCGAGGACCCGGGCGAGGTGGGCAACCCGGACGACGCCGCCTGCGTCCTCTATGGGATCTGCCACGGCTTCCTGCTCCGCTGGCTGTTCAGCGGATCCACCACCCGCCTGGCCGACGAGACCGAGCGGATCCTCGACTTCTTCTTCCACGGTGTGTCCGGCGCCAGCCGGCCTCCGCAGCGCCGCCCGCCGGCAAGACGCGCGCCGGTCCGGCGCAGCCCGGTGAAGCGCCCGCGCCCTGGCGGCGCATCCCAGTCCCGCAGTTCCTGATGGAGGCTTGTTCGTGAACGAAACTGGAACCCTGGTCCAGACCCTGCTCGATCTGCCCGTGTTCGAGTCCGAGTGGGTGCTCTGGTTGCTCCTGGCCCTGTCGCTGGTCTCGATCGCCGTCATCATCGAACGGGTGGTCTTCTACCGCCGCCACGCGGTCAACGCCGACGCGATCCGGGTCGAGCTGTCCCGCGCCCTCGACAAGGGCGACTTCCAGGCGGCGGCGGCCGCGCTCAAGCGCCACGACTCCCTCGAGACCAACGCGGTCCTGGCCGGCATGATCGCCTACGAGAAGGGGCCCGAATCGGTCGAGGACCTCATCTCCGGCGCGCTCGGTCGCGAGCGGTCGCGCTACGAGCGCCGGCTCGGCTTCCTGGCCACGCTGGCCAGCAACGCGCCCTACATCGGCCTGTTCGGCACCGTGCTCGGCATCATCCGCGCGTTCCGCGATCTGTCGGCCAACATGGCGGAGGCCAGCGGCGCGGTCATGGCCGGCATCGCCGAGGCGCTGCTCGCCACCGCGGTCGGCCTGCTGGTGGCGATCCCGGCGGTCATCGCCTACAACGTCTTCAAGTCGCGGGTGAAGGAGGCCACCACCGGCTGCGAGCTGCTCGCCCGCGTGGTCCTGTCCAACCTCAAGGCGGTCGAGCCCGGCCGCGCGGCCGACTGAGAGCACCGATGAAGTCGCTCAGCGGTAGCAACAGCGAGGACGAGGGCATCCTCGCCGCCATCAACGTCATCCCGTTCGTGGACATCGTGCTCGTGCTGCTGGTCATCTTCATGCTGACCTCGGCGGCGATCATGCGCGCCCAGCTCAAGGTCGACCTGCCCAAGGCGGCCAGCGCCGGCAGCGCGATCGACTCCACCATCAACCTGGTCTACACCCGGAGCAACGAGCTCCTGCTCAACGGAAAGAAGACCACCTTCCCGGCCGCGGCCGCGGCGGTGCGCGGCGCGGTCAAGGCCAACCCGAAGACGCGAGCAGTCATCTCGGCCGATCGCGGCGTCGACTACGGACGGGTGGTCGACGTGATCGATCTCGTCAACCTGAACGGCATCTCGGCGTTCGCGCTCGACGTGGAGCGGCGCGCGCCGGATCCAGCGACGTCGCCGTGACGCGCTCTCGCCATCGTCCGGTGCCGGTACCTGCATGAGCCCATCCCGTCCAGATCGCGCGCCGGCCCGCCCGCCCGCGCGCGAGGGCCTGGCCGCGCGCAAGCTGGCCGAGCGGCACGCCGGGCGCGCGCGCATCGCCGCCCGCGCGATCCGGCCGCCGTCGGCGGAGCAGCGCCTGTTCGATCCGCTGGCCCGCAGCCGGCTGTCCACCGGGGCGAAGCTCGCCATCGCGGCGGTCGCGGTGCTGGTGTCGTCGGCGGTCCACGCCGGCGTCTATGGATTTGGCGCGTGGTTCGGCCCCGACCGGGACGCCGCGCGCAAGCACGACATCGTGGCGGTCGAGGTCCGCAAGCGCGAGCCGGAGAAGCCGCCGGAGCCGCCGCCACCGCCGCCACCCGAGAAGCGGGTCACGGTGAAGCAGCCGGAGCGGCGCAAGGTCGAGCCGCCCCCGCCGCCCGACAAGCCGCCGCCGCCGTCGCGCGGCAAGCCGCCGCCGCGGGTGGTCGGGCTGAGCCTGGACTCGACCAACCAGACCGGCGACGGCCCGGCGTTCGGGGTCGGCAACACGCGCGACGGCGAGACCGAGACCCGCGCGGCCGATCCGAAGAAGCTGCCCGGCCCGGTCACCGACAAGGCACCGACGGTGAACCAGAAGGCGAGCCGCATCCCCAGCGCGGGCGCCAAGTACGTCCTGCCGAAGCGCCGGCGACCGATCAAGCCGCCCTATCCCAGGGCGCTGCTCAGCCAAGGCATCGAGGCGGCGGTCACCGTGCTGGTCAGCCTCGACGCGACCGGCAAAGTCACCAGCGTGAAGATCATCAAGAGCGGCGGCTTCCCCGAGTTCGACGAGTCGGCGCGCAAGACCGCGCTGGCCGAGTCGTTCGAGCCGGCCATGCGCGACGGCAAGCCCATCCCCTACACCCTCAGCTACACCTACCGATTCGACATCGAACAGTGACCCCCACATCCCCCGTCCACGCCGCCGGATTCCGCCGGGCGCTGGTCGTGGCCCTGGCTCTGTCCGCCGGGGTCTCGGCCGGTTGCTCGGAGGGGTTCGATCCCTACAACCGCCTGACCGGGCTGCGCGTGCTCGCCATCCAGAGCGAGCCGGTCGCGCCCGCGCCCGACGAGACCACCACGCTGACGCCGCTCATCTACCTGCCGCCCGGCGACGCGGTGGCCAGCATGAGCTGGAGCTGGTGCCCGTACGCGGGGCCGTCCAGCCAGGGCTACCCGTGCCTCATCAGCGAGGAGCAGCTGGCCCAGCTGGCCGGCGGCGCCGACGACCTCCCTCCTTATGATCTGGGCAGCGGCGAGACGGCGTCGTTCGACCACACCCTCGATCCGGATCTCCTGGCCTCGGTCTGCGCCGGCGCGGCGGATCAGCCGGAGCTGCTCGACTGCGAGGAGGGGTTCCCGGCCCGGGTCACGCTGACCGTGCGCAGCGACAGCGGTGAGGAGGTGGAGACGGTCCGGATCCTCCACCTGCGCTTCACCGACGATCAGGAGCCGAACCAGAACCCGGTGGTGGACGGGCTGCGCGCGGTCGTCGACGGCGGCGACGAGGTGATCGGCGACGAGCCGACCGTGACCTTGCCGCGCAACACCGACACCGTCGTGCGCGCCGACGTGCCGGACGACGTCATCGAGAGCTACACCGGGACCGACGACGACGGCCAGCCGGAGGAGCGGGTCGAGGAGCTGGTCCTGACCTGGTTCGTCGAGAGCGGCGATACCAAGAGCGAGCGCACCGCCTTCATCGACGAGATCGAGCCGCTCGAGGACGCGATCGAGAACGAGTGGAGTCCGGACGGCCCCGACGACTACCCGCGCGACACCTCGCAGATCGTGGTGGTCGTGCGCGACGACCGCGACGGGGTGGCGTGGGCGAGCGGCTCGGTCGCGCTGGGAGACGCACCATGAGCGCCGGGCGAGCCAGGCGAGCCCGGAGCGCGCGCGCCGCGCTGGCCTGCGCGGCCGGCCTGGTCGCCTGGCTGGGCGCGGCGCGGTCGTGGGCCCAGCCTCCCCCCGGAGCGGTCGGCGGCGGACAGCCGAACGAGATCGAGGCCGGCAAGCTGAGCAAGGTCCCCAAGCAGACCAAGTTCGTCGAGGCGGAGTATCCGAAGGACGCGTTCGACAAGGGGATCGAGGCGGACGTGATCCTGCTGCTCGACATCAGCGCCGAGGGCAAGGTCGAGTCGGTCGGCATCGCGCAGCCGGCCGAGCCGCCCGGGATGGGGTTCGACGAGGCCGCCATGGTCGCGGCCCAGCAGTTCGAGTTCACCCCGGCCGAGATGAACGGCAAGCCGATCGCGGTGCAGATCACCTACCGCTATCGGTTCACGATCAAGGCGCGCACCGCGCCGGGTGAGACGCCGGCCGCCGGCGGCCCCGGCACCGCGACCCGGCCGACCGCACCGGCCCGCAAGCCGACCGTGAACTTCGCCGGCGACCTCATCGAGCGCGGCACCCGCCAGCCGCTGGCCGGCGTGGTGGTGACCGTGTTCCGCGACGATGGCGAGAAGGCGACCGGCTTCGAGGCCCCCACCGACGCGGCCGGCCACTTCGAGTTCTTCGACCTGGCGCCCGGCTCGTGGAAGGTGCTGGCCGATCCGCCCGGCTACTACCCGTTCCGCACCACCGAGACGATCACCGCCGGCCAGCGGATCGACGCGACCTATCACGTCGAGCGCGCGTCCTACAACCCGTACGACGTCACGGTGACCGCGGCCCGCCCACGCAAGGAGGTGAGCCGCACGGTCCTGTCGGCCGACGAGATCGACAAGGTGCCGGGCGGCGCGGGCGACCCCCTGACCGTGGTGCAGAACTTCGCGGGGGTGGCGCGCAGCCTGGAGGGCTTCCTGGTCGTGCGCGGCTCGGCGCCGGAGGACTCGCAGTTCTTCCTCGACGGCACCACGATCCCGTTCATCTACCACTTCGGCGGCCTGAAGAGCGTCTTCCCGATCGGCATCCTCGAGAGCATCGAGTTCTACCCGGGCAACTTCTCGCCGATGTACGGGCGCGCCACCGGCGGCATCGTCGACGTCAGGCTGAAGGAGCTGAAGCCGAAGAAGGTGGGCGGCTACGCCGACGTGAGCCTGCTCGACACCGGCGTCTACCTCGAGATGCCGCTCGGCAAGAAGGGCGGGCTCGCGGTGGCCGGCCGGCGCAGCTACATCGACGGCGTGCTCAACCTGGCGGTGCCGGACGACGCGCCGGTCTCGCTGGTGACCGCGCCGGTCTACTACGACTTTCACCTGCTCGGCAACTACCGGCCGTCGCCGGCCCACGACCTGCGCGGCTTCTTCCTGTTCTCGGACGACCGGCTCGAGATCCTGTTCGATAACCCGACCGACGTCGATCCCGGCTTCGAGGGCAACACCTTCAGCAACGCGACCACCTTCTACCGGTCGCTGCTCACCTACCGCTACGTGCCGGGCGATCGGTTCGAGAACACCATGCGGGTGGCGTCCGGCCGCGACAAGATCTCGCTCCAGGGCGGCCAGCTCCGCTTCGACCTCGACATCTTCACCACCCAGCTGCGCGACGCGGCGACCGCGCGGTTCGGCAAGCGCTTCGCGCTGACCGCCGGCGCCGACGTCCTGTTCAGCCAGACCGACGCGCTCATCACGCTGCCGCTGCCGCCCAAGGAAGGCGAGCCGCCGACCGACTTCGACATCGAGAACCTGGTCACCACCGACGTGAAGGACCAGCGCGCGCTCGACTCGGCCGGGTTCGTCGAGGGCGAGGTGCGGGTGCTGGACGATCTCATGCTCCTGCCCGGCGTGCGGCTCGATCACTTCGACCGGACCGACTCGTACGGGGTGCAGCCGCGCCTGACCGCGCGCTGGCAGCTCTCGCCCACGCTCACCGCCAAGGGCGGCGTCGGCCTGTTCATGCAGGAGCCGCAGCTCGACGAGACCAACTCGGACTTCGGCAACCCGGATCTCGAGCCGGAGCGCGCGCTGCACACCTCGGCCGGCGTCGAGCTCAAGCCGCGCCCGTGGCTCAGCTTCGACGTCACCGCCTTCTACAAGAACCTGTGGCACCTGGTCAGCCCGACCGACCGCATGGTGATGGACGGCGGCGAGATGCGGCCGCTCCTGTACGACAACGGCGGCACCGGCGACGTGTACGGCGCCGAGGTGGTCGTCCGGCACGACCTCAACGCCAACCTGACCGGCTGGGTCGCCTACACGCTGTCGCGGGCCGAGCGCGAGGACAGCGACGTCGGCGACAAGCGGCTGTTCGACTTCGACCAGACCCACATCCTCACCGTGGTGGCGAGCTACGTCCTGCCGCGCAACTGGCTGGTGAGCGGCCGCTTCCGCCTGGTCAGCGGCAACCCCAACACCCCCGTCATCAACGCGGTCTACAACGCCGGTTCGGACAAGTACGACCCGGTGTTCGGCGCGGTGAACAGCGACCGCGACCGGCCGTTCCACCAGCTCGACCTGCGCATCGACAAGCGCTGGATCTATCAGAGCTGGATCTTCGGCGCCTACCTCGACATCCAGAACGTCTACAACAAGGCGAACGCCGAGGGCGTGTCCTACAACTTCGACTACAGCGAGTCGAAGGCGGAGACCGGGCTGCCGCTCCTCACCATCTTCGGCCTGAAGGCGGAGTTCTAGTCATGCGCATGCGATCGATCCTCCTCGTCACGCTGGCGGCGGCCGCGCTGGTCGGTGCGCTGGGCGGCAGCGCCGCCGCCCAGGTGCTGTCGGAGCCGCGCCAGCGCCAGGGCTACTACGTGGCCGGCGGCTTCCACGCCGCGCTCAGCTACAACCGCGATGACGGCAAGGGGCTCGGCCCGTGGACCGGCTACGGAACCACCATCCGGGTCGGCCAGCTCTTGACCCCGCGGCTCGGGCTCGGCCTCCAGCTCGATGTCAGCGGCGCGTCGGGCGACGGCGCCACCGCCAGCTTGGTCGGGCTCGGCGTCGCCGGCCAGGTCGAGATCGCGCGCAACCTGGCGCTCCACGCCGGGGTCGGCCTCGGCGTCATCAGCCTCGATGATCCGGCGGACGACGACCTGCAGGGCGGCTACGGCGCCGCCTACACGCTCGCGCTGACCTACGACTGGTTCCCGGGCAACCGCCGCTCGGGCGGCTGGGCGATCACCCCCGGAGTCCGGCTGCGCGCGGTGCCGAGCGACACCATCGACGCGTTCGCGGTCCTGGCCGGCATCGAGCTCAGCCACTGGAGCGGCCTGCCGAAGAACCAGCTCGCGCTGCCCGACTCCGAGGCCTATTCGCGGCGCTGACCCGTGAGGGGGCGCCGCTCCCGCCCCCACCTCAAGGGCGGGCGCGCTTGTGTCGATCTTCCCGCTGGTGACCTTCGGTCTCACGGCCTTCGCGCTGCCCGCGCTCATCGCAGTGAACGCGCTGGTCGCCAACAACCAGCTGTCGCTGTGGTTGCGTCACCGGGGCGAGCGCTTGCACCTGACCTGGACCCTGTGGTCCGGGCTCGGCCTCGCCTTCCTCGTCTCGCGCTGCCTCCAGCACTACGCGACCGGCGCCGCGATGACGCTGTTCTCCATCCGCCTGCAGTACGCGATCGCGCTGGCCATGATGGTGTCGCTCCTGCTGGTGGTTCGCCAGCAGGTCATGAAGCCGCCGAGTCGGCGCACCACCGTCGCGGTCGGCCTGGCCACCGTCCTCATCGGCGCGGCGCTGTTCGTCGACGATGTCGTGGAGACCGGGCCGGTGTTCCTGCGCACCGACCTCATCGGCCAGCAGTTCCTCGAGGGCAGACCGGGCCATCTGACGGCGGTCTACATGCTGCTCCTCGCCCTGGCCACCACGGTCTGCCTCCGCACCATCAGCCGGCACGGCGGCGGCATCAGCCGGGCGCGCCGCGTCGGCATCCTGGTCGCGATCGGCGCCGTCTCCGCGGCCGGCATGAACGACATCCTCATGTCCTACGGGCTCGACACGCTCCGCCTGGCCGACTTTGCGAGCGCGGCCATCGCGCTGGCCGTCGACCACGTGATGGTGCACGACTACCACCAGATGGTCGCGAACATGGAGGGCGTCGTGGCAGAGCGGACCTCGGCGCTGCGCTCGGCCACCGCGTCGGCGCGCACCGCCGAGGCCAGCTTCCGCGACCTCATCGACGCGACCCCGGATGGCGTCGTGGTCGCCCGCGCCGGGAGGATCGTCTTCGCCAACAGCGCGGCGGCGCGCTTCTTCGACCAGGTCGATGGCGCGGCGCTGACCGGGCGCGGCGCCATCGAGCTCGTCCAGCCCGACGACAGGGAGCGGGCGCAGACCGCGCTCGATGAGGTCGACGCGCAGGGCCGGGCCAGCCCGGCCCAGGAGGAGCGCTACCTGGTCAACGGCGCCGCCGGCCGGGTGGCCGAGGTCGTCCGCGTGCCGCTCCTGTTCGAGGGCGCCCGGACGGTCGCCACCATCCTGCGCGACGTCACCGAGCGGAGGATGATGGCCGAGCAGCTGCAGTTCGCCGAGCGCATGGCCTCGCTCGGCACGCTGGCCGCCGGCGTCGCCCACGAGATCAACAACCCGATGTCCTACGTGCTGGCCAACCTCGAGTTCCTGAGCGAGCTGCTGGTCGACGGCATCGCGGGCCCGCGCCCGACCCCGGACGCCGAGGTCGCCGAGCTCATCGCCGAGGCCGGCAACGGGGCCCGGCGCGTGGTCCACATCGTGCGCGATCTGAAGGCGTTCTCGCGCCGCGCCGACACCGACCCGCTCGCGCCGATCGCGCTCGAGCAGGTCCTCGACACCGCGTCGGAGATGGCCCTGGCCCAGATCCGCCAGCGCGCCCGGCTCGAGCGCGAGTACGCCGGCGCGACCATGGTGCTCGGCAACCAGGTCCGGCTCGGCCAGGTGTTCGTCAACCTGGTCGTCAACGCGGCCCAGGCCATCCCGGAGGGCCAGCAGACCGGATCCCACCGCATCGTGCTCCGCACTTACGTCGATGGCGCCGGCCACCCGGTCGCCGAGGTCGAGGACTCCGGCGCCGGCATCGACCCGACCGTCCGCTCGCGCATCTTCGACCCGTTCTTCACCACCAAGCCGGTCGGCGTCGGCACCGGCCTCGGTCTGTCGTCGGCCCTCGGCATCATCTCGTCGCTGGGCGGCACGATCGACGCGGACGCCAGGGCGGGCGGCGGGACGATCATGCGGGTCCGGTTCCCCAGGATGGCGGAGGCGGTAGCCTGACGCGACGGCCGCCGGGCCGCCCCGCTCACTCCCTCGACTCGTTCCCGCTGACCAAGAAGTAACGGCCCGGTCACCCGACGACGCGCTGATCGGTGGCCTCGATCTCGGCCTCGGTCTCGAGCGGGTGCAACCAGGCGACCTGGGGGTGCCGGGCCAGGAGCTCCGGCGCGAACCGCGCGAGTCCGGACTCGGCCAGCTCACGCTGGTGGTCGCCGTAGTCGCCCGCGACCCGGAAGTAGCGATAGAGATCGTGGCGGACGATCCGCAGCGCGAGCAGCGCGCGCGACGCGGCGAGCGCATCGAACCCGCGGACGGTGAGCTCGGCCTGGTCGCAGAACGCGAGGTAGCCGAGCGTGCCGACCCGGGGCGACGCCGCGATGCGCGCGAGATCGTCGTCGGTGAGTACGTTGAGCCGGGTGTGAGGGTTGTTGGTCACCCGACCGGGGAGCTGCAGCGAGCGAATGCGGTCGAGGTGCGGCGAGGCGAGCAGCGCGTCCAGCAGGCCGGTGTCGGTGTGGTCGAGCCCCTTGCAGTACGTCAGCGTCAGGTGCCGGATCGGCGCCAGCGCGAACAGCTCGTCGGCGAGCTCGAGAAATCGCGACGCCCGCATCGCGACGTGCTCGACGAAGCCGCGGAAGAACGCGCGGTCCACCACCAGGCCCTCGCGCAGGAGGATCGCGGTCGACTCGGCGAGCGCGCCGGAGAGCCCGGTGATGCCGCCGCTCGGATGCCGCCACCACGCCGGGACGTTCGGGCGGGCGAACGCGTGGGCGTACGGCGCGAGCACCTCGGCCGGCCGGGCGTGTGGATCGCGGCGCAGCGCAGCGGCGAGCCGGACCTGCCCCTCGACGAAGTCGGCGACGTCGCGGGAGGGCGCCGTGGGCTGGGTCCGATGCCAGCGCGCGTACTCGAGCCGCGGCGCGTCGGCGTCGGGCTCGGCGAGGACGCGGGCGATCAAGGCCGCGTTGTCGGGAAAGCCGCGCTTGTGCACCGGCAGCGTCTCGCCGCGCTGCTTGGCGGCCCAGACGTCGTAGGCCCCCCACTCGCGGTGCTCCGCGAGCAGCGTCGTCCGGCTCGCGCGATCGGTCGGATGGTGCTCGACCGGCCAGGTGTACGCGCGATCGCGCTCGTCCTGGTGGCGCACCAGCGCGTCGAATTCGTCGGTCAGGTCGTCGAACGTCATGGCCGCCGCGCTCACTCGAACTCGTAGACCAGCTGCGCGTGCACCATGCGATCCTGTTGCGGGATCTGCTGCTGCTGGTTGGCCACGCTGGTCGGAATGGACCAGTCCCAGTCGAGGAGGTTCGTGATCCCGATCCGGTAGAGGAGGCGGGCGCTGGGCATCCGACCGCTCAGGAACAGGCGGCCGATCAGCGCCGCGTTGCTGTCGACGCCGTCCCGGCGCGGACGTGGCCCGTTGTAGATGACGTCGCCGGCGAGACCGAGCCGATCGCCGAGGAGTGGCAGGTAGCCGCGGAAGGAGCCCACCGCCGCCACCGAGTTGATGCGCGCGTCGTCGTTGTCCGACCTCACCGAGGTGCCGGACATGGCCGCGCTCCACCAGGCGCCGTTCTTGGCCCCCAGGCGGACCTCGACCTCGCCACCGGCCGTCACCACATCCTCGGCTGTGTTCTGGAAATGGAGGAAGATCGCCGATTCCTGACTCAGCGTGATGAGGTGAGCGATCCGGCTGCCAAAGACGCTGAGCACCAGGTGAGACCGCGACCAGAAGGTATGGGTGTGCTCCACCTCGGCGGTCCAGATGGTCTCGGGCACGAGCGACTCCGGCTCGCCCCCGGTGAACCCGCTGAAGTAGTAGATCTCGTAGGGCGAGGGCGCCCGGAACGCGCGCCCGACGATCAGCTTGGTGTAGCCGGAGTCATAGGGGCGCACGATCAAGGCGAGGCGCGGCGAGACCGCGGAGTCCTTCTGCTCGCCGAACCGCTCGGCTCGAACTCCCGCCGACAGGCGCACTCGGTCGCCGAGCATCGCCACCTCGTCACTGGCATAGACGGATCCGTTCACGAACGACGCCTCGCGGTCGAAGTCCTTCATCCCATCGGTGTTCAGATCGGCGTCCTGTCGGGTGTCGTGAGCCGAGCCCTCCGCGCCGAGGGTGAACCTCTGGCCGAGCCCCTCGAGCGTCATCCGCAGCTCACTCGTGAGCCACTGGCCGCCCTGCGTGGCGCTGCCGCGGACGAAGCCGTCGGGCCCGCCGAACGGCAAGGGGAGCAGCGCCTCGTTGTCGTGGCGGTCGTAGCTGGCTCGCGCGGTGACGTCGAGCGGACCACGCCGATGCTGCCAGCGGGCCTCGCCGTAGCCGCGCACGTCGGTCATCCGGAACGGCTCGCCGAAGACAGTCAGGTAGGGAGCGGTCGGCACGAACTTGCGCCGGTGCACGAGGCTCCCATCGAACGAGAGCTCGCCGAACCGGGCGCGCACCGTCCCGCGCTGCGCGCTCTCCGCGTCGCCGTCGATCACATCGCCCGCGGTCGGGCCGTCCTCGAACTCGTTGACGTGGAACGCGCTGCCATCGGACTCGTAGACGGACGCGTAGACCGACACGCCGGCGCGTCGGTCACCGGCGGTGCCGCGGGCAAAGACCAGCCCGGTGCCGTCGGAGCCGAGCGAGCCCCCGGCCCGGACCGGTGGGCCGTAGCCCGGCTCCTCCGTCACGACCTCGATCACCCCGAAGAAGGCGCCCGGGCCGTAGAAGGCAGAGCCGGGGCCGCGCACGATCTCGATGCGAGACACATCGTCGAGATCGGCGGCGAAGTCGCGCCCGACCGCCGCCGAGCCAAAGGTGTCGTTGTTCATCGCGTGGCCGTCCTGGGCCACCAGGAGCCGGTTGGTGGACTCGCCCGGGCGCGAGAAGCCGCGAACACCGATCGACTCGTAGGTCTGGTCGTCGGAGGCGTAGATGCCGCGCACGCCGCGAACCACGTCGATCACGGTCTGATACCCGAGCCGCCAGATCTCGTCGCGGGTCACCAGGGTGACGCTGGCCGGGGCCTCGGACAGCGACTGCTGCGCCCGGGTGGCGCCGGTGACCTCCGGCTCCACCTCGACCATCTCGACCTGGTAGAACACGCGCGAGTCCTGGCCCACGTCCACGTCCTGGCGCCAGCGCCCGTATCCCTCGCCGCGCACCTCGATCGCGTGAGCGCCGACCGAGAGATCGAGGACCGCCGGCGTGAAGCCGCGCTCGACCCCGTCGACCAGGACCAGCGCGCCCGCCGTCTGCGACGCGAGGACCACGGTGCCGGTCGGGACCGCCCGCTCCTCGAGCGCGAGATCCACGCGGGTCTCCATGCCGGCCTGGACGATGATGTTGCTGTGCCCCGGGCGATGGCCGGGCGCGACCAGCTCGACCTCGTGGCGCCCGGGGGGCAGCTCGAGCACGGTCGGAGTGGACAGCGCCACCGGCGGGGCGGCGGTCCCGGCGGCCCGATCGATGTAGACCGCGGCCCGCGGCCGCGAGGCGATCACCAGCTTCCCGACGATGAGAGAGAGCTTCGATCGGATCTCGGCGGCCCGCCCGCGCACCGCCTCCGCGGTGGTGGCCGCGTCGCGGTATCCCTTGGCCTCGACGATCACCTTGTAGGTCCCGGGCGTCACGGCGAGGAGGAGCGGCGTCTCGCCCCGCCCGCCCAGATCCTTGCGCTCGAGGTAGACGCTGGCGCCCGGCGGATCGCTCTCGATGCTGAGCAGCGCGATCTGCGGCTCGATCAACCTCAGCCGGCGCTGGGCCTCGGCGCGCTCGCTCCGGTTCGGCTCGTCGCGGATGTAGTCCGCGTAGTAGCGGTACGCCTCCTCGAGTCGCCCGAGCGCCTCGTAGGTGCGAGCGATGTTGAAGATGACGTTGCGGTTGCGGACCAGCCGGTTCGAGGTGAGGAACTCGACCAGCGCCTCGTCGTAGCGGGCCGACTTGAAGAGCTGGTTGCCGCGCAGGAAGCGCGCATCGGCCTCGTCGGCGGTCGAGTCGGCGCGCGCCTCCGGGATCCGGACCGAGGCGACGCCGCCGAGGGCGAGGGAGACCGCGACCACCAGCGCCCAGGCGGGCCCTCGCATCGAACTGCTGCTCATACATCCCCTCCTTCGTCCGACATCGACCGGAGCGTCCGCAGCGGGCGGACGCCGACGGTGATCACCGTCGTTCTTTGATGCTGGGACCGTCGGTGGACCGGTCCGGACGATCGCCGTCGCTGGTCCGGCTCGAAGGTTCGGCGCGGCCGCCCTGCGGGTTGCGCCTGACCTCGCGCTGGAGCGAGACGCGGACCTCGCCATCGCGGTCGCGCGCGATCGATCGGCGCGCGGTCCGGTACCCGTGCAGCTCCAGCACGACATCGCCGCGTCGGCGGGCCGACGGCACCTGCATGTCGATCGGCGTGCGGCCGAGCCGCCGGCCCTCGAGCGAGACGTTCGCTCCCCGCGGCGAGCTATCGACGCGCAGGTGGACGTCGCCGGCCC
>DATHKR010000155.1:0-3735 GCA_035489015.1 Kofleriaceae bacterium | reverse complement strand
CGCCGCGGCGGCGACGGCGCCGACCGGCCCCGGCCAGGCGCCTCCGTCGAGGTCGGGGTCGAACACGATCCTGAGTCCGTCTGCCCGGCTCGTCGCCACTCCTGGTCTTCGGCCCGTGCGAGCTCGTGGTTGAGCCCGGCGTCGCGGGAGCCCGGCCACTGGGTCACCCCTCGCGGATCCAGGCGATCGAGAGGAGCCGCGCGGCCGCGCCGGGACGGGTGCCGGCGCCCTATGATGGAGGCGGATGGGCAGCGGGCGCGGACTCTACGAGGTGCTCATCACCGAGCGCCTCGCCGCTCGCTTGCAGGAGCTGGAGGACGGGCTCGAGCCTCGCACCGACGGGCTCCGCCCGGCCGAGGCCGGCGACCGCATCGCGCTGCACCTGGCACGCCTCATCCGCCAGGCCATCGCCACGGTGCCGGAGAACGACCGCGCCCGCGCGGGGATCGATCTGGCGCGCCGACTGGTGGCGGAGATGGACACCATCCTCGCGGCGGGGCTGGGGCCGGACGCGCCGGTGCCGCCCGGCACGGTGCTGCGAGCGGTGCTCGGGCGTCGACCGGATGGCACCGTCGAGACCATCCCGGAGCCGCTGATCCCGCTGCTCGACACGGCGCTCCTGACCAACGCGCCGGGCGAGCCGCGGGTGGGCAGCCAGGTCCTCGCCGAGATCCGCTCGGCCGACCGCATCGACGTGGTGATGGCGTTCATCCGGCGGAGCGGGATCTCGCCGCTGGTCGACGCGCTGCGCGCGCACTGCGAGCGGGGGCAGGCGCTCCGGGTGCTGACCACGACGTACACCGGCTGCACCGAGAAACGCGCGCTCGACGAGCTCCGCGCGATCGGCGCCGAGGTCCGGATCTCGTACGACACCACGACCACGCGGCTCCATGCCAAGGCGTGGCTGTTTCACCGGAGCTCGGGGTTCTCGACGGCGTACATCGGGTCGTCGAACCTCACCCACTCGGCGCAGGTGACCGGGCTGGAGTGGAATGTGCGGGTCTCTGGCGCGCGCAACCCGGACGTGGTCGACAAGGTCGCGGCCGTGTTCGAGAGCTACTGGAACGGCGGCGACTTCGTCGCCTACGACCCGGTCGAGTTTGCCGCGCGCACCGTCGCCGACCGACCGGGCGGGCCCGACATCCTGCTCAGCCCGCTCGAGATCCGGCTGGAGCCGTTCCAGGAGCGATTGCTGGAGCAGATCGCGCTCGCCCGCCAGCTCGGCCGTCATCGCAACCTCCTGGTGTCGGCGACCGGGACCGGCAAGACGGTGATGGCGGCGGTCGACTACGCGCGGCTTCGCCAGGACCAGCCGCGCGCGCGGCTCCTGTTCGTGGCGCACCGCGAGGAGATCCTCGCCCAGAGCCTCGCCACGTTCCGGCACGCGCTCCGCGATCACGCGTTCGGCGAGCTGTGGGTCGGCGGTCGCCGGCCCGCGCAATTCGACCACGTGTTCGCGTCGATCCAGAGCCTCCACGCCACCGGCCTGGCCGATCTGGCCGCCGACCGCTTCGACGTGGTCATCATCGACGAGTTCCACCACGCCGCCGCGCGCTCGTACCGCGAGCTGCTCGAGCATCTCCGGCCGCGCGAGCTGCTCGGGCTCACCGCGACCCCGGAGCGGAGCGACGGTCTGCCGGTCCTGCACTGGTTCGGCGACCGGATCGCGGCCGAGCTCCGGCTGTGGGACGCGATCGATCAGCACCGGCTGTGCCCGTTCGAGTACTTCGGCATCCACGACGGGCTCGATCTGCGCGAGGTGCCGTGGCGGCGGGGGCGCGGCTACGACGTGGCCGGGCTGGAGAAGCTGTACACCGGCAACGACGTGTGGGCGCGGGGCGTCCTGGTCCAGCTCGCGCGCCGGGTCGACACCGGCGCGATGCGCGCGCTCGGCTTCTGCGTCAGCGTCGAGCACGCCCGGTTCATGGCGCGGGTGTTTCGCGAGGCGGGCGTGCCGGCCGTGGCGGTCTGGGCCGACACGCCGGGCGAGGAGCGGGTCGCGGCGCTTCGCGACCTGGCTGACGGCCGGGTCCGCGTGGTGTTCTCGGTCGACCTCTTCAACGAGGGCGTGGATGTGCCGGCCGTCGATACGCTGCTCCTGCTCCGGCCCACCGACAGCCCGACCCTGTTCATCCAGCAGCTCGGCCGCGGGCTGCGGCGGAGCACGATCACCGCCAAGACCACCTGCACCGTGCTCGACTTCGTCGGCCATCACCGCAAGGAGTTCCGCTTCGACCGCCGCTTCCGCGCGCTGCTCGGCGGCAGCCGCAAGGACGTCATCGAGGCGATCGAGCGCGACTTCCCGTTCCTCCCGGCCGGCTGCCACATGGAGCTCGATCCGGTCGCGCGCGACCTGGTGCTGGCCAGCATCCGGCAGGCGGTGCCGTCGCGGTGGGCCGCGAAGGTCGACGAGCTGAGCCGGCTCGCGAGCGGCGGCACGGAGGTCAGCCTCGGCCGTTACCTCGACGAGGTCGGGGTGGATCTCGAGGACGTGTACGCCGGCGGCAAGTCGTGGTCGGATCTGCGGTCGGACGCCGGGCTCGCGGTGCTGCCGCCGGGGCCCGCCGAGCGGCCGCTGCGCAGGGCGTGTGGCCGCCTCCTTCACCTGGACGACCTCGAGCGACTCGAGGTGTACGCGCGCCTCCTGTCGCGGCCGTCGCCGCCGGATCCGGTCGGGCTGCCGCCGCGTGAGCAGCGGCTCCTTCGCATGCTGGTCGCCTCGGTGGCCGACAGCGCCCTCGAGCGAGCCACGACCGTGGCCGAGGGCGCCGCGCTCTTGTGGGCGCACGGGCAGATCCGCGCCGAGCTGGTCGAGCTGATGGGCGTCCTGGCCGATCGCATCGACCATGTCCACCCGCCGATGGAGGGGCGCCCCGACGTGCCGCTGCAGATCCACGCGCGCTACTCGCGCATCGAGATCCTCGCCGCCTTCGGGGTCGGCGAGGCGGCCCGGGCGGCGCCCTGGCAGACGGGGGTCTACTGGGCCCGCGACGCGCGCGCCGATCTGCTGGCGTTCACCCTCGACAAGACCAGCGGCCAGTTCTCGCCGACCACGCGCTACCGCGACTACGCGGTGAGCCGCGAGCTCATCCACTGGGAGAGCCAGTCGGTGACCCGCGCCGACAGCGAGACCGGCCGGCGCTACCAGGAGCACGTCGCGCGCGGCAGCGACGTCATGCTGTTCGCGCGCCTGCGCAGCGACGACCGCGCGTTCTGGTTCCTCGGCCCGGCGACCTACGTCGGGCACGAATCGGAGATGCCGATGGCCGTCACCTGGCGGCTCCGGCACCCGCTGTCGGGCGACCTGTTCGCGGGATTCGCCGCCGCGGTGGCGTGAGCGACGGCGGCGACGAGCGGCGACGAGCGGCGACGAATCGAGGTCGACGGTCAGGTCGCCGGGCCGCGCTGGTGGATGCGCCGGGCCAGGAGCAGGAGCGCGAGGACGGCGAGGACGTTCAGCGCTGCCTTGGCCACGACGTCGGTCTGCGGCCAGGTCTCGCTGCCCAGGAAGCCGGCCGACATGGAGACGAGGAGCGCGCCGAAGACGAGGGCCCAGCGGTGGTGGTCGCTCCATCCGGCGCCGCCGGCCCAGCGGCGGACCGCGCTCGAGGCGAGGATGGCCCAGGCGCAGCCGCCGAGCATCGGGACGGCGAGGGGCAGCTCGGGGCGCGGCGCGAAGACGACGGTCATGAGCGCGTACCACGGGAGGCCGAGGAGGACGGCGCCGAGGCCGAC
>DATHKR010000154.1:0-7094 GCA_035489015.1 Kofleriaceae bacterium | reverse complement strand
ACGTGCGACGAGATCTTCGTCCGCGTCTTCGACCGGCCGGACCCGTCGCGGCCGGGCCGCTTCACGTTTCTGGTTGTCCTCGCTGGCCTGGAATCAACGCCGGTCCGGATCGCACCGGCGGCGGACCGCGTTGGAGCGGCGCCGGGTCCCTGCGTTCGGTCGATATTCTCACGGGTTACGTTCACCGTGACGGAATTGGTTGGCGCACCGTCTTTCCAGTTCGAGGTGATGACATGGGGTGCCCACAGCAACGGAGTCGACCGCTCGGTCGCGGACCGCGCATGCGGCGCAGCTCGGCCGAGCAATCGCCGAAGGGGTGGTGGGATATGATCACGGCGTTGGGCGACTCGGAGCTGGCAACGCTCGCATCGTATGTTCCGCGGGTCGTCGGCGGCGACGGGGCAGCGTGGAGGGAGCTGGTGACGCGGCTCGAGCCGCTGCTGATCGAGCTGTTGCGTCGCAGCAGGACGCTCGGGCCCATGCGCCACAACGTGGACGATTGTCGTGCCGTGATGACGAGCGTGCTGGAACGACTCAGCAAGGATGACTACCGTGGCCTCCGCCTGTTTCGGCCCTGGGCCGATGCCCATCCCGAAAAGGACTTCGGCGACTGGATCCGGATCGTCACGGTCAACCTCGCACGCGACCACGTGTCATCGCGGTTGGGCGCCGAGCCGCGCGCCGAAGACGGCGAGCGGCTCAACAAGCGAATGCTCAACACGCTCGCGTCGCGGCTGCCTGCCGGCGATGACGAGCGGATCGGATTTCGGCCGTTGATGACGGAGGCGCAGCACGTGCGCGAGCTGCTCGAGTATGCCGCGCGCTCTCTCGATCCCGACCAGTTCCGGGCGCTGCGCTCGTGGATGGATGGCGCGAGCTTCGCCGAGCTGGCGGCCGAGCTCGGGCTCGTTGGCCCCCGGGACGCGGACAGGCTCGTGCGCGCCGCGCTCGCCAGGCTGCGCAGGCACTTTGGAGATCAAGCGTGATGGATGAAGCGTGTGGCGAGTTCGACGCCCTGATCGCGCGCGCTGGCAAGGTGTCCACGGCCGACGCCGCCAGGCTCGAGGCACACCTCGCCGGCTGTGCATCGTGTCGGGAGCTCGCTCGGCTGGTCGAACCGGTGGATAGCGCGGTCGCATTCGCTGACACCAACGCGTCCGAGCCGCTGGCGGACACGCACGGCGACGACACAGCCGCTCGTCGGGATCACGACAGCCCCGAGGCCGCGACCGATCGATATCGAATCACCGGCGAGGTGGGGCGCGGCGGGATCGGTCGCGTCCTGAGCGCGCGGGACCGAGTCCTCGATCGGTCGGTGGCGCTGAAGGAGCTGTTCGCGGCGAGCGACAAGATGCGCGAGCGCTTCCTCCGCGAGGCGTTGATCACCGCGCGCCTTCAGCACCCATCGATCGTGCCGGTCTACGACGCGGGGCATCGCGACGGTCGGTTCGCGTTCTATGCGATGAAGCTGGTCGCCGGGAGGCCGCTCGACGAGGCGATCGCGGAGGCATCGACGCTGGCGGAGCGGCTCGCTCTGTTGCCGATCGTGCTCGCGATCGCAGACGCGATGTCGTACGCCCACAGCGAGCGCATCATCCACCGCGATCTCAAGCCCGCGAACGTCCTGGTCGGCAGGTATGGCGAGACTGTCGTCATCGACTGGGGCCTCGCAAAGGACCTCGCCGTCGACGATTCGGAGGCGCTGGACGCCGGGCCGTACCGCGCCGCCAGCCTCGATCAAACCGCCGCAGGCTCGCTGCTGGGTACGCCGGCCTACATGGCGCCCGAGCAGGCGGCCGGGCGGCCAGTCGACGAGCGAGTCGACGTGTACGCGCTCGGCGCGATCCTGTATCACGCCATCTGTGGCACGGCTCCGCACGAGGGGACCACGCTCGAGGAGATGGTTCGCTGCGTGGTCAGCGGAGCCGTGCGCCCGTTGACCGAGCGCGAGCCCGAGGTGCCGCGCGACCTCGCGGCGATCGTGAGCAAGGCCATGGCACTCGAGCCGTCCGGGCGCTACGTGACCGCGCAAGGACTGGCCGATGATCTGCGGCGCTACCTGACCGGTCAGCTCGTGGCCTCCCATACCTACCGGGCGGGCGAGCTCTTGCGGCGGTGGGTCAAGCGACACCGCGCAGCCGTCACCGTGGCGCTCGGGGCGCTCCTGGTCGTCGGCGTCGTGGGGATCGCGAGCGTCCTGCGGATCGTGCGCGCCCGAGAGCAGGCCGACGAAGCCGCTGCCGTTGCGATCGAGGAGCGTTCGAATGCCGAGCGCCAGAGGAACAGCGCGACCGAGATGCTCGCCGCCATGCTCGCGGAGCAGGGTCGAGCGGAGCTCCTCGCTGGGCGGCCGGGTCGCGCGGCTGTCTACCTGAGCGAGGCGCAGGCTCGCAGTCGCGACCCGGGCGTCGCGCTCCGCACGCTCCTCGCGGAGGCGATGCGCTCCGTCGATTCCGAGCGGCTCTCGCTGGCAGGCCACACCGGCGAGCTCGAGCTCGCCGCGTTCAGCCGCGACGGCACGCGGATCGTGACCGCCGGCGCGGGCCGGACCGCGAAGGTCTGGGACGCCGCCGCGGGGACGGTGGTCGCCACGCTGAGCGGCCGCGAGAGCGACATCACGGCGGCTTCGTTCAGCCCGGATCACTCGCGCATCGTGACCGCGAGCCTCGATCGGACCGCGAGGCTCTGGGACGCCCGCACCGGGAAGGTCGTCACGACGTTCGACCACCCCGACGAGGTCTGGTCGGCGGCGTTCGGTCCCGACGGTGCGCGGGTCGTCACCACGGGAGGAGATGGCGTGGTCAGGCTATGGGACGCGAGGACCGCCCAGCTCCTCGTGGCGCTCGAAGGCCATCACGGTGAGGTCTACTCGGCCGCCTTCAGCGCCGACGGAGCGCGCGTGGTGACCGCCGGCGAAGATCACACCGCGAAGGTGTGGGACGCCGAGACCGGAAGGCTCCTCGTGGCGCTCGAGGGCCATACGGACGTGCATCTGGCTGCCTTCAGCCCCGACGGTTCGCAGATCGTCACCGCGAGTGGCGACGGCACTGCCAGGCTCTGGGACGCGCGGACCGGAAGGCTCGCGGCTTCGCTCCAGGGTCACACCGGCTCCGTATCGCTCGCCGCCTACAGTCCCGACGGTACGCGCGTGGTCACCGCGAGCGACGATCACACCGCCAGGCTCTGGGACGCCCGGACAGGTGCGCTCCTGACGTCGCTCGACGGTCATGCCGCCGAGGTCCACTCCGCTGCGTTCAGCCCCGACGGCGCGCGCATCGTCACGGCGAGCTACGATCACACCGCCAGGCTCTGGGATGTCCCTACCGGCAGACTGCTCGCGTCCTTCGAGGGTCATCGCGACGACGTGCGGTCGGCGGTCTTTGGCCCCGACGGTACGCAGGTCCTCACCGCGAGCTGGGACGGGACGGCGAAGCTGTGGGACGCCAGGCCGAGCCAGCTCCGCGTGTCGCTCGATGACCGCATCGCGTCCGCTCGGTTCAGTCGCGATGGTGGGAGAGTCGCGACGACTGCCGAGTACGACCCTACCGTCAAGCTCCGGGACGCGCGGAGCGGAGAGCTCCTCGTGTCCCTCGTCGGCCATCGTGGCGAGGTCTCGTCGGTGGACTTCAACGCCGCCGGCACGCGGGTCGTCACCGCGAGCGCCGATCGCACGGCCAACGTCTGGGATGCGGCGACGGGAAAGCTGCTCGTCTCCCTCGTCCACGCGGGCAAGGTTCGTGCTGCGAGGTTCAGTCCCGATGGCGCGCGCGTCGTCACGACGGGGGCTGATCCTGGGGCGCGGATCTGGAACGCGAACAGCGGCGAGCTCATCGCCAGGCTCGATGGGACCGAGCTCCCTCACCCTCTGCCGGTTCCCGACGATGTGTCCTCGGCTACCTTCAGCAAGGACGGCACGCGCGTCGTCACGGCGAGCGCGGACGGTACTGCGAGGATCTGGAGGACCGACGACGGCAAGCTCGTCGCGCAACTCGACGGACACCTCGGTCCCGTCGCCACGGCGGTGGTCAGCGACGACGGCCGGCGAGTGGTCACGGCGAGCCTGGATCACACCGCCAAGGTCTGGGACGCGGGGACCGGCGAGCTCCTGGCTTCGCTCGACGGGCACACGGAGTTCGTCTATCAGGCGCGGTTCAGCCCCGACGGTACGCGTGTGGTGACGGCGAGCAGCGATCGCACGGCAAAGCTATGGGATGCGCAGACCGGGAAGCTGCAGGTGTCGCTGGATGGCCACACGGGTGAGGTCCTTGCAGCCAGGTTCAGCCTCGACGGTGCGCGCGTGGTGACCGCCAGCGCCGATCACGCCGCCAGGATCTGGGACGCGCGCACCGGCGTGCTCCTGGCCACCCTCGGTGGCGGCACGGACGATCTCCTGGATGTCGCATTCACGCCCGACGGGACATCCATCCTGACGGCGAGCCGCGACGGGGCGATCTGGGTCTGCGACGTGCATCTGGAAGCGCGCACACCCGCCGCGATCCAGCGCATCGTCAGCGCTCGCGATCCGTGGACGTTCTCGAGCGGTGGACTGGTCCCCGTTCCTCCCGACTCCAAGAGCGGCTCGTGGGTCGACGATCCGGTCGACGTGACACCCGACCAGGGATCTGCCGCGGCGGGCGCGGTGGCGCCGAGCGACGACTACACGACCAAGGTCGTGGCGCTGCTCCGACAGCAAGTCGACCTGTTCAAGGAGACCGATTGCGACAAGCTCGCCGCCGGCATCCGCTCGTTCGTGCACGCGAACAAGGCCCAGATCGCCGAGCTCGAGGCCTGGAGGAAGACTCACCGCGTCGACGAGGCTGCCCACGACAAGGCGATGGCGCCGGTGATGAAGGACATCCCGGGCACCCTGGCGACGGTCGAGCGGTGCAACGACAACAAGGCGTTCGCGGCCGCATTCGCCGCGCTCGGCGAGAGCTTCAAGTAGGAGGATCGATGGGTAACGAGTCAGCTCCGGTGTTCGGCTGGTGTCGAGGCGCAGCGATCGGCGTCATCGTCTGCTCGATGGCCGCGTGTGTTCCGCCGAACCAAGGGTGGTCGTCGCCCGATCCGGCGGGGCAGTCTGGCGGGCCGGAGGAGTCGGCGAGCCCATACGAGAACGAGGGGAACGGCGCCGCCGAAGAGGACGACGCCGAGGACGCGCCGTCGACGGAGGCCCACGGGGACCAGACGGATTCGACGACGGCGAGGGGCTACGCGCCTCCAGGCAAGACGTGCGCGGCGGCATGCCGTCGATTCGCGGAGTGCAAGTTCTTCTCCTTCGAGGGGTGCATGAAGGAGTGCGGGAAGCAGGGTGCGGAAGGCACCGCCGAAGGGCGCAGGACGAACCTGGTCCAGGCACGGAGCTCGTGCCGCTCCCTCGCAGCAGCCATGCCGTCGGACTGGCTGTGCACCGCGGAGGGGGAGTCGGTCTACGGCTACGACGTCGATACCGAGCCCTCGATCAACGCGGAGGGAACCAGCTCGGTCCACCTCTTCGGCCAGGGCAAGACGCGCGCCGAAGCCGAGTACAGCGCCCTCCGCGACTGCGGTGCGATGATGACGGCCAATCTCTCCATCACCGGGTCGATGAACATGGAACCGTCGCCCCGAGGCTCGTGGGGATCCGCCATCTCGTCGCCGTGCCGCATCACCCAGTGCATTGCACCGGCGCGGTAGGTCGCGCCGAGAGCTCCAGCAGATAAGCAATCAGCTTTGGCGGTCTTCGTCGCGCTCGGCCCACCTCCACCATGACCGCCACCAGCGTCCAGACCCTGCTGCAGGATGCCCTGTCGCTCCAGACCGCCATCGGCCTACCGCCGGCGGCGGCGGTCGAGTGGCCCGCGGGCGAGCGGTTGCCGGTGATCGCGGTGCGGCCGATCTGGCGGGTCGGGCCGGCGCTCGATCCGGCGGCGCTGGCGCGGGTCGCGGCGCGCCAGCCACGGCTGGGGCCCGAGCTGGTCGTCCTCTACGGTGCGGTCGGCGACGGCTTCCGCTGCCCCGGGATCGAACTGCCGCCGCTGGCCCGCCTGGTGGAGCAGCTCGACGCCGCCGGGGACGCCCCGGCCCTGGTCACCGTGTGCCCGAACCACCCGCCGGTGGTCCTTGCCGTCGAGCCGGACGGCTCCTCCGAGCTGCGCCGCCTCGCGGACGACGAAGAGGGGGACGACGAAGAGGAGGAGCGCTGGGTATCGATCGGCCCGGCTGCCGAGCAGTTCGAGCGCATGCTGCGCTGGCCGGTCGGCGAGCTCCGCAAGAAGCTTTCGGCGCGGCGCTCCCTCGAGGCCGCCGTCACGGCCCTCGACCTGTCCCGCGTGTCGACCCCGGAGGAGCTCCTGGCCCACTTCTGGGCCGCCGCACGGGCGCGCGCCTCCGGCCTGCCGGCGCTGATGGCCCTGGCCGAGCCGCGCCTGCGCGACCTGGTGGAGCAGGTGCGGCCCGAGCAGCTGTCGCGCGAGGCGGCGCGCAACATCGTCGGGCAGCTCACCACGTTCGCGCGCCACGACCTGCTGGCCCGTTTCGGCGATGCGTGCGAGCACCTCTTCCCGCTCGACGATCCGACCTCGCTCCCTTGGGGCCCGCTCATGAACAAGTCGGTCGTTCTCGCGGCCGATCCATCCCGGCTGGCGGCGTCGCGGCTGCGCTTCCGGTGCTCAAGTACGTCGAGTACGTTCCGCGCCGGTTCTCGCCCCTCCTTGCCATCCGGGCGGCTCGACCGCGAGAACGACCGACTTGTTCATGAGCGGGCCCTTAGCCGACCAGCGACTCGAGCAGCGTCCACTGCGCGTCGTGCTCGCCGGCGACGTGGAGCTGGCGGCGGAGCTCGACGTGCTCGCGCACATACATCGCGAAGAGGTCGTCGCGACCGTTTCGCCGCGACGCCTCCAGGTTGGCGATCCGGTCGGCCAGCTTCACCGCGCGCGCCTCCGGGCTGGCCGCGCGGAGGACCACCAGCGTGCGCGCCTTGCGCTCCTTGCGGCTCGCGCCCGGCTGATCGGTCACCGCCGCGACGATCGCGGCGACCTCGTCGCCGAGCTCGGCCGCCACCTCCTCGATGGTCAGCGGGGTGTCCTCGACCGCGTCGTGGAGCCAGGCGG
>DATHKR010000153.1:0-8719 GCA_035489015.1 Kofleriaceae bacterium | reverse complement strand
CGCGCCGCTCTCGATGATGTCGACCCGCACGATCGTTCGCCCGCGGAGTGGCTCGCAGTCGCCGCCGGCGTCCGGAAGGGTCATCGTCAGGACCGACAGGTGGGCTCCCTGCGCGGGCAACTCGGCGGCCATGTACCTCGTGTCCGCCACCGCCCCCGCGTTCGCGCACCACCCGATGGTGGGGAACGGATCGGTCACGCGCTCGGCTGGATACAGGTATTGACCCAGTGACATGTTGCCGCCGCCACCCATGACGTTCCCCGTGGGGCTGCCGCCGCAGTCCGGCGCCTTGCATTCGTGGAGGATGGTGCCGCCCTTCGCCTTGAGCACTTCCTGGTAGTAGCGCACCACCTCGAGAGGCGAGTGATCCGGTGGCATCAGATACACGATGTGGGTGTAGGCACCCTCGAGCGACTTCGACTTCTTGGGCTCGAAGTAGTTGTTGTTCTGGTTGTCCTTCTTGTCGGGCACGCGCTCGAGCGGCGACAGCGGCAGCGTGAACTCGGCGAGGTGCTTGTGCTCGTAGGACAGAATGATCGAGCCCTTGAAGCGCTTGAACAGGGCGTTGTCTGCGCTTCCCTCCTTGTCCGAGGTCGGAATCGGCCGGGGGCCGGCGTGAGCCACGGACGCCGCCAGCAGCACGCCGAGCATCGGAAGTAGCGTGCGCATCGGACTTCTCCCGATGACACGCACGAGGAAACGGTCGCCAAGAGCGCGAGGCGCAGCGTGAGTCTCGGACAAGCGCGATCTCCTTTCGTCCGGATCCGTGTCGAATCCGAATAGACGGCCCGCTGGAAGGACACGGCGTCGCGCGCGGCGATGCACAAAAAGTTCGAGGACTCTTTTCGAATCGGACTGACCCTGGAGATCGCGGTGTTGCCGCCGCGGTAGGGGGCCGGCCCGCGATAACATCGCGTCCATGATCGATCCGATCGAGCGCCTGCGCGCCGAGCTCGTGTCCCAGGTGCCGCGCCACTTCCGGGTCACTGCGAAGTCGACGCAGTACTACATGGACGAGGACACCGCGGCGTTCTGCGCGATCGACGTCCAGCCGGGAGCGAGCCACGGGTTCGGCATCGTCGTCGTTCCATGCCGCGACGAACGCCGCGACGCGCTCATGATCCGCGTGTGGCACGGCTTCGCCGACGAGGTCTGGCTGGTCGACCCGGTGGAGCGCACCATCCTGGTGACCCGGCACGACGGCGAGCCATCCCTGGTCCGCGCCGGCGAGACCTTGGGCTCGGGCTCGGTGCCAGGCCTCGCCATCGACGTCGCGGCGCTGTTCGCCTGACGTCCGCGTCGGCGGCGTGTGGCCCTCGCACCGCGGTGAGCCAATCCTGCTCACCGGTGCACGCCTCGCCGGTGGCTGATCCTCCGTCGTGGCCCGGCCCTGGCAATCTCTGTGAGGCGTTCATGTGCCGACAATCGCGTCGGGTCGGTCCCTCGTCCGGGGTGCCACCGTCGCCCTCGTCCTCCCGCGGTGCTGGTGCGACTGCTGGAGCTCATCCAGGACGGGTTCGTGCATGGCGGCGTGGTCCTGACCTCGACCTTCACCCTGCACCTCCTGCGCCCGCAGTCCTGGGGGTTTGGCATCGCCGATGAGCGGACCAAGAGAAGACTGGAGCCCGGTGGCTACGACGGCATCGCCTCACCTTCGGTGCTCGTGCGTCGGGCGCGCGTCATCGCCCGGCCGTGTCAGTGGCGCCGATGCGGATTTGCGCGCGGGGACATCCCGACCGCGGTCGCTCGCGTGATCGGGTCAGCGAGGATGGCGGCGATGGTCTGCGCCGCCGGTAACGACTACCACCTTGTTCATCATCATCACTCGGCGCACAGAGGATGGTTCGACCTTCACGAACCCGGCCGCGTTGACGATCGCCCAGGGGCGGACGACACCGAGGCACGCGCCGCGCCCCTCCTACTCCGTCCTCGCAAGCGGCCGCGGCGTGCTCATGCCGTCCCTGGACGACGCGCTCGAGCGCTACGCCGACGCCATCCGGTCCGCCGCCTGAGCGGGCGATCGCCATCGCCGACCCGCCGAGGAGGCGCATGATCGAGCGCCGCCGCCCGGGCCGCGGTACACGCGGCTATCCCCGCCCCCAGCTCGTCCGCGCCCACTGGCTGTCGCTGGACGGCAGCTGGGATTTCCACATCGACCATGACGGGCGCCTCGAGCGCCCCCGCGACGTCCCCTGGGACCAGACGATCCAGGTGCCGTTCGCCCCCGAGACCCGCGCGAGCGGGATCGGCGACACCGGATTCTACCGGGCGTGCTGGTACCGGCGCTCCTTCGACCCGCCGCCCCTCGAGCCGGCCGAGCGGCTGCTCCTCCACTTCGGCGCCGTCGACCATCGCGCGCGCGTCTGGGTCGACGGCGCCTTTGCCGGCGACCACGTGGGCGGCTACACCCCCTTCGAGCTCGACATCACCGATCTGGTCGCGCAGGACGGCCCCACCACTCTGGTGGTCCACGCCGAGGACGACCCCGGCGACCTCACCAAGCCACGAGGCAAGCAGGACTGGCAGCTCGAACCGCACTCGATCTGGTACCCGCGCACGACCGGGGTGTGGCAGAGCGTGTGGCTCGAGAAGGTGCCGGCCACGCGCATCGGCCGCCTGCTGTGGAGCGCCAGCCTGCTCCGGTGGGAGATCGGGTTCGAGGCCTGGCTGACCAGGCCGTGGCGGGACGACCTCCGGCTCGGCCTCCGGCTCGAGCACGACGGCAAGCCGCTGGTCGACGACAGCTACGCTGTCATCGCGAGCGAGGTGCACCGCCGGATTGCCCTGTCCGACCCGGGCATCGACGACTTCCGCAACGAGCTCCTGTGGTCGCCCGAGCAGCCCCGCCTCATCGACGCGCGCATCCGGCTCACCGACGCTGCCGGTCAGGTGATCGACGAGGTGACCAGCTACACCGCGCTCCGCTCGGTCGGGCTCGACGGCGAGCACCTGACCCTGAACGGGCGCCCCTATCCCCTCCGCATGGTGCTCGATCAGGGCTACTGGCCCGACACCGGCATGACCCCGCCCGACGACGCCGCTCTGCGCCGCGACGTCGATCTGGTCCGCGCCATGGGGTTCAACGGGGTCCGCAAGCACCAGAAGGTCGAGGACCCGCGCTACCTCTACTGGGCCGATCGGCTCGGCCTGCTGGTCTGGAGCGAGATGCCGAGCGCGTACCGCTTCACGCTGGATGCGGTCGAGCGCGTGACCCGCGAGTGGACCGACGTCATCCGACGCGACGCCTCGCACCCGTGCATCGTCGCCTGGGTGCCGGTCAACGAGTCGTGGGGCGTCCCCAACCTGCCCGACAGTCCTGCCGAGCGGCACTACGTGCAGGCGCTCTACTCGCTCAGCAAGACGCTCGATCCGACCCGCCCGGTGGTGGGCAACGACGGCTGGGAGAGCGTCGTCACCGACATCATCGCGATCCACGACTACGAGGCGAGCCCCGAGCGGCTGGTCCACCGCTATCACGGCGACGCGCTCATGCCCCACCTCCTGCGCAAGGAGCGCCCGGGCGGGCGCGCGCTCGTCCTCGGCGACCATCCGCACCACCCACGGCCGATGGTCCTCTCCGAGTTCGGCGGGATCGCGCTGCGCGAGCCGGGTGTGTGGGGCTACTCCGTCTGCTCCACGCCCGAGGAGCTCGCCGGCCGCTACGAGGACCTCATGCGGGCGGTCCACTCGATCGGGATGCTGGCCGGCTTCTGCTACACGCAGCTGACCGACACGTACCAGGAGGCCAACGGCCTCCTCCAGGCCGACCGGACCCCGAAGTTCCCGATCGAGCAGATCCGCGCCGCGACTCTCGGGTCGCGGCGGCCCTGATCGCACGCGAGCCAGGCGTCAGTCGCGCCGCTCGCCCTCGCGACGCCGGCGCCGGGCCCGCCGCACCTTCGCCGCGAGGATGCCGGCGAGGAGCAGGCCCCCGGCCGCGGCGGCGACGATCGCCGGCCTCTCGCGCGCCGTGGCCCGCACCTCCTCGGCCGCGTGCTTCACACGCTCGCCGGCCCGAGCGACCGCCTCCCGGGCCCGCCTGGGCACGTTCAGCTTTTCCTTGAGGTCCTCGACCTTCTCCTGGGCGACCTCCTTCAGCTCCGCGACGTGCTCGACCAGGTCCTCACGCCGGTCATCGATCTCGCTCTCGATCTCGCTTCGCTCACGCATGATCGCTCCTCCCGCCGGCCGGGGCCGGGCCATCGCGGCGGATGGTCCGCCGCACGCTCTTCGCGGTCTCCTGGGCCTGATCCGCCACCGGCTCCAGATCCGGCGCGGCATCCCGCTGCAGTCGCCTGGCGAACACCGCGGCCAGGGCCGAGCCGAGCCCCAGGAACACGGCCGCCATGATGATGAGCCTCAACCAGAGTGGCTCCACCAGCGGCTCGAGCGCGTCGACCGCCGACACGCACAGGAGGCCCAGCCCGATCAGGGCCACGACCCCGCCCAGCAGCACGACCGCCGCGTCCACGACGGCGGTGCGCGCGCTCTTCTCGACCTCGAGCCGGGCGAGCTCCAGCTCGTCCCGCGCGATCGTCTTCACGTCGTCGGCGAGGCGGTGAAGGATCTCTCCCACCCGGCCCTCGTCCGCTTCTCCGTCGGATTCTCTCCAGTGCTCCGTCGAATCCATGGTTCTCCTCCTCCGCGTGCCTCGGGTGCACGGCTCGTGCCGTCGGTCAACGCGCCGCGGAATCGGTCTTGCAGTGCCGCCGCTCATGGCAAATCTCCAACCAACCGTTGAACGAAGACAGGGAACATCAGCGCCGCTTCGAAGGGTCTCCTGGGGGGCCATCTTCGCCGGTGCTGCCATCGCGACGGCCGTCATGGTGCTCCTCGGGCTCCTCGGCGTTGCCGTCGGTGCGACGATCATCGATCCCGCCAGCGGCGACACCCCGTCGGCCACCGCCATGGGCGTCGGCGCCGGCCTCTGGTGGATCGTGAGCGGCATCCTGGCCCTCCTCGCCGGAGGCTGGGCCGCGGGGCGCCTGGCCGGGCTGCGCCGCCGCTGGGAGGCACCGCTGCACGGCCTGGTCACGTGGGCGATCACGACCACCGCGATGCTCTTCCTCATGAGCAGCGGGGTCGGTTCGGTCGTCTCGGGCGCCTTCCGGCTCATCGACAGCGGCGCGCGCTTCGTCGATCGAGGCGCCGTCACCGACGGTGCGCGGCGCGGCATGCACGATGTGGCCGGTTACCGCCGGGGCGACGACGGCCGCGGCGACCGTGATCGCCGTGATCGAAACCGCGACGAGACCGCGACGACCGGCACCTCGGACGAGGCGACGATTGGCCCGGTCGACGAGGCCCGGGCCCGCGAGGCGGCTCAGGCCGCAACCGACGCGGTCGCCACCGCGGCCTGGTGCACGTTCGCCTTCCTCCTCCTCGGCGCCGCGGCCGCCGCCCTCGGAGCGCTCGCCGCCTCGCCGCGCCACCAGGTCGCCTCTCGGACGCCGCCCATCGGCGCGGTCCGCCCCTCGCCACCTCTCCCCGGGACCTGATCGGGAGACGCCCCGACGGCCTGGGCTTGCCCGGGCCGTCGGCGATTCCGCGGTCAGCGGCGGTCCCAGGGGGAACTCTCGGCCCCGAGACGTGAGGCCGTGCGAGCGTGAATGGCTCGCTGTGGCGCCGATTGCACTCTCCACCCAGCGTGGCCGCGCTTCGGCGCTCCGGGTGATCGTCGCCCACGACGCGGTCGTCGATGCGCCGGTCCCGACCGCGAAGCCGGGGTGACCGCTCGCACGTCCCGCCGCCGGGTCGCCGTCCCCGAGTCCCGGGTCGCGCTCCACGTCTTCATCCACGTGACACGGCCGGTCGAGGTAATCTCGGCGCTGTCGTGTCTGCTCTACCTCGCCTACATCGATCCGGACGAAGTGCACGGTGGTCGGGAGGGATGGGGTGATCCGGGCGGGCATGCCGTTCCTGACCACTTGCGAGGCTGCGGGGCTCGCGCGATGACGGACGACACCGGCGACGGGGGACGCGGAGCCGTGGACGCCGAGGCGCCCACAGAGGCGCCCACAGAGGCGCCCACAGAGGTGTCGCCGTCATGGATGGAGACGCGCACCCTGCCGAGCGGTGCGGAGTGGAGCGCCGAGAGGCTCGAGCTCGGCGCCAGGATGGCGCGCTACGAGCTCCGGTCCGTCGTCGGAGCGGGTGGACTGGGCGTCGTGTTCGAGGCGCGCGATCCGGAGCTCGACCGCACCGTCGCGGTGAAGATCCTGCGGACCAGGAGCGAGGTCGGAGCGCAGGGACAGTCGCGCCTGCGGCGCGAGGGCCAGACCATGGCGCGTCTCACGCATCCGAACGTCATCCGCGTGTACGACGTCGGCGTCGCGCACGACCACGTGTTCGTCGCCATGGAGTTCGTCGACGGCGGGACCCTGGCGGAGTGGCTGAAGGAGGCGCCGCGTTCGCCGCAGGAGATCATGGCCAGCTTCGTCCAGGCCGGGCGCGGACTGGCCGCCGCTCACGACGCCGGACTGGTCCATCGCGACTTCAAGCCGTCCAACGTGCTGGTCGGCCGCGACGGGCGCGTGCTGGTGACCGACTTCGGTCTGGCGAGAGCCGCGGTCGCCGGCGGATCCGAGGATGCGGTGGGCGAGCCGCCGATCTTCTCTCCGCTCGCGACCGTCACCCACACCGGTCAGCGCGTCGGCACGCCGGCGTTCATGGCGCCGGAGCAGCACGCGGGTGTCGCCGTCGACGGGCGCGCGGATCAGTTCAGCTTCTGTGTCGCGCTGTGGCGCGCACTCTTCGGGGCGCCGCCGTACGAGGGCTCGTCGGTCGACCAGCTGGTCAGCTCGATCGCGCGCGGGGCGCTGACCCTGCCCGGTCCCGAGGAGGCCGCGCGGGTGTCGCCGGCGGTGCGTGCGGCGCTCGAGCGGGGGCTGAAGTCTTCACCCGCCGACCGGTTCGGATCGATGTCGGAGCTGCTCGCGGCCCTGGAGGCGCGCCCTCGGCGACCGCGCTGGCAGCGGTGGGCCGCGGCGTCCGGGGCCGCCACGGTCGCGGCTGCGCTGGGCTGGCTCGCGCTCGGCCAGCCGGAGCCGGCCGCCGCCGTTGATCCTTGCGCGGCGCAGGTCGATCGATTTGCCGGCGTCTGGGACGGGCGCGCGCGGGCGGCGGTCCAGGCTGCGTTCGCCGCCACCGGCCAGCGGTATGCCGAGGCCTCCTTCCGCGAGGTCGCGCGCCAGCTCGACGCGCGCCGCGGCGCCTGGGAATCGATGCGGCGCCAGAGCTGCGAGGCCACCCGGGTGCGCGGCGAGCAGTCGGACACGATGATGGACCTGCGCGCCGCCTGTCTCGATCGCCGGCTCGGCGAGCTCGCCGCCTTCGTCTCGGAGCTGGGCAAGGCGGATGCCGAATCGGTGGGCCGGGCGGGGCAGGAGGTCTCGAGGGTGGGCGATCCGACCGCCTGCGCCGACGTCGCCGCCCTGGCTCGCCGCGCCCCGCTGCCGCCCGACGCCGCCCGGCGGCAGGCGATCGCGACGGTCGAGCGCGAGATCGCGGCCGCCCGTGCCCGCGCCTACGCGGGCCATCCACGTGACGTCGCCGGCCAGATGGACGGTCTCGTCGCCCGCGCCCGCGCGACCGACTACGCGCCGGTGCTCGGGCAGTCGCTCGCCCTGGCCGCCGAGGTGCAGGTCAAGGTCGATCAGCACGTGCGCGCCGAGCCGCTGTTCCGCCAGGCGCTGCTCGCCGCCGAGGCCGGAGGCGACGACCATCTCCGCTTCGACTGCGAGGCCGAGCTCATCACTCTCTACGGCTGGCAGCTGGAGCGCCTGGACGAGGGCAAGCGCCACACCGAACAGGCCAGGGCGCTGCACGCTCGCCTCGGCGCCGACCCGCGGCGCGCCGCGCGCCTCGCCCGCAGCGAGGCGGAGTTCCTGTGGTGGGCCGGTCAGTACGCGGAGGCCCATCTCCGTGCGCAGGAGGCGGTCGATGTGTTCACGCGCCTCGATCCGGCTGGCGCCGACCTGGCTCGCGCGCTGCATCTGCGCGCCGTCATCGAGGACGAGATGCGCCAGGACGAGAAAACGCTCGCGACCGAGGCGCTCGCCCGTCCGATTGCCGAGCGCGCGCTCGGCGTGGAGCACCCACAGGTGGCCCTCATGTTGATGGCGACCGGTGGCGCCCTGCGCCGCCTCGGCCGACTCGACGAGGCTCGCAAGGTGACCCGCCGCGCGCTGGTCATCCTCGAGGCGGCCTACGGCCCGGAGCACAGCATGGTCGGCTCCGGGTTCGGCAACCTCGCAACCATCGACATGGCAGACGGCAAGTTCGAGGACGCGATCGCTTCGCTCCGGCGTACCCTGGCGATCGACCAGAAGGCGCTCGGCCCCGAGCACTCGCGCGTGGCGCTCACGCACGAGCTCCTCGGCACCGCGCTCTCGCGGGCGGGTGGGCACGAGCGAGAGGCGGTGGCCGAGCTCGATCGCGCGATCCAGATCCACACCACGCGATTCGGAGCGGACCACCCGTCGACGGCGGAGTCACAGAAGAAGCTCGGCCAGCACTACCTGCGCGTGGGCAAGCCCGCCCTGGCGCGCGCGGCGCTGGTCGAAGCGGTTCGCGCGCTCGATGCCTCGCAGGGACCGCACAGCTCGATGGCCGCGCGCCCCCTCACCTCGCTCGGCGACGCCGAGCTGGCCCTCAAGCACCCGGCGGCCGCCACCGCCGCGTATCAGCGCGCGCTCGACGTGCTGGGCGACTCGGCCGG
>DATHKR010000152.1:0-41519 GCA_035489015.1 Kofleriaceae bacterium | reverse complement strand
GTGCCATGGTCCTGCCCCACATCTTGCCGCTGCCGGGCCGACTGTTGGCGCGGCGTGCCTGTGCCTGCTCGTCGCCGCCGGGTGTGGCGGTGGATAGGACGAATAAAGCCCGCTTCCCGAGGTTCGGCGAGCACCGCACTTCGGCGAACCGGCCACGGACGCCACGGCTTCGCCCGGCGCCTCGCCCCGCTCGCCCGGAGGTAGCTGCTCGGGTTCTTGCGCCTGCACCGACACAGGCTGTTCAACGACGAGTTCCAGGCTGAGCGATCGAAGCGGGCGCTCCAGGTGCCTGGATGCCGAGTCGGCCTGCCGGTTCGGCCTGCCGGATCGGCCTGCCGCTCGCTCGGCGATCCGCCAGAGCCGCGAAACGCGGAGTCTGCACCGCGGCACGCGCCTTGCGTTGGCTCGACGTGCGGAGGGGGAGACGATGGCGGACTACCTCTTTGACCAGAAGTGGAAGGAAGAGCGCGCCCGCCTGGCCGGGATCGAACGGCTATGGAATCCCGGCAGCCAGGCAGTTCTGGAAGCACTGGGGATCGGGCCCAGCTGGCGCTGCCTGGAGATCGGCGCCGGCGGCGGCGCGATGACCGCGTGGCTGGCCGCCCGCGCCGGCCATGTTGTCGCCATGGACCTGGACACGCGCTTCCTCGAGGCGATCATCGAACCGAACGTGGAGATCCGGAGCCAGGACATTCGCGAGTGCGACCTCCCCGAGGCCGGGTTCGATCTCGTGTACGGCCGCCTGGTGGTCTCGCACATCGGCCCGTCGGTCATTCCGCGGCTGGTGCAGGCGGTTCGTCCGGGCGGCGTCCTGCTGCTCGAGGAGTACGACTTCGCGTTCACGCCGGCGGAGCCGCCGGATCCGCTCTTCGAGCGGACGCTGGCGGCGACCGTGGGATGCGTGGCGAGCGCCGGCTGGGACCCGATCTTCGGGCGGCGACTCCCCGGCCTGCTTCGCGCCGGTCTCGACGGCGTTCAAGCTGATGGCCGCACGCGCCTCATCCGCGGCGGAACCGACGAGACCGCCTTTTACCGCCTGAGCATCTGTGCTCTGCGGCAGAAGATCGTCGCAACCGGCGCGTTGACCGATCTGGAGATCGAGCAGTCGCTCGGCAAGCTGGACGAGCCGGACCGGGTCTTCGTCAGTCCGGCCATGGTCGCGGCGTGGGGACGGCGCCGAGCGCACGACGCCGACATGAGCGGAGATCGATGATGCTGATCTCCGGCCGCTCCCATAGCTCTCGACTTTGACGGACCGCGCCACGGATGCTGCCATGGTGCCCCGGCCCTGGCCCGGCCCCCGGTAGAAAGGTTCGCGCGATCGCGTGGCGGTGAAGCTGTCCGAGACTGGTGGCCTTGAGAGAACTCACGCATGGCGTCCGGCCGGGGCTCCGAGGCTCTCACTTCCGGCGACGTTCCATGGCAGGTCGACAGGCCGCGCGGTTTGCGGTTCACCCCGCGATCGCCTACATACGCTGCATGCGCGCGACCAAGCTCCTGCCGCGGCTCGTCGTCGCCGACGCCAGCCGCGCGATGGCGTTCTACCGGAAGGCCTTCGGTGCGACCGAGATCGAGTGTCACCGGACCCCCGATGGAAAGGTCGTCCACGCCGAGCTGTCGATGGACGGTTTCTCCTTCGCTGGACACCTCTGGATCATCTCGACGCCCGTCGCCGCAGGTCGCTGAACGCCCATGTCCGACGCGGAACGAGTCTTTCGCCGGCAGCTGGAGTGTGTCCGAAAGGACGATCGCGAGGCGCAGCTCGCGCTTTACTCGGAGAACTGTATCTTCGAGTTTCCCTTCGCCACCGATCGACCCCGTCGACTGGCGGGTCGCGACGAGTTCCGGCGCGTCATGACCCCGCTGTGGGCCGAGGCTCGACGCCTCGGCGTGGTGGTGACGGGATGCGACGCGGTCGTGCACATGACCACCGACCCCGAGGTCATCGTCGCCGAGTTCACGTTGACCCTGGCGGGAGCCGCGGAGGCGCGCATCCCGTTCGTCCAGGTGGTGCGGGTCCGGGATGGTCGCATCGCCGAGATCCGGGAATACTTCAGCCAGGCGGCCCGGTCCGAGGCCCTCGGCAGGGCCGACTAGGTCAGCGTGGCGGCGGGTCGACGCAGATGCGGCCGGTCTCCTCGACATCGGTCATCGATGTGATGTCGGGCTCCCCGGTCGGTTCGGTCATTTGAAACCACTGGGACTCGGCGACCTCGATCATGTTGTCGTCGTATTCCCTCACCGCGACGAAGGGGCTCGAGCACTGCACCTCGATGCCGGAATAGAGCGCCGCATAGCCGGTCTCGGTGACCCTTCTCGCCTCGTCGTCATAGGCAAAGGTGGTGCGGATGCCCAGACACGGGGGCACGTTGTCGTCGTCGAGGACAATGCGGTCTGTGATCGCCTCGAGGCGGCGGCCAACCTCGTCGTGAGCGGTGTACGTGGTCGTCACCTGCGAGTCATCGTAGTCATCGAAGACGCCGTCGATCTGTACCAGCCGCCCCTCCTCGTCGTAGAGATATGCGTAGTCGCTGCCGATCCCGGCGCCCTCATCGAAGCTGCTCGTCGACCGCACGGTCACAAGGCCCACCAGTTCGGCCTCGGCCACGAACGTCTCCACACCGTCGTACACCGCCGAACCGTCGCTCATGAGGCTTTCTGGGACCGGTCGCTCCCAGCGATAAGTGCTGCCATCTGCATCCCACGAAGCCTGGAACTCCACGGGATCCAGGTCACCGGTCTCCGCAATCGTCGTCGATCTGGTCCACGCGGTCGCGAACACCCGGCAGATCGACCCGCCGCCGGCGTCGGCACCGCCGTCGGCGACAGCGGCTGGACCGTCGCCGCCACCGCCGGCGTCGCGTCCCACATCGCGGCCATCGCCAGTACGGTCCCCCCCGCTGCAGGCCGCCACGACAAGCATTGACAGGATCGCCCGCCCCACTCGATGACGATACCCGGTCGCGCCTGGCCCGGCCACACCAGTCGCAGTCCGTCCTGTGCCCACCCCCCCGCGTGGTCCTCAACCACCTGCGCGGTCGCCGCGCCGACGTGATCGCCTCCACGGTGGACCTCGACGCGAGCTGCGTAGCCGCCTGCAGGCGCTCGAGGGCCGCGCCAGAACGACAGCAACCGCGCCGGCGGCCGGCGGCCACGACCGCTTCGACGCGTGGGTGCGCGACTCGACGTGGGCCGAGGCGCGAGAGACGATGATCCGCGATCGGCTCCGCCGCTTCGTCGGCGTGTCCGAGCCGGACGCGCGGGTCGAGTGCCGGGAGACGTGCTGTCGGGTCGACGTGGCCGCCGCCGTCGGCGAGCGCGCGCAGGAAGAGCAGGAGTCGAGCGCCGGCCTCGGCGAGCAGGTCAGCACGTCGTGGCTGACGTCAGGACCGGCCAGCGGCGGGACCTCGGTTGCACCGATCAGGCCCCAGCGCCGCCATCCCGTGGTGAGCAACCACGATTCGGCAGGTGCCACCGGCGGCTCGTCGGGCGGCGGCCGAGACCAGATCCGCCAGTCGTCGTCGGCCCAGCCGTCGAACCACCACGCCGAGCTGAACGGGTCGACGGCGACGCGGCGGTCGAGCCGCTCACCATGCCGTCGCGCGTTCTGCATGACGTAACACAGCGCGTTGCGAACGTGCCGCGGCGTGCGGAGAAGAACCGAGTGATACCGGTCCGCGAACACGTCACCGCGGCGACCCAGCGCGACGTTGAGCCGCCGCGCCACGCTGGTCGCCCAGCCCTGCACGCCGCGCGCGAGGTCGACGGTGGAGCGAGCTTCGACCACCAGGTGAAGGTGGTTGCCCTGCACCGAGAACTGACAGATGCGAAACCCGTCCTTCAGGGCCGTCCGCACGAACGCCCGCCGCAGGACCGCCGCCACCGACGATCGCCGCAACCGCCCGACGTCCGGGACGACCCGGACCGTCACATGCACCACCGAGCGCCGCCGGAACATGACCCGCGGGAGATGCGGTACCCCGCTCCCACGCATCTTCTTGCGCCCCGCCCCGCGCCGCTTGCCGCCCCGCGTCGGCGGGGTCGGCGGGACCAGCTCCTGCTGTTGCCACGCCCGCTCTCGCCGCGTCCGTGCTCCATGCCGCGGCCGCTTCACATTTTTGAAACTAGCACTCTTGATCAGGAGCGCAAGCACACGCCTCAGGTTTTTCGGTGTGACGTCTCGAGACGGAGTAACAGCGCTTCGGTCTGAAGAACCCGGAGCGAAGGTAGATGAGGAAGGAGCAGCAGCAGAGACTGGCGAACTGGCGGCTCAACACGGGGTGCGGCGAGCCGTTACGTCCTACCGGATCCACGACGCGTGCACCGGCCTGATCGAGAAGGGCGACCTCGACGTCGCCGAGATGCGCCGCTGTCAGCCCTGGTCGCTGGACTGAGCCCGGGCCGGCGCGGCGACCGGTCGCCGCGGCCCGATTCCGGACGCGGCTGTCGCGGCAGGCTCCGGCAAGGCCTGTCGAGGGCTGCGATTCCGCGGTCCTCGACCCGGGGTCGCGCGCGGCCCTGTCGTTGCAATCGCCGGCGCCCCGAGACCAGCGCTCGCGACGCGAGCCAGCCCGAGGGAACCCATGGTGAACATTCGACGATCGATCGCGCGCGCCGCCGCGCTCCTCTTCCTCCTCCCTGCCGTCACCGCCTGCCCGGGCGACGACGACGGCCCCGACGGCGACGGCGCCGACGACGCCCTTGTCGGCTCGTGGGAGCTCCTCGACGATGGCGAGGTCGAGTCGACCTACACGTTCGACGCCGACGGCGCCTTTGCCTTCGACGAGCTGGGCGACGCCGAAAGCGCGGAGCACGTGCGCGGGACGTACACTGTCGACGACGGCGTCCTCCGCATGGAGGGCGAGGACACGAGCGGCGACGAGCCGGGCCGCGCCGAGACGACGTACCACGCCGCCGGCGACCTGCTCGCGATCGGCGCGTACCTGGCCGACGGCGACCACGACGGCCCGGTCGGCACCTGGGCGGCTCGCTCCGTCGGCGAGCCTCTCGACGACGACGGCGAGCCGATCTCGCGGAACGGCTTCGACATCGAGATGGAGCTCCGCGACGACGGCACCCTCGCGCTGGACGCGTCGCTCTTCGGCGAGGACGGCACGACCGACACCAGCGCCGAGGGCACCTGGACCGCGGCCGACGACGTGGTCACGGTCTCCTTCGCGATCGAGGGCGGCCCGACCGCCAACGTCGACCTCCTGATCCTCGGCGACGACGCGATGGGCGACGTCCTCTTCGACCGAGCGGCTTCTGCTCGCGAGAATTCGTCAGCCGCCGCACGAATGACGGGCGGGCCGAGCGGCCGACATCGCCGGGCCGCCGCCGTGATAGACCAGGACGTCCGAGCCAGCGTTGCAAAGATGCTCGCGACCATGGGCGAGAGGAGGGGGAGGAAATGACGTCACGAAGGACGATCGACCTGGGCGTGGCGGGACTGCTGGCGATCTCGTGGATCGGCTGCGCCGGTGACGAGTCGGACGGCTCGGCCGGGACCGATGCACCCGGCGGCCCGGTGGGGACGTGGCGGTTTGCCGACGGGTCCGGCTACGTCGAGGAGTGGGTGTTCACCGCTGACGGCAACTGCGGGATGCGACAGGTGAGGGGCGGCGGCGACCCCCTGACCATCACTGGCACCTACGCGGTCGAGGGAGACCTGCTCGCCAGGGAGATGGTATCGCCCGAGTTCCCGAATCCCCTCGTCAGGGACTGGGTGACGTTCTACGCCGGCCCGGAGCGCGGCTCTTTCCAGGCGTACGTCCCGGTCGGCGACCACGACGGGTGGGTCGGAACGTGGATCCTGACCGATCACCATCAGACCGTGCGCGACGACGGGGGCCTCGAGCCGCTCGGCGGGACCGACGAGCTCATCGTGCTCGACGAGGATGGGTCGTTCACGTGGACGACGACGTCCGAGGGAACGACCGAGGAGGTCGACAAGATCGATACCGGCACCTGGAGCGCGGACGACGAGGAGCTGGAGCTCGTCGTGGAGGCGGACGGGGTCGAGACCCCGTGGTCGTTCGACACCCTGGACGGCGCCGCCTTCACCCATGTGTGGATGGAACGCGTGGAGTGATGCCGCGACGACAGCCCGCGCGCTCGACGCGACCGAGCAGGTGGCGCCGTCGAGGAATCGACAGGTCTGCGCGGGTGGGGGCCCCGAGCGCCGAGCCGCCAGGGCGCCGTCCTCCGCCTAGGCCCTGTCGAGAGAGACGAGCCAAGATGGCCACTCCGAGGGAAGCACCCCGGCCGGCGCCGACTCGATGAGCTTGCGTTCCAGGGCGCGTCCGACGTCAGCTCGGCCGTCGTTGCTGTGCCAGGCAATGAGCATGAAAGCGTTCCAGCGTCGACCATCCGAGCTCTGGAGCCAGGCACCGCGATACCCCAGTCGCGCCTGGTTCGGGATTGGCGAGAGAGCAGGCATGAGGTCATTGAACGCCTGCACCCATGCAGCAGCGTGGCGCGGCGCGACGGTCCAGGACGGATCCGGGCGCCCCGAGTAGAGCAGGGCACCCACTCTCCAGGTGGCGCCATCGGTCATCTGATCCTCACGTGTCCGTGCATCACGACCATGAACGTGCAGAAGTCGGTGTAGCCGCCGCGATCGGCCGCTCGTGGATCCATGATGACATGGCCGCTGTCGTCGAGATTGGTGGCCGGTGACCTGCCCGGTTTGTGCGTCCAGCGGCCGTTGCGTTGCTTTCGATACCAGTGAAAATCCCATCGAGGACCAACGACGAGTGCGACCAAGTGTCCTTGCTTGGGACACTTGTTGTTCGCCTTGGGCGAGGCGATGAGTGCGTCGGCGACGGCTCCAGCGCGCACCTCGGCGCAGGTGATGCTCGCGTACATCGCGCCGCTGGCCAGACCGGGCTGTGCAAACGTGTCGCTGCGGTAGTCTGTTCCGTAGTTGTAGCAATTGTTGCCGAACTGGACTGGCCCGGCGTCGTTCCACCAGGATGGTTCCCAGTCCGGCGCGCAAGGGCACGTGGATCGCTGCGGCCAGTGAATCGTGGGTGGCCACTCGATCCGCTGAATCAGATCGCGATGGCGTAACAACTCCGAGACCAGTCGCTCGCAGAAATCGCGGCCGAGTCCGGTCAGGCGCGCCGGACCCGTGGAACCGCACACATAGTCTTCCACGCCAGGATCGGCGGCGAGTGACACACCCTTGCCACTTCGCACAGTGCCATCGACCACGCGAACGGTGCGGGTCGGCCGGACGGCTGGCCCCTGGCGCCTAGTATCACTCTCGATCCGCTCGATGATGAGGCCGCGGTAGCCCAGCGTCGACTCCGGGAAGTCGCGGACCTGGCCGCGTCGCGCCCGGCCGCGCGCTGGGGCCAATCGCCGGAGCAGGTCCTTCTCCTCCGCACCCGTCACCACCACGACCGGATTGGGCCGCCCACTGAAGACGTCAAACGTGATCCGCAGCGTCATATATCCCCTCCGCGGCAAGCACCGGACATCCAGCGCGATGACGCAAGACCATGCGCGCCGCGCCTGGCCAAGCGCACGCCCCTGAAAGCCCCCCGGCGCCGAAGCATCCACCTTCTACGGGAGCTGCCAAGGGCCTCAAGCCGCGCGAGCCGAAATCTCGTCCAGGCTTGGCAGTCCCCTCATCAATGCCACGGCGAGTCGGAGGGCAGGGGCTGGCTCGGGCTCTCCGGGCGACCGTCGTGTTGACGATGTCCTGTGTGGCGACACGCACGCGCGGGGGGAAGCCTCCAGCCGATCACATCTGGCGGAAGAGGTGCGTGTAGTTGCGGCTCACCGGCAGGACCTCGCTCCGGCCCTTCAGGTGGATGCTCGCGGTCTCGTTGAGGCCTCGGGTGACGTGGCTGATCGCGCGCAGGTTCACCACCACCGCGCGGTGGACCTGGACGAAGTGGGTCGGATCGAGCTGCGCCGTGAGCTCCTTGAGCGGGGTCCGGATCAGCGCGTCGCCGAGCTTGCCCCGATCGCCGCCCCACGCGATGAGCGTGTACTTCTCGTCGGAACGCAGGAAGTCGATCTCGTCGACCGAGATCAGGCGAATGGTCTGGCCGACCGACGCCCGGATCCAGCGCAGCGGCGCCGGGCCAGGGTCCTTGCGGAGGCGCGCGGCGAGCTGCTCGAACAGCGCGTCGGCGTCGGTGGTCGGCTGCGAGTCGCGCAGCCGCGCCTGCAGGCGGGCCACCGTATCGGCGAGGCGCGCCGGCTCGACCGGCTTCATCAGGTAGTCGATCGCTCCCTGCTCGAAGGCGCGGACCGCGTACTGATCGAAGGCGGTGACGAACACCAGGTGCGCTCGGCGCCCGATGAACCGCGCCGCCTCCACGCCGGACAGCCCCGGCATGTGGACGTCGAGGAAGCACATGTCGGGGCGCTGCGCCTCGAACAGCTCCACCGCCTCGCGCCCGTTGCGCGCCAGCGCCACCACCTCGAGATCGGGCCAGGCCTGCGCCAGGAGGCGCGTGAGCGACTCGCGCAGGAGCGGCTCGTCGTCGGCGACGAGCGCCGTGGGAGCACGGCCGGTCACGCCATTCCTCGACGTGCGGGGAACTCGAGCTCGGCGCGCACGCCGTGCGGGGCGACCGGGTCCAGTCGCAGTCGGGCGTCGTCGCGAAAGGACAGGAGCAGGCGCTCGCGCAGGTTCGACAGGCCGGTGCCGGGCCCACCACCGCCGTTCTGGAGCCCCACGCCGGTGTCCCTCACCTCGGCGTGACACCTGTCGCCCTTCGCGGAGACGCTGACCTCGATCGTGCCGCCTTCCTCGCTCGGATCGATGCCGTGCCGGACCGCGTTCTCGACCAGCGTGAGCAGCATCATCGGCGGGCAGTGGAGCGGCAGGGCGTCGTCGTCGGCGCGCACACTGAACTGCAGCCGATCGGGCATGCGCATCTGCATCACCTCCAGGTACGCGCGCACCAGCTCGAGCTCCTGCTCCAGGGTCGCGACCGGCTCGTGCAGCCGCGGCACCGCCGCGCGCAGATAGGCGATCAGGCTCCCGAGCACCGGCGAGGCCTTGGGCGATCCGGCGTCGACGAGCTCGCGCACATTGGCGAGCGTGTTGAAGAGGAAGTGCGGCTCGACCTGCGCCTGCAGGAGCCGCAGCCTCGCGTCGAGCGCCTTGCGCTCCAGCTCGCTGCGCTCCAGGTCGAACGCGAGCGCCTGGTTGCGCGCATGACCGCTGATCTGGCGCAGGAGCGCGGCGATCGCCATCCAGGGCGCGACCAGGATACCGAAGCCCGCCATCCCCACGAACCCCTCGAAGCGATCCGCATCGAGCCAGAACGGCACCGGGTCGCGGTAGCTCGTCACGAGATACACGACGGCCGCGGAGACCGGCATCGCGAGTGCCACGGCCGCCACCTGCAGCGCCCAGCGGGCGAGCCAGCGCGGCAGGCGCCTCGGCCATCGCTCGAACAGACCGAACGCGAGGACCCCGCCCAGCGCGACGAAGAACAGGCGGCCGTAGAGCATCGCCACCGGTCCGTGCCAGTCCGGCAGGAAGAGCAGGCTGAGAAACAGACACACGCCGAGCGGGAAGCGCACCCGCCTCCAGCCCAGCATCCGGCCGACCGGTCGCGGTTGCGCTGGCGAGGCCGCCGGGCTCATGCCACCACGATAGCGTGGAAGGCGGGCCGTCGCCGGCCGTTCGTCGTCGGCGTCGCTCGTCGGCGCATGCCGTGCCTCGTCCGCGCGAACCCGTCGTCCGTCGCAGCGCGCTTCCGCGGCAGGCCCCGCGCGGTCATGGTGGCGCAACGTCCATGAGGGAGTCGACATGAAATCGGACCATCCGGGTTGCGCGATCCAGACCCTGCCGAGAGCAGATGCACGCGCCGGCGGCATCCTGCACCTGATCATCATCGTCCTGGGCCTCATCGGCGAGGTCGTCGCGGCCGGGTGCTCGAGCGCGCCCCGCGGCAGCGAGGTGCACGCTTGGCGGCCGCAGGGCGGCAACTCCTTCGTCGTCCGCGACGTGCGCGTCTTCGACGGAGCGCGCGCGATCGAGCACGCCGACGTCGTGGTGCGGGCCGGTCGGATCGCCAGCGTGGGTCGCGGCGCACCGACCGCCGGCTTGCGCGTGATCGAGGGCGCCGGGCGCACGCTCCTGCCGGGGCTCATCGATGCGCACGCGCACGTTCCGCGCGAGGAGGGCCTTCGCGTCGCGCTGCGCTTCGGGGTGACCACGCTGCTCGACATGTTCACCAGGATCGAGGTCATGCAGTCGCACCGCGCGCAGCGAGACCTCCTGCGCGAGACCGATATGTCGGACATGTACTCGGCGGGCGCGCCCGTCACGTCGGCGGGGGGCATGGGCACGCAGTTCGGGATCCCGTTTCCGACCATCGCGGGTCCCGAGGCGGCGCCGGCGTTCGTCCGCGCCCGGCTGGGCGAAGGATCGGACTACATCAAGATCATGTACGAGCCCGATGCCGGGATCGTGACGAGCATCTCGGCCGAGACGCTCGCCGCGGTGGTCGCGGCGGCGCACGCGCAGCACGTCAGGGCAATCGTCCATGTCACCTCGCTCGAGGGCGCCAGGACCGTGGTCGCCGCCGGCGCCGACGGGCTGGCGCACATCTTCGGCGATGCGCTCATCGACGACGCCCTGGCCCGGAAGATGGCCGCGCAGGGGATGTTCGTCACGCCCACGCTCTCCGCGTTCGCGTACCTCGGCGGCGCCGGGGATCCGCGGCCCGAGCTCGCGGCGGACCCCCGCACCTCGCCCTTCCTGACCGAGAAACAGCGCGCCTCGCTGACGACGCCGCCGCCGGGGAAGGAGGACCCGATGGCGCCCTACCTCGTGCGGTTCGATCTCGCCAAGGCGTCCGAGAACGTGCGGCGACTTCGCGCCGCCGGCGTCCGCATCCTCGCCGGCGACGACGCGGCCAACTTCGGCCCGCACGGCGTCTCCTTGCTCGGCGAGCTGCAGCTCCTGACTCGCGCGGGCCTCACGCCGGCCGAGGCGCTCGAGGCCGCCACCCAGGCGCCGGCCGAGGCATTCGGGCTGACCGGCCGGGGGCGGATCGTCGCCGGCGCGCGCGCGGACCTCGTCCTCATCGACGGAAACCCGCTCGTCGACATCACAGCGATGCGCGCGATCGCGCGGGTCTTCAAGAACGGGTTCGAGGTCCGCCGCAGCCCGGGCATCGGACGCCCGACCGATCGCCGTTGACCGAGAAGCACTGCTCCCTGAAAAGCTCCTGCAGCGGCTCGATGGACGCTCGAACTGCGCGCGCTTCTCGTGCGTCCAGTCGACGGGCGGCGTGAAGTTTCGCCGAGTTGGGCACGGCACGCGGCCTGCTCCTGACAGGCCGCATGAAGCGACGAATGATGAACAGGGAGTGGCGGGCGTTGGCGTGGATCCTCGGATGCTCTCTGGCGGCTGCCTGCGCATCGGGACCGACCGAGGACGAGGCGTGCTTCCCGGTGCCCACCGGGGTCGCAGTCGCCCGCACCGGCATGGAGACACAGGGCACGAGCCTCCAGGGCGCTCGTCCCGACATCGAGACACAGGGCACTGGCCTCCAGGGCGCTCGTCCCGGCGAGCAAGACCAGGGAACGAGTCTGCAGGGCGCGCCTCCCGAGATACCGATCCAGGGCACCAGCCTGCAGGGCGCGCCTCCCGACGTGCCGGTGCAGGGCACCAGCCTGCAGGGCGGGCCTCCCGAGATACCGCTCCAGGGCACCAGCCTGCAGGGCGCGTCTCCCGAGGTGCCGGTGCAGGGCACCAGCCTGCAGGGCGTGCCTCCCGAGGTGCCGCTCCAGGGCACCAGCCTGCAGGGCGCGCCTCCCGAGATGCCGATCCAGGGAACCAGCCTCCAGGGCGGCCGCGCGCGGCGCTCGTATCGCGGGCTCGGCGACCTCAACGGCGCGCGGCTCCGGCTGGCGAGCGGCGCCGGAGCGGTGAGCCTGCGCGACGGCGAGATGGTCGCGCCGGGGTTCGACGACAGCGCGGCGCTCGAGGGCATCGAGCTGGAGGCGACCGCCCCCGACGGCCGCCTCTTCCGCGTCGAGGTGACCCGCGCGACGCTCGATGGCCGCACCCGACTGGTCGAGCTCGCGGCCGATGGCTTGCCGGTGTGCGAACCGGGCCAGGCCGGCGTGATCGTCACCGGGCGATGGGACGCCACCGGCGCCCATGTCGACGACCCGGATGTCGTCACGTTCTCGTGCGCGAGCGGCGTGATCGCGAAGTGCGTCACCTGGGGCTACGCGCCGTGGGTCGTTGGCCCCGACGTCCACGCGGCCTGCACGCGGATGGCGCGCGCCGACTACTGCGGCGACGGCACGCCGTGGACCATGGATGGCACGCACATCGGCGTCTTCGACACGCTCGGCGTCCGGGCGCGGCTCGCGGCCGGTACGATGGTGTTCGAGGCCGCGTGGTCGCCGGCCGGCGCGGTGTGCATCGCGCGCACTCGCTACGAGATCCACGAAGGGAGCGACCGCCTCGAGCCCGCGTGCGTCGCCGATCTGCCTACCTGCGCCGGTCTCGACGACCCGACCGCGGGCGGCGCGGTGCTCGCGAACGACTCGAACGTCAGCCCGATCGCGGCCTGCGAGTGACGTGCGGGCCGTGCCGCGGCGACCTCGTCCCGCTCGTCGAGGGCGAGGTCGCCGCTGCCGTCGCGCTGCGAATGGGTCTGTCAGCACACGGACGCGACAGAAGCGCGATCCGACGAACCACGGAGCGACGCCGATGAACGACGCCAGCGCCCGACGGACGGGTGCCGAGATTCGAGCCCGGAGGGCCCGACGGCGCAACTGACGCCCGATCGTCTCGACGATCGTCTCGTGAGGTCGTCGGTCATCGGGGCTTCGGGTCTCCGGCAATCGTCTCCACGACGAGCGCGTGCCAGGCATGGACGCGCGCGCGGTCTCGGGTACCCGTCCCGAGGCAGGTGAAGGCGGCGTTCAGCCGCTGCTGCCGGCGCCGACGTCTTCTCGCGCTGCGCTGGCCCTGGCCGCGTGGCCCTGGACGCCGATCTGGTGGGTCTCGTCCGCGCTGTCGCCCGGCTCGACCCCTGAAGGGATGGCGCTCCGGCCCACTCGACCATCGAGCGACCCAGCCGACAAAGTTTTTTTCCTTGACCGGTTTATTATGTCGGGATAGAAGACGGGCATGTCCGACGCCGCGGTGCTGCTCCGCCCGCTCCGCGCGCGCATCCTCGAGATGCTCGCCGAGCCGCAATCGGCAGCGATGGTCGCGCGCCGGCTGTCGATCGCGCGGCAGAAGGTCGGCTACCACCTGAAGGAGCTCGAGAAGCAGGGCCTCGTCGAGCTCGTGGAGGAGCGGAAGTCGGGCAACTGCATCGAGCGCATCGTTCGCGTGACCAGCCGGGCGTACCTCGTCTCCGCCGAGGCGCTCGGCTCGCTCGCCCAGGGCGCGCTCGAGGCCACGGATCGGTTCTCTGCCGCCTACGTCGTCGCGATCGCGTCGCGCGCGATCAGCGAGCTCGCGAACATGCGCCGCGCCGCCGACGAGGCCGGCAAGCGGCTCGCCACGCTCACCCTCGAGACCGAGATCCGCTTCGCCAGCGCGGCCGAGCGGGGCGCGTTCGCCGAGGAGCTCGCGCGCGAGATCGCGCGCCTCACCGCCAAGTACCACGACGTGTCCGCTCCCCGCGGACGTACCCATCGCATCGTCTCGTTCGCCTACCCGAAACCCGCAGACAAGGCAGCCGACCAGGCCGCGAAATCGCCATGAACGCCCGAGGAGCCCCATGAACCGACCCGCGACCCGCGACATCGAGCTCACGGTCGAGCTCGACGCCTCTCCCGAAGACGTCTTCCGCGCCGTCACCAACGGCACCGAGCTCGCGAAGTGGCTCGCGCCCGAGGCGCGCGTCACCGCACCGGAAGGCGCGAAGAAAGGAAGCATCTGGATCTCGTGGGGCGAAGGCATGAGCGCCGAGCATGAGATCGAGATCTTCGACCCACCGAAACGGATCCGTCATCCGTCTGGCAAGAACAGCGAGACGATGGCGCCGCTCTATGCCGAGTGGTCGATCGAAGCCCGCGAGGGCGGCAAGACCACGCTCCGCCTCGTTCACTCTGGTTTCAGCGTAGGCGCCGACTGGGACGACGAGTTCGAGGCGCACGCGCGCGGCTGGAAGCTGATGCTCGAGAACCTCCGCCATTACTTCGAGCGACATGCGCACGAACCGGCGGCGCACCTCCCCTTCATGTCGAAGGTCGAATCCCCGCGCGGGTCGATCTGGACGGCGCTTCTCGCCAAGCTCGGCTTTTCGGCGCAGCCGAAGGTCGGCGACGGGTTCCGCTTCACGACGGCGACGGGCGACGTCCTCACGGGCGTGGTCGATTTCGTGACGGAAGCCCACGACCTCGCGCTCGTCGTGCGCGAGTACGACGACGCGCTGCTCCGCTTCACCCTGATGGGCAAGGCGGATGGGCCATCCACGTTTCTGTACGGCTACGTCATCGTGTACGGCGCCGAACGCGAGCGCGCGAGCGAGCTCGTAGCAGCCGGTAGCAGCGCCGTGTCCAGCTGACCAGAATCCCATCGGCGACCCCCGTGGGTCGCCGATGGAACGCGTGATCCTGCCCCGACGCGTGTCGGGACGCGGAGTTACGAGCTTTTGCAGAATCTTTCGCGACTTCGTCCAGGTCGCAGCCCTCAAGAGCATGAGCATGCTGCTTCGAACCACGTTGTTGCTCGCGACCTTGTCGACGGGCTGTCATCTCCTGATTGCCGACGAAGGCCTGGAGGACACGCGATCCGGGTTTCACGACGTCACCGTGAACTGGCGCCTCATGAACCTCGACGGCACGGTGATGTCGGCGTGCCCGCAGGGATTCTCGACGCTGGTCACGCATCTGTATCACGACGGCTACGTCGAGCCCCCGGACGGGCTCGTCAAGACGCCGTGCACCCCGGAGGGCTCGCTGACGCAGACGGTTCCGACCGGCGGGTTATTGCCGGACCCGGACGATGAGTTCGCCAGCTTCAGCTACGATCCGCAGAAGGACATCTGGATCGACGTCACCGAGGAGACGCAGCTGGAGTTCGCCGCGCGAAGCTACGTGTACTACATCGAGAACCTCGACTCCGACGTGACGATCGACTTCGACATCTATCCGGCAGGCGGCGTCGGCGTCGCAGCGTGGACGCTCAGCTCGTCGTTCACCACGGCGCCGATCCCGAGCTGCGCCACCGCGGAAGTTGACCAGGTCGAGGCCGCCGTGCGCCGCTACGACGCGGGCGAGGATGCACCGTTCACGGTCGCGGGCACGTGGCCGTGCGAGCAGGTCGATCCGTACTTCTATTACGATCCCGACGGCAACAGCACGACGCTCGATAGCGAGTACGAGCTCGGCTCCGGCCACACCGCCGCGCTGGAGCCCGGCGACTACGAGGTCGAGATGCGGGCCAAGCGCTCGGGCGCGGTGGTGGGGACGAGCACGGGGTACTTCACGGCGGATCCCGAGAACGGCTATCACAACATCAACGACGATCCGATCATGATCACCGACCGATGACCGATCGATGAGGGGTGAAGTCGTGGTTTGATTCGACGCCGTTCGATGTCGACTCACGTCACAGCAGAGCTCGCGGCGCACTACGTCGATCACGAGCTACCGGAGCCGGAGGCGCGTGCTCTCGAGGAGCACCTCGATACGTGCGACGCGTGTCGGGAGGTGATCTCCGCGCTCGCCAAGGCGCGGTGGTCGGTCAGCGGGGAGGAAGAGGGAGAGCTGTCGCCGGTCCTGCCGCGCGGGACCGTGATCGGTCAGTTCGAGATCGATCGTCCCCTCGATGCAGGCGGGATGGGGATGATCTACGTCGCGCGCGATCTGCGCCTCGAACGCGACGTGGCGATCAAGGCGATCCTCAACGTCAAGGGTGACCCCGCGCAGCTGCTCGCCGAAGCGCGCGCGATGGCACGCGTCGCGCACCCGAACGTCGTGGCCGTCTACGACGTGGTCGAGCTGGACGCCAGTGTCTATCTCGCGATGGAGCTGGTCACAGGCGTGACCCTCCGCCGCTGGCTCGACCAGAAGCGGTCGTGGCGCGCGGTGCTCGACGCCTTCATCGCCGCCGGCGCGGGCCTGGCCGCCGCGCATGCCGCGAACGTCGTGCACGGCGACATCAAGCCGGCGAACATCCTCGTCGGCAACGATGGCCGCGTGCGCATCACCGACTTCGGCCTCGCGACCTCGAGCGAAGCGAGTCGGAGCGGCGAGTTTCGCGGGACGCCGGCGTACATGTCACCCGAGCAGCGAGAGGGCGCACCGTGCGATGCGCGCGCGGACCAGTACGCGCTCTGTGCGAGTCTCTACGCGGCGATCTTCGACGCGCTCCCCGACGAGCCCAATCCGCGCAGAGTTCGCGTGCCGCGCTCGCTTCGCCGCGCCCTCGCGCGAGGCCTCGCGCGCGATCCCGCAGCGCGGTTCCCGAGCCTGACAGACCTGCTGCGCGCGTTGCGCTCCGCGGCATCGCAGCGTCGGCGTACCATCGCGCTCGGCGCGGTCGCGATCGCGGTCGTCGCAGCGGCAACGTTCTTCCTCGGCGTCCACCGGCGTGAGGCCGCGCAATGTGACGTGCTGACCGCCCCACTCGTCTCGCCGTGGAACGAATCGACGAGGTATGCCGTGCGCCGTTCGTTCCAGGCGACGAAGCTCAACTTCGTGGGCGGAATCCTCGATCGGGTCGAGTCCAACCTCGATCGCTGGTCGAAGCAGCTCGACGAGATGCGCGAGGCGGTTTGCTCCGACATCGAGCCGGCGCAGCGCACCCCGCTGGCCGCGTGTCTCGAGGAGCGAGCCCGAGAGGGGCGCGCGATCATCGGCCTCTTCCAGGACACCATCGACGCGTCCACGGTGATGAACGCGGTCGCGGCGACCGAGCAGTTACCGCCGCCGACCCGGTGTCGCGACCTCGTCGTCGTCGAAGCGCCGCCCGCTGCGCCGAGCGAATCGCGTCGAGCCGCCGCGGACGACCTGGCAAGGGCGTTCGCGCTGATGGCATCCGGCAAGTGGCAGGAGGCGCTCGCCGTGAATCGCGCGCTCGTCGCGGCGGCCGGAACGAGCGGCGATCCTCACCTCGAGGGTGCGGCGCGCATCTCGCTCGGGCGCAACCTGGTGAACCTGTCGAGCTTCGACGAGGCGCAGACGGTGCTGCTCGACGCGCTGAAGTTCGCGGAGCTCGCGCGCGAAGATCGCCTGCGGGTACAGGTGCTCGTCAACCTCACGACGCTCGAGTACCGGCGCGGCCAATATCAGGCGGCGCTCGTCTACTACCGGATCGGCCTCCCGGCCGCGGTGCGGGTGGGCGACCGCTATCTCGAGACGGAGCTGTTCGTCGTCGGGGGCTCGTCGATGCTGCAGCTCTCGCGGGCGAACGAGGCGCTGCCATTGTTCGAGCAAGCCGTCGCGCTGCGCCGCGCTCTGTACGGTGACGAGAGCCCTCGCCTCGCCGCGGCGATCACCGCGCTCGGCAATGCGTATGCAATGCAAGGCGATCTCGAACGAGCGAAGCGAGAGCACGTGCAGGCGCTCGAGATCACCCGCAACGCGCTGGGCGCCATGCACCCCGATGTCGCGACGATGCACGGCAACATCGGGAGCGACGAGCTCTACGGGCTGAAGTTCGAGTCCGCGCTCGTCGAGCTGCGCGAGGCCGCGCGGATCTACGAGACGGCATACGGTGCAGTGCATCGCAATGTCGCGAGCGCGCTGGGCGAGCTCGGAACCGCCCAGCTCGAGGCCGGGAACGCGGCGGAAGCGCTCGCGAGCTTCGAGCGCGCCGCGTCGACGTGGGCGAGCGTCGCGCCGCAGCACCCGAGCTACAGCGATGCGCTTTACGGACGGTATCGCGCGCGCGTCGCGACAGGCGCCACGGCCGACGTCACCGATCTCGAGAAGGCGCTCGAGCTCGCGAAGGGCAAGCCGGCGTTTCAGCGCGCTCGGATCCAGTTCGAGCTGGGAAGGACGATCGGCGGCGAGCGCGGGGCGGCGCTCGTCGAGGCCGCGATCGAGGGCTTCGCATCATCGCCTCTGCCCTTGCCTCAACGCGAGCTCGCGCTCGCACGTGACTGGGAAGTGGCGCATGATAGAGGCAAGTGACCGACGAGGAGCTCAGTGCCGCCTGGCGCGCCCTCTCCGATCAAGGGATCCGGATCCCGGAACACGACTTCGTCTCGGCACTGCGCGCGAGACTCGCCGAGTCGACGCGGGTCGCCGACCTGGCACTTGCCCTCGCGTCCGAGCGCGGGGATACCGCGGCGATCGCGCTGTTCGAGCGCACGCACCTCGCGATGGTGCGCCGCGCGCTCGGCAAGCTGAAGATCAACCCCGCGATCATCGACGACGTGCTCGGCTGGATGCGCTTCGAGCTCTTCGTACGCCCGGCGCCCGCGCTGATCGCGACGTACACCGGCCGCGGCGACCTCGGGAGCTGGACGTGCGCGATCGGCGTGCACGAGTCGATCAAGCGCGCCCGTCGCGCTCGCCGTGAGGTTTCACCCGAGCTCGCCCCCGAGCTGCCGGTCCCTGCGCCCGAGCTCGTCGCGATGCGCGGTGCCTACGGCCAGGCCTTCACCCAGGCGCTATCGTCGGCGTTCGGCAAGCTCGAGGCGTCCGAGCGCACGTTGCTTCGCCAGTACTTCCTCGACGGCCTCACGATCGACGTACTCGCGGAGCTGTACCAGATCCACCGTGCCACGGCCGCGCGTCGCGTTGCGGCGGCGCGCGAGCGGCTCGTCGACAGCGTGCGCGGGATGCTGAAGACCGAGCTCGGGCTCGGCGACCACAGCGTCGACGACATCATCACTCTCTCGAACCTGGACGAGAGTCTCGGCACGCTCCTTCGCCTGACCCGCTGATCAGCGATCGCTCGCTGCAGCGGATCAGGTACGTTGGATGCGGTCAGAGCTTGGTGGCGTACGAACGGACGACCAACCACTTGTCTCCCCGTTTCACCCAGACATCCATGTAGGCCACGCGAACGGTGCTGCGTTGTCCATCGGAGATCCGCGTTTCGGTGACACTGCCTTGCAGCACGGCAACATCGCCGAGCACCTTCACATCCCTGGGTCCAAATTCACACGACTCGAGCTTCTTCTTGCCGGATTTGATGGCATCCAGAAATTTCGCCTTCGTCACAGCCTTGCCAGGGTAGCCCTCGATCCAGTCGTCGGCGACGATCTGACTCAGCTTGGCGATGTCGACAGCGATCATGGCGTCCGCCCAGCTCTGTTCGCGTTGCTTGATCGTGTCGGCAACACTCGGACCTTGCGAGGACGCACTGGATGGCACGCAGCCAAACAGAATCAGAACCAGAACCGTCTTCGTGAGCACCTTCATCTGTGTTTCTCCTGTTCGACCTGGGTTTGCCGCCGAGGCGGCTCCGAGCAACTGCGCCTTCATGCCCGGTCACGCTACTTCACGGCGCGTACGGTGCCGATGCACTCGCAGCGAGCGGTCGCGGCGTTGCCGAGAGCGGTAGTCGTGGTGCAGCCAGCGGTCGTCCGTCGCCTCGACCCGGCTCGCGATCCGCGCCACAATCTCTCGATGCGCGCTCGCCGCCTCGCGGTCATCACGGCCATCGCGTGGAGCGTGATCACGGTCGTGTCGGCGTCGGAGCAGTTCCTCCACGCGCAGCGCACCGGCAGCCTGATCGCATTCGGCCGCGCCCTGGTCGTTCAGGCCCCGGGCTGGGCGGTCTGGGGCCTCGCCACGGCACCGATCATCCGGCTCAGCCGACGGTTTCCGCTCGCCTGGCCGATCCGACTCCGCGCGCTGGCTGCGCACCTCGCGGCCTGCCTCACGATCGCAGCCGCCTTCAACATGGCCTACACCGCCGCAGTCCACGCGTTTCCGCTCGGCTCGGGCAAGACAGAGACACTGCTCCGGGAGCTGTGGAACCACCTGGTCGGGTGGGCGCCATTCCTCCTCATGGCCTACGCGAGCCTGGTCGGCATTGGCCACGCGCTCGAATACGCCGAGCGGGTCCGCCACGAACAGGCCGAGAAGGCCGCGCTCGAGACCCAGCTGGTCGATGCACAGCTCGGCGCGCTTCGCATGCAGCTCCAGCCGCACTTTCTGTTCAACACCCTCAACGGCGTTGCGATGTTGATCCGCAGCGGCGATCCTGGCCGTGCGGTCGAGATGATCGCGCTGCTCGGCGACGTGCTCCGCGGGCTGTTGCGCACCTCGTGGGACCTCGAGGCTCCGCTCGCGAGCGAGCTCCAGCTCCTCCGCCAGTACCTCGAGATCGAGCAGATCCGGTTCGGCGATCGCCTGCGCGTCACCTGGCACGTCGACGACGGCGTCACCGGCGCACTGGTCCCCCCGCTGATCCTGCAGCCAGTGGTCGAGAACGCCTTGCGTCACGGTCTGTGGCCGCGTACCGAGGGTGGCGCCCTCGCAATCGCCGCGCGCCGCGCCGGCGGCGAGCTCGAGCTCGAGGTCATCGATCAGGGCGTCGGACTCACCCCCGGCTTCGACCCCGATCGAAGCACGGGAGTCGGCCTCTCCAACGTCCGCGCTCGGCTCGCTCGAATGTACGGCCCCGGCGCCGGCCTCGAGGTCGCCGCAGGCGCCCCCTGTGGCGTCCGCGTGCGACTCCACCTGCCGTATCGCGTCGCCCCGCCGCCGGCTGCCACGAGGCCCGATGCTTGAGATACGCGTCCTCGTCGTCGATGATGAGCCTCCGGCTCGACGCGGCCTGGCCCGCATGCTCGCCGCGCACCGCGACATCACCGTCGTCGGAGAGAGCCGCAACGGCAGCGAGGCCGTGCGTGCCATCCGCGCCGCCCGTCCCGATCTGGTGTTCCTCGACGTCGAGATGCCCGGCCTCGACGGCTTCGGTGTGCTGCGGGCCCTCGCTCCTGGCCCCTTACCCCTCATCGTGTTCGTCACCGCCTTCGACGACTACGCCGTGCGCGCGTTCGAGGTGCACGCCATCGACTACCTGATCAAGCCGTTCTCCGATCGTCGCTTCGCCGACACGCTCGCGCGCGCGCGCCGGCAGATGCAGCACGCCGCAGCCGCGGACGCTGCGCGTCGCCTCTCCGCGCTCCTCGGCGCGCCGCTCACCGATCAACCCGCGGAGCCCCGCGTCGAACCGCGCGCCGACACCTTGCTCGCGACCACCGGCCGGCGCTCCGTGGTCATCGCGATCGCCGAGATCGACTGGGTCGAGGCCCAGGACTACTGCGTCCTCGTCCACATCGCCAGGACGAGCTATCTCCTGCGCGACTCGGTCCGCCGGCTCGAGCCTCGGCTTGCCGCACACGGGTTCGTCCGGGTCCATCGCTCGGCCCTGGTCAACCTCGCCCGCGTCCGCGAGCTCCGGCGCCCCGCGCAGCGCGAGTGGTGCCTCGTCCTCGCCGACGGTACCGAGCTACCCATCAGCCGCCGCCTGCGCCCGGACATCCAGCGCCAGCTCGGGCGACTCGGCGAAAGTACCTGAGCCGGTGTGCCCGGCCGCGTCTGACTCAGGTCTTCCGCTCGGAGGCGGGCGCGACCTGTTGCGGGGTCAGGTTGAAGGCGGTGTTGACCAGGCCCACGTGCGAGAACGCCTGGGGGAAGTTGCCGAGCATGCGGCCGGCGACCGGGTCGTACTCCTCGGACAGGAGGCCGACGTCGTTGCGCAGCCCGATCAGGCGCTCGAACAGCGCGCACGCGTCGTCGGTGCGGCCGACCAGGGCGTAGTTGTCGGCCAGCCAGAAGCTGCAGGCCAGGAAGGCGCCCTCGCCCGGCGGCAGCCCGTCGTCGGTCTGGTGGGTGGAGTAGCGGCGGACCAGGCCGTGGGAGACCAGCTCGCGCTCGATGACGGCGACGGTGCCGAGCACTCGCTCGTCGGTGGCGGGCAGGAAGCCGACCAGCGCGGCCATGAGCACGCTGGCGTCGAGCAGGGGTGAGCCGTAGGCCTGGGTGAAGGCGCCGATGCTGCGGTCGAAGGCGTGGGCGCAGACGTCCGCGTGGATCGCGTCGCGCATGCCGCGCCAGCGGTCGACCGGCCCCTCGAGCTTGAACCGCTCGACGCACTTCACCGCGCGGTCGAAGGCGACCCAGGTCATCATCTTGGAGTGGGTGAAGTGCTGGCGCGGGCCGCGCACCTCCCACAGCCCCTCGTCCGGCGCCTGCCAGGCCCTCTCGAGGAAGTCGAGCATCGCGCGCTGCACCGACCAGGCGAACGGATCGCGCTCGATGCCGCTCTTGCGCGCCTGGTAGAGGACGTCGCTCACCTCGCCGTAGACGTCGAGCTGGAGCTGATGCACCGCGGCGTTGCCGATCCGGACCGGCTGCGATCCGGCGTAGCCGGGCAGCCAGTCGAGGGTGAGCTCGGTCAGCCGCCGCTCGCCGGCCACCCCGTACATGACCTGGAGCTGGGCCGGATCGCCGGCCACCGCGCGCAGCAGCCAGTCGCGCCACGCGCCCGCCTCCTCGCTGTAGCCGCCCAGCATGAGCGCGTACAGGGTGAAGGTGGCGTCGCGCAGCCACGAGTAGCGGTAGTCCCAGTTGCGCGTCCCGCCCAGCGCCTCGGGCAGCGAGGTGGTGGCGGCGGCCACGATCCCGCCGGTCGGCGAGTAGGTGAGCGCCTTCAGCGTGATGAGCGAGCCGAGCACCGCGTCGCGCCACGGGCCCTGGTAGGTGCAGCGCGCCGACCACGCCCGCCACCACGTCTCCGCCTCGTCGATCTCGCGGTCGACGTCGAGCGGGGCGGGCGCCTCCTCGTGGGACGGGAACCAGCTGAGCGCGAACGGGATCCGCTGCCCGGCCTCGACGGTGAAGGTGGCGACGCTGGTCATGTCGCGGCCGCGCACCTCGACCGGCGTGCGCAGGACCAGCGCGTCGGGGCCGGCCACGGCCAGGAGGGTGCCACGCGAGCTGCGCACCCACGGGACGATGCGGCCGTAGTCGAAGCGGATGATCAGCTCCATGCACATCTGCACCCGGCCCGAGACGCCCTCCACCACGCGGATCAGGTTCGGCGTCGGCTCGCCGGGCGGCATGAAGTCGATGACGCGCACCACGCCACCGTCGGTGGTGTGCTCGGTCTCGAGCACCAGGGTGCCGTCGCGGTAGCGCCGGGTCGACCGGCGGATCGGGTCGGTCGGGGCCAGCAGCCAGCGGCCGTGGCGATCCTCGCCGAGCAGCGCGGCGAAGAACGCGCCGGAGTCGAACCGCGGCGCGCACAGCCAGTCGACCGAGCCGTCGATGGAGACGAGGGCCGCGGTGCGGGTGTCGCCGACGACGGCGTAGTCTTCGATGGGTCGTGACATGGAAGGACGGCCAGTTCCGTTCATGCAGGCTAGTGCGGGAGAACCGGCGCGCAAGCTGTAACCACCATCACGATCCGTCCGCGACGACGGACCTGGCCCGAGCCGGTCGGCTGGGTGACAATGGCCGGATGTCGACGTCCATCTTCGACGACGAGGAGGCCCTCTTCGAGGTGGTCCTCAACCACGAGGAGCAGTATTCGATCTGGCCGGCCGATCGCGAGCCGCCCGACGGATGGCGCAAGGCGGGCAAGGCGGGCAAGAAGGCCGAGTGCCTCGAGTACATCAACGAGGTCTGGACCGACATGCGTCCGCTCAGCCTGCGCAAGCGCATGGCCGAGGAGGCCTGAGCACTACGCGGCCGGCGCGCTCTCCTCGGAGTCCAGGCTGCCGCTCATGTAGGTCTGTACGCGGAGGAACGCGGCGCGCGGCACCTGCCAGTCCCCCGAGAAGCAGTCGTCCAGGTCGTGGATGAGGTAGAGGACGTGCGACAGCGCGCCGGCCAGGGATCCGATCAGGAGCGCGTGCACCCAGAAGCGCTCGATCGAGAACAGGCACACCGATCCGACCATGATGGTCGCGCCGGCGTAGAGCAGGATCTTCATCGCCAGCGGGATCTTGAGCACCGCCGAGGTGAGCCGGTTGGTGCGGCCGTCGGACAGGTCGTTGAAGCGCGACAGCATGTCGGAGTGGATCGCCTTGGTGCACTCGGTGACCGGCTCGAACACGTGCAGGTCGTCCCACAGCCGGTCGAGCAGCCCCGATAGCTCCTCGAACACGCTCTCGTCGCCGCACTCCATGGCGTCCCACTCGCGGGCCAGCACCCCGTCCACGTACGCGGCCAGGCGGCGCTGGACCCGCTCGCGCTCGGCGCGGGGCAGCCCGCGCGCGCAGCGGAACAGGTCGACCAGCTCGTTGGCCTCGCGCTCGACGTAGGTGCGGGCGTCGTTGAACTGCGACCAGACCACGAACACCACGAACGCGAGCAGGACCGCGTAGACCGAGCCCAGGGTCTGCAGATAGTCGCCGACCGGGCCGTTGGACTCGCGCAGGACCTCGGGCGAGCAGACCGAGCGGACCGCGCACAGGCCGGCCTCGGCCAGCCCGATGCTGAGCAGCACCGGCGGGGCGAGCGCGATGAGGGTGCGGAGGGCTTTGCGATGGCTCATGAGCGGCTCACCGGATGCGGAGGAGCTCGTGGGTGGCGACCGCGCCGAACGCCTCGCGGTCGGCGCCGCCCGGCACGTACAGCGCCCCGTCGACGGAGGCCGCGCCCATGCCGTGGCGCGGCGTGCGCATGTCGGGCAGCGCGCTCCACTGGTCGGCGGCCGGATCGTAGAGCTCGGCCTGGGCAAAGACCCCGCTGGCCGCGTCGTCGTTGCCCTCGCCGCCGACCACGGCGATCTTGCCGTCGAGCACGCCGGCCGCGATGCCGCCGCGCGCGGTCGGCATGGGCGCGCGCTCCTGCCAGGCGCCTTCCACGTACGCGAAGACCGCGGCCGAGTTGCCGTCGGTGCCGTCGGTGCGCCCGCCGATGACGTAGAGGACGCCGTCCACGGTCTGCCCGGTGCCGTGGTCGAGGCGGGCCGGCAGCTCGGGCGGAGCGTCGTCCCACTCGCCGCTGACCGGGTCGTAGGTCGACACCGTGTCGACCGAGCTACCGGTCGGCACACCCAGCCCGCCGGCGACGACGATGAGGCCGTCCACCACCCCGACCGCCGCGGCGCCGCGCTCGCTGCCGAGCGGCATGATGGTGCCCTCGGCCCACTCCGGGTCGCCCGGTCGCCAGGACCAGACGTTGCCGATCGGGTCGAAATCGGCGAGCAGCGCGCCGGTGATGTAGATGGCGCCGTCCACGACCGACGCGTTGGCGTGGTGGATCGGGATCGGCAGGGACGGCGCCGCGTCGGCCGCCCGGTCCCACTGGCCGCTCGACACGTCGTAGACGAGGACCTCGGCGCGGGTCGCGAGCCCGCCGTCGATGCCGCCGATGACGTAGAGGCGCCCGTCCAGCGCCACCACCGCGGTCTCCTGGACCGGGCCGGTCGGCAGGTCGTCGAGCGCCTGCCAGCCCGGTCCGCCGGCGCCGGTGTCGGCGCTGCTCGCCCCTCCGTCGGGGGCGTCGCCGGCCGCGTCGACCGCGCCGCCCGGATCGGCGCCGTCGTCGTCGCCGCAGGCCATTGCCGTCAGCGCGGCGCCGAGCGCCAGGCCCACCGCTTTCAGCCGCATCGCGGCAGTATAGCGGCGCCCGGCGGTCGACAGCCGACCGGGCGGTCGCTCGATCACCGGCTCTTCGGGTACGATCGCGCCATCCCCGCCGCCGCCACAGCTGTCCTGCTCGCCGCGCTGGCCGCAGGTGCGGTCGCCTGCTACAAGCCGGAACCGGCCGAGGGGCTGCCCTGTTCGCCCGAGCGCGGCGACTGCCCCGACGGCCAGGAGTGCGGCGCCGACAACGTCTGCCGCCGCGCCGGCATCGAGGTGCCCACGCCCGACGCCGAGTCGTGTCCGGTCACGACCTGCGAGGTGGAGGTCCTGGCCACCGGCTTCTTCACCGCCGACCAGCTGACCGTGGCCCACCCGGACTTCGTGCTGTGGACCGCGCGCACCGGCGGACAGGTCCTTCGCACCACCAAGGTCAGCCCGCAGACGACCGTCCTCGACGTCGGCGGCCCGCCCTACTCGCCGCTCGGCGTCGCCGCCGACGCCAACAGCGTGTACTGGAGCGACAACCGGACCAGCGGGGCGATCCTGGCCCGCGCGGCCGACGGCGGCGGCCAGCCGCAGGTGCTGGTGTCCGGCCAGGACTTCCCGCTCTACGTCGCGATCGACGGCGAGTTCGTGTACTGGACCAACGACGGCGGGCTGGTCCTGCGCGCCAGCCGGGCCGGCGGCGGCCTCACCATGGTCGCCTCCTCGCTCGGCGACGGCCCGGCCGGCGGGCTCGCGGTCAGCGATACCCGGGTCTACTTCGCCGACAACGGCGGCGGACGCATCTTTTCGATCCCCAAGGACGGCGGCGGTGAGCTGGAGGTGGTCGCGGCCAATCAGCTCGGCCCGCTCGGCGTGGCGATCGACGGGGACTACGCCTACTGGACCTCGACCAACAGCGGCGAGGTCAAGCGCCGCTCGCTGGCCGGCGGCGTGGCCAGCGGCGAGGTCGAGATCATCGCCACCGACCAGGACGGGCCGTCCTGGATCGCGCTCGGCCCGCGCCACGTCTACTGGACCAACCGCACCGGCAACGCGGTCATGAGCGCCGACAAGAGCACGTTCCAGGTGAGCGTCGTCGCCGACGGACAGGACGGGCCCAACGGCATCGCGGTCGACGGCGACGCGCTCTACTGGGTCAACCAGGCCGGGCCGAACCGGCTGCTGCGGACGTATCCGTGCGCGTGCCGGTGAGGCGATCGGGCGGCGAGCCAGCCAGGCCGGCCAGCCGCACCGGCTCGATCCGGTTCTCCAGATCCACGTCGACGGGCGCCTCGGTCTCGACCTTCAGGTAGGTGTCGGTGTAGCCGGTGAAGCGGCGCGCGCCGTCGCCGCTGGCACCGCGCTCGCCGGTCTCCCACAGGACCGCGCGGGTCTGGCCGACCGCGCGAGCCAGGTGCTGCTCCCTCATCCGCGCGGCCAGCGCGGCCAGCTCGCCGACCCGCTCGCGGATGAGCGCCGGCGCCACCGGGTCCAGCAGCGACGCGGCGCGGGTCCCCTCGCGCGGCGAGAACGGGAACACGTGGATGTGGGCGAAGCCGATCCGCCCGGCGAACGCGAGCGTGTCGCGGAAGTCGCCGTCGGACTCGCCCGGAAATCCGACGATGAGATCGGTGGTGAGGTGGAGGTCGGGGATGGCCCCGCGCAGCCGATCGACCAGGCGGGCGAAGCTGGCGGTCATGCAGCGGCGCGCCATGCGGCGCAGCACTGGATCGCTGCCGCTCTGCAGCGGGAGGTGGAGGTGGGGCAAGAGGCGCCCGCCGCCGCCGCCCCACAGCGCGCCGAACTCGTCGGGCAGGTCCCACGGCTCGAGCGACGACAGGCGGACGCGTGGGATCGAGGTGGCGCGGAGCAGGCGATCGACCAGGGTGACCAGGTCCAGCCCGAGGTCGTCCCCGTAGCCGCCCAGATGCACGCCGCACAGGACCACCTCGGCCACCCCGTCGGCCTCGAGCGCGCGCACCTCGGCGATCACCTCCTCGACGGTGCGGCTCCTCTCCTCGCCGCGCGCGACGGTCACCACGCAGAAGCTGCACTGGTTGCGGCAGCCGTCCTGCACCTTCACGAACGCGCGCGTGTGCGCCGCGCGGAAGGCGTGGGCGCCGTCGGGATCGGCGGCCAGGACCGGCATGGCGGCGACGTCGAGCTCGCCGGCGACCCGCGCGACCAGGTGGTCCTTGTCGCGGTTGCCGAGCACCAGGTCCACGCCGTACAGGCCGGCGGCCGCCTCCGGCTCGAGCTCGGCGAAGCAGCCGGTCACCACCAGGCGCGCGCTCGGGTTGCGGCGGTGCAGCCCGCCGATCAGCTTGCGCGACTTGCGGGCCGCCTCGGCGGTGACCGCACATGTGTTGACCACCACGACCTGCGCGCTCTGCGGGGAGGCGACCACCGCGTGGCCGGCGGCGCGAAACCCGCGCTCCCACGACTCCAGCTCCGCCTCGTTGAGGCGGCAGCCGAGCGCGGTCAGGAAGACGTTCACCCACCCGCTCCGGGATCGTCGGTGCCGGCCGCCCGCCGCCAGCGCGGCGCCAGCAGGCGGCGCTTGCCGGTCTCGTCGAGCCGCACGTCCGGCTCGTCCAGCTCGATCCGGTCCCACAGCTTGCAGGTCACCTGCTTGTGCGACTGGTCGAGCCCCTCGCAGTAGTTGGTGTACTCGCAGCGTCGGACCTCGCCGCCGCGGCCGAGCTTCATCTTCAGGAACCAGTCCGGATCGGCCAGGGTCTGGCGCGCGGCGGCCACGATGTCGGCCCCGCCCGACTCGAGGACGCCCTCGGCCAGGTCGAAGTTGCAGATGCCGCCCGACGCGACCACCGGCGTGGTCAGCCCGGCCTCGCGCACCGCGCGGCGGATCTCGGCCGAGAGGTCGACGTTGCGCCCGAACGGGCCCTTCTCGTCGGAGAAGACCGTCGGCATGCACTCGTAGCCGGACGGGCCGGTGTACGGGTAGGCGGCGCGGCCCACCTTGGGCTGCTGCGCGTCCTCGAACTTGCCGCCCTTGGACACCGACAGGTAGTCGGCGCCGGCCCGGGCCAGCTCGATCGCGAAGTACTGGGCGTCGTCGATCCGGTTGCCGCCCTCGACCACGTCGTCGCCGAGGAAGCGCAGCCCGACCGCGCGGTCGGCGCCGACCCGCTCGCGCACGGCCCGCAGCACCTCGAGCGGCAGGCGAACCCGACCCTCGGGTGGGCCGCCGTAGCCGTCGTCGCGTGTGTTCAGCGCCGACAGGAACGACGCCATGGTGTAGGCGTGGGCGTAGTGGAGCTCGACGCCGTCGAAGCCGGCGGTGAACGCGTTCTCGGCCGCCTGGGCGAACAGGCCGGGCAGGACCTGCGGCAGCTCGCGGATGTGCGGCAGGCTCATGTCCCACACCCGCTCGCGGTAGCCGTAGAGGAAGTCCTCCATCTCGCGGTTCGACAGGATGTGGCCGAGCAGCTCCTCGTCGAGCGCGACCAGCGCGGCGCGCACGTCCGCCTCCGGCGCGTCGAGCATGGCGCGATCGTCGGTGAGGTGGACCAGGCGCTCGCGGTGGTGCGAGCCGAGCTCGAGGTAGCGGCCGAAGTAGGTCTCCTTGGCCGGCCGGCGGTTGATGCGCAGGAAGTCGATGATCTGGATGAAGACCAGCGTCTCGCCGCCGGAGGCCTCGCGCACCGCGTCGACCAGGTCGCGCAGGCCCGGGATGAAGCGCTCGTGGCCGATGCGGAGCAGCGGACCCGACGGCATGTCGCGGATGCCGGTCGCCTCGACCACCAGCACGCCGGGCCGGCCGTCGGCGAAGCGCCGGTACCACTCGATGACGGCGGGGGTGACGAAGCCCTCGTCGGTGGCGCGCCACGGCACCATGGCCGGCACCCAGGTCCGCTGCTGCGCGGTGGTGGGGCCGATGGCGATCGGGGAGAAGAGGCGCGACGACGCGGCCTCCTCGCGGGACGGCCAGCGCGGGGCCGGCACAGGGTGCCGGATGCGCTCGGGCGGATGCCACATCGATCGGGCTATACCACACGAGCGTCACCGGGGGCGCTGGCCCACGCCCGCGGGCGCCTGCGCACGGCGGGGGCGAGGCGGGCTCGATCCGGCGCACCAGCGGCGCTCGCTGCGAGTAGGATGGCGGGCCGGATTCTGGAGGTCAGTCGATGCAGTCCGTTCGCGCCCCTCTCTCGCTGGCTCGCGCCGCCGGCGCTCTCCTCGTGTCCGCCGGCCTGGTGGTCGGCTGCGGCGACAACATCGATTCCTCGCCGGGCGACGCCATCGGCGACGACGACGGCGACGACGTCGGCGACGATATCGGCGACGACGACGGGACCGGCGAGATCGGCGACGCGTGCAACCCGCTCGGCGACGGCAACATCTGCCTCATGCCGTGGCCGTCGTCGGCGTACCTCGAGCCCGACTCCAGCACGGCGACCGGCTTCCGGGTCGCGCTGCCGGTCGACGGCATGCCGGAGAACTTCGACTCGATCGTCATCGACCCGGCCCCGTGGAACCGGTTCGACGGGTTCAGCCCGTCCGCCGCGATGCTGGCGTCGTTCCCGGGCGGCGTGTCGGCCGACGGGCTGCCGACCCACGCCGATCCGGCCCAGTCGCTGGCCGACGATTCACTGACCGTGGTCGTCAACATGGAGACCGGCGAGCGCCTGATCCACTTCGCCGAGGTGGACATGAACATCGTCGCCCCGGAGGAGCGCACGCTCATCATCCGGCCGCTCGAGCGCATGGCGCCGGGCGCGCGCTACGCGGTCGCCATCCGCCGCGGCGTGCTCGACGGGGCCGGCCAGCCGCTCACCCGACCGGCCGGCTTCGAGGCGCTGCTCGACGGCGAGACGATCGACCACCCGCGATTCGCCCGCGTGGCCGCCGGCGCCAGCGCGATGTTCACCGCGCTCGAGGCGGCCGGGGTGACCCGCGACGACCTGATCCTGGCCTGGGACTTCGTGACCGCGTCGGACGCGAGCCTCACCGCCGACCTCCTCAGCATGCGCGACCAGGCGCTGCCGGCGATGGGCGAGGCGGGGGCCAACCTGACCTTCACCGCCGAGGAGGTGGAGGGCGATCCGAAGCTGGTGCTCCGGCTCCTGCGCGGCACTCACGACGCGCCCAACTTCCTGACCAACGGCGAGGAGAAGGACTCGGTCCTGCGCCGCGGCGAGGACGGCCAGGCCGGGCCCGGCGACCCGGGCCTGCCCGTGATGGACGGTATGTACCAGGCCAACTTCTCGGCCATCATCCCGCGCTGCGTGGAGACCGCGCAGCTGCCGGTGCCGGTCATGCTGTTCGGGCACGGCCTGTTCGGCAACGGGGCCGGCTACCTGTCCGACGATCTCCTGCAGGGGGTGGCCAACGACAGCTGCGTGGTGATCCTGGCCGGCGACTGGATCGGGCTGACCGATCGACAGCTCGACGTCGCGGCCGACGCGGCCAACGACCTCAACAAGTCGCCCCGCCTGTCGGAGAAGCTGGCCCAGTCGGTCATCAACTTCATCGCGCTCGAGCAGATCGCGCGCGGACCCCTGGTGGACGCGCCGCAGTTCCGGCGCGGCGGGCAGGCGATCATCGATCCGGACCGGGTCTACTTCTTCGGCGCGTCGCTGGGCGGGATCATGGGCGGCACGTTCATGGCCTACGACCCCTACATCGAGCGCGGCGCGCTCGGGGTGCCGGGCGGGGCCTGGTCGCTCCTGTTCGAGCGGTCGTTCTCGTGGACGCTGCTGTCGGTGGTGGCCAACGCGGCCTACGGCGACGTGCGAGATCACCAGATCCTGATCGCGCTCCTGGCCTGGAGCATGGAGCGGTGGGATCCGATCACGACCGCGCGGCGGGTGCTGGACGATCCGCTGCCCGGCACCCCGGCCAAGCAGCTCCTCCTCTACGAGGGCGTGAACGACTGCCTGGTGACCAACCTGTCCACCGAGATGGTGGCGCGCACGCTGGGCGTGCCGGTGACCGGCCCGTCGGTGAAGACGCCGTTCGGGCTCGAGGTCACGACCGAGCCGGTGGCCAGTGGCTTCACCATCTACGACGAGCACCGCGAGCCGGGCGTGCCGAGCACCAACGTGCCGCCGGCGGACGACAACGGGACCCACTCCGGGGTGAACAGCAACCCGGCGGTGCTGCGCGAGGTGGTCGGCTTCCTCACCGAGGGCCAGGTGCGCAACGAGTGCCGCCAGGGCGATCAGCCGGCCGCCTGCGACTGCTCCGTGGGAGCGTGCCAGTAGCCGGGCCTACTCGACGTCGCGCGGGTCGCCGCCGGGCGGCTGGAGCAGGCGCTCGAGGCTGAGGTCGAGCCCGCTGCGGAGCAGCCGCACGATGCTGTCGAGCTCGCCGGCGTCGATCGCCAGCCGCTCCTGCAGCGCGGCGCGCGCCTCCTGCCACAGGCGGGCGCGGGCGCGGGCCAGCCAGCGCGAGACGCTCGACTTGTGCGCGCGGTAGATCGCGCCGATCTCGTCGAGCAGCAGGCCGTCCACGAACGAGTAGCGCAGGAGCGCTCGCTCGCGCACGGTCAGCGCGCCGACCGCCGCGGCCATCGCGGTGGCCAGCTCGGCCCGGTAGTGGCGGCGCAGGTGGCCGAGCTCCGGGTCGTCGGACGGATCCGGCGCCGCCGCCAGCACCGCGTCGCCGAGCGGGACCTCGCGCCGGCGAGCGCGGCCGGCCATCAGCTCCTCGCGCACCGCGACCACCCGGGCCCACGCGCGCAGGCGCCCCTGGCCGCGGTAGCCGAGCAGACGGGGCCCGCCGTCGCCGCCGAACAGCAGCTTCTCGCGCACCCGCTGGGCCGCCTCGTCGACGTCGCCGGGTGAGGTGCCGAGCGCGCGCAGCGCGGCGATGGCGGCGGGCAGCACCTCGCGCTCGAGCCAGGCGATCGCGGCCGGGTCGCCGCGCGCCGCGGCAAAGGCGAGGTAGAGGTCGACCAGCGCCGGGCCGCGCGGAGGCGCGGCGCCGTCGGCGGCGAGCTGGCCCATGTGTCCGGCGAAGCCGATCCGATCGACGGTCGCGCCGGGCGCGACGTGCGCGGCCTCGGCCACCGCCGCCGCGATGTCGTCGTCGAGGGTGCGGTCGGCGTCGCGGCCGGCGCCGGCCGCGAACGCCGCCGCCGCGGTCAGCGGTGCGCCTTCAGCCACGCGGCCACCTCGTCCGCCTTGGGCAGCCACGGCCCGCGGTTGGCCAGGTACTCCTCGCGCGCCTGCTCGGCCAGGGCGCGGGCCCGCCGCCGGTCGCCGCCGGATTGCCAGACCGCGCGGGCCAGGGCGTAGCGGGTGTTCGGGATGAGATGGGCGGCGACCTTGCTCTCGCCCCACACCGCGAGGCTGCGCTCGAGGGTGGTGACCGCGGCGGCGGCGTCGCCGGTCAAGAGCTCCGCCTCGCCGAGGCCGGCCAGGAGCGGGGCCAGCTCCGGGTTCTTGCTGCCGCTGGTCTTCTCGAAGATCGCGATCGCGCGGGCGAAGGCGGCGCGCGCGGCCGCCGGATCGTCGTCGAGGGCCAGGTAGCCGATCTTGCGCAGCGCCTCGGCCACCATCGGGTGATCGGGGCCCTGCGCCTTCTCGAAGACGGCCAGCGCGCGCTGGAAGCAGTCGCGGGCCGCGTCGCGATCCTGAGCGTGGGCATGGAAGACGCCCTGACCGAGGAGCGCCTTGCCCACCAGCGGGTGATCGTCGCCGTAGACCGCGCGCGTGGTGCCCAGCACCTCGGCCATGATCGCCACGGCCGCGCCGTGGCGCCCCTGGGTGCTGAGCAGGCGGGCCTGGCCCTCCCGGGCCATGAGGGTCCAGCCGTTGCCCGGCCCGTAGAGGGCGCGGAAGCTGCGGTGGGCCTCGCCCATCTTGGCCTCGGCGGCCGGGAAGTCCTGCTTGTACTCGTAGTAGTTGGCCAGATTTCCGGCCGCGCGGCCGCGGCGGGCCGACTGGTCGCCGGGCAGCTCGGCGAGGCCGCTGTCGACCAGCCGGGCCAGGAGCTCGATCTCGCTGGCCCGGGCCGGATCGGCGGTCGCGTCGGCCAGGAGGCCGATGAGCGCGTCGACCCGGGTGGCGGCGTCGCCCAGCCGCTCGGCGATGGCGAGGGCCTGGTGGAAGCCGTCGGCCACGCCCTCCTTCCTGGCCACGCCTCGCACCTGCGAGCGAGTGAGCAGCGCCTCGGCCTCGACGATCGGCAGGCGGGCGGCGCGCGCGTCGGCCACGATCGCGTCGGTGCGCTTCTCGGCCTCGTCGAAGTCGCCGCGCGGCAGGAGCGCGCGCGCCTCGGCCAGGCGAGCGCGCAGCGCGCGGGCCCGCTCCACCGCGGCCGGGCCGGTGATGCTGGCGGCGCGGCTGCGCAGCCCGCGCGGGTCGTCGCACTGGACGAGGTCGCCGAGCACGTCGGCCAGGCGCGCCGCGTTGCCCACCTGGTCGGCGGTGAGCCGGGCGAGCGAGCCGCGGACCACCTCCACCTCGTCGAGGCGCTCGTCGAGGCAGCGCATGCGCAGGTCGAGGAGCTCGGCCGACTGCTCGCCGGTCGAGCGAGTCGCGCGGCAGGCGGCGCGCCGCATCGCCTGCCAGTCGCCGGCGTAGCGGTCGACCCGGGCGAGGGCGGCGGCGGCGGCGCGCGAGGCGTCGGGGCCGGGAAGCGAGGCCAGGTGCGCGGCGGCGGCGGCGCGGCGGGGCGAGCTCCACACCTCGGCCAGGCGAGCGGCGGCGGCCTGGTCGCACGCCGCGCCCGGATCCGGCGCGGCGCCGGCGCCGGCGCCCAGCCAGACCGCCGCGGCGATCGCGATCAGCCCGCCCCCGCCGGCCACGAGCAGGGCGCCGCGCGCGGCGCGCCGTGGCTCGAGGGCGGCGACCAGGTCGGCCATCGACGCGAAGCGCGCGGCCGGCTCGTCGGCCAGCGCGCGGCCGAGGAGACGCTGGAGCCGGCGCGGCAGGCGCGAGGACAGCGGCTCGCCCGCCGCCAGCGAGGCGCGGCCGGGTCGCTTGCCGGTCAGCGCCTCGTGCAGGGTGACCGCGAAGCTGTACTGATCGCTGCGAGCGTCGGCGCGAGCTCCGCGCCACACCTCGGGCGCCAGGTACGCCGGCGTCCCGAGGATCGCCCCGTCGGCGGTGCGCCAGGTCGAGCCAGTGGAGGGAGTCGAGGCCGGCGCGGTCAGCGCGGCGGCCGCGGTCGACCCGGGTCCGGCGACGGCGGCGGTCGCGGCGGCGGCCTGCGAGGCCTCCCCGGCGCGGTCGTCCTCCACCATGGCCAGGCCGAAGTCGCCGACCTGCGCCACGCCGCGCCGGTCGACCAGCACGTTGTCCGGCTTGAAGTCGCGGTGGACGATCCCGGCCGCGTGGGCGGCGGCGAGCCCGCGCCCCGCGTCGCACAGCACGCGCAGCACCTCGCGCTGGCCGGCCCCGGCCTGGTCGAGCCAGCGTCCGAGCGGGACCCCGTCGACCCGCTTCATCGCGATGAACACGAGGTCGCCGTCCTGCCCGGCGTCGTACACCGGGATCACGTTCGGGTGGGACAGCCGCGCCATCGCCTGCGCCTCGCGCACCAGCCGGCGCGCGCGCATCTCGCCGCCGCCGTCGGCCGCGTCGGTGACGAGGCCGCCGACGATCTTCAGCGCCACCGTGCGGTCGAGCTGCGGGTCGTGCGCCGCGTACACCGCGCCCATCGCGCCGGCGCCGAGGAACTCGCGCACCAGGTAGCGCGACACCGCGCGGCCCGGCTCGAGCGCGCCCGGTCCGCCGCCGCGCGGCCGCCCGGCCAGCTCCGGGCTCGCGGTCTCGTCGGCGATGGCGCCGTCGCCGACCTCGCCCGCCGGAGCCGCCTGTCCGCGCGCCAGCGCCGCGATGCAGCTGCGGCAGCTCGCGCACTCGTCGGCGTGCGCCTCGGCCTGCTCGCGCTCCGCGGCCGACAGCTCCCCAGCGAAGAGCGCGGCCAGCGTGTCGGCGTCGAGACAGCCCACGAATCGCTGATTCTAGCTCATCCGCGGCACCGTCCCGGCCACGGCGGGCCAGGATCGCCGCGGAAGGCCTGCAGGCCGACAGCGCCCGCGCCGGTCAGGGAGCGTAGCGCTGGCGCAGCGCGGCCAGCGCGCCGTCGAGATCGTCGCCGGCCAGGCCGAAGCAGTCGATGAGGAGCGGGCGGGTCTGCTCGTCGCTCCCCGAGGTGACCGCGGTGCGCAGGCCCATCGCCTTCATCATGAACGCCTGACCCTGGGCGGCCATCTGGGCCTGGAAGTACTCGGCGGCGCCGTGGGCCGGCCCCGCCTCCAGCCCGAGCAGCGCCTCGAGCACCCGGCCCGCGGCCGGCAGGTCGTTGGTCATGACGGCACCGGCGAAGTCGCGGAAGGTCACCTCGGGCATGGCGACATCTTAGGCCCGCCGGCCCTCGCGCTCCTGGTCGCGCGGGCGGAATTTTCGGCGGCGATCGCGCGTACCGTGGAGCGATGCAGCGTGTCCATTGCGATCGGTGTGGTGCCTTGCCGGCGGGGTCGGCGCGCGCGGGCGAGGGGTGTCCCTGCGGCGGTGGCCTGGTGCTGCACACCCGCTGCGCGTGGTGCACCGGCTGGGCGGCGGGCGCGGCCGGGTCGATCTGCCCGCGCTGCACCGGCGAGATCCTGCCGCTCCATGACTTCGGCGCGGCGCGGATGCTGGTCGACGGCGGGGTCGACCGCTACGCGCTGGGCGAGCGGGTGCGTGGGCTCGGCCGAGCGCAGCATGCCGCGCTCGGCGCGACCTTCGACGAGCAGTGGGCCGCCCTCCAGATACGAGTCGACGAGGCCCGCTGGGTCGACCGCTTCCTCCTGACCCGGCGGCTGGCCGGCGAGGTCGAGGACTACCTCATCCGGCTGGTCCCGCTCGGCGCCGAGACTCGCGCCGCGCTGACCGGGGGGCCGCGGCCGCCGTTCGACGACGCCGCCCGGCTGCGAGAGGTCGCCGACCACAGCCCGCTCGACGCGATCCAGCGGATGGCGACGATCGCGCTGGTCCACACCCGGCAGGCGACGCCGCGCGACGAGGAGGCGACCTGGGCGCTGGCCGACCACGGCGAGGGCGCGGTCGGCGACGAGGCGGCGCTGGCGCTGGGGCGCTGGTGGGTCCGGCACCCGCGGCGCGATCGGCCACGGGTGCTCGAGCGGCTCCGCGGGCTGCTCGCCGACCCCGCGCTCGCCCCGTGGGCCGCGGTCGCCGCGTCGCGCTGGCCGGCCGACGACGCCGGGCGCGCCGCGCTCGAGCCGGGCCTGCGCTCCGCGCTCGCCTCTCGCGCCGAGGACCTTCGCTTCGCCGCGGCGCTGGCGCTGGTCGACGAGCCGACCCTGGTGCGCGCCCGCGCCGCGGCCGATCCGGACATGCGCTCGCGGGCGCTGCGCGCGCTGGCCGCGGCCGGCTCGGAGGCGATCGCCGGCGACCTGGCCGCCGGCAGCGACGAGGTGCGCGACGACATCCTGCGCGGGCTGGAGCCGCCGCTCGGCCGGGTGATGTTCGGCGCGCTGCTCGCCGCGTTCGCCGGCGCCACCCCCGAGCTGCAGCGCGATCTGGTCGGGTTCCTCCGCTCGCGCCGGTTCACCCAGCTGATCGACGACGAGCGCGCCCAGCTGGCCGGATGGATCGGCGGCGCCGCGCTGCCGCCGCGCGAGATCCTCGAGCTGGTCGGCTGGGCGATCGAGCCGGCCGAGGGCTTCGGCCGCGAGAACGACCCGCGCGACGACGCCGAGGTGCGCCCGTTCGTCGACGCGGCCGGCGCGGCGATGGCGCGCGCGACCGCGGAGCAGCGCATCGAGCTCCTGCGCGAGCGGCGCAGCGACGTGAGCCGCTGGCTGTTCGGCGCGCCGCCCGCGGACGCCGCGCCGGTGGTGGACGCGTGGGCGCGCGACCCGGCGGTGGCGACCCGCCTCCTGCGCGAGATCGTCCTCCTCCACGCCCACCTCAACGGCTGGGGCCGCCCCGGCGACGACCGCGCGCTCGCCCACCTCTTCGGCGTGCTCGACCGCGCGCCCACCGACGAGGAGGTGGCCGCGTCGATGGCCGCGGCGCTGGCGGCCGAGCGCGGCGCGTCCGGTCGCGACCGGATCATCGCCGGGCTGTGGCAGCGCTTCGTCGATGCCCCGGAGCGGCGCCGCGCCCTCCTGATCGCCGCCGAGCCGGTGCGCCACGAGTTGAAGGAGAGGCGCCGCGCGGACGGCGATCGCGGCCCGTTCGCGCCGGCCGTCGATCCGGCGCGCTTCTTCGCCGTCTTCGCCGCGGCCGATCCACTCGACGCGCCGGCGCTGGCGCGCGAGGCGGCCGAGGCGTCCGAGGCATCCGGCCCGCCGCCCGCGGCGCTGGTCGACGCGGTGATCGAGCACGCCGCCCCGCGCCTGGCCGCCCGCCCGTGCACGATGCTGTGGGCCCTGGCCAGCGTCGCGTCGCCGGTGGCCAACGCCTTCCGCGATGATCCGCTGCGCGCCGGATCGGCCGCGTCGGTGGCCGCGCTCCGGCGCGGCTGGGCCCGGCTCGCCCCGACCATGGCCGCGCTCGCGCCGGTCGACGAGCAGGAGGCGCGCTTCGCCCATCTGGTCGACCAGATCGAGACCGAGCTGCGCCTCATCGCCGAGGCGGAGGAGCGACTGGCCGAGGACCGCCGGCGCGAGGAGGAGCGCCGCGCCGACCGCGCCCGCCGCGACGCCGAGGAGGCCGAGCGCGCCCGCCAGCAGCGCGAGCTCGAGGAGCACCTCCGCCGCGAGCGCGAGGCCGCCGAGCGGGAGACGGCCGCGTGGATCGCGGGCCAGCGCGGCCCCGGCCTCATCACCGAAGCCATCACCGGCACCGGCCCCGACACCGGCGATTCGCCGTGGGACGAGCCGCTCCTGCCGGACCAGCCGCTGCCCTCGCTCGGCGCCTACGCCCGCTTCCTCCACGCCATGTCCTCCGGCGGCGATCCGCTCGCGCTCCTCCGCAAGCACGAGATCAGCCCGGAGCGATGGGCCGCGTGCGCCACCGCGTGGGCCCAGCTCCTGTCCAGCCGCACCGACCTGGCCCTCCGCTTCAGCCAGCTCTACGCCGCGCTCACCGCCCCCCGCCCCGGGTGAGCCGCGGCGCCCGTGCGTGGTTGCTCCGGTCGACCTGTGGCGACAGCGACACGGCCGCCACGACCACCGGCCGAACAGTCTCGCGGACTCGCTCGCCACCCGCGCTGGTCCCGGGCATGCATGAGCGGAGGTCGATGGGCACCGCCCGGAACGCGTCGAGCTGGCCCGGCTGGGCGCCCGCCCTGGCCCTGGCGATCTCGGTCACCGCCTGCGCCGGCCCCTCGGCCACCACGATGGTGAATCTGGAGGCGCTTCCGACCGACAAGCAGAAGCGCGACGACTACCTCGAGACTGCCGCGGCCCGGCCCGGGCCGGAGAACCGCAAGCCGCTGCCGCGCATGCTGCGGCGAGTCGAGACCGCCGCCGCCACCACCGCGGCCATCCTCGGCGTGCTCTTCTCGACCAGCTCGAACGTGCTCCTCGGCGTGGGCGTGCCGCTCGACGCCGTCGGGACCGACTCCGATCCGGGCCCGTCCGACCGGCGCTCGAAGCGCGCCAGCAAGAAGACCGACGACGGCGAGGAGGAAGCCGGCGACCCGGATCCGCCTGAACCGGTCGACGCGACCAAGCTGGTGCCCTGGGTCCAGCTGCCCACCAACACGCCTCCCTAGTTCCTCCCTAGCCGATCCCTGGCCGGCCCCGCGCGGGTGAAATCGATGCCGGTTGCGCGCTGGCGCCAGTGCGAGACACTCGGTCGGTCGCGCGGGGAACGGGAGGCGAGATGCGGAGGCTCTGGATCACGTTCGGCGCTGTCGTCAGCGTCTCGTTCGCCGTGCTCCTGTGGGCCGGCGTCCGGGTCTACCAGATGGCGCCGCCGGTCCCGGACCGGGTGGTGACGGAGGGCGGCCAGGTGGTGTTCGAGCGCGGCGACGTGGGCGCCGGCCAGTCGGTGTGGCGCGCGCTGGGCGGCATGGAGGTCGGATCGGTCTGGGGGCACGGGTCCTACGTCGCGCCCGACTGGACCGCCGACTGGCTGCACCGCGAGGCGGTCGCGGTGCTCGAGGCCTGGGCCCAGGCCGAGCACGGCCGGACCTACGAGCTCCTGTCCGACGAGGAGCAGGGCGGCCTGCGCGCCCGGCTGGCGACCGAGTACCGCCTCAACACCTACGACGAGTCGACCGGCACGATCACCATCTCGGAGGTGCGCGCTCGCGCTGTCCTCGAGGTCGCCGAGCACATCGCGCGCGTGTTCCGCGAGGGGCGCGAGGACTACGCCATCCCGCCGGCCGCGGTCGGCGGCGAGCGCGACCAGCGCAAGCTGGCCGCGTTCTTCTTCTGGACCGCGTGGGCGGCGGCCACGGCGCGCCCGGGCGACGACGTGACGTACACCAGCAACTGGCCGCACGAGCCGCTCATCGGAAACCGGCCCACCGCCGACGCGATCGTGTGGACCGGCGTCAGCATCCTCATGCTGCTCGGCGGCATCGGCCTCATGGCGTTCTGGCATGCCGCGCGGAAGCCGGACGAAGCGCCGGTGCAGCTGCCGGGCGCCGATCCGCTGCTCGGCACCGCGCCGACGCCGTCGCAGCTCGCCACCATCAAGTACTTCTGGGTGGTGGGTGGCCTCATCCTGATCCAGGTCCTCATGGGCGTGATCACCGCGCACTACGGCGTCGAGGGCGGCGCCTTCTACGGCATCCCGCTGGCGGAGATCCTGCCGTACTCGGTGACGCGCACCTGGCACGTCCAGCTCGGCATCTTCTGGATCGCCACCGCGTGGCTCGGGGCCGGCCTGGTCATCGCGCCGGCGGTCGGGGGAGAGCCGCCCGGCCAGCGGCTCCTCGTCAACGTGCTGTTCGCCGCGCTCGTCGCCGTCGTGGTCGGCTCGATGGCCGGCGAGTGGCTGAGCGTGCGCGGCTCGCTCGGCACCGGCGACGCGTGGTGGTACTTCGGCCACAGCGGCTACGAGTACATCGACCTCGGCCGCGCGTTCCAGCTCGCCCTCATGGTCGGGTTGTTCCTGTGGGCCTTCCTGGTCGCGCGCGCGCTCCGCCCGGCGCTCGCGCTGCGCGACGAGCGGCGCCCGCTCCTCATCCTCCTGCTCATCGCCACCCTGGCCATCGCCGGCTTCTACCTCGCCGCGCTCGGCGCCGGCCGCCACACCAACCTGGCCATCGCCGAGTACTGGCGCTGGTGGGTCGTCCACCTCTGGGTCGAGGGCTTCTTCGAGGTGTTCGCCACGGTGGTGATCGCGTTCCTGTTCGCGCGGCTCGGCCTGGTCGGCTCGGCCGCCGCCGGGCGGGCGACCGTGATGGCCGCGACCATCTTCCTGGCCGGCGGCATCATCGGCACGCTCCACCACCTCTACTTCTCCGGCACGCCGATGGTGGTCCTCGCGCTCGGCGCGGCGTTCAGCGCGCTCGAGGTGGTCCCGCTGGTCTTCCTCGGCAAGGACGCGTGGGACAACTGGCGCCTGGGCGGCCGGACCCCGTGGTTGCGGTCCTATCGATGGCCGATCTACTTCTTCATCGGCGTCTCCTTCTGGAACCTGGTCGGAGCCGGGCTGTTCGGCTTCATGGTCAACCCGCCGATCGCCCTCTACTACATGCAGGGGCTCAACACGACCGCGGTGCACGCCCACACCGCCCTGTTCGGCGTCTACGGCCTGCTCGGCATGGGGCTGATCCTGTTCGCCGTGCGCGCGGTCCGGCCCGGCGACAAGCTACCCGACCGGCTGCTCGGCTTCGCCTTCTGGGCCATCAACGGCGGGCTGGCCGCCATGGTGCTGATGAGCCTCCTGCCGGTCGGCCTGATGCAGACCTGGGCCTCGGTCGAGCACGGCTACTGGTACGCGCGCAGCCCCGAGTTCCTGCACGCCGGCGGGATGAGCACCCTGCGCTGGCTGCGCGTCGTCGGCGACACCCTGTTCGCCGCCGGCGCGTTCGCCTTCGTGGTGGCGATCCTGCGCGCCACCCTCAGCGGGCGGCGCGGCGGCTGAACTGAGGGGCCCGGATGATGGCCAGCACCATGCTCTTCAGGGTCGATCCGGACTCCTCGACGTCGCCGCGGATCGCGTCCTGGTTGCAGCCGTCGAGGCCGTAGGA
>DATHKR010000151.1:0-32336 GCA_035489015.1 Kofleriaceae bacterium | reverse complement strand
TCATCTAGCGCAGCTTGAGAGTCCCGAGCGCGACCAGGGCCAAAAGGACGCTGACCAGCCAGAAGCGCACGATGATCTTCGGCTCCTCCCAGCCCTTCAGCTCGTAGTGGTGGTGGATCGGCGCCATCAGGAACACCCGCTTGCGCCGCAGCTTGTACGAGCCGACCTGGATGATGACCGAGAGCGCCTCGACCACGAACAGGCCGCCGACGATGAGCAGGACCAGCTCGTTCTTGGTCAGCACCGCCAGCATCCCGATCGCGCCGCCCAGCGAGAGCGCGCCGACGTCGCCCATGAACACCGACGCGGGGTAGGCGTTGTACCAGAGGAAGCCGACCCCGGCGCCGACCATCGCGGCGCAGAACACGGCCAGCTCGGTCGACCCGACCAGGTGGGCGATGTGGAGGTACTCGGCCATGTTCTGCGAGCGGACCTCGCCTGCCACGTTGACCAGGATGGTGGTCTCGACCCCGGCCACGTAGGCCAGGATGAGGAAGGTGGCCGCGCACATCGACGACGGTCCGATCGCCAGGCCGTCGAGACCGTCGGTGAGGTTGACCGCGTTGGAGGTGCCGACCACCACCACGGTGGCAAAGGCGGCGTACAGCCAGGCCGGCAGCACCAGGTGCCCGGCGTGGAAGTCGGTGAACGGCACCTGCAGGGCCAGGCGCACGTTCGGCTCGAACACGTCGGAGTAGAAGAGGTACGCCATGACCGCGCCGGCGATGGCGAACTCCCAGCCCAGGCGCAGCTTGCCGGACAGGCCCTTGGTGTTCTTCTTGACGATCTTCATGTAGTCGTCGGCGAAGCCGACCAGGCCGAAGCCGACCGTCACGACCAGGGTGAGCCAGACCAGGCGATTGCGCAGGTCGCACCACAGCAGCGTGGCCATCACCAGCGCGAACAGGATGAGCGAGCCGCCCATCGTGGGGGTGCCCGCCTTCTTCTTGTGAGTGGCCGGGCCGTCGTCGCGGATCTGCTGGCCGTACTGCTTGGACTTCAGCCGCTGGATGAACCACGGCCCGAGCAGAAACGAGATGAGCAGCGAGGTGATGGCCGCGGCCAGGATGCGGGTGGACGGATAGCGCACCACCCGCAGGAAGCCGAGCCCCTCGAGCCGGGACAGCACGTCGTAGAAGAGATAGAACAGCATGCCGCTACGCTCCCTGGGCCTGCAGCTCGGCGACCACGCGCTCGAGCCGCATCCCGCGCGAGCCCTTGATGAGGATCCAGTCGCCCGGCCCGCTCTCGGCCAGCGCGCGCCGCGCCGCCGCCGCCGGGTCCGCCTCGGTCCAGGCCGCGCCGCCGGCCGCGCGCGCGCCGCCGGCGATCCGCTCGCGCTCGCCGCCCAGCGCGATGACCGCCAGGCCGAGCCGCGCGGCCTGCGCGCCGGCCTCGACGTGCGCCGCCGGACCCTCGTCGCCGAGCTCGAGCATGTCGCCGAGCACGGCCAGGCCGCGGCCGGCGCCGCGCAGCTCGGCCAGGGTGGCCAGCGCCGCGGCGGTCGACGCCGGGTTCGCGTTGTAACAGTCGATGTAGAGGTTGCGCCCGGCCACCGCGGCCAGCTCGCCGCGCAGGTGAGGCGGGCGCGCCGCCGCCAGCCCGCGCGCGGCGACCTCGGGCGCGACCCCGATCGCCATCGCCGCGGCCACCGCGCACGCGGCGTCGAGCGCCACGTGGTGGCCGACCAGGGCCAGGCGCGCCGTCACCCGCGCGCCGCCGGCGCGAAGCTCGATCTCGCTGGCGGGCGGCTGCCCGTTCGCGGCGGGTACCGGGCGGTACCCGGCCAGCTCGACGTCGGCGCCCCGTTCGCCGAAGGTGATCCGGCGCGGGGCGGCGGCGGCGTGCGCGGCCAGGCGCGCGTCGTCGGACGGCAGCACCGCGCACCCGTCCGGCGGCAGGCCGGCGAAGATCTCGCCCTTGCCGCGCGCGATCGCCTCGACGCTGCCGACCACGCCGACGTGGGCGACGCCCGCGTTGACCACCACGCCGACGTCCGGCTCCGCGATGCCGGCCAGGTACGCGATCTGCCCGAGCCCGCGCATGCCCATCTCGATCACCGCGGCGCCGTGGAACCGGCGCAGGCCGAGAAGCGCGAGCGGCACGCCGGTCTCGTTGTTGAGCGACGCCGCGCTCGCGTGCACGCGCATGGTCGCGCCCAGCGCCGCCGCGGTCAGGTCCTTGGTGGTGGTCTTGCCCGCCGAGCCGGTCACGCCGATGAGCTTGCCGCCCCAGCGCCGCCGGTGGAAGCGCGCCACCGCCCCGAGCGCCACCCGGGTGTCGGTGGCGGCGACGATCGCGGGAGCGTCCCCGACCGCCGCGCGCACCCGCCCGGCCTGGGCCTCCTCGACCAGGAGCCCGGTCGCGCCCGCGGCCACCGCCTGGGCGCAGAAGTCGTGGCCGTCGTGGGTCTCCCCGCGGATGGCGACGTAGAGGTCGCCGGGGGCGGCCCTGCGCCCGTCGAAGTGGACGCGGGTGAAGGCGGGCGCGGCGGCGGCGCCGGCCTGGACCAGGCGCCCGCCGGTCTCGCGCACCACGTCGGCGAGCGGGAAGTCGTCGCGCAGGCGGACCGCCTCGGCCGCCTCCTCGCGGTCGTCGAAGTGGACCTTCTCGTGGCCGAGGATCTGGTAGTCCTCGTGCCCCTTGCCGGCGATGAGGACGATGTCGCCGGGGGTGGCCTCGGCGACCGCGGCGCGGATCGCGGTGCGCCGGTCCGGGTCGACGAAGAACGGATCCGGCACCGCGGGCAGGATCATGTCGAGGATCGCGCGCGGGTCCTCGGTGCGCGGGTTGTCGGAGGTGACCACCGCCAGGTCGGCGGCGCGCGCCACCGCGGCGCCCATGATCGGGCGCTTCACCGGGTCGCGGTCGCCGCCGCAGCCGAACACGCAGATGAGCCGCCGGCGGGTGAGCGGGCGCACCGCGGCCAGGGCGTTCTCCAGCGCGTCGGGGGTGTGGGCGTAGTCGACCAGGATGTCGAGGCCGGCCTGGTTGGGCACGCGCTCGACCCGGCCGGGCACGCCGGGCACGGCGCGGATGCCGGCCGCGATCGCCTCGAGCGGCAGGCCGAGCGCCTCGCCGATCGCCGCGGCCATCACCGCGTTGTCGACGTTGTACTGGCCGATGAGCGCGCGCGACTCGATCTCGATCCGGCCGCGCGGCGTGCGCAGGTCGGCGCGGATGCCGTCGATGGTGGACTCGAACCGCTCGGCGACGACGTCGGCGCCGGCCGCGCCGCGGCTCGACACCCGCAGCACGCGCCGCGCGCCGGCCGCGGCCGCCATGGCCGGGCTGGCCGGATCGTCGGCGTTGACCACCGCCACCCCGTCCGGCGCGAGGTAGCGCGAGAACAGGAGCTGCTTGGCCTCCCGGTACGCGTCCATCGTCCCGTGCACGTCCAGGTGGTCCTGGGTGAGGTTGGTGAACGCGGCGACCTGGTAGCTGACGCCGCCGACCCGCCCCATCGACAGCGCGAACGACGACACCTCCATCACCGCGTGGGTCGTGGCAGCGGCGGCCATCTCGCCGAACACCCGCTGCAGCTCGGCCGGCGGCGGCGTGGTGTACGGCGCCGGGTGGGTGGCGCCGCCGTAGCGGTAGCTGACCGTGCCGATGACGCCGGGCCGGGCTCCCGCGGCGGCGAGGATCGACTCGACCAGGAACGTGGTCGTGGTCTTGCCGTTGGTGCCGGTCAGCCCGATCAGCGTCATGCGATCGGCCGGGCGGCCGGCCGCGCGCGCCGACAGCGTGCCGAGCGCCTCGGCCGCGCTGGCGACCACCACCTGGGTCACGCGCGCGTCGAGCTGCTCCTCGACCACCAGCGCGGCCGCGCCCCGCTCGATCGCCTGCGGCGCGAACGCGTGTCCATCGGCGCGGAGGCCGCGCACCGCGACGTAGACGTCGCCGGGCTGGACCGCACGCGAGTCCGACTGGACACCGCGCACCGCGACCGCGCGCGGGTCGGCGTCGCCGACCAGGCGCGCTCCGGCCAGGTCCTGGATGAGGTCGGCCAGGGTCATGGTCGACGGTGTGGGCGCAGGTGGTGGCTCACTCATGGATAGAACGCGGGCGAGGACCGGTTTCATGCGACAGCACGACCCGGCATTCTGCCGGCCTTCGCTGCCGCCCGGGAGGGGGAAACTGCTCGATCACGCGACCGGTCCCGCTCACCTGCATGCTCGCACACCGCGCACCGCCCAGCTCGAGCGCATCGGCCATGCCGAGGCCGGTCAGGTCCGGCATGTCGACGGTGGCGATGGCTTCGTCCCCTTCCACCGGGGCGCCCTCACCGACGACCTCACCGGCGATCGCGTCGTCGACCTCGGCGGTGTCGGCGGGGCGCGAGTCGGAGGCGGCAGAGGCAGCGGCAGAGGCAGCGGCAGAGGCAGCGCGCGCTGACTCCGCGTCGCCCGGCTTGCCGGCGGACGCCTTGTCCGCGGACGCCTTGTCCGCGGACGCCTTGCCCGCCGCCGCGCTCGCCACCGTCGGGCTCGCCCCGGCCGCGATGCCGAGGTAGCGCAGCGTCTCCACCATCACCTCGAGCCAGGCTGGCCCGGCCACGTCGGCGCCGAAGTGCACGTCGCCGCGCGGCTCGTCGATGAGCACCAGCACCAGCACGCGCGGCGAGTCGAGCGGCGCGAACCCGGCGAAGCTGGACAGGTAGAGGTGGTCGGCGTAGCGCCCGGTCGCCGGGTCGATCTTGTGCGCGGTGCCGGTCTTGCCGCCGGCGCGGAAGCCGGGCAGCGCCAGGCTTTGCCCGGTCCCGGCCTCCTTGCCGCCGTCGAACACCGAGCCGAGGATCGGCCGCAGCGCCGCCGCGGTCGCGGCCGAGAGCACCCGCCGGGTCTCGCGCGGTCGGGCCGGGACCAGCTCGCCGGTCGGGCCGCGCACCTCGCGCACGACGCGCGGCTCGCGGTACACGCCGCCGTTGGCGATCGCGGTCAGCCCGGCGGCCACCTGCAGCGGCGTGACCGACAGGCCGTAGCCGAACGAGATCGTGGCCAGCTCGATCGCGCCCCAGCGCCTGGCAGCGCGCACCAGCCCGGGCTGCTCGCCGGGCAGCTCGATCCCGGTCTTCTGGCCGAAGCCGAACCGGACCAGCGCGTCGTGCAGCGCGTCGCGGCCCAGCCGCTGGGCGACCTTCGCCGCGCCGACGTTCGACGACCGCTTGATGATGCCGGCCACGGTCAGCACCTGGTCGTGGTGGGTGTCGCGGATGGTCTTGCGGCCGATCTGCATGCGGCCGCCCTCGACGTCGAAGCGGGTGTCGGGCGCGACCGCGCCGGCGTCCAGCGCGGCGGCGATCGAGAACACCTTCATGACCGAGCCGATCTCGTACACGTCGGTGACCGCGCGGTTGCGCGCCGCGTGCTCGCGCGCGTTGCCCGGCCGGTTCGGGTCGTAGGTCGGCCAGTTGGCCATCGCCATCACGTCGCCGCTGGCCACGTCGAGCACCACGATCACGCCGGCCTGGGCCCTGTGCTCCGCGACGGTGGCGGCCAGCACGCGCTCGGCGGTGTACTGCACGAACCGATCGAGCGTGAGCGTCACCGACGCGCCCGGGACCGGCTCGATCGGCCCGTCCGGCAGCATCAGCGCGCCGGTCGCGTCGCGCAGGGCGGCCGCGCTCACCCGCTGCCCGGTCAGGAGCGAGTTCATGGTGAGCTCGACCCCGTCGAGCCCGCGCCCGTCGAGGCCGGCGAAGCCGAGCACCGGCCCGGCCAGCCCGCGCCCGGGGTAGAACCGGCGCGGCTCCGGCGTGAGCCGCACCCCCTCGAGCCCGGCGGCGCGGACCGCGCGGGCCCGCTCGGGCGCGACGTGGCGCTCGATCCACACGAACGAGCGCGGCGACGACAGCCGCGCCTCGATCTCGGCCAGGTCGGCGCCGAGCAGCTGGGCCAGCCTCTCGGCGGTGCCGCCCAGGTCGTGGATCGACTGCGGGTCGGCGTAGATCGAATCGATGTCGGCGGTGGCGGCCAGCTCGGCGCCGGTCGCGTCGAAGATCGCGCCGCGCGGGGCCGGCACCTCGACGGTGGCGATGTGCTGGCGCTGGGCCAGCTCGCGGTAGCGGCCGGACTCGCGGATCTGCAGGCCGTAGGCGCGGTAGGCGACCGCGCCGAGCAGCGCGACCACCACGACGCCGACGCCCGCCATGCGCGCGCGCACCCACGGGTCGAGCTTGACCGCGGCGGTCCCCGGGCGACTGGCCGGCATCATGGCTGCTCCTCCTTGTCCTTGTCCGTGTCCGCGGTGTCGCCGGCCGCGGTCGCCGCGCCGGCCGCGCCGACCGGCGAGCGCCACACCACGCGGATCTGCTCCGGGGTCGGCCGGATCATGCCGAGCCCGAGCGCGAGGCGCTCGATGCGCGCCGGGCTGGTCAGGACCGACTTCTCGAGCCGCAGCCGGCGGGCCTCCTCGTCGAGCCGGCGCAGCTCGGTCGCCGCGGTGCTGAGCTGGTAGCCCAGCCCCACCACCTGGCGCCGGTGACCGACGTGGCGGAGCGCCAGCGCGGTGCCGAGCACGGCCAGCCCGACCAGCACGAAGATCGAGAGGCGCGGGTGCGAGACCACCCGGGCGCGCACCGCGCCGACGTGCGCCGACATGCGCGCGACTCGCTCTCTCATGGCGCGGCCACCTTCTCGCAGGCGCGCAGGCGGGCCGAGCGCGCGCGTGGGTTGCGGCCGATCTCGTCGTCGCTGGCGACCACCGCCTTGCGGTGGAGGACGCGCACGATCGGGTGAACGCGCTCGCCGGCGGCGATCGCCAGGTCGGGAGGGAGCGACGACGACCAGGCCAGGTCGCGGAAGCGGTGCTTGACCATCCGGTCCTCGAGCGAGTGGAAGCTGATGACGGCGCAGCGGCCGCCGTCGGCGAGCAGATCGGGGAAGATGTCGAGGAAGCGCTCGAGCTGGTCGAGCTCGCGGTTGACCGCGATGCGCAGGGCCTGGAACGACTGGGTGGCCGGGTGGATGCGCATCCGCCGGCGCGCCGGGGCCGGGATGCACTCCTCGACCGCGCGGGCGAGGTCGGCGGTGGTGGCGAGGCGCCCGGCCCGCGCGTCGTCCTTCAGGCGCTGCGCGATGCGCGCGGCGAAGCGCTCCTCGCCCAGGTCGCGCAGCACGCGCGTCAGCTCGTCGACGTCGAGCCGGCGGATGAGGTCGAGCGCGGTCGGATCGTCGCCGCTCGGGTCCATGCGCATGTCGATGGGGCCGGGCCGCGAGAACGAGAACCCGCGCGCGGCCTCGTCGAGCTGGATCGAGGACAGGCCGAGGTCGAGCAGGAAGCCGTCGATCGGCGGCACGCCGAGGTCGGCGAGCACGCGGTCGACCTCGCCGAAGGTGGCGTGGACCAGGGTGGCGCGGCCGCCGAACCGAGCCAGGCGCGCCCCGGCGATGGCGAGCGCGGCCGGGTCGCGGTCGAGGCCGATCAGGCGCGCGTCGGGCGCGGCGTCGAGCACTCGCTCCGCGTGGCCGCCTGCACCGAGCGTCCCGTCGCAGTAGAGCCGACTGCCGCCCGGCGCGAGATCGGCGACCACCTCGTCGGCGAGGACCGCGATGTGAGGGGTGTCGGATGATGTGGGCACGAGCGAGGACACGGCGAGGCCCGAGGATTGAAGTGGCAGATCGACCAGTTCGGGGGCGTCGACTTTGCCACTGACGTGTAGCGGCGCAAGTTTAGTGAAACCGCCGAGTTGCACGGCGGTCGAGAGGCCGTTCCTTGACGCCGAGGTGCGACAGAGCTAGAATGCGCTGCTCGTTTTCCAACCGAAAAACTGGAAGGATTTCGCGTGCTTAGGTATCGGGAAAAAGAAGACTTCGAGAGTCGTTACCGGGACGTCGAGGCCGCATGCGACGCCTGGAGGACGGCAGAGCGCCGGGCCTGGCCCGAGCTCCTGGAGCAATTCCGAGAGAAGCTCCTGATCTCGCTCATCTACCATGACGCGGCGCTCGAGGGAGAAGTCCTCAGCCACAGCGAGATCAAGGCCGCCATCGACAGCAACATCATCAGCGACTCGTCGCTGATCCCGTCGTACGAGGAGATCTCGAACTTTCACAAGGCGTGCATGTACGCCGAAGCGGCGGCCAAGAACCGGCGCAAGCCGATCAAGGCCGACACGGTGCGCGAGATCTACGCGCTCCTCTCTCCCGATGCGGTGGCCGGCGGGCTGGCCTACCGCAAGGAGAACCCGCTCCACCGGCTCTACTATCACGACATCTGTCCGCCCGAGAAGATCAACTACAAGATGCGCAAGCTGGGCGAGTGGCTGGAAGCGCCCTCGACTCGCGAGCTGCATCCGATCGAGCGGGCGGCCAAGGCGCACTGGCGGCTGATGGCGATCTTCCCGTGGGCGATGCACAGCGGCCGGACCGCGCGCATCATCGCCAACCTGCTGCTCGAGCAGGCCGGCTACCCGATCGCCGTCATCCACTCGATCGATCGCCAGCGCTACTACGAGTCGCTGCGCTCGCCCAACAGCCGCGCGCTGCTCTCGGTCTACCTCGAGGGCGTCGAGACCACGGCGGCGAGCGCCGTGCGCGTGTACCAGGAAGCGGCGCGCTCAGGCCGCCGCCGCGCCAGCTGAGCTGATCGAACCGACCGGCGCTCCCGCGCGGCCCTGACGCCGCGCGGGGTGTCGGCGCGTCCGGGGCGCGCGAGCCGCGAGGACGAGCCCGCCTCGCGGTGGTAGCGTTCGGGGCCATGGTGGGTCCACGCCTCCTCCGCCCCAGGCTGCCGGAGATGGGGCGCGCCCTGCGCCACCGCAACTACCGGCTGTTCTTCGCCGGGCAGGGCATCTCGATGGTCGGCACGTGGATGACACGGGTCGCGACCAGCTGGCTGGTCTACCGGCTGACCGGCTCGGCGCTCCTGCTCGGGCTGGTGAGCTTCGCCGGGCAGGTGCCCAGCTTCCTCCTGGCGCCGTTCGCCGGCGTGCTGATCGATCGGTGGAATCGCCACCGCATCCTGGTCGCGACCCAGGCGGTGGCGATGGTCCAGTCGGCGCTGCTGGCCTACTTCGCGCTGTCGGGCACCATCACGGTCGCGCACGTGCTCGCGCTGTCGGTCCTGCAGGGGGTGGTGAACGCGTTCGACATGCCGGCCCGGCAGTCGTTCGTGGTCGAGATGGTCGAGACCCGCGAGGACCTGCCCAACGCGATCGCGCTCAACTCGTCGCTGGTCAACGGCGCGCGCCTGATCGGCCCGTCGATCGGCGGCATCCTCATCGCCGCGGTCGGCGAGGGCTGGTGCTTCACCATCGACGCGATCAGCTACGTCGCCGTGATCGCGTCGCTGCTGGCGATGACGGTCAAGCCGCGCGCGCGCGCGGTGTCGACCAAGCGGGTCCTGGCCGAGCTTCGCGAGGGCGCGGCCTACGTGTTCTCGTTCTCGCCGATCCGGACCATCCTCTTGCTCCTGGCGCTCATCAGCTTCATGGGGGTGCCTTACAGCGTGCTGACCCCGATCTTCGCCGCCGAGGTGCTGGGCGGCGGGCCGCACACGCTGGGCCTGCTCATGGGCTCGTCAGGGGTCGGCGCGCTGGCCGGCGCGCTGTGGCTGGCGTCGCGCCGGACCGTGGTCGGGCTCGGCCGCGTCCTGGTGATGACCAGCAGCCTGCTCGGCGCCGGGCTGATCGTCTATGCCCTGTCGCGCTGGCTTTGGCTGTCCGTGCCGGCCCTGCTCATGATTGGCGCCGGCATGATGGTGTCGCTCGGCGCCAGCAACACGATCCTCCAGACCGTGGTCGACGAGGACAAGCGCGGCCGCGTGATGGGCTTCTACGCCATGTCCTTCTTCGGCATGGCCCCGTTCGGCAGTCTGGCCGCCGGCGCGCTGGCCGATCGATTCGGCGCCCCGACCACCGTGCTCCTGTGCGGAGCCGCCACCCTCATCGGGGCGGCGGGATTCGCGCGCACCCTGCCCGAGCTCCGCCGCGTGGTCCGCCCGATCTACCAGCGCCTCGGCATCCTGCCGGCGATCGCCGAGGGCCTGCACCAGACCAGCGCGATGTCGGCCGCCGCCGAAGAGTGAACGCTACGGCGGCTGGCTGCGCTCGAGGAAGGAGGCGCGCAGGGCGGCCCAGGTCAGCGCGGCGGTGCCGACCAGCGGCGCGGCGGTGGCCATGGCGCGGAGGATGATCTGGAGCGGGCCGTGGCCGAAGCCGACGTCGATGCGGTGGGCGACCGAGAGGACCGCGTCGACCCCGGCGGCGCCGGCGACGGTGGCCAGCCAGCGGGCGCGCGGGCGGAAGGCGATGCGGAACAGGACCGCGGCCAGAAAGGCGTCGAAGGTGGCCCAGCCGGCCAGGGCAGGGCGCGAGTAGGCGAGGAGGTGGACGTTGCCGGTGGCGGCGATGGTGGCCAGGAGCGCCGTCCATGGCACGAGCGGCACGGCCAGGAGCCAGGGCGGGACACCCGGGTGGCGGGCGGCGGTGCGGGCAGCGAAGCGGACCAGCGAGCCGGACGCGAACGCGCGGAGCGAGTCGATGAGGTGGCGGAGGACCGAGCTGCCGCGCGGATAGGCCAGCCAGACCGGCTCCCAGCGAACCGGGTGGAGGCGGGCCTTGAACGCTCGCACGCCGCGGAAGTCGTAGAGCGGTCGGGTGAGCCAGCGGGCCAGGCGCTGCCACGGCGCGATCGGACCGCTCAGCGGCGCGAGCCCGAGCGTGATCAGCTCGGCGTCGCGTGCGTGGGTGAAGACCGCGTCGAGCAGGAGCTCGGCGGTGCCGTTGGGGGCGTCGCGGCCGCGCAGGACGTCCTCGACCAGCCAGCCGCGGCGGGCGTGGATCGGCACCGCCGAGAGGAACGCGACCAGCGCGCCGCCGCGCTCGGCCGCGAGGTAGAGGTGCTGCTCGGGCGCGTGGAACGGCTCGAGCGCGACCAGGAACCCCATCGGCTCCATGCGGCGCGAGCCCAGCCACTCGCCGGCCAGGCGATCGACCTCGGCGCGCAGCGGGGAGCCGTCGACCAGCTCGGCGGGCCCGACCCGGCGGACGCGGACCTCCTTGGCCCGGGCGCGGCGCAGCTGCTCGCGCAGGCGGCGGTGGCGGGCGAGGGTGGCCGGCCACGCGCGCGGCTCGAACACCGGCTGCTCGCCGAGCAGGAGCTGATTGCAGCCGCCGAGCGCGGGTGACTCGGTCGCGAAGAAGCAGGCGCGCCGCCCGGCCGCGGCGGCGGCGGCCACGAAGCGCGCCGCGGCCGGCGCGCGCTGGTCCGGATCGGCGGTGATCGGGCCGCCGGCGGCGACCCAGGCCGAGCCGGTGTCGGCGTACGCGACCAGCGCGCCGGTCCCGGCCGGCGGCGGGGCGTCGCGCCAGTGGTGCATGGCCCGCTCGAGCGCGAGGAACGAGACCGCGTCGGCGCCGCGGGCGACGAGCGCGGCGGCGTCGGGATCGCGCGGCGGGTCGGGGACGGTCATGGATCGGCGACCCAACTTTGACGGCGTCGGCCGCGCGCCGCAACCGCGCCCCGCGCGAGGCCCAGCGGCGGGCGAGCGGCGTTGACAGGGGGGCTGCGGCCGCCGACACTCCGCTCGATGTCGACCGACGGTGGGGCGCGATCGCGTCGCTTCGGCAAGGGCATGAGCCCCGATGCGCGCAGCATGAACGCGTCGGTCGACTTCGACTGGCGCCTGCTCGAGCACGACGTGGCCGGCTCGATCGCGCACGCCCGCATGCTGGCGGCGCAGGGGATCATCCCCGCCGCCGACGCCGAGGCGATCGTGATCGGCCTGCTGGCGGTGAAGGAGGACCTCGAGGAGGGGCGGGTCGCGTTCGACCCGGAGCTCGAGGACGTGCACATGAACGTCGAGGCGCGCCTGATCGAGCGGATCGGCGATCCCGGGCGGCGGCTCCACACCGGGCGCAGCCGCAACGACCAGGTCGCCACCGACCTGCGCCTGTACGCGCGCGCCGCCGCGGTCGATCTGGTCGGCCTCATCGATCGGCTCCGCCTGGCCCTGTGCGCGCGCGCCGAGGAGCACCTGGACGCCTTCATGCCCGGCTACACCCACCTGCAACGGGCCCAGCCGGTGCGGGTCGCGCACCACCTGATGGCGTACGAGGCGATGCTGGCCCGCGATCGCGCGCGCGTGCACGACGCCGGCGCCCGCGCCGCCGAGTCGCCGCTCGGATCCGGCGCCCTGGCCGCGACCACGCTGCCGATCGATCGCGTGGCGGTGGCCGCGTCGCTCGGCTTCGCCGGGGTCACCCACAACAGCCTCGACGCGGTCGGCGATCGCGACTTCGCGGTCGAGCTGGTCTCGGCGGCGGCGCTGTGCCAGGTGCACCTGTCCCGCCTGGCCGAGGAGCTGGTCCTGTGGTCGTCGCAGGAGTTCGGCTTCGTCCGGCTGAGCGAATCGTACTGCTCCGGCTCGTCGCTGATGCCGCACAAGGTCAACCCGGACCTGGCCGAGCTGGTCCGTGGCAAGACCGGCCGCGTGGTCGGCGACTGGGTGTCTCTGATCACCACGCTGAAGGCGCTGCCGCTGTCCTACAACAAGGACCTGCAGGAGACCCAGGAGCCGCTCTACGACGCGGTCGACACCGTGGCCGCGTGCCTGGGCGTCACCACCGGCATGGTGCTGACCATGGAGATCGATCGCGAGGCGATGGCGCGCGCGGTCGCGCGCGGTCACCTGCTCGCCACCGAGGTGGTGGACTACCTGGTCGGCAAGGGGCTGCCGTTCCGCCAGGCCCACGACGTGGTCGGCGGGCTGGTCCGGCGGGCGGAGGAGCACCGGGTCGAGCTCGACGCGCTGCCTCCAGACGAGATCCGGGCCGAGAGCGCGCTCCTCGATCCGGACGACGAGGGCTTTCGCGCGCTCTTCGAGGTGGCGCGCGCGGTCGACCGCCGCGACGTGCCGGGCGGGCCGGCGCGCGCGCGCGTGGCCGGCGAGATCGCCCGGGTGCGCGCCGAGCTGACCGGGGCGCCGCGGGCCGAGAACCCAGCCGACAGCGACGAGGCAAAACCATGAACCACTTCCAGATCCGACACGGCGAGCTCCACTGCGAGGACGTCCCGCTGGCCCGCATCGCGGCCGAGGTCGGCACCCCGACCTACGTCTACTCGACCGCGACGATCGCGCGGCACTACCGGGTGTTCGACCAGGCGCTGGTCGGGCTCGATCACCTGATCTGCTTCTCGGTGAAGGCCTGCTCCAACCTGTCGGTGCTGCGCCTCCTGTTCGGGATGGGCGCGGGGGCGGACATCGTGTCGGGCGGCGAGCTCACCCGGGTCCAGCGCGCCGGCGGGCGGGCCGATCGCACGGTCTTCTCCGGCGTGGGCAAGACCGACGACGAGATGCGCCAGGCGCTGGCCGCCGGGGTGCTCGCGTTCAACGTGGAGTCGGAGCCGGAGCTGCGCGTGCTCGACCAGGTGGCGGCGGCGGCAGGGGTTCGCGCGCCGGTGGCGCTGCGGGTCAACCCGGACGTGGATCCCGAGACGCACCCGTACATCTCGACCGGGCTCAAGAACAACAAGTTCGGCATCGCCTGGCGCGCGGCGCTCGACGCGTACCGGCTGGCCCGCTCGCTACCTCACCTCGAGGTGGTCGGGGTCGATTGCCACATCGGCTCGCAGCTGACCAGGACCGGGCCGTTCTCCGACGCGGTGGCGCGGCTGGTCGACCTGGTCCAGGCGCTCACCCGCGAGGGGATCTCGATCCGCACCCTCGACATCGGCGGCGGGCTCGGCATCCCGTACGGCAAGGAGGAGGAGCCGGAGCCGCCCACCCCGGGCGAGTACGGCGAGGCGGTGACGCGGGCGCTGGCCCCGCTGGCCGACATGAAGCTCACCATCCTGTGCGAGCCGGGTCGGGTGATCGTGGGCAACGCCGGGGTGCTGGTCACCCGGGTGATCTACGACAAGCCGTCCGAGGCGAAGCGCTTCCTGGTGGTGGACGCGGCGATGAACGACCTCATGCGGCCGGCCCTGTACGGCTCGTTCCACCCGATGCGCCCGGTGGTCGAGCGCGCCGACCGCGCCCGCGGGGTGGTGGACGTGGTCGGGCCGATCTGCGAGAGCGGCGACTTCCTGGCCCGCGATCGCGAGCTGCCGCTGCTCGAGCGCGGCGAGCTCCTCGCGGTCGGCGCGGCCGGCGCGTACGGCTTCACCATGTCGTCCAACTACAACACCCGGCCGCGCGCGGCCGAGGTGCTGGTCGATGGATCGAGCTACAAGGTGGTGCGACGGCGCGAGACGGTCGACCAGCTGCTGGCCAGCGAGGAGTGAGGCCTTACTTGCCGGTCTTGATGCTCCAGCCGAACAGCGCGCGCTGGATCCGGCCGAGCCTGGTCGCGTTCGGATAGTCCCACCTGTTCGCGACCGTCCACTGCACGTGGTCGCCGGTCTCCCACACGCCGCGCTGGATGTAGTCCTCGCCGTAGGCCTCGCGCGCGAACACGTTGTAGTCGGCCTCGACCCGGCCCCACGATAGATAGCGCCAGCCGCCGTCGGCGCCCTGGACGGCGGCGATGGCGTGCGCGCTGGTGGTGCTGGCGCCCATCTTCTCGAGCAGCCGGCCGACGTTGCCCTCGCGCACGCCGAGCCGCTCCAGCATCCGGCCGAGCGTGGTCAGGCCCTCGATCTCGATCACGTAGGCCTTCATCCCGCGGATCTGGGCCGAGATGGTGTTGCGCAGCGCGGCGGTGGCGCAGGTGCCCTCGATGATGTTGTTGGCGTCGGCCTCGGTTCGGGCGGCCATGTCCTGGATGACCTGGTCGTCGAGCAGCGGCGGACGCTCGGTCGGGCGGATGTCGCGCGGGTCGGTCTTCGGGGTGGTCTCGCCGCCGTCGTTCCTCGGGGTGGTCTCGCGCCCCTCGATCTTCGACTCCATGGTGCGCAGCACCTCCGCCGCCTTCCACTGGAACAGCTCGCGCGCCGCCTTCCAGTCGGCCGCGATCTGCTCCGGGGTGGCCCGCTCGCCCAGCACCCGGCGCGACGCCTCGGCGAACTTCTCGAACGTGGTGGCCGGCGCGTCGATGACCGTGACGCCGCCGTCCTGCCTCAGCAGGATGTTGCGCGAGTTGATGTCGCCGAGCACGACGCCATCCTTCATCGCCGCGTCCATGTAGCCGCGGAACGTGTCGACCTGGGACGGGGTCGCGCGGGTGGCGTCGGCCAGCGTGGTGCCCTCCACCCGCGGCATCAGCACGCCGTCGCTGACCACGTCGCCGATCTTCACCTTCACGATCTTGCCGGACCCGAGCCCGCCGTAGCGCGACGGCAGGAGCGCGCCGTCGAGGGCGGTCCGGGCGGTGCCGACCCCGGCCGGGACCTTCACCGCCATCGGCGCGCCGTCGACGTCGACCGCGTACACCGTGCCCTGGCCGCCTCCGCCGAGCGGCTGGCTGTCGCCGTCGACCGCGATCGGCTTTTCGGTCGGGGTCGAGATCGGCGGCTTCTGGTCCTGGACCTCCTCGCGCTGGACCGGCTCCTGCCGGCCGATCGCCCTGTCGAAGGCGGCCCGCAGCGCACGGACCTTCTCGGCCGCGGCGGCCAGGGCGGCGCGCAGGCGGGCCAGCACCTCTGACCGGGGCGCCTTGCCGGCCTGCTCGGCCATCAGCTCGCGGGTGATCCGGTTCATGCCGTCGAGCTCGGTCTTGTACTGGCCGGCGGCGGCGGTGCCGGCCTCGAGCCTGGCGCGGAGCTGCCCGCTCTGCCCGGCGGCGAGCCCGTCCCGGGGCACGAGGTCGCCGCCCGGGACCGCCTCGGCGTAGCCGAGCGGCACCTGGCCGCCGCTCTTCTCGATGAGGTCGCGCGGGATCGGGCGGCCCTCCTGCGCGGCGCCGAGGACCTCGGCCTGGGCGGCGCTGCGGTCGCGGCGCGCGCGCAGGTCGTTCAGCTGCTGCTCGTCGGCGGGGGACTGCCTGGGCCGGTTCTCGAGCCGCGCGATGTCGCGCTCGGTGGACTTCACCTCGGTGTTCGACTCGGTGATCGCGTCGGCGCGGGTCCGCGCCCGCGCGATGAGGTCGAGGGCGCCCTCCTGGTTGCCGGCCTTCTGCAGGGAGCTGATCGACTCGAGCTCGGCCCGGTTGACCCGCACCGGCGGCGACTTCGACTTCGACGCCGCGGCGACCTCGCCTGCGTCGGTGATTCGCGTCCCGTCGGGCCGGTAGTACTCGTCGGCCACGCGAAGGACCTTGGTCTCGCCGGTGGTGCCGCCGCGCTTGCCGCCCCCGCTTCCGACCGCGAGCATGGCGCCCATGAGCCCGTTGGCGAACATGCGGCTCATGTCGACCTTCTCGGTCGCCGCGGCCAGCGCGTCGCGGTAGCTGCGGGTCTGCTCGTACGCGCTGAAGGCCGCGTGGAGGTCCATCTGCGACGCGCCGTCGAGCGCGGCCATGCCGACGAACGCCGACACCGCGCGGCGCAGCGCGGTCGCCCCGAACCCGCCGAACAGCGGCATCGCCCCCATCAGCAGGGCGCCGGTGGCCATCCCGCTGCCGCCCTGGTCGCTCGACATGAGCGCGCCGGTGGTGGCCAGCGCGGCGATCGATCCGGCGGTCGCGCCGATCTTGCCGCCGGTGATCGCCGCGCCGATCACGCCGCCGGCCTCGGCCACCGGCCCCAGCATCACCACATAGATCGCGGTCGACGTGGCCACCTGGATCAGCATGGTGGCGGTCTTGCCGAGCACCTCCTCGGCCTTGGCGGTGCGGCCGGCCGCGTAGAGATCGATCTCGGCGGAGACCGAGTAGGCGCGGCGCGACAGGTCGTCGCCGACCTGCCCGTACCAGGGCTCGCCGCTCAGGAACGAGAGCGCCGCGCCGCCGTAGTCGGCCACGCCGCCGATCCCGGCCCACAGCCGCGCGCTGACCCCGCCGGCCGCGCCCTGGACGGCGTCGAGGGTCGCGCGCGCATTGGAGCGGAACTGGAAGCTGCCGTCGGTGGTCTCGTAGCGCTGGCCGAGCGTGCGCATCCGCTGCCGGGCCAGCTCGTCCGGGAACCGGTCGCCGGTCCCCATCATCTGCTCGGTCGACGCCTTCTCCTCCTTGCGATCGGCGATGTACTGCTCGAGCTCGCGGACCTCGCGGTCGAGCTCGGCCGACGGCTGCACCAGGTCGCGGCTCGGGGTCACCCCGCCCCCGCCGCGCGGCGGCTGCCTGACCGCGGCCTCCCGGCGGCGCTGCTCGAGGTCGGCGGCCATCCGCTTGCGCGCGTCGGCCAGCTTGGTGCCGGCGTCGGTGATGAGCGCGTCGAGCCGGCGCACCTCCTGGTCGAACTTGCCCATCTCGGCGGTGACGCTGGTCTTGCCGGTCCTGAGATTCGCCGCGTAGGTGGCGTACTCGAGGCGCATCCCCTTCAACCGCACCAGCCGCTCCATGATCTGCGGGTCGTGCCGGCCGGTCCGGTCGAACTGCTCGCGGTCGCGCGCCTCCAGCGCCTCGATCTCGCGCTGGTACGACATGGCGATGAGATCGGCGCGCGCCCACGCCCACCGCTCCGGCGATTCGAGCAGGGGCGCGATCTCCTCGCGGTAGAAGACCTCGTCCAGGCTCACCTCGATGTAGCTCTTGCTGGCCAGCGCGGCGTCGATCTCGGCGGCGGTCATGGTCTGCCCGGCCGCGTTGAAGATGCGGTACCCGTGATAGCCGCCCTCCTGGGCCGCGCGCGGTGGGATCGGGGTGCGGCTGCCGATCGGCGACGCGGCGTCCATGTTCTGCTTCATGCTCTCGAGCTCGCGCACGCGGTCGGGCGGGTTGCCGGTGCAAGTGGCGATCCACTCGGCCAGGTCGGCCGGGATGTTGTTCGCCATGAGGAGCAGCATCGCCAGGTGCGCGTTCTTCTGCTCGTCGGGGACGCCGGCGAACGCCTCGGCCCGGATGCGGAACACCACGCCCTTGCCGCCGCCGGTGAGCCCGCCGCTGGCGACCGAGGCGCTGGTCCGGTCGTCCTGCTTTTTCCGGTCGTCCTTCCGGTCGTCGTTGCTCTTCTTCGCGTCCTTCTTCACGCTCGGCGCGCGGCTCTTGCCGTCGAGCAGGGCGAGGGCGGCGCGGTAGGCGGCGGCCTGGTCGGCCGGCAAGCGGGCGAGCACCGCGTCCTGGTCGCTCCGCGCGTCGCCGTCGGCCTGCTTCGGCGTGGTCGGGATCACCGGCGCGTCCTCGTCGATGATCGAGACGTCCGAGCTGGTCCCGCCGAGCAGCTTCTCGACCGTCTCGATCGACCGGTCGTTGGCGGCGAGCAGGGCGGCGAGCTGCTCCACCGCCGGCTGGTCGCTGGCGCGGCCGGCCAGCCGGTACGCGTTGACGATGGCGACCGCGTCGGCGCGCTGGCGGGTCAGGCCGCGCAGCCGCTCGATGGCGCCGTCGAAGGTGAGCGGCGAGCGGCGCGCGCGCAGCATGCGCGTGTAGCCGGCCTTGGCGTCGGCGGCCAGCGCGGCGAGCGCGTCGGCCCACACCTGGATGCGCAGGGGCGACTCGACCCGCCCGGTCGCGATCTCGCACTCGGCGCGGGCCAGGTCGAGCGGATCACCGGCGTCGCGGATGAGCTGGCCCAGCGCCAGCACCGCCGCGTCGCTGTCGCCGCGGCCGGCGGCGCGCTCGGCCGTGATCGTCCCGGTGTCGAGCGTCGGGATCGGGCTGCCGAGGCCGGCCCCGGTCGGCGTGTCCTGGTCGGAGAGGTCGCCCGACTCGAAGGTCGCCTCGCCGTCCGCGAGCGCGCCGAGCGGGCGGACCCGGGGGAGCTGGGCGGTGAGGGTCCGCTTGCCGGGCATCGTTCCCTGAGCCTGTCCGGATCCGCCAGCGCCCTCGGCGAATCGGCCCGTTCGATCCTGCTTGCCGTACGACATCGGTTGGTGTCGTGCGTACGGCGCATCTCGCTGGTCTATTCCGGGGACGCGCGGTCAGGGCGACTCCCAGCCGCCGGATCGATCGGAGCGTGTGATCGCGTCGAGGATCTGCATGTTGCGTATCGCGTCCTCCACTCCGTGAGGGAGCTCGATCTCGCCGAGCACCGCGCGCGCGAACACATCCGCCTGCTCCGCGTACTGGTCGACCGGCGGGAAGGATTCCCGGACCGCCGACGTCCCCCCCAATCGACTGCCGTCGTCGATCGAGATCCAGGTCGTCTCCAGCGGCGGTGCGTTGAAGGCGACCGGGATCTCGATCCGACCGCGCGTCCCGGCCAGCGTCACGTGCTGGTGCGGGGCCAGCTGGGTCGACACGGTGAAGGTGAGCCGGCGGCCCCCGCCGAAGTCGGCCACGACCGAGCTCAACCGGTCGGTCTGGAAGCCCGGGTCGTGGTCGATGAGCGCCACCAGCCGGACCGGCTCGGCCTCGAAGCAGAACCGCCCGGCCACCACGCCGTAGCAGCCGATGTCGAGCAGCGCGCCGCCGCCGGTCTCCGGTCGGTTGCGGATGTTGCCCGGGTCGCGGTTGTCGTACGCGAAGAAGACATCCACCGCGCGCAGCTCGCCGATCGCGCCGGCGCGGATGAGCTCGCGCGCGCGCAGCCACTGCGGGTGGAAGCGGACCATGAACGCCTCCATGATGAGGCGCCCGGCCGGCGCGCCGCGCAGGCGGGCGGCGTCGGCCGCGTCCATGCCGATCGGCTTCTCGCACAGGACGTGCTTGCCGGCCTCCGCCGCGGCCAGGGTCCACGGCACGTGCAGGTGGTTGGGCAGCGGGACGTAGACCGCGTCGATGTCGGGGTCGGCGAGGAGCTCCTGGTACGAGCCGTACGCGCGGGCGATGCCGAGCGCCGCGGCCGCCTCGCTCGCGCGGGCGAGATCGCGCGACGCGATCGCCACCACCGCGCCGCGCCGCGAGCGCTGGATGCCCGGAATGACCTTGCGGGTCGCGATGGCCGCGGTGGACAGGACCCCCCAGCGAATCGTCGGTGCCATGGCCCTACCATCGCGCCGCGCGGCGCCGCTGGCGAGAGCCGATGGAGCCAGCTCCAGCGTGAGGCGGCCGGTCAGGCCGCCTGGGTGGCCTCGATCGCCCGCGCCATCGGCAGGACCACGACGAAGCGCGCGCCCTTGCCGACCCCCTCGCTCTCGACCGAGAGCGTCCCGCCCAGCTCGATCACCGTGCACGATGCGCCGTGCAGGCCGAAGCCGTGGCCGCCCGTCTTGGTCGTGTAGCCCTGGCTGAAGATCTTGACCAGGTTGTCGGGCGCGATCCCGATCCCGGTGTCGCACACCTCGATGGCGACCGAGCCATCGGCGGTCGGCCGGGTTCGCACCGTGATCAGCCGCTCGCCCGCGCCGTCCTGGAGCGCCTCGCGCGCGTTGACCAGGAGGTTCATGACGATCTCGAGCAGGCCGTGCCGATCGACCCGCACCGGCGGCAGGTCGGCGTGATCGGTCCGCACCGTGACCCCAGCCATCTCGCACAGGGCGCGCTCGAAGCGGATCGCGTCGCCGAGCAGGTCGGGGAGGACGATCAGCTCGTCGATCCGATCGACCCGGGCGTGCGACTGCTGCGAGCTGACGATCGCCTTGATGTGCTCGATCCCCTTCTCCATCGACTCCAGCTCCTCGATGGCGGTCTCTCGTTCGCGCTGGATCGCGCCGTTGACCCGGGCCAGATAAGTGGGGAGCTGGCGACCCTTCTCGGTCGTGGTCAGGAACGCGGCCAGCGCGGCCGGGTCCTCGTCGAGCATGGCCAGCGCCTTGCCGAGCCCCACCACCTTGGACCGCCGCAGCGTGGCGAGGACGATGTCGGCCGACACGTTGACGCCGTTCAGCGCGTTGCCGACGTTGTGCAGCACCGAGGTGGCGACCTGGGCCATGCCGGCCCGCCGCGAGGTGACCACCAGCTCGCGCTGGATCGCCGCGACCTTGGCCTCGGCGCGGCGGCTCTCGGTGAGGTCGCGGACCAGCCAGATCGTCACCGGGGCGCCGTCGATGCTCGCCTCGGTGGCGTGGATCTCGACCGGGATGACCGCGCCGTCCTTGCGGCGGGCGTGCTCGGCGACCGCGCCGGTGGCGCCCACCTCCAGCGCGTTGCTGAGGCCGAGCAGGTCGGCGGTGTTGCCGATCGCCTCGTCGGCCGTGTGCTCGAAGATCCGCTCGGCGGCCCGGTTCCAGTTGGAGATCTCCCCGTCGCCGTCGAAGGTGATGATTCCCTCGCCCACGTTTCCGACGATGGTGCGGCTGAACGCCTCGCTGGCCCGGAGCGCCTGCGCCGCGTTGGCGATCTGGTAGGTGCGGTCGGTGACCCGCTGCTGCAGCTCCCTTTCGCGCCGGCGCAGGTGGCGCACGCCGACCCGGTGGATCGCGAAGATGATGGCCAGCACCGCCAGCATGCAGGACGCCAGGAACCACCAGGTCTGATGGAACCGCGGCTCGAGCCGGAACCCGACCGACGCGCCGTCCTCGTTCCACAGCCCGTCGCTGTTGGCCGCGATCACCCGGAAGACGTAGTCGCCGGGCGGCAGGTTGGTGTAGTACCTGGTACGGCGGGCGCCGGCGTCGGTCCAGTCCTGATCGAAGCCCTCGAGCTTGTACTTGAAGCGGATCCGATCCGAGGCGAGCAGGCTGGTCGCGGTGTAGGTGAACTCGATCGCGTGCGTCCCCGGCGCGACCGAGATCCCGCCGCGCAGGGCGCGGGTCACCCCGTCGGCGGCGATGCGCTCGATGAGGACCTGCGGCCGGATCGGGTTGGTCCCGAGCTGCTTCGGATCGATCACCACCGCGCCCTTCATGGTCGCGAACCACAGCCGCCCGTCGCTGGCCCGCCAGGCCGGGTACTGCGACGCGCCGTTGCACTCGGCGCTGCGCATCCCGCTGTCGGAGCCGTACACGTCCGGCATGACCGACGTGATGCGACCGGCGAAGAGGTCGTCCAGCTCGCGCTTGCTGACCCGCGTGATCCCCCGGTTGCTGCTCATCCACAGGTAGCCGAGGCCGTCGTCGACGATCGCGTGCATCTTGTCGTCGAACAGCCCCTCGGCGGTGGTCGCGTGCGAGATGACGCCGTCCTTCAGCCGGTTGAGCCCGGCCTGGGCGGTGCCGATCCACAGGGTGCCGTCGCTCTCCTCGTACACGGTGGTCACGAAGTCGGACGAGAGGCCGTCGCGCATCGAGTAGGTGGTGATCTTGCCGCGGTCGATGACGTACAGCCCGTGGGTCCCGCACAGGAACAGGCGGCCGTCGTGGCTGGTCCGCATGCAGCTGAGCAGATCCTCGATCCCGCCGCTGGCCGCGTCGTGCAGGCGCAGGCGCCCGCCGATCAGGCGGCACAGCACGCCGGTCGAGCCCTGGTTGGCCAGCTTGCCGCGCGACTCGACCCACAGGGTCCCGTCGCGGTCCTCGGCGATCGCCGACACGTCGCTGTCGCAGCGCGGGTCGTCCGATTCGACCGAGCTGAAGGTGGCGCCGTCGTAGCGCTTGAGCCCGGCCTTGCGGGTGCCGACCCACAGCGTGCCGGCCCGGTCGCGGTAGATCGAGCGCACCGTGTCGTCGGCCAGCCCCTCGGCGCGCCCGTCGACGCTGATGACGCCGTTCTCCAGCCGGTTGAGGCCGCCCGAGTCGGTGCCGATCCAGATGCGGCCGGGGACGTCCTCGAACACCGACCACACGAAGTCGTCGGACAGCCCGTCGGCGGTCGAGTACGGGGTGAACAGGCCGTCGCTCAGCTGATCGATGCCGCCGCCGTAGGTGCCGATCCACATGCTGCCCTCGCGGTCCTCGAGCAGGGTCCGGATGTTGCTGGAGGACAGTCCGTCGGCCTCGGTGAAGCTGGTGACGTCCCCGTCCTGCAGGCGGAACAGCCCCTCCTCGGTCCCGAACCAGACGCTGCCGCCCCTGTCCTCGATGATCGCGCTCACCACCACCGCCGACACGCCGGCCAGGTGATCGATGCGCCCGCTCGAGATGCTGTCGACGCCCCTCGAGGTGCCGACCCAGACCGAGCCGTCGCGGGTCTCGAGCACCTGCACCGCCGAGCTGCTCGACAGGCCGCTGGCGGCGTCGAACACCTCGATCGATCCGTCGGCGCGGATGTGGTTGACGCCGCCGCCGTCGGTCGCCACCCACAGCGAGCCGTCGCGGGCGGCCGCGAGGTCGAGGACCTTGTTGCTGCTGAGCTGGTGCGGCGCGCCGCGGTAGGCGCGGACCAGCCGGCCGTCCCTGACCAGGAACACGCCCTCACCGAACGCGGCGACCCACATCCCGCCGCCGGCGGCAGGGACGATCGCCTTGATGAACCGCGCCGGGACGCCCTCGGGCATCGGCGGGCAGGTGAACCCGTCGCGGGTGAGGAGGCTCGGCGCCCCGCGGAGGGGGATCACCCACACCGAGCCGTCCGGCATCGGGGCCAGCCGCAGGATCCACTGATCGTTCAGGCACGGCGTGTTTCGCTTGTTGAACAGGGTGAAGGTGACGCCGTCGAAGCGGACCAGGCCCTCCTGGCTGCCAATCCATAGATAGCCGTCGGGCGCCTGGATGAGCGCCGATGCCGTGTCCATGGGCAGACCTTCGTCGGTTCCCCATGCCCGGTGCATGTACTGTGTGATCCGCTTGTGCGGATCGAGTGCGTGGGCGGACCTGGCCGATCCGAGGATGGCGCACATCGTGAGCCCGAGGACGACAGACACGCGCCGCATACCGAACAACTCGGCTCGCGAGACCAAGAGCTTTAGCGTCAACCTTGTCCCGGAGAGGTCGATTTGAAGGGCATGGAAGTCAGTCCGCCGCGAGCGGCAGCGAGGGTGCTCGTCGTCGACGACAACCCCGACATCCACCGCGACTTCCGCAAGATCCTCGTCCCGGTCGAGGTCCCGGACGACCTCGGCGAGCTCGAGACCGCGCTGTTCGGCGACCGGCCCACCGCCCCGGCGCCCGCGCCGGTCGAGCTCTCCTTCGCCAGCCAGGGGGCCGAGGCGCTGCTCATGGTCGAGGCCGCCGTGGCCGCCGGTCAGGCCTACGACGTGGCGTTCGTGGACGTGCGGATGCCACCCGGGATGGACGGAGTCGAGACCGCGGTCAGGATCTGGCAGATCGACGCGCGGGTGCAGATCGTCATGTGCACCGCTTACTCCGACTTCTCGTGGGAGGAGATGACCGAGCGGCTCGGCGCCGGGCACAGCTACCTCATCCTCAAGAAGCCGTTCGACCGGGTCGAGGCGCGCCAGCTGGTGCAGGCGCTGACCGAGAAGCGCGCGCTCCTGCTCGAGCGCGAGGCGCGCCTGGTCGAGCTCGACCGCCTGGTCCGCGAGCGCACCGACGAGCTGGCCCAGGCCAACGCGGTGCTGGCCCAGGAGATGCGCCAGCGGCTCATGACCGAGCAGCAGCTGGCCCAGTCCCAGAAGCTGGAGGCGCTGGGCCGGCTGGCGGCCGGCATGGGCCACGAGATCAACAACCCACTGTCCTACGTCCTGTCCAACGTGGAGGAGGCCAGCATGATGCTGGAGCCGGGCAAGCCGCTCGGCGACGCCGAGCGGGACGAGCTGCGCGTCATGCTCGACGAGACCGCCGCCGGCGTGCAGCGCATCTCGCTCCTGGTCCGCCACCTGAAGCTGTTCTCGCGCTCACAGCCGCAGCCGTCGCGCCCGTTCTCGGTGAACGACGTGGTCACCTCCGCCCTCACCCTGGTCCGCAACGAGATCGAGCACCGCGCCAACCTGGTGCGAGCGCTCGCGCCGGACCTGCCCGAGGTGGTCGGAGAGCCCAACCGGATCGAGCAGGTCCTCATCAACCTGCTGCTCAACGCGGCCCAGGCGATCCCGCTCGGCGACGCCACCGGCAACACCGTGCGCGTCAGCACCCGGCGCGGCCTCGACGACGAGGTCGTCATCGAGGTGGCCGACACCGGCTGCGGCATCGCCGCCGACGACCTCGAGCGCGTCTTCGAGGCCTTCTACACCACCAAGCCGGTCGGCGAGGGCACCGGCCTGGGCCTGGCCGTCTGCCACTCGATCGTCGAGGCCCACGGCGGCCGCATCGCCATCGACAGCAAGCCAGGCGGCGGGACGACCGTCACGGTCGCCCTGTCCTCGACCGCGGTGCAGGCCGCGGTCGCCTGATCGCCTGCAGCGAAACGGGGTCGCGCCTGGCGGGCGGCGCGGCTCAAATCCGGGATTGCCACGCGCCGCGGTTTGCGCGATGCCTTCCGGAATGCACCTTCGCCGACGGGTTCTGCTGATCCTCACCACGGTCCTGGCGGGATGTGGATCGGTCTCGGTCGGGGACGAGACCGACGCCGCGCCCGGGGCGGCGGCGGACGCGGCGGTGGATGCGGGCGCCGAGGTGGACGCGGAAATCGACGCGCGCGCCGTCGATCCGGGCGTGGTCCTGCTCTACGACCTCGAGGCGCCGCTCATCCAGGACGGCGACGACCTCTTCGTCCCCGACGCCAGCGGCAACGATCACCGGGGTGCGGTCACGCCGGGCACCATCCCGGGCAGCGTGATGGTGGTGTCGCGCGCGGACGGCTCGGGCAACGCGCTCATGTTCCCGCCCCCCGGATGCACCGTGGACTGCCCGCGCGTCAACCTGGTCGCAGAGGGCTCGGCAGACCTCGACCCGGGCGGGGCCGACTTCGCGGTCAGCCTCGACCTCCTGGTGCCCGAGGGCTCGCCGGGCGACGAGAACGTGGCCCAGAAGGGCTTCTTCGACAGCGACGGCGGCCAGTGGAAGATCGAGGTCGACGCGATGCTCCGCCCGCTCTGCGTCTTCCGCTACGGGCCCGGCGTCGACGACCTGATCAACGCGCGGGTCCTCCGCCCGATCGCCGACGGCGAGTGGCACACGCTCCGCTGCGAGCGCCGCGGGGACCTGGTCGAGGCGCGGCTCGACGCCGGCGACGGCGAGGACACCCGGTCGGTCCCGATCCCCGACGGGGTGACGCTCGCGATCGACAACCCCGACTCCATCCTGGTCGGTGGCCAGGCCCAGGGCCAGACCAGCGACCAGTTCTACGGGATCCTCGACAACGTGAAGGTCGAGATCGCCGCGCCGCGCTGACCGCGGCCCGGTGGCCTGTGGAGGCCTACTGGGGCGCGCCGAACTGCTCGCGCAGGTGGGCCCGGATGTCGGCCAGGGCCTGATCGTCGAAGCGGGTGGCCCACGGCGGCATGGCGCCCTTGCCGGTGAGCAGGGTGCGGATCAGGGTCGGGTCGTCGCGGTTGGGGACTCGCTCGCGCAGGTCGGGGGCGAAGTCGCTGCCGTGGCCGTCGGGGCCGTGGCAGGCGGCGCAGATGCCGGCGAAGCGCCCGGCGCCGGCGGCGGGGTCGCCCTCGAGGGCCAGGATCGCGTCGACGCGCTCCTGCAGCTCGCGATCGATCCCGTCGGCGAACTCCATCTCCTGGGCGAAGACGTGGACCACGTCGTCGACCCGGTTGAACGAGTACATGTAGTCGGCCGGGAAGGTGGCGCGGATCTGGGCCCGGCCGGTCGCCGGGTAGCGCGCCTCGTCGTGGATGACCGCGTCGAGGTCGAACGGGTCGAGGGTGCCGTCGCCGTCGCGGTCGTGGGCGACCTGGCTGCCTCCATGCTGATGGCATCCGATGCAGTTGGTGGCCGCGTTGGCCAGCCCGTGCTCGATGTACGGGTTCGAGCACCAGCTCGGCTGGCCGGGCTGGCCGCCGACCGCGTCGAGCGCGTCGGCCAGCGACGGCAGCTCCTGGTAGCGGCGGCCGAGCTCGGGATCCTGCTCGTCGAACCAGCTGACCGCACACATCTTGTAGCGGCTCCACACTGCCGGCAGCCCGGCGAACCGCTCGGGTCGGTCGGCGCCGAAGTCGTCGCCGGGGCGGTCGCTCCACCACAGCGTGACCCACTGCCAGTGGCGCAGCTCCTTGGTCATGATGTGCATGCCGGCCAGGCGGAACACGCTGCCGTCGCGCAGCCGGATCGTGTAGATGTCGCTGGCCGACGGGTTGACACGGCGGTCGCCCTCCTCGGACCAGGTCGCGCTGCCGGTCAGGCGCCGGCGCATGGCGTCGCCGTCGGTGTCGAAGGCGGGCAGCTCCGGGTCGAAGTCGGCCCGCACCCACTGCGCCTTGACCAGCACCGCGTCGGCCGGCAGCTCCTCGGCGAAGCAGGCGGTGAAGTTGGCCGGGTCGGCCGGCTCGGCGTCGAGCCCGAGCTGGTCGAGCCGGTCGAGGCAGGCGACCGCGCCGGCGTAGTCGCCGAGCACGTGGGCGGCCGTGCCGGGGCTGTAGAGGATGCGGGTGGTCCCGGTGACCGCGCCGCCCAGCAGCGACTCGAGCGCGGGCGCGCACTCCTCGGCCGGGGTGCCGGCCGGGCACTCGCCCAGCTCGCGCACGTGGTCGAGGTAGCGCTCCAGCGGCCAGCGATCGGAGCGGGAGGCGGCCCCCGCGTTCCACACCTGGGCCTCGGCCACCGCGGCCGCATCGAAGCTGGCGTGGGCGGCCCGGCCCTCGGCGCCCAGCCCCTCGTAGAGGTGCTGGAACATGCGCTTCACGTCCTCGACCCCGTACCAGGTCTCCCAGCGCGGGACCATCGGCACGTCGGCGACCGGCCAGGTCACCTCCGGGTGGTCGTCGAACACCTCGACCAGGCCGAGGAGCGGCACCGGCTCGAGGATCTTGTAGACGGTGCCCCAGGCGGCGTCGCGTCGGCGGCGCACGTCGGCGGCGAGCTGGTCGCCGGCTTCGGGCGCGGCCAGCGCCGGGTCCGGCTCGTAGGGCGCGGCCACGCCGACCAGGCTGCGCCCGAAGACGTCGGTCTTGCCGCCGGGGACGGCGGGGAAGTCGGCCGGGTCGTCGTCGCCGACCGGGCGGTCCCCGGAGCCGGCGCAGCCCGCGCCCCACGCCAGCCCGAGGGCGAGCGCGAGGCCGGGCAGGGTGGGGGCAGCGCGGCTCACTGGGCGGCCGACAGCCGGATGGCCGCGTCGCTCGCCGCCATCGTCTCGCTGTCTCCCGAGTCGACCAGGAAGTAGATCCAGCCGTCCGAGCGGAAGTGCGGGTAGCGCGCCTCGGTCCCGACCGGCACGTCGGTCAGCTGGTGCTCGTCGCCGGTGGCCAGGTCGTAGAGCAGGATGTCCGACTTGCCGTCGTGGTAGTGGTGCGTGACCAGGAAGCGCTCGTCGAACGAGATGTTCGCCTTGGCGCCCGGCATGCAGATCGTGGCCAGGCGCTGATCGATGTCCACCTGGTAGCTCTGCCCGAACCGGGTGGCGCGCACCCGGCGCAGCACGTAGCCGAGCGCCTGACCGTCGGCGCCGGCCAGGCGGCTCACCACCAGGCGAGCCGACGGCGACAGCACCGAGTCGCCCTCGTACGGTGAGTCGACCACGGTCGGCCCCATCGGGGCGTAGGTGGTGCCGTTGAAGACCATCGGCGTGAACTTCATCGTCGAGCCCGAGTCGAAGAACGCGCGCGGGTCGGCCGAGCCGTGGCCGGCGTCGCTGACGAACTGGCTGTTGATGACGAAGTAGTCGCCGCCGCCCACGCCGCGCGCCACGTGCTGGTAGAGGTTGATGCCGGTCGCGCTGATGCACTCCGGCTCGGTGAACTTGATCTGGTCGTAGCGGGTGAGGACGCTCTGCGGGCAGATGCCGGCCCCGCCGACCGCGCCCTGGAAGATGAAGCCGGAGTTGTCGGGGAAGAAGCCCGGGTCGTACGAGGCGTCGACCGGGATGTTGGTGCCGGTGGTGAGGTCGGTGATGGTCGAGCCGAGCGACGAGCCGCCGCCGTTGCCGATGTAGCGCCCGTCGGCCGAGCTGCGGGTCCAGAAGCTGGTGCGGAAGCCGAGCTCGCGCAGCTGGCGGATGCTGCCGGCGTCGGCGTCGGCGCCGTTGCCCCAGTCGGAGGTCCGGTCGGCGAAGTCGGCGCCACCGAAGCAGGCCAGCGGATCGTCGCCGCTGCAGCCGAACATGCGGATGCCGGCCTCGCGGTTGACCGCGCTCCAGCCGTCGAAGCTCATGTCGTCGATGTGCGACGCGATGCCGACCTCGTCGCGCGCGGCGTCACACACGGTCGGCGCCGGCGGCGACAGGATGATGTCGTCGAGCGCGGGCAGCCGGTCGGCGAACCACTTCTGGACGGTGGCGAACTCCTTCTGGGACAGCTTGGGGTGGCTGCCCTTCGGCATGCCGACCCGGGCCTTGAACTGGAGATAGGGGGCCAGCCAGGCCTCGTCGCCCAGCGCGGTGCGGAACAGGGTGCGGAAGCCGCCGTACTGCACGCCGGCGGCGAGGATGCCGAGCTGGGCCGCGGCGAACGGCGAGCTGGCGTCGGTCGGGTCGGTGCGCAGGCAGTCGATCGAGCGGCGCGCGTCGTCCTGGCTCATCGCCGAGGGGTCGCCGGCCAGGCCGCACTCGTTCCACGCGTGATCGGTGTAGTCGAGCCAGCGGCGCAGGGCGGCCGGCGACAGCGAGTGGCACTCGGCGCAGCGGCGCGACGCGCACTGGCCGTCGGGGCAGCTCGGGTCCTGCACGTCGGCGCCGAGCACCGCGGCGGCGGCGCGGGCGAGCGGCTCACCCTCGAGCTCGATCGGCGGCAGCTCGCCGTCCTCGCCGAACGGCTCGGTCGGCAGCTCGGCCCACTGGCAGCTGGACGGGTCGCGCCCGCAGCCCTGGATGAACTTGACCGCCTTGCCGAAGTCCGAGTCGGCCCACGAGGCCGCGTCCAGGCCGTCCATGTCGGGCGGCATCCAGAAGGCGTGGGTGAACTCGCGGTAGGCCTCGGTGACCTTGCGGTTCCAGCTCTCGTCCTCGCCGACCAGGCGGTCGATCCAGTCGTCGCTCCAGCGCCCGTCGCCGATCCGGTGGCAGTTGGTGCACGCCTGCGCCTCCGGGCTGACCAGCACCTTCGGCATGGTCCAGCCCTGGCCCTCGGAGTTCACGATCGTGTACGGCGCGTCGGCGTAGCCGAGCGCGAAGTCCTCGTCGATGCCCATCTTGGGCACGACCGGGTCGCCGCCCGCGTTCAGCGCCTGATCGATCCACGGCGAGTGGATGAACGCGTCCGCGTCGTGGCAGCTCGCGCACTGGATGCCGCTGCCGAGGCCGCCGTGGATGCCCGACCACAGGCTGGCGCTCTGCTGGGGCGAGTCGGTCGACTCGGTCACGTCGCCCGGGTGGGGGACGTGGAGGCCGTCGGTGCGCGAGTAGAGCGCGTTCTGGAAGAAGCAGGTCTTTCCGGTGTACGGGTTGTGCCCGATCATCGCGATGTCGTTGTAGGAGCCCTCTTCCGCCTTGGCCTTGCGGCAGAGCAGCACCCACTCGGTCCCCTGCGAGTTGGCAGCGCTGGTCACGCGCGGGCCGTTCGAGGTCCCGGTCACCGCGTTGCCCTCGCACAGCGAGTAGATGTACTGCGGGTTGTCGCAGGAATCGACCTCGGCGCCGGGCTTCGCCACCTGGCCGTCGGCGCCGGTGACCGTGGTATCGAGCGGCGTGGCGTCGAGGCAGTTGAAGGTGCCGTAGTCGCCCTCGCCGATCGACGGGAAGAACGGGATGTCGCCCAGCTCGGCCACGCACTTGTCGGCGTAAGCCTCGGTCGACGCGATGACCTCCTCCTCGCCGTCGGCCTTGCCGTTGGCGCCGGTCCGGTCGAGCGCGCGGCGGATGTCGAACTCACCCTCGCGCACCACGCCGCTGTCGCTGACCAGACAGACGTCGATGAAGGCCTCGCCGTCGGCGATCTGGGCCAGCATCTCGGCGGTCGGCTCGGGCAGCTCGAGCCAGCTGTCGTCGTAGACCGGCTCGAAGATCGACTGGTCCACCTCGGGGCCGGCGTACGCCGAGCCCGGCAGGCCGGGCGCGTCGAACGGCTGGCCGTCGACCCGCGGGATCGACGCGGCGTCACGCGCGCAGTCGAGCTCGCCGACGGCGCCCTTGCGCACGCGCGCGTGGAGCCGCTCACCCGACGCGACCGGCCGGGTGACCTGGACCAGGATGCGCCGGCTGCCCGGGTCGTAGCCGACGTCGAGCTCCGGCTTGCTCACCTGCTCGGCGCCGCACGCGGAGACGAGAACCAGCACAGAGAACGCGATCCACGACGAGCAGCGGCGAGAGTGTGTGGTCATGTACGCTCCTTTGAGCGACCACTTCTACTCGTCCCGTGATCCTGTCAGCAACCGTAATTACCTGACATAGGCACATGATCGACTGAGGGCTGCAGCCTGCTCGACAACCGCGCGGATCGCGAGGCCGCCCACGCGCGATCGCAGGTGACCAGCCGAGTAGCCGGCTACCGCAGTGGCGGCTCGTTTCGGGGCTTGCGCGCGTCACGACGGGCAGCGCGAGGTCGAGCGCGCCGCCACCTCGACGACCTTCCCGCGGGCGTCGAGCTGGACCTCGCAGCACTCCTCGAAGAGCGCCCGGAGCGCCGCGCGCCCGCGCTGGACCCGCGACTTCATCCCCGAGACCGAGATGCCGGCCAGGTCCGCGGCCTCGCGGATCGTGAGCCCCTCGAGCTCCACCAGCGTCAAGGCGTGACGCTGCGGCTCCGGCAGGTGCGCGACGAACGGCGCGACGCACGCGGCGAGGGCGCGCGCCGCCTCGCGGTCGTCGTCGCCGTGGTCGCCGTGGTCCCGATCGTCGGCTGCCTCGGGCGGCTCGGCGACCGCGGGCAGCGGGTGTCGCGCCCGAGCCCGGCCGTGCTCGGCGATCGCGCTGCGCGCCACCTGGAACAGCCAGGCGGCGAAGCGCTGGTCGTCGCGGATCCCTCGCAGTCCCCGCTGGATCCGGACCGCGACGTCCTGGAGCACGTCATCGACGTCGGTCGCGGCGAGCCGGCGGGCCAGGAAGGGGCGCAGCTGGGCCTCGATCTCGCGCCAGTCGACCGGCGCGCAGGTCACGTGCAGCACGCCGGCTCGCAGCAGCTCGGCGCGCGGTCCGGCCGTCGCGCCTCGATCGTCGCCGACGCCGCGAGCTTCTCGGCGCCCGCGAACCAGGAGCCGAGGATCTCGTCGCTGCCGGGCGCGATGCGGATCTGGATCTCGACGAAGCCGGCGCGTCGGAGCATGGCCTCGACGTCGTCGATCGCCGCGGCGCCGGACACGCAGTCGGTCGGCTCGGCCGCGGATCGCGCCTCTGCCGGGGCCGGGCCGATCGCCACGACGTCGCTGATCGCGAGCCTGCCGCCGGGTCGGAGCACGCGAAACGCCTCGCGGAAGACGGCGGCCTGGTCGGGGGACAGGTTGATGACGCAGTTCGACAGCACCACGTCCACCGATGCGTCTGCCACCGGGAGGCGCTCGATCTCGCCCAGCCGGAACTCGACGGCCGGCGCGCCCAGCGCGGCCGCGTTCGCGCGCGCGCGGTCGACCATCGCCGGCGTCATGTCCACACCGATGACCTTCCCGGCCGGGCCGACCTGCCGCGCCGCCAGGAAGCAGTCGAAGCCGGCGCCGGCGCCGAGGTCCAGCACCGTCTCGCCCGGCCGCAGCGAGGCGATCGCGATCGGGTTGCCGCAACCCAGGCCGAG
>DATHKR010000150.1:0-21076 GCA_035489015.1 Kofleriaceae bacterium | reverse complement strand
TCTCGGTCCCGGCGACCACGCGGGCGAGCCTGGCCGGCCCTTGCCGCGGGACCGGTCCGATCGCGATCCAGAGCGAACCAGACCGGTCGGGAAGCGCGTCGAGGGCCCAGGAGTCGGGCGGCAGGGAGATCGCCTCCCGGGCACCGCCGTCGAGCGACCGCCAGACCTCGTTGTCCCGCACCACGACGACGTGGTCGCGATCGCCGGCGGCCCGCACCATGTCGGCCCGGGCAGGCGCCGCCGGCGTGCAGAACCACGCCGCGGCAACGAGACCAGCCGACAGGCGTGACGACATCTCCATGTCGACGCCCGGCAGCGGCGATCCATTCCGGGATGCGACGGCCAGCTCCCGGCGCGCTCACTCCGCGGCGCGACCGACCATCCGCCGCAGCCGCTCGATCTCGGCGTCGAGCTCGCGGCCGAAGTCGCGCTCGCGCGGGCGCCCGGCGACGAAGCCGACCTCGACGTCGAGCCCCGCCCCGCGCGGCGCGGCGTTGGCCCAGCCGACCGCGCGATCGCCCCACAGGAGCGGCAGCGCGTAGTAGCCGCGCACCCGCCGGGCCACCGGCGTGTACGCCTCGAAGCGGTAGGCCCAGCCGAACATGTGCTCGAACCGTCGCCGGTCCCACACCACCGGATCGAACGGCGCGAGCAGGCGGACCCGCCGCTCGACCGCGGCGCGCCGGCCGCCCGGAGGCCACAGGTAGGGCACGCCGTCGATGACCTCGGCGGTGAGCTCGCCGCTCGCGACCAGCGCTGCGATCGCCGCGCGGTGCGCCGGCCGAGCGGGCAGTCGCGCGGTCAGATACGCCGCGATGGAGGACAGCGTCCGCGCCGGCACCGGCGCGAGCACCTCGGCCACCGCGCGCAACAGGCCGCGCAGGCGCTCGGACGCCGCCACCACGGGCCGCTCGGTCGCCGCGCCGTAGGTCCGGATCCCCGCCGACCGCCCGACCACGCGCAGGTGGCCGCGGTGGTGCAGCCGGTCGAGCGCCCGCGTGGTCGCCTTCGACTGCCCGCCCCACGCGTTGACCACCCGGCGGTGACCCAGCTCGGCGGCCAGATCGCGCGGGTGGATCGTTCCGCGCTCGCGGACGATGGCCAGGACCCGCCGCTCGAGCGCGCCCAGGCCGCGCGAGCGGCGCGGGTGGACCAGGCGCGCCACCCGACGGGCGAGGAAGCCGTAGGCGTAGAGGTAGTCTTCCTCGACGTCGAGCGCGTCGTACCGCCGCTCCAGGTCGCCGGCGCGATAGCCGCGCACCCGCTGGGCGAGGATGAGGTCCTGGGCCCGCGCCGGCGCGCGGATTGGATCGGCCTGGACGAAGCCGAGCCGCTCCATCGCGCGCCCCAGCGTGGTCGGCGCGAACAGCGAGTGACCGATCGCGTGGGCGCGCAGCGCCTCGAGCCCGGTGGCCACGGCTCAGGTCGGCTCCGGCGCGGCGAGCGGCGAGACATCCATGGAGCGAGGATCGATCGGCAGGCCGACGAACTCAACTCGAGCCATGCCTTCCGCGATGGGAAGGGCCGCGGCCGCCGCCGGTGAGCGCGGCCAGGGTCGCGTGCGCCGCTGACGGAACCGGGCCGATCTCCGCGTGGGCCTCGCGCCTCAGTACTGCCGCAGCGCGTAGCTTCGCTTGCCATCGGCTCGAAGCTTCGATCCGATGCGGCGAATCTCGGCCTCCCCCTGGCGCAACGACCCGGCGCTGGTGTGGACGGAGTAGTTGCCGAGGACGAGGTCATGCGGATGTCTGGCCGCCGAACCGAGCACGAACGTCGTGTTGCCCTCGGCGACGAAGTCGATCGAATGCTCCGAGGGCTCGAAGATCGCGATCTCCCCGCCGGGGATGCGCGAGCCAGTCAGAAGCGCGCCGTCCTGCACGGCGACCCAGGCGACCGTGTGTCCCGTCGGCGGGTGATGGGACCAGCGCTCACCGGCCCTCAGGCTCACGACGAGGTAGTTCATCGGAGGCGACGCGATGGAGCTCCTGGCCCGGCCATGCGCGCCCAGGATCACCCGCACCGGACCTTCGACCGGCACATCCTCGGGCATGACGTAGTGACTGGCGCTGGAGGCGTTCTCGAGCGCGGGCGGCAGGGCGACCCAGAGCTGGAACCCCCTCACGCGCTCTGGACCTGGAGCGCCCGTATGCCACACCCCGTTTCCGGCCCGCATCCACTCGACGCTTCCGGCCGGCAGCACACCGGCCTTGCCGGTCGTCTCCGCGTAGCGGAGCGACCCGTCGAGCACCACGGTCACCGTGGCGATGCCCGAGTGCGGGTGCCACCCGTGCTCCATCGACATGGTCGCACCCCCGTCGAAGTCGAAGCGGTCGAGGAACACGAACGGCTTGATGAGCTCGCCCAGGTCGGAGGGGCTCACGAGGCGGGTTACAGGACCGCCCAGGTTTCCGTGGGTGCGATGGATGATGCCGCGGACAGGCTTCTCGACCGGATGTGCCAGCATGATGCCTTTGAGAGTGGATCCGTTGCTCTGGCCGGACTAGATGGCGCGTTCTGGAATGATTGTTCCCTCAGCGGGACAATCGGTCCTGTCGCGCCCGCTGGCGGCTCCTGGCCGTGAAGCCGTGTGGCGTCTGATACTCGGGCGCGCGCTGCAGAGCGGCGATCTCCTCGTAGTACGGAACGGCGACCTTCCTCCACTCATTCGCGACCGGCAGTTTCCAGTCGACGAACCACTCGGCGATCATCCCCATCACGTGATCCGCAAGTACTCGTCGTTGTCGACGATTCCAGGCCACGCGCGTGGCGGCCTGTCGGGCCGTCATCTCAAGGTGGTCCTGGAATACATCCAGGACCGTCTCTCGCGGCCCGTGAGCAGATCGCTGCGCGGCTGGGATTCAGCAGCTCCAGCCACCTCGCGGTGGCCTTCCGTCGTCGGACCGGATACTCGCCCACGACGTTTCGCCGGATCCAGTCGCGCTGACTCCAGGCCGAGCAGGCGGGACAGGGTGGATGACGCGTGACGCCAAGGATGGCCCGGCGCCGGGGCGAGGTCAGTCCGGGGTCTCTCCGCAGAAGGGGCAGCGAAGCTCGGTGCTGTTTCCGTCGTGGCAGACGCTCTCCTCGCAGCAGTCGAACCAGACGGTGGGCATGTCGCTGTCGGGCTCGTCCGGGGCGGTCGGGCGATCCGGGGCGGTGCGGGGGGCCTTTGGCTTGACGGCGGCGCGCTCGGCGCGCGTACCCGCAGGGGTTCGCGTCTTCTCCTTGCCCTGCGCGATGGCTGCCTGCGCCCCGGCGTACTCCTCGAAGCGCTCGATGTAGCGGACCTGCTCCGCCGTCCCCCAGCAGTCCTCCCCATGTTGTTCGCAGTAGGGGCAGAACTTGACCGCCTTCGGATTGCTCGAGTCCGGCTTGACCTTGAAGGTGCGCTCGCAGGAAGGACACTCGCGCGACCAGAAGCCCGCCGCGTCGTCGTGGAAGCCGACATCTGTGATCGTCATCGTCATCTCCCGCTGCGATAGGGCCACGGCTCCCTCCGGGAAGCAATGGTCGTGCGCACTCGAGTCGGCTTTCGACGAGGTCGCGCCCGTTCGCCCCGTCCTGGTCGCCGACGCGCGCATCGCGATCGGTGCGAGAGAGGGGACTCGAACCCCTACGGGTGTTGCCCACGGGAACCTAAATCCCGCGCGTCTACCAGTTTCGCCACTCTCGCGTGTGAGCGGAATCTAGCACTACTGCGTCGGATCGGGACCGAGCCAGCTGGCTCGGTCAGGCGACCCGGTGGAGGAGCTCCTCGCCGGTGGTGATGCGGGCGATGTTGGTGGCGACGATCGCGGCGACGCGGTCGAGGCACTCTTCGGTGGAGCCGCCGATGTGGGGCGTGGCCACGACGTCGGGGCGGCGGTAGAGGGGATCGGCTGGGTCCCATGGCTCGTCCCAGAAGACGTCGAGGCCGGCGCCGCCGAGGTGGCCTCGGTCGAGGGCTCGCTCGAGGGCGGCTCGATCGATGATCGGGCCGCGGGCGCAGTTGACTAGGAGGGCTCCTGGCTTCATCTGGTCGAGGGCTCGGTCGTCGATGAGGTGGCGGGTGGCAGGGCCGAGCGGGCAGTGCAGGCTGACGATGTCGGCGGTGTGGAGGAGCTCGGCCCACTCGGCCTCGGTGCGGCGCGAGGTGACCGCGGCGACGGTCATGCCGAGGGCCTCGGCGAGGCGGGCGAGCTCGGTGCCGGAGCGGCCGAGGCCGACGATGCCGAGGCGGCGGCCGCGCAGCTCGCGGCCGATCGGCTCGCCGATGCGCGCGGCGGCGAAGGCGGCGGCCGCGCCCGGCAGCCGGCGGGACAGGGCGAGCATGAGGAACAGCGCCATCTCGGCGACGGCGTGGGCGCTGGCGCCGGGAGCGCTGCAGACCGGGACGCCGCGGGCCCGGGCCGCGTCCAGATCGATGTTGTCGGTGCCGGCCGCCGGCTGCTGGATGAGGCGGAGCTCCTTGGCCGCGGCCAGGACCGATGCGTCGATCGGCGCGTTGGACGGCAGCAGCACGTGGACGCCGGCGACGGCTCGCTCGAGCGGCTTGGCTCGGTCCCACATGCTCATCTCGGCGCCGGCGGGCAGCCGGGCGGCGAGAACGTCGACGAAGGAACGCCACCCGGATCCGCAGAACATGACGCGCACGCCGTCAGGTTAGCACCGGCTCGCACCTGGTACTCGACCCGCCTGTCGCGGTAGGGTCGCGCCATGGCGTCTCTCGGCGGAAAGACTCTGTTCATCACCGGCGCGAGCCGGGGCATCGGCAAGGCGATCGCGCTCCGCGCCGCCCGCGACGGCGCGAACATCGCGGTCGCGGCCAAGACCACCGAGCCGCACCCGAAGCTGGCCGGGACCATCTACAGCGCCGCCGAGGAGATCGACGCCGCCGGCGGGCACGGGCTGCCTCTGGTCTGTGACATCCGCGACGAGAGCCAGATCGCCGCCGCGGTGGCCGAGACGGTGAAGAAGTTCGGCGGCATCGACATCCTGGTCAACAACGCCAGCGCCATCAGCCTGACCGGCACCGTATCGACGCCGATGAAGCGCTACGACCTCATGCACCAGATCAACACGCGCGGCACCTTCGCCTGCTCGCAGGCGTGCATCCCGCACCTCAAGAAGGCGGCCAACCCGCACATCCTCAACCTGTCGCCGCCGCTCAACATGGAGGCGCGCTGGTTCGCGCCGCACGTGGCCTACACGATGGCCAAGTTCGGCATGAGCATGTGCGTGCTCGGCATGGCCGAGGAGCTGCGCGGCGACGGGATCGCGGTCAACGCGCTGTGGCCGCGCACCGTCATCGCGACCGCCGCGGTGCAGAACCTGCTGGGCGGCGACGCCACCGTGCGCCGCTCGCGCAAGCCGGAGATCATGGGCGACGCGGCCCACGTGATCCTGACCCGCCCGTCCCGCGAGCACACCGGCCAGTTCTTCATCGACGACGACGTCCTCGCCTCGGCCGGGGTCACCGACCTCTCGCCCTACGCGTTCGATCCGTCGGCCGATCTCCTGCCGGACTTCTTCATCTAGCCCACGTCGTCCGGGTCAGTCGGATCGCAGCGCCTCGGCCGGGTGGACTCGCAGGGCTGCCCGGGCCGGCAGCCAGCTGGACAGGAGCGCGGTGGCCAGCAGGCCGCATCCGACCACGATGAAGGTGGCCGGGTCCCACGGGGCCACGCCGAAGAGCAGGCTGGACAGGAGCCGCGCCCCGGCCAGCGCGCCGGCCAGGCCGATCGCCAGCCCGACCGCGGCGAGGACCGCCGCGCGACCGACCACCAGGCGGAGGATCTGGCGCTGTCCGGCGCCGATGGCGCGGCGGATGCCGATCTCGTGGGTGCGCTGGCGGACGGTGTACGACAGGACCCCGTAGATGCCGATCGCGGTCAGGAGCAGCGCGATGGCCGCGAACCCGCCGACCAGCATGGCCGGGAAGCGGCGCACGAACATCCACGGCGCCTGCTCCATGCGCTGCTCCATGGTCTGCACGTCGAAGACCGGGATCGACGGGTCGAGCTCGCGGATCACCCGCGCGATCTGCTCGCCGCGGACGCCGCCGCGCACCGCGAAGCTGATCCCCGGGTTGGGATCCTGGGCGAACGGCGCGTAGACCGCCGGCAGGGGGGCCACGTCGAGCGGACCGAGGTGCTCGTCGCCGACCACGCCGATGATGCGGCGCGGCCGCTGGGTGGGCGCGAACGTGAAGGTGAGGTGCTTGCCGACCGCGCCGCCGGGGTACTCGCGCCCGGCCAGGGTCTGGTTGATGATCACGACCTGCTCGGCGCCGTCGCGGTCGCTCGAGTCGAACGGGCGGCCGTCGAGCACGAGCACGCCCATGGTCTCGAAGTAGCCGGAGCTGACCTCGCGGATGTTGGCCTCCGGCTCGAGCCCGTCCACCGCCGGCGGCCGCCCCTCGGGCAGGTAGCGGATGGTGTTACCGCCGTCGCCGAGCGGCAGCCGGCTGACGCTGGCCGCCCCGCGCGCGCCCGGCAGCGCGGCCAGGCGGGCGAGGATCTCGTCGTGGGCGGCGACCGCGCGCGCGTCGTCGCCGTAGCGCGACTCGGGCAGGATCACGCGGGCGGTGACCAGCTGGTGCGGGTCGAAGCCGGGGTCGACCGCGAGCACCTCGAGCATGCTGCGGGCGACCAGGCCGGCCCCGGCCAGGAGCACGAAGGCGAGCGCGACCTCGCTCACGACCAGCGCGTCGCGCAGGCGGCCGCGCCTGGGATCGGTCGACGCGCCACGCCCCTCGCGCTTGAGCATGTCGGCCAGCTCGGGCCGGGCCGCGCGGGTCGCGCTCACCACTCCGACGCCGAGGCCGGTGGCGAAGGAGAGCGCGGTGGTCACCGCCAGCGCAACGGCGTCGAGCCGCGCGCCGGCCAGGAACGGCATCCCGTGCAGCACCGTGCCCGGCACCGTGCCGAGGATCCCGTCGAGCGACCACATCGCGAGGAGGACGCCGAGCGCGCCGCCGGCCAGCGCGTGGACCAGCGCCTCGATGGTGAGCAGCGCGATCAGGTGGCCGCGGCTGGCCCCGAGCGCGGCGCGGATCGCGAGCTCCTTGGTGCGCGTGGTCTGGCGGGCGAGCAGGAGGTTGGCGATGTTGGCGCACGCGATGAGGAGGACCAGGCCGGCCGCGCACAGGAGCAGCACCATGATCGGCCGCGCCTTGCCGAGGATCTCGTCGGAGAGCGGCGCGATCAGCGCGCCCGAGGCGCGGTTGGCGTCCGGGTACTCGGCGGCCAGGCGGGCGGCGATCGCGGTCGCCTCGGTCTGGGCCTGCTCGGCGGTGACGCCGGGCGCGAGCCGCGCGATCACGTTGACCCAGTGCAGGTTGCGGCGCTCACGCGGGTCGCCTTCGGGGCGGGCGGCCAGCCACACCACCGGGTCCTCGACCAGGCCGAAGGCGAAGGTCGACGGCAGCACGCCGACGATGGTGACCGGCTCGCCGCCGAGGGTGAGCCCGCGCCCGACCACGCCCCGGTCCCCGGCGAACCGGCTCTGCCACGCGCCGTACGAGAGCACCGCGACCCGCCCGGCCGCCGGCGCCTCGTCGCCCGGCTCGAGCAACCGGCCCAGCTCGGCGCGCACGCCCAGCACGCGGAAGAAATCGCCCAGCGCGAACCCGGCGCTCACCATCTCGACGCCGCGCTCGGTGGCGAGGGTGTACGAGCGGTCGTTGTAGCCGGCGATCCCGTCGTAGGAGCGCATGCTGGCCCGCCAGTCGAGGTAGTTCGGGTAGGACGCCTCCATGCGGTCGAAGTCCTGCACGCCGCGGGTCTCGAACACCGCGACCAGCCGGTCCGGCTCCGGGTACGGCAGGCCGCGGCGCAGGGTGGCGTCGGCGACGGTGAAGATGGCCGTGTTCGCCCCGATCCCGACCGCGAAGGTCACGATCACCAGCAAGGCGAAGCCGGGGCGAGCGGTCGCTCCCCGCCAGGTCATGCGCAGCGCGTCGCGCAGAGTCTGCATGGGCTCGTTCGAAGCAAGCCGGGTGCCGTCTCAACGGCGCGAAACCGGCCAGGTGGGAGCCGGTACCACGATCCCGCGCGGGACGCGCCGTCGCGGATCCGGGACAGGATGGCAGGCCGACGGCGGGGTGCCGACCGGCCCCGGTCAGCCTCGCGCTGCCTCCACCGCCTGCTCGAACACCGCCGCGAACTGGCCGGCCTGGGCCCGACGGTGGTAGCGCTCGACATCGACCGCGTCGGCCTCGGCCCGGTACTCGCCGTCGCGGAACCGGCGCAGCACCTCGGCCAGGTGGGACGCGATCGCCGCCTCGTCGCGCGGTGCGATCACCGCGCCCAGTCGATGCCGATGGCATAGATCGGCCAGCGCGCCGGGCGGGGCCAGGGTCAGACACGGCCGGCCCAGGTACATGAGCTCGAAGATCTTCGCCGGGTAGATGCGCTCGGTGCCGGCCACCTCGTCGAGCAAGCACAGCACCATGTGGCTGGCGGCCAGCTCGCGCACCACCTCGTCCTTGCCGACGTAGCCGCGCTGCACCACCCCCAGCTCCTCGCTGCCGGCGAACAGCGGCAGCTCGGTGTCGACGATGCGCCCGACGAAGCGCACCTCGAGCAGGCGAGCCAGCGCCGGGTCCTCGCGCCGCAGCCGGCCGAGCGCGCCGATGAGGCCGCGCGGGCTGGTCAGCTTGAAGACCGTGCCGGCGTAGGTCAGGACGAAGCGATCCGACGGCGGCGCCGGCAGCTGGTCCCGGGCCGGAAAGTCGTCCGGGTCGTAGCCGTTCGGGATCGCGTGGACCCGAGCCGGGTCGAGGAACGGAAAGTCGCCGAGCAGCCGCTCGCGGAACGCCTCGGTCGCGGTCGTGATCGCGTGGGCCGCGCGCACCAGGGTCCGCTCCAGCGCCGCGCCCACCACCGCCGAGGCGCGCCCCATCATCTCGTAGGTGTTGCGGTACGTGACCCACTCGTCGCGGTAGTCGAGCACGACCGCGGTCCCGCGCCGCGCGCGCGCCAGCGGCGCCAGCAGGAACTGCGAGAACGGCGGCCCGCTGATGAACACCACGTCGTCGCGCCGCGACCCGGCCAGGCGCTGGCCCAGCACCACCTGGGCGTGCGGCTGCCACAGGATCTGCGGATCCGGGACCAGCGCGGCACGGGCCAGGCCGCCGGCCAGCCCGACCAGCCGGCGCGACACGCCCCGGACCGCCCTGCCCTTGCCGCCGCTGCCCTTTCCGTCGCCGCTCGCCTCGTCCCGCTCCCAGGTCGCCTTCTTGAGCGCGTACCCCGGCTCGAGCGTCCGCGCCCTGACGATCTCCATCTCCGGCCGGACGTCGCGCAGGAGCGACTCGTCGAACACCGGCACCGATGGGTTGGCGCAGGTCATGACCGCCGGCTCGACCCCGTGGTCCGGGAGGTACTTGGCCAGCTTCAGCGTCCGCCCCACGCCGGCCCCGCCCACCGGCGGAAACACGTACGACACGAGGAGCGCGCGCATCGTCAAGCCCCGGCCCGCCACTCACCGCGCGCAGCGGGACGTGTCCACCTCGATCGTCCCGCTCGGGTCTGCCTTCACCGATCCGCTCGCGTCGCGCACCACCTGGATGCGGCAGCCGGCCTCTGCGGTCGCGCGGTACGACTGGCCCGGGGTCAGCCCGACCACCAGCGCGCGTCCGATCGCGCCGCCGCCGACCGTCGCCTCGCCGCCGTCCTCCTTGTCGGCGAACAGCACCGCGACCCGGGCGGTCTCGACCGCGCCGACCGCGCCGCTCAACCCCTTGCCGCGCACCGCGAGCACCTGGTCGGGCGCCGCGCCGGCGTTGGCCGCGCGCACCCAGGCCCGCATCCGCCGCGACTCGCTGCCGCGCGGGGTGTCGAACTCGATCCGCCACACATCGCCGTCCGGCACGTTTGCCTTGTAGATGTGGTCGTCCTTGGTGGTCGGCTCCTTGAGCGCGCGCATCGCCGCGCCGTCCGGCGCGATCGCGTACATATCGACCCGCGATCCGCCCACCACCGCCGTGGCGCGCGAGCCGGTCACCTCGGGCGCCGTGCGCACGTGCGCCTCCCAGGTGACCCCGGTGCCGTCCTCGGTCAGCTCGACCTGATCGTCGGTGACGAGCACGTTGGGCCGCACGTAGACCAGGGTGCGGATCACCTTGGTGACCGCCCGGTCCGAGCACCCGTTCAGCACGCACTTCGGATCCCACGAGTCGGTGATGTCGCCGACCATGACCGCCGCCGTGCCGCTGTCGTGCCACCGGATCGTGCGCGACTTCTTCCCGTAGATGCTCTGGTTCGGCGAGTAGCGGATCACCTTGCCGCCGTCGTCGATCAGGATCGAGTTGTGGTTGATGGTCGCGTAGGCCGACTCGTCGCCGAAATCGCTGATGAGCGCGTCGCGCCCGCGCCACATCTCGAAGTGGCCCTGGTCGTTGTGCTGGTGATCGATCGCCACGCGCGGGCCGGCCTGGAACGCCACCCACACCGCGCTGTCCTTCCAGCTCGAGCGCACGAACGTCTGCCCGGGGCCGGCCAGGTGATAGCCGAGCACCTTGGGCGAGCGCGGATCCACCTCCTTGCCCTCCGGCCGATCCGCGACGAACGCGAACCAGAGCCGCTCGTTGCTCATCTTGGGCGAGAGCCGGCGGACCAGGAAGCGCCCCCTGGCCGCCGCGTCCGGGTTGGACCAGTCGAGCACGAGCAGGACGCTGGCCAGCCCCGACGGCTCCGGCGGCGGCGGCATCACCGCCTGGGTGCCGTTGCCGTACACCGACGTGCGATCCGGCCGCATCCGGTGCAGGTAGGCGTCGACGATCTCGGTCAGCCACGGGAACCGCTTCGAGTAGTCGGCTCCGGTCGCGGTGTGGAACGCGTCGACCAGGAGCGCGACCTCCATCGCGACCAGCTGTCCGTACTGCCAGCCCTCGGCCCACTCGCCTCCCTTGAGGTTGGCGTGGAAGCCGGGGATGATCTTGCCCTCGAGCAGGCTGTGGGTCTTCTCCAGCCACCCCGCCGACTGCTCGGCCTCGCCGTCGCTGGCGAGGCCCGCCATCGCCAGCGTCGTGTAGTAGCCCCAGAAGTAGTTGGAGTAGACGCTGTCGTTGAGGTAGCCGCTCTCCATGTACCAGCCGAGCCAGGCGTCGAGCCGCTCGAGGATGAGCGGGCGCAGCTCGTCCATGCCCGGCTCGTCGTGCAGCCAGTCGTAGGCCAGCGCCGCGTACACGCCGTACGAGCGGATCGGATAGCCGGAGTTGCCGCGCACGACCTTGTCGCCGCCCTCGCCGTCGCCGACCTTCTGCTTGTCGTTGAGGATGGCGCGCACGTAGACCAGCGCGCGGTCGCGGTAGGTCTTGTCGCCGGTGGCGAAGTAGCAGGTGACCAGCGAGCCGATCGCGTCGCCCCACTGGAGGCCGAGGTAGCCGCCGCTCTTGTCGGACTCGTCGCGGTAGATGCGGCAGCGCGGCTCCAGCTGGCGCCACATCGGCGAGCCGGCCCGGGCGGCGGCGCGCAGCCGCTTGACCGTCGCCGGCGTGAACAGGATCCGCGGGTGAGACGACTCCTTGGCCGCGCGCTCCGGCCTGGCCTCGGGCAGGTCCTTGGGCGGCGGTAGATCCGCCTCGTGGTGAGCCGCCTGCCCGCCCCGCCTTCCGTCGCACGCGCCCGCGGCAGCCGCCACCAGGCAGACTGCCATCCACCTCGATGCTCGGATCAACCCGCGTTCTCCACGAAGACCGGCACCGCGGCGTCGTCGTCGATGAGCTGCTCGGCCCCGAGCGAGCGGTCCGGTTTCAGAAACACGCGCCAGATCGGAACGATCTCGATCCCGGCGGAGCCGAGCGAGCGAGTCGCGCCGTCGAGCTGGTGCTTGACGAAGAAGCTCGCCTCCCAGTTCATGCCCCAGTCGCGCAGGATGTTCAGCTCCTCGAGAAAGCCGACCCGCCGCAGGCCCTGGCCGCGCAGCTCCGGAGGGGTCCAGGCGTCGTAGCCATAGCCGGTGTCGGCGCGGAGCCGGACCTCGCAGCCAGGCAGGCTGGGATACGCCGCGCGGTCGCGGTGGTGAAGCCAGGTATAGGCGACGATGCGGCCGTCGGCCTCGCCCATCATCCAGTGATCGCCGCGCGCCAGGCGCTCACGCATCTGGGCGATATCCTCGTCGCCGTGGTGATTGCGGTCGACGCGGTCGATGTCGGCCTCGGTGCCCTGGATGAACCGCACGCGGGTCGCGAGGCCCGTGGCTTCGGGATCCGTTCGAGGGACATGAGTGGAGCACTTGCAGACGAACACTTCCCGGGCGAAGACCAGCACTCGGATATCGTAGCAGATTGAATGCAAGAGCCGAGCTGTGGTCAGCTGGATCGCGATGGCACAGCAGCAATCCAGGTCAGAGAACATCGCGGTCATCGGCCTGGGCTACGTCGGCCTGCCGGTCGCGCTCGCGTTCGGGCGCAAGTACCCCACGTTCGGCTTCGACATCAACGCGAAGCGAGTGGACGCGCTGTCGAGCGGGCGCGATGACACCGGCGAGGTGAGCGTCGAGGAGCTGCGCTCGTCGCGGCTTCGCTTCACCACCAAGCTCGACGATCTGCGCGGCACCACCTTCTTCGTGGTCGCGGTGCCGACCCCGATCGACAAGAACTACCGCCCCGATCTCAAGCCGCTGGTCTCTGCCTCGGAGTCGGTAGGCAAGGTGCTCCAGAAGGGCGCCGTGGTCGTGTACGAGTCCACGGTCTATCCGGGAGTGACCGAGGAGGTGTGCGGGCCGGTGCTCGAGCGCGTCTCCGGGCTGAAGGCGGGAGTCGATTTCACGCTCGGCTACTCACCGGAGCGCATCAACCCGGGCGACCGCGAGCACACGTTCGAGCGCATCACCAAGGTCGTGTCCGGACAGGACCCGGCCACCCTCGATCGCGTGGCCGAGGCGTACGGCGCGGTGGTCACCGCCGGCGTGCACCGCGCGACGTCGATCCGCGTGGCCGAAGCGGCCAAGGTCATCGAGAACACGCAGCGCGATCTCAACATCGCGCTCATGAACGAGCTCGCCCTCATCTTCGATCGGCTCGGCATCCGCACCCAGGACGTGCTCGACGCGGCCGCGACCAAGTGGAACTTCCTCCGCTTCTCGCCCGGCCTGGTCGGCGGCCACTGCATCGGCGTGGATCCGTACTACCTCACCACCAAGGCCGAGGAGCTCGGGTATCAGCCGCAGGTCATCCTGTCGGGTCGCCGCATCAACAACGGTGTCGGCGCGTACGTGGCGCAGCGCGCGATGAAGATGCTGTCGCGCGCCGGGAAACCGCTGGCCGGGGCCAAGGTCGGGATTCTGGGCCTCACGTTCAAGGAGAACGTGCCCGACCTGCGCAACAGCCGCATCCCGGACATCGTGAACGAGCTCCTCGAGTTCGGCATCAAACCGCTGGTGCACGACCCGCTCGGCAACCCGGAGGAGGCGCACGAGGAGTACGGCCTGGTGCTGTGCGACTGGTCGGCGCTGGCCGGGCTCGACGCGCTCATCTTCGCGGTGCCGCACCGCAAGTACCTCGAGATGGGGATCGATAACCTGCTGTCGCTGGTGCGCGACGGCGGCGTGGTGGTGGACGTGAAGTCGGTGCTCGACCCGGCCCGGACCACCGCGCGCGGGCTGTCCTACTGGAGCCTTTGATTGCCCATGACCAGCCAGTACGACGCGGTCTGTCGCGAGCTCCAGGCGGCGCCGCAGCGGTGGCTCGTCACCGGCGCGGCGGGGTTCATCGGATCGGCGCTGGTCGAGCAGCTGCTCCGCCTCGGTCAGGCGGTGGTCGGGCTCGACAGCCTGGTGACCGGCAAGCGCGAGAACCTCGACGACGTCCGCCGCGCGGTCGGCCCGGCGGCGGCGCGCCGCTTCGACTTCGTCGAGGGCGACATCCGCGACCTCGACGCCTGCCGGCGCGCGACCCGCGGCGCGCAGCTGTGTCTGCACCAGGCCGCGCTCGGGTCGGTGCCGCGCTCGCTCGAGGATCCTCTATCGTCGCACCAGTCCAACGTGGACGGCTTCATCCACGTGCTCCTGGCCGCGCGCGAGGCGGGCGTGCGGCGCGTGGTCTACGCCAGCTCGAGCTCGGTCTACGGCGACAATCCGGCGCTGCCCAAGGTCGAGGATCAGATCGGCCAGCCGCTCTCGCCCTACGCCGCGACCAAGCGAGTGGACGAGATCTACGCCGGCGTGTGGCAGCGAGCGTACGGGCTCGAGCTCATCGGCCTGCGCTACTTCAACGTGTTCGGGCGGCGGCAGGATCCGGACGGGCAGTACGCCGCGGTGATCCCGCGCTGGATCGCGCGGCTGGCCGCGGGCGAGCGCTGCGCCATCTTCGGCGATGGCAGCCAGAGCCGCGACTTCTGCTACGTGGACAACGCGGTGCAGGCCAACCTGCTCGCGGCGAGCACGGAGGAGAGATCCGCCACGGGTCACATATATAATGTGGGGGTAGGTGGCCGGACCACCTTGCTCGAGCTCCATGCGCTGCTCCGAGAGCGAGTGGCGGCGCGGCGGCCCGCGGCGCAGGGCTCGGAGCCGGACCACACCGACACGCGGGCGGGCGACGTCCCCCACTCCCAGGCATCGATCGACAAGGCTCGGAAGTTGCTCCATTACGAGCCCACCCACGACATCGCTTCCGGACTGACCGAGACGGTCACCTGGTTTCTCGACCGGCTCAGCTGATCATCCGCCTTACTTTTTCAGTATCTTGTTAGAGCTGGCGGGCGCGAACATGAGGTGGTTAGTCTCCTGCCGTGCAGACGCCTCTGAGCCGCCGCCTGCTGTCGTTTTCGGTCCCGCTGTGCCTGCTTGGCGCAGCCGCACCGGGCTTCCTGGCGTCCTGCTCGATGGAGAGCGGCGACGACCAGCCCGGTGACGGCGGTGACGGGCCGGACGGGAGTGGCGACGGCAAGCAGGACGGCAACGGCGGCGGTGGCCCGGATGGCAGCGGCGGTGGCGGCCCCGATGGCAGCGGCGCCGGCCCGGATGGCAGCGGCGCCGGCGATCCCGATGGCAGCAGCGACGGTGTGGACGCGACCCTCCTCCCGATCGACGCGCGCCCGCCGCCCGACGCCACGCCGATCGATCCGCCGCCCGATGTCAGGGACGCCGAGTTTCTGAGCGAGGCCGGCCTCTACTCCGACATCGCCTCGCACACGGTCCTCGCCGGGATCCGCGAGTTCGAGCCCGAGTTCAAGCTGTGGAGTGACGGGGCCGAGAAGCAGCGCTGGATCCGGCTGCCGCCCGGCGCGCAGATCAACACCATCGACATGGCGAGCTGGCGCGTGCCGCTCGGCACGATCGTCTACAAGGAGTTCGCCGATCCGGTCTCCGGCAAGCGACTCGAGACCCGCGTCATCCAGCGCCTGCCGGACGGCACCGGCTTTTACTTCGGGTCGTTCGTGTGGAACGAGGACGACACCGAGGCGGTGCTGGACCTGACGCCCAACTCCTCGGACCCGGTCGACATCCCGGACGGCTGCGCCGAGTGCGACAGCCCGCCCTGCACCGGCTTCCCGGGCGCGTGTCACGTGGTGCCGCAGCGGGGGCGCTGCAACGAGTGTCACGGGGGCGAGACCGGCAGGCTGCTCGGCTTCAGCGCGGTGCAGCTGTCCCATGGTGGTCCCGGCCTCACGCTGACCCTCCTGGCCCAGGAGGGCCTGCTCACCAACCCGCCGCCAGCCGGCATGACCTATCCGGTGCCGGGCACGCCGGTCGAGCGGGCCGCGATCGGCTCGCTCCACGCCAACTGCGGCCACTGCCACGCGCCCAGCGCGAGCCAGAACAATTGCTTCAGCCTGACCAACCCGGGCGGCGCCGGCGGGATGCAGGCGCGGGTCCTCCCCACCGACGACAGCGTCGAGGACACCCAGATCTACCGGTTCGCGGTCGACCAGCCGCTCCGCTACTGGATCGGACGCGACGAGGGCAACCACACCGAGTCGCAGACCGGCGAGCTCATCACCGACCGGATCGTGCCGGGTGAGGCGTCGCGCAGCGCGGTCTGGTATCGCATGAGCGTGCGCGAGTGGGGCGAGGTGCTCCCGTACAACGACCACCAGCAGATGCCGCCGATCGCGACCAACGAGGTCGACGAGGATGGCCTGGCCGCGGTGGAGTTGTGGATCAACTCGCTCCAGTGAGTTAGAAACCGGCATGGCCGACGCCGACGACGACCTACCCCGCCCCGAACCCAAGGAAATCGACGAGAAGAAGGCGCTCGAGCTGCGCCACATGGCCGAGGACGCGGTCCTGAAGGGCGTCCCCTACGGCGACGAGAAGTGCGGCAACTGCCTGTACTACCTCAACGCCGACGAGAAGCTCGCGTACTGCTGGCACCCGAAGCTGCGCATCCTGGTCGGCGCCGAGTGGTGGTGCCAGTGGTGGGAAGCCATCCCGGAGGACTGAGGCGACCCGCGGTGGTAGGACACCGAGGGAAGCCGGGGCCCGGACCTGGCGTAGGATCCGCATATGCCTGACCAAGCACAGGAGAGCGACCGCCAGAAGGACGAGCTGGGGCCGCAGCAGCAAGCGGAGAGCAAGGAAGGCGCGCCGCGCGTTGCGAACGAGGAGATCCGCGCCGAGGACCGATCGCACTTCTTCGCGGTCGCCAACGCGCTCATCGGCGCAATGCACACGCAGAGCCCGCAGCTGCAGCTGCCCGACCGGCTGACCCGCAAGGAGGGCGACGCGGTCCGGCTCATCTACGAGGCGCGCACGGCGCAGGAGAGCGAGTACGGCGGCGGGACGATCTCGGGGCTCGAGCGCATGCGCTACCTCAACGAGGGGCTGCTGGCGCTGCAGGGCACCCTGGCCATCGCGAAGTCGTCCTTCCCGCAGGCGCGCTCGCACATCGAGGAGATCCGCCGGCTCATCGCCAAGCTGAAGGAGCAGATCGCGCAGGCGATCGTGGCCGAGGAGCGGAAGAAGCAGCAGGAGAAGGCCAAGAAGGACCTCGACACCAAGCAGGCCGACGAGCAGGCCAAGGCGAAGAAGACCGCCGAGGACCAGACCAAGAAGGCCTGAGCACCGCCCGGCTGCGACGACGAAGCCGCGACGACGAAGCCGCGACGACGCCCGGATCGGGCCGACCTCGGAGCGTGTCCCGCCGCCTCTGTCCTCCTTCTCGCGCGCCAGCTGTCCTCGCCGGCGCGCTCCTGTCGACCGCGCTGATCGTGCCCGGCTCGGCCTGCCGGCTCGGCGTCGCCGTCGATTCGCCGCCGCGCGGCGACACGATCCAGCTGCGCGCCGCCTCTCGCTGCCGCGACCTGCAGCTCCGGGCCTCGGCCGGGCCGGCCGGCGCGGCCGCCGCGCCCGCGATCGAGCTGGTCATCGCGCTGAACGGCGAGGTCTGCCACCGCGAGGGCGTGCCGCGCGGCGCCACCGTCCACGGCGAGCTGGCCGCTCTGTGCCCCGAGCCCGCCCTCGCCGAGCCCGGCCCGCACCAGGTCGAAGTCGCTCTCGTCTCGCCGGGTTGCGCGGCCAAGCGGCCGCTCGCCCGTCGCCGCGCGGTCTGCGACGGCCCCGATCCGGACTGATCGCCGCACCGCGTCGCGCGGCGTTGGTGAACAGAAGTCCCTGGGGTATCGTCGGCCGATGGAGCCGAAGGAGCAGCCGCCGATCCGCCGGGTCGCCGTTCTGGGAGCCGGGGTCATGGGGGCCGGCATCGCCGCCCACGTGGCCAACGCCGGGTACCAGGTCCTGTTGCTGGACATCGTCCCGCCGGACCTGAAGGAGGGGGAAAAGGGCTCGCGCAGCGCCCGCAACCGGATCGCGGCCACCTCGCTGGCCAACCTGGCCAGGAGCAGGCCGTCCGCGCTGTTCGCCTCGGCCTACGCCCGGCTCATCTCGATCGGGAACCTCGAGGACGACCTGGCCACCGCCGGCCAGTGTGACCTCATCATCGAGGCGATCGTCGAGCGGCTCGACATCAAGCGCGCGCTCTACACCAAGCTCGAGTCGCTGGTCGGTCCCGGCACGATCCTGGCCAGCAACACCTCGGGCCTGCGCATCGCGGATCTCCTGACCGGGCGGAGCGGCGCGTTCCGCCGGAACTTCCTCATCACGCACTTCTTCAACCCGCCGCGCTACATGAAGCTGCTCGAGATCGTGGCCGGCCCCGACACCGACGCGGGCGCCCTGGCCCGCGCCGAGCGGTTCGGCCGCGAGGTGCTCGGCAAGGGCATCGTGCGGGCCAAGGACACGCCCAACTTCATTGCCAACCGGATCGGCGCGCACGCGATGATGGCGGCGATCCACGTCATGCTCGAGCGCAAGCTGGCGCCGGAGGACATCGACGCGCTGACCGGCGTGGCCATGGGCCACCCGAAGAGCGCCACCTTCCGCACCGGCGACGTGGTCGGCCTCGACACCCTGGCCCACGTGGTCGACAACTGCTACCAGGTGCTCACCTCCGACGAGGACCGCGAGGTGTTCGCGCTTCCGCCGTTCGTGCGCGCGATGCTCGAGCAGAAGCGGCTCGGCGACAAGACCCGCGGCGGCTTCTACCGCAAGGCCGGGCCAACCATCGAGACGCTCGACCCGACCACCGGCCAGTACCGGCCGCGCGGCGGCAGCGAGGCCATCGCAAAGGCGACCAAGGCGATCGGCAAGGAGCCGGACGTTCGCAAGCGGGTGCGCGCGCTGGTCAACGCCGACGGCGAGGTCGGTGCGGCGGCGTGGCAGATCCTGGCCCGCAGCCTGGCCTACTCCGCGCGCCGGGTCGGCGAGATCTCCGACGATGTGGCCGCGATCGACGCCGCCATGCGCTGGGGCTACAACTGGGAGCTCGGCCCGTTCGAGACCTGGGACGCGCTCGGCGTCCGCGAGACCGCGGCGCGCATGGAGAAGGACGGCATCGCGGTCGCGCCGTCGATCAAGAAGATGCTGGAGCGCGGGATCGATCGCTTCTACGACGCCAGCGGGCGCGTGTTCGACCTGGCCGCGCAGAGCTACCGGGCCATGGAGCGCGACCCGCGCGAGGTGACCCTCACCGTGCTCCGGCGCGGCGAGGCGCCGGTCCTGGCCAACAATGGCGGCGAGGCGTGGGACATCGGCGACGGCGTCCTCTGTCTCACCTACAAGACCAAGGCCAACAGCATCGATCCGGACGTGATGAAGATGCTGCACGAGTCGATCGCGCGGGCCGAGCGCGACTTCCGCGCTCTCCTCATCGCGAACGACGGGGACCACTTCTCGGTCGGCGCCAACCTGTTCCTGGTCGCGATGGCGGCCGGACAGAAGGAGTGGGAGCAGCTGCGCCAGATGATCGCGCTGTTCCAGGGCGCGGTGCAGCGGCTCAAGTACGCGTCGGTGCCGGTGGTGGCCGCGCCGTTCGGGATGACCCTGGGCGGCGGGCTCGAGGTCGTGCTCGGCTGCACCACGGCGCAGGCGGCGGCGGAGACGTACGCCGGCCTGGTCGAGGTCGGGGTCGGGCTGGTCCCGGGCGGCGGCGGCACGATGAACCTGCTCTGGCGGGCGCTCGAGAACGTGCCGCAGGGGGTCGACTTCGACGTGTTCCCGTTCGTGGCCCAGATCTTCAAGAACATCGCCACCGCGCAGGTCGCGACCAGCGCGGGCGAGGCGGTGGAGCTGGGCTACCTCCGCCGCAGCGACGGGGTCTCGTTCGACCGCGCCCGCCAGCTGTGGGAGGCGAAGCGCCGCGCGATCGCGCTGGCCGAGAGCGGCCACCACCCGCCGCTGCCGCGCGCGTTCAAGCTGCCCGGCGAGAGCGGCATCGCCACGCTGCACCTCCTCGTCAACACGATGATGCAGTCCGGCTTCGCCAGCGAGCACGACGGGGTGGTGGCGCGCCACCTGGCGCGGATCCTGTGCGGCGGCGCGTCGGGCGCGACCCACGAGGTCACCGAGGCGGAGATCCTCGAGCTCGAGCGCGAGGCGTTCGTCAGCCTGTGCGGCGAGCCGAAGAGCCAGGAGCGCATGCAGCACATGCTGATGCACAACAAGCCGCTCAGGAACTGAGCGAGAGACGACAGAGGAGCGAGCCCATGTCGGATGCAGCAAAGGACGTCGTCATCGTCGAGGCGGTGCGGTCGGCGGTGGGCCGCGCCCACAAGGGCGCGCTGCGCTCGACCCGCCCGGACGAGCTGGCCGGGCAGGTCATCCGCGCGCTCCTGGCGCGGGTGCCGGCGGTCGAGCCGGCCCTGGTCGAGGACGTGGTGCTCGGCTGCGCCATGCCGGAGGGAGAGCAGGGGCTGAACGTGGCCCGCCTGGCCGCGCTCCTGGGCGGGCTGCCGGTCGAGACCTCGGGCGTGACGATCAACCGGTTCTGCTCGAGCGGGCTGCAGGCGATCGCGATGGCGGCCGGCGCGGTGGCGATCGGCCAGCACGACCTGGTCCTGGCCGGCGGGGTCGAGTCGATGAGCATGGTGCCGATGACCGGCTTCCACCTCAGCGCCTCGCCCGAGCTGATGGAGAAGATGCCGACCGCGCACACCCCGATGGGCATCACGGCCGAGAACCTGGCCAGCCGGTTCTCGATCAGCCGGGCCGAGGCCGACGCGTTCGCGCTGAGCAGCCAGAAGAAGGCGGCGGCGGCGATCGCGGCCGGCCGCTTCGCCGAGGAGATCGTCCCGGTCCAGGCGGTCGGCTACGGCAAGCCGCCCGCCGGCGAGCGCGAGACCAGCGAGTTCAAGGTGGACGAGCTGCCGCGCGGCGACACCACCCTCGAGGGGCTGGCCTCGCTGCGGCCGGCGTTCTCGGCCAAGGGCGTCGTCACCGCCGGCAACGCGTCGCCGCTCAGCGACGGCGCGGCGGCGGCGCTGGTCACCACCCGGGCGCGCGCGGCCGAGCTGGGCCTGAAGCCGCGCGCGGTGTTCCGCGGCTACGCCACGGCCGGCGTGGACCCGGCGATCATGGGAATCGGTCCGATCCCGGCGGTGAAGAAGCTGCTCGCCCGCACCGGGCTCAAGATCGGCGACATCGACCTGGTCGAGCTCAACGAGGCGTTCGCGTGCCAGGCGCTGTACGTGCAGCGCCAGCTGGAGATCCCGGAGGATCGGCTGAACGTGAACGGCGGGGCGATCGCGCTCGGCCATCCGCTCGGCTGCACCGGGGCCAAGCTGACCGCGACCGCGCTCAGCGAGCTGCGCCG
>DATHKR010000149.1:0-88482 GCA_035489015.1 Kofleriaceae bacterium | reverse complement strand
GCGCTCGACCCGAGGCTCGGGACCGGGCCGATCGCGGAGGTCGGCGCGACGGCGGCGGCCGCCCGGATCCCGCGGCGGCTCGCCGCGATGGTCCAGGCCGGCCCGATCCGGGGGGCGCGCCGCGCGACGGTGGCCGCCCGGCGGGCGACTCTCGCCGCGACGTTTCGAGTCGTCGCGATGGAGGCGGTCGACGCGACGCCGCGGGCCGCGATCCTGGCGGTCGACGCGACGGCCGCGATCCCGCCGCCCGGCGCGACGCCTCCGGCCGCCCCGATCCATCTCCGCGGCGCGACGCTTCCGGGCGCCCCGATCCATCTCCGCGCCGCGACGCCTCCGGCCGCCCCGATCCCGCCGCCCGACGCGACGCCTCCGGCCGCCCCGATCCCGCCGCCCGTCGCGATCGCCCTCCCCGCCCCGACGCCGGGACGCGCCCGCCGCGCGCGATCGCGCCGCCGCCCGACGACGACGCCGAGACCACCTGGCCGCGCGCCGCGTCGTTTGCCTCCGACGACGATCCGACCTCGTCCGGCGAGCGCCGCGCCAGCTCCGACGAAGCGTGGGGCGACGACGCCGACGCGCCCACCGCCGACGTGGTCCTGGCCGCCGACCTGCCGGCGGATCCGCCGGCAGACGATCCGGACCCGTCCACCGCCTTCCTCGATGACCCGGACCGCGACGAGCCGGGCGACGACCGGCGCGGCCAGGGCGGCATCCGCAGCGTGGTCGGCGTCAAGTTCACCACCGCCGGCAAGATCTACCTGTTCGACGCCGGTGACGACAGCTTCGCCGCCGGCGAGGACGTCGTGGTCGACAGCGAGCGCGGCCCGCGGGTCGGCCGCGTCGCGGTCGCGCCGCTCCGCCAGGATGTGGGCCGCTCGGGGCCGCTGCGCCGCGTCCTGCGCCGCCCGACCCGCGGCGACGAGCGCCGCCTCGATGCCAACCGCGAGCGCGCCGAGGCCGCGCTCCGCGCCGCCAAATCGACCGCGCGCGAGCTCGGCCTCCCGATCAAGGTGTTCCACGCCGAGCTCAGCCTCGGCGGCAGCAAGGCGCTCATCTATTACTCGAGCGACGACAAGGTCGACGCCCGCCGCCTCCTCCGCGACCTGTCGCAGAAGCTCCACCTGCGCATCGAGCTGCGCCAGACCGGCGTGCGCGACGAGGCCAAGATGGTCGGCGGGATCGGCTCGTGCGGCCAGGAGCTGTGCTGCACCACCTGGCTGCCCGCCTTCGTGCCGGTCTCGATCAAGAACGCCAAGGACCAGGGCCTGGTCCTCAACCCGACCAAGGTCTCCGGCCAGTGCGGGCGCCTCAAGTGCTGCCTGGTCTACGAGCAGGCCACCTACGCCGAGCTCCGGCGCGGCCTGCCCAAGCTCGGCAAGCGCGTGGTGACCGCGTCCGGCGAGGGGCGCGTGGTCGAGGTGGACGTCCTTCGCCAGCGGGTGCGGGTGTCGCTCATGGGCGGCGTGGTGGAGATCTTCGCCGCCGGCGAGGTCCAGCCGCTGTTCCCCAGCCAGGCGGGCGGGCGGCCGGACGACCAGCCGGGCTAGACTCCGCGCGCTGCTCGCTCCTCCCTGCCCTCGAGCCCGGAGCTCCCATGTCGCGCTTCTACATCTCGACCCCGATCTACTACGTCAACGACGCCCCGCACCTCGGCCACGCCTACTGCACCATCGCGGCCGATGCGCTGTCGCGCTTCCACCGCGCGGCCGGCGACGACACCCGCTTCCTGACCGGCACCGACGAGCACGGCATCAAGGTCGAGCAGGCCGCGTCCGAGCGCGGGATGACCCCGATCCAGCTCGCCGACGACGTGGTCGAGCGCTTCCGCTCCACCTGGGCCCACCTCGACATCGCCAACGACGACTTCATCCGCACCACCGAGGCGCGCCACAAGGAGTTCGTGTCCGAGCTGTGGCGGCGGATGGACGCGCGCGGCGACATCTACAAGGGCAAGTACGAGGGCTGGTACTGCGTCAAGTGCGAGGCGTACTACCCGGAGGGGGAGCTGCTCGAGGGCCAGCTGTGCCCGACCCACAAGTCGCCGGCCACCTGGCTGAGCGAGCCGACCTACTTCTTCAAGCTGTCGAAGTACGCCGGGCCGCTGCTCGAGCACTTCGAGAAGAACCCCGGCTTCGTGCAGCCGGAGAACTATCGCAACGAGGTGATCGCGTTCCTGAAGAGCGGGGTTCGCGATCTCTCGGTCAGCCGCACCACGTTCCGCTGGGGCATCCCGGTCCCGGGCGACGAGGAGCACGTCATCTACGTCTGGATCGATGCGCTCACCAACTACATGTCCGCGCTGGGGCCGATCGACGGCGAGCTCCACCGCCGCTTCTGGCCCGGCATCCACCTCATCGGCAAGGACATCCTCAAGTTCCACGCGGTCTACTGGCCGAGCATGCTGCTGTCGGCCGGCCTGCCGCTGCCCGAGCTGGTGTTCGCGACCGGCTGGTGGACGGTGCGAGGCGAGAAGATCTCGAAGTCGATGCCGGCCACACGGGTGGATCCGAACCAGCTGGCCGACGACATCGGGGTCGACGCGCTCCGCTACTATCTCCTGCGCGAGGTGCCGCTCGGGCTCGACGGCGACTTCGCCTACGAGAACCTGATCGGCCGCTACAACGCCGAGCTGGCCCACGACCTGGGCAACCTGGTCAGCCGCGCGCTGACCGTGGCCGGCAAGTTCACCGGCGGCGTGGTGCCGCCGATCCACGCCGACCTGCTCGGGACCGGCCGCCACGCCGAGCTGGCCCGCGAGGCGAGCGCGGTGGTGCGCGAGGCGGCCGACCAGCTGCGCGCGTTTGCCCCGTCGCGCGCGCTCGAGACGATCTGGCGGCTGGTGCGCGAGGCCAACCGCTACGTCAACGACACCCAGCCTTGGGCGCTGGCGCGCGACCCGGCTCGCCGCGCCGACCTCGAGCACTCGGTCCGGACCGTGCTCGAGGCGATCGTGTGCACGGCGCGCATGCTCGGGCCGGTCATGCCGAACACCGCGCGCGAGATGACCCGCCTGGTCGGCGGAAGCGAGGAGCTCGCGGCCAGCTGGCCGGCAGCGGAGCGGTTCGGGCAGGAGCTGGTCGAGGGCGCGGCGGTGGGCGAGAGCAAGATCCTCTTCCCGCGCATCGACGAGGACCGCCAGGCCGCGCTGCTCGACCGCTGGATCCCGGCGGACGCGCGCGCGGCCGCAGCGGATCCGGCCGCCACCGCCGTCGCGCCGGCGAAGGACGCGAAGGGCGGCCAGGCGAAGGGCGGCAAGCGCGACCAGGCGAAGGGCGGCAAGGCCCGGGACAAGGACAAGGCCGGCGAGGCCGCGCCCGGCGACGCCGCGCCCGGCGACGCCGCGACCGGCGCCCCCGACAAGCCCCCGCGGTCGAAGCCCGCACCCCCGACGGGCCCGGTCACCTTCGACGAGTTCGGCCGGATGGACCTGCGCGTGGCCCAGGTGGTCGAGGCCGCTGCCATCCCGGGCGCGACCAGGCTCCTCCGCCTCCTCCTCGACGTCGGCGAGCCGGAGCCGCGCCAGGTGGTCGCCGGCATCGCCGAGGCCTACCGACCCGACCAGCTGGTCGGCCGCAAGGTCATCTTCCTCGCCAACCTCGCCCCGGCCACGATCCGCGGGGTGACCTCGCAGGGCATGATCCTGGCTGCCGGCGCCGAGCGCGTCATCGGGCTGTCGGCGGTCGACGGCGACGTACCGGTCGGAACCAAGATCCGGTAGCGCGGGCGCGGCGCGCGCGGCGCCTCGTCCTGGATGTGCCGATCAGATCGAGATCGAGTCGATCGGCCGCTCGCGCTCCACCCCGCGCTGACCGACGCCGCGACGACCCGGCCAACCGGATTGTGCTACCCATGCATATCCAATGACCGCCCTCCACCGGCCCCTCTCCGTCGCCGGCCGCGCCGCGCTCGCCACGCTCGCCGCCGCGCTCGCCGCGCCCGTCCTCGCCGCCGCCACCGCCTGCGGCTCCTCGGCCCGCGTCGAGCCGACCGCCTCAGGGCCCGCGGCCCCCGCCGCGCCGCAGACACCGTCGGCGCCGGCCGCGCGCGCACCCGCCTACGGCACGTTCGGCTTCGACACCGCCGGCATGGACCGCGCCGCCGCGCCGGGCGACGATTTCTACCGCTACGCCAACGGGACCTGGCTCGATCGGACCGAGATCCCGCCCGACCGCTCCAACTACGGCCTGTTCACCCTCCTGGCCGAGGAGAGCAGCAAGCGGACTCGCGCCCTCATCGAGCAGGCCGCGACCTCGGGCAAGAGCGAGGACGAGCGCAAGATCGGCGACGCTTACGCCGCCTTCATGGACGAGGCGGCGATCGAGGCCCGCGGGGCCGCGCCGCTCAAGCCCGAGCTCGACCGCATCGCCGCGATCCGCGACCGCCGCCAGCTCGCCGCCGAGCTGGGCGCCACCCTCCGCACCGACGTCGACGCGCTCAACACCGGCGACGTCACCACCGACCGCCTGTTCGGCCTGTGGGTGGCTGAGGACCTGGACGAGCCGACCCGCTACGCGGCCTACCTGCTGCAGGGCGGGCTCGGCCTGCCCGACCGCGACTTCTACCTCGACGGCAGCAAGCGCATGACCGAGATCCGCGCCCGCTACCAGCAGCACATCGCCGCGATGCTGCGCCTGGCCGGGCTGTCCGGCCCCGACGCGCGCGCGCGGCGGGTGGTCGATCTCGAGCGCCGCATCGCCAAGGTGCACTGGAACCGGACCGACACCCAGGAGATCGCCAAGGCGCACAACCGCTGGACGCGCGCGATGCTGGCCCGAAAGGCGCCGGGGCTCGACTGGAAGGTCTACCTCGAGGCGGCCGGCCTGGCCGGCCAGGCCGAGCTCATGGTCTGGCAGCCGAGCGCGCTCACCGGCATCTCGCGCCTGACCGCCAGCCAGCCGCTCCAGACCTGGAAGGACTACCTCGCCTACCACGCCGTCGAGCGCGCCGCGCCCTACCTGCCAAAGGCATTCGTCGACGAGGCGTTCGCTTTCGGCGGCACCTTTCTGACCGGCACCGCCCAGCTGCAGGAGCGCTGGAAGCGCGCGGTCGGGTTCGCCAGCGACGCGCTGGGCGACGCGATCGGAAAGCTCTACGTGGCGAAGTATTTCCCGCCCGAGGCCAAGGCCGCCGCCGACGACATGGTGAAGAACATCGTGCGCGCGCTCGGCCAGCGCATCGACGCGCTGGCGTGGATGTCGCCGCAGACCAAGGCGCGCGCCCGCGAGAAGCTGACCACGCTGCAGGTCGGCATCGGCCACCCCGCCACCTGGCGCGACTACGGCGGCCTGGTGATCGCCCGCGACGACGCCTACGGCAACGCCGAGCGCGCGTCCCGGTTCGACACCCAGCGCAACCTGGCCAAGCTCGGCCGCCCGGTCGACCGCTCCGAGTGGTACATGGTCCCGCAGCTGGTCAACGCGCTCAACTCGCCCCAGCAGAACAGCATCATCTTCCCGGCGGGGATCCTGCAGCCGCCCTTCTTCGACCCCAGCGCCGATCCGGCGGTCAACTACGGCGGCATCGGCGCGGTCATCGGCCACGAGATCGTGCACAGCTTCGACGACGTCGGCGCGCAGTTCGACGCCAGCGGCAAGCTGGCCAACTGGTGGACCGCCGAGGACCTGACCCGCTTCAAGGCCGCCGGCAAGGCGCTGGCCGCCCAGTACGACGCCTACCGCCCGTTCCCCGATCTCGCGGTCAACGGCGAGCTCACCCTCGGCGAGAACATCGCCGACGTGGCCGGCCTCGCGGTCGCCTACGACGGCTACCACCTCTCGCTCGGCGACGCCGCGGCGCCGGTGCGCGACGGCTTCACCGGCGATCAGCGCTTCTTCCTCGGCTTCGCCCAGGTCTGGCGCCGCAAGTACCGCGAGCCGGTCCTGCGCCAGCTCATCCTCACCGACGGCCACGCCCCCGGGCAGTTCCGCGCCGCCGCCGCCCGCAACCTGGCGCCCTGGTACGACGCGTTCGGGGTGAAGCCGGGCCAGAAGCTCTTCCTCGCCCCCGACCAGCGCGTCCAGGTCTGGTAGGCGCGGCAAGGACGATCGACCGAGTGCCTACCACCTCGCCCCAGCGCTTTCGCTTCCGCCCCGGCCGCCCGATGGTCGCGGTGGTGGCCGCGCTCATGGGCGCCGGCCTCATCGCCAGCGCCGTCCTCGACACACCGCTGCCCGGCCGCGCGGTGGCGACCGGCACCGGCGGCATGATCCTCGGTGCCGCGGTGATCGCGCTCGCGCTGTTCTATCTCTACTCGCCGGCCTGGCGGACCGAGGTCGTGGTCGACGACGACCGCCTCGAGGTGGTGACCCGCGGCGACCGCGGCTTCCGTCTGGCCTGGACCGAGGTCGTCCGGGTCGTCGCCGCGCCGGCCCGGGCCAGCGCCTTTGTCGACGGCGGCGACCCGCGCCGCAGCCTGCTCCTGCCCGGTGCCGGGGCCAGGGCGCCGTACCGGATCGCCGAGCAGCGGCAGCTCTACGACTTCATCCGCGCCCACGTCCCGGCCGACCGGGTGGTCGAGGTGCAGAGGCTCCGCCCGACCGAGCCGACCGAGCCGACCGAGCCGACCCCGCCGACGCCGCCACCAGCATCGCCACCAGCGCCATGACCTTCTTCCCCTCGAACACGATCACCACCGACGCGGCCCTGCGAGACCTCACCAGCGAGCGCCCGGGAACCCGCGCCGCCGCCGCCTCGGCCCTGGCCGGGTGCGAGCCGACCCGCCGGGGCGAGTCCGCCGTCGCCCTCCTCCACGCCATCGACGATCCCGACGCGGAGGTGCGCGCGGCGGCCGCCCTGTCCCTCGGTGAGCTGGGAGCCGACGGCGACCTGCCCGACCTCGGCGATCTCGGCGACGACGGCCCCAGCCCGACCGAGGCGCTCATCCTCCGCCTCGACGACGGAGCCCCGGCCGTCCGCCAGTGCGCCGCGGTCGCCCTCGCCCGCATGAAGGCCACCGCGGCCCTCGAGCCGCTGCGCCGGGCCCTGGCCGCCGGCCCACCGGACCTCCGCTTCCAGGCCGCGACCTCCCTGGTCGAGATCGATCCCGCCTCCGCAGCGGCCCCGCTCACCACCGCGCTAGGCGACGCCGACGGTGAGGTCGCCGGAGCCGCGGCCCTCGGCCTGGGAGCGATCGGCGACCCGGCGGCCGCCGCCGCCATCGCCGCGCTCCTCGAGCACACCCGCCCCCGCACCCGCTTCGACGCCGCCTACGCCCTCGCCGAGCTGGGCGACGAGCGAGCCGTCCCCTTCCTGGCCCAGGCCACCGCCGAGCGAGACCTCGCCTGGGACGCCATCGAAGCCCTCGAGGCGATCGGCCGCCCCGCCGCCGAAGCCCTCGCCCGCCTGGTAACGAAGGAGCGAGCCCTCGACCCCGAGCACCGCCTCCGAGCCGCCACCGCCCTCCTCGCCATCGCCCCCGATCACCCCGAAGCCCCGGCAGCCCAGCGAGCCCTCCTCGACCCCCTGCGAAGCTGGTGGCGCCGCCGCCGCGGCCTCGCCATCGACCTCCTCGCCCGAGTCGGAGGCCCCTGGGCCACCGGCCCCCTCGAGCAGCTCCGCAACACCCCATCCGGCCGCCGCCTCGCCGACGAGATCGGCGAAGCCCTCCGCCGCATCGGCGAGCGCGCCCCGCGCTCATAGGGGGCGGCGCCGGGCCGCCGGGCGGCCCCGGAATAGCGATCGCCGCGTGTGCGATGAAATCCGCCCGGGCGCTGACAACCGCGAGGTGGGTGGGCCGACCTACCCCTCATGTCGAGAACGTGCCCCGCGCAGCCGACGGGACCGGCCGAGGCCTGAGGGACGATGTCCTCTGGCAGAGAGAAGCGGCCGGAGAGCCGCGCCGGCAGCGGGAGCGGATCGGTCCAGCGCAGGGCAGCGGCTCCCGGCAAGCGCACCTTGACCAGCCACTTGCCAGGGCCGGTCCAGGCGCGCGAAGCGACGCGGGGCAGCGGCCAGTCGCCGGAAGCCGGATCGACCCCGACGACCCGAGCCCAGGTCGGCCCGGGTCACGGCAGCCCGATTCCACGCCTCGAGGAGATCCGATCGGGCAGCGCCGGAACCGACGACCCGTCCCGCATCGCCGCTGACGGCGTGGCGGGCCCGGCGCAGGCGCTGCCGCATGCCGCGGCGATCCAGCGGTCGTTCGGCGCCCACGACGTGAGCGGCGCGCGCGCCCACGTCGGCGGCGCCGCGGCGCAGGCGACCGACGCGCTCGGCGCCGAGGCCTACGCGACCGGCGACCACGTTGCGTTTCGCGAATCGCCCGACCTCCACACCGCGGCCCACGAGGCGGCCCACGTCGTCCAGCAGCGGGCCCGGGTCCACCCGGACGGCGGCATGGGCGTCCACGGCGATCGCCACGAACAACAGGCCGACGCCGTCGCCGACCGCGTCGTCCGCGGTCGAGGCGCCGACGATCTCCTCGACGAGATCGCCGGCGGGGCGCCCGATCGAGACGCCTCATCGCCGGCGACCGGCGAGACGGTCCAGCGAAAGCCGGCCAGGGGCGAGAGCGAGGCCGCCGGGCGGCCCGGCGACCCGGGCGGCCACGCCGCGACAGGCATGGAGAAGGCCCTCGCCGGCCACGGCGTCGCGGACCCGGGCCGCGCGTCGAGCAGGAGCTGGTCGACCAGCGAGACCGTCGCCGGCGACAGCCTGCGCATCGAGCACGAGTACGTGTACACGCAGACCGGCGACCGCGAGAGCGGCACCGAGGGTCTGCTCATCGCCCGGCGAACCATGCACGTCGAGCTCCAGGCCGGCACCCGCTTCGCCACCCGGGTCGAGGTGCAGGTGACCGGGTCGGCGCGCTACGACGCCAACCTCACACCGGCTGATCTCGAGCAGGCCGTCCTCCACTGGCCTGCGGTCGTCGCCGAGCACAGCGTCGAGGTCCAGATCCACCGCGGGCGCGAGTCGCAGACCGCTTCGCTCGGCGGTAGGCCACACCGCGCCGGACAGTCGCTCGCCGCGACGGTCACCGGCGACCGCCTGCTCGCCTACGAGACGGCGGCGGAGCAGCGCATCTGGGCGGTGCGCGACCTGCTGGGTCGCCTCGGCCTGCGCGACCGGGGCGAGGACTGGCTCCGACAGGTGCAGCCCGCGGTGAGGCAGACGATCGAGGAGCTGCACGCCTACCGCGCCGCGATCGATGCCCAGGCCAGCAACGACCTCGATCCGGTGGCCCCCTCGCGCGAGCCGCTCGAGAAGGCGGGCGAGATCCTCGATCAGCTCGCTCAGGCGCGGCGATCGCTGAGCGACCCGGACGCGCGCCGCGAGGCCGACGACCTCTTCCATCGCCTGCGCACCGCCTACACCGGCGCGAGCGGGGCCCACGTCCCCGATCCCGCGCTCGGAGCCGGCGTGCTGACCGGAATCGCCGAGATGGTCAGGATGGGCCGCGACGTCGCGCTGAAGGGCGCGGACGAGCTGGGTGAGGCGACCGGCGCCTGGAATCTCGAATGGGACGCCGCGAGCGGCGTCGGCAAGCTGCGCGAGGACGGCAAGGGCTGGGGCGACATCACGGTCGCCATGGTGGACGGCATGGTCGACCAGATCGACCAGGCGATCCTGCATGCCGCCGACGGCGACTTTCGTCCCCTGGCCGACATGGGCCTCCAGCTCGCCTTCGACGCCCTCGTCGGAGCCGCCTCCGCGGGCAAGGCGGCCAGGGGGGCGCGGGCAGCGGCGAGAGCGGGGCAGAGCGCGACGGAAGTTGCGCGGGCCCGGATCGCGGCCCTCGCCGGCCAGACCAGGCAGGCGATCGCGAAGCTGAGCGAGGACGCGCCCCGCTGGGTCCGCGACGAGCTCGACGCCGTCGGGCGCGCCGCCACCGAGTCCCTCCGCGCACCACAGACCCAGGCCGTCGGCGCGATCGCGGGCGGCGCAGACGCCTCCGTCAAGGAGCTCTTCGACCAGTTCGCCCGAGCCCACCAGCGAGCCCGCCTCGACACGTCCATCGATCGAGCCAGACAATCACTGGTCGGCCGCGGGCTGGCCGGCCGCGGCGACACCGTCTTCCAGGCGATCGAGCAGCTCGCCCGTCAGCCCGGCCTCACCGACGCCGCCGTGCGCGCCCTGAAGGTCGTCCTCGACTCAGGAGTGCGAGCCAGCGACGACGCCGCAGCCTTCCTGAAGGCCCTCGAGCGAGCCCTGCCCCTCGCCAGCCGATTCGACCCCGAGGACTTCGCCAACCTGCTCCGGCGCTCCGCGACCGCGGACAACCCGATCGCCTTCCTGGCCGACCTCGAGTGGCTCGCCGCCTTCAAGCCGGAGGCGCGCCACGCCCTGGCCGGACGCATCGCCAGCGGTCGCCTCGACCTCAGACTCCTGCGCCGCTCCGGCAGCTCACTGCCCGAGCTCGAGGCGCTCGCCACCAACCCCGACACCGACTGGTCTGCCCTCCAGCCCCGACCAGCCCCGCCACAGGCGCTGATCAAAGCCCTCCGCGAATTCCATGGCCGCGAGCTCCGCTTCGGCCGCGAGACGTTTCAGCTCGACCGAGCCGGCCTGAAGCACATCCTGGAGCGCCACCACCCGCGGTACTGGAACGGAACGACGAAGTTCAGCCAGACGTTCGTCGAGTCGATGAGTGTCGACGACGTGGTCGAGGCGATCGATGACGTGATGCGGCAGAACCGCGCGCGACTGATCGAGAAAGGAACGCGCGGCTTGTATGCTGTGCGCGGCGTCCATGCGGGCACGCGATACCACGTCGGCCTGAAGAATGGCCGTGTCGCGCAGTTCTACCCTCTTCCCTGAGGCCTCCATGGTTCTACTTCGTTCCTATTTGCGCAGAGATGGATTGATCGACGGCGAGTTCGTGCCTGTCACCGACTACTTGGGCACGGTCGCCGACGATGACTACATCGAGGGTGCCATCGAGATCTCGGTCGACGATGTGAAGCTCCTCACTCTCGAGCACTTCGACTATGTCGACACGCTCTGGGCGTACCTTGTCGAGGGGATGGAAGAGGTTGCGGCAGGGCGGGCCTCCTCGACCTACCTACCCGACCAGCCCATAGAGATCCGCATGACGCCGGATGCTGGCGGGCAACGCGTCGAGGTGGCGGTCGAGGACGGCGAATGGCGGCGAGCATCCACCGCACGGCGCGCCCTGCTCGCCGAGATGACCCGCGAGGCGCGGGCCTTCTTCGAGAAGATGACCGAGATCGTGCCCAGCAACCGCGACACGTATGCCGACCTCATCGCCCGCATCGACCGACTGGTCGCCAGCGGCGTCACCGGCAGATACCCGAGCAGGTGAGTGACGGGGATCGGGCGACCTTCAAGCATCCTGACGGGTCGGAAGCGCGAAGCAGAACAGCGCGCCGACTCCGACCTTGCCTTCGGCCCAGACCCGGCCGCCGTGCCGCCGCACGATGCGATCGACGAGCTCCAGGCCGACGCCGGTGCCCTCGAATTCAGAGTCGGTGTGAAGCCGCTGGAAGATGCCGAACAGCTTGCCCACATGCTGCATGTCGAAACCGGCGCCGTTGTCGGCCACCTCGTAGACGACATCGCCCTCGCGGAGAGTCCCGCCCACCGTGATCTTCGGCCTGGATTCGTTCCGCGTGTACTTGAGAGCGTTGGCCAGGAGGTTCAGCCAGACCTGCTTGAGCAGGGCGCGATCCCCCAGCGCGACGGGGATCGACCCGGCACAGAGCTCGACCTCTCGGCGGGGCTCGAGCGCGGTCAGCTCTCGAAAGGCCGCCTGGACGAGCCCTTCCATGTCGACCTCCTCGAAGCGGACCTCCTGGCGGGTCGTCTGGGCGAAGGAGAGCAGATCGTCGATGAGCTTCCCCATGCGCCCGGTGTTCTTCTGGATCACCTGGATGACGCGCATGCCTTCCTCGTCGAGACTGGCGGCGTGATCCTCCAGCAGGATCCGGGAGAAGCCGTCGATGGCGCGGAGCGGGGCGCGGAGATCGTGGGACACGGAGCGGGCAAAGCTGTCGAGCTCGTGGTTTGCCTCCTCGAGCTGGCGGCTGTAGGCGTCGAGGCGGTCCGTGTAGCGCTCCCCGGAGATGTCCCGCAGCACCATCACGCCGCCGCGCGCTTCGGTCCCCTCGGCGGCCAGCGGCCGTCCGGTTGCCATGATCCAGCGCCCCGGCGCGTCGGCCTGCGAGCGCAGGAAGAACTCCACCTCGCGGCTCATCTCGCCCCGTCGGGCAATGGCGAGCGGTAGCTCATCGGAAGGGAGCAGCGTGATCTTGTCGGAGCGGTAGATGCCGTAGTGCGCCGGCCACTCCTCGGGCCTCACGTCGCCTGGCCCCGCCGGCAGGAGCAGCCTGGCCCCGCGGTTCCACAGCAGAGACCTCCCGTCTGCGTCCGCCACGACCACGCCCTCTGCGATGCTGTCGAGGATGAGCTGAAGCAGGGCGGTCTGCTCTCTCGCGACCCGCTCGGCCGCCTCCTTGGCCGAGAACGCCGCCGCCAGCGAGAGCGCCTGAGCGATCTGATGTCCGATGCCCTGCGCGAAGACTCGCCAGTCCGCGTGATCGATCTCTTCAGCGCCCTCGGCCATGAAGAGCGCACCCAGCGCGACGCCGCGGTGGACGAGCGGAACGACGACGGCACGGTCGGCGCCACACCGCTCCAGCACCTCGTGCATCCACGGCTCCGCCCCGGTGGCTGGCGGGAGAGTCGCCGCGTTCTCGGACGCGATGATCGCGCGGAGCTCCGCCTCGCGGCCGGCGAACGGGCCGAGCTCACCCTGGCCATGCGACGGACCGCCACCCGGAAATCGAGCCCGGAGGCGTCCGCTGGCGTCGAGGAGGTACAGCGCGCTCAGGAGGACCCTGCCGGCGTCACAGCAGGCGGCGAGCGCCTCGTCGAGGGCGACCTCCACATCCCGGTTCCACAGCACCGCCTCCGAGATGGCCGCCATCACCGTCAGCTGGGACGCCAGGGTGGAGCAGCGTCGAGCGAGCCCCATGTTCAAGGTGACGTGCCGGTCGAGTTGCCGGTTCACCCGGTCCGACCGCTCTCGCTCGAGCTCCGGCGACGCTCCGGGCGCGGCCGACGCGGCGACCGGTGAGGCGCCCAGGATGCCCTCGAGCACGTGAAAGAGCTCCCGATGCTCCGGTGTCCGCAAGAGGAGGTGATCGGCGCCGGACCGACGAGCGAGATCGCGGTCCGACTCCTCCACGTAGCTCGCAGTGATCAGAATGACTGGAATGGTGGCGACCGCGGGGTCCTTCCTGACGGCGAGCGCGAGGCCGAAGCCGTCGAGCTGCGGCATCAGCACGTCGGCGACGATGGCGTCCGGCATGACTTGCTTCGCCAGCTCCAGCGCCATCTGCCCGTCCTTGGCCGTGTGAACGACGAAGCCCATCTTCTCCAGCCGGAACCGGCTGAGCTTCAGCTGGCTCGGGTCGTCATCGGCCACGACCAACCTTCGTCCTCTGGCCCATCGGTGCAGCGCCGGGGCGCCGAGGTGCGTCTGGATGATCGCGACGAGCTCGGTGGGCTCGACCGGCTTCATGATCACGCCGTCGAAGGCCGTGGTCGACATCAGCGCCTCCCCGGTCGGAGACAGCAGGCCCGAGAACGCCAGGATCGCCGCACGGGCGCCGTTCGGTGTCGCGCGCAGCTGACCGACCAGGGTGAAGGCGTCGATGTCAGGGAGGACGAGGTCGAGGAGGATGACGTCCGCGCGCCGGGCGGCGATCAGCTCGAGGGCGGTCCGCCCGTCCGCCGCCTCGAGGATCTGCAGGCCCGTGCCCTCCAGCGCGAATCGCACGAGCTTGCGCGTGAACGGGTTGTCGTCGACGACCAGGATCGTGGCCTCGGTCATCGACCAACCCCTGCCGCCAGCCCGACGTGCGCCGATCCCACGACCTCATCGGAGACATCCATTGCCCTGGTCACCTCACAGGACACACGGCAGCAGGACGCCGCGACCCCAGCACAGCTTTCATCGGAAGCAGCCGGACGGCAAGAGGCCATGGTACGGCCCGGCGCCATCACCCCGGCAGGGCCGCTCACGACGTCGCGGGCGGACTGGTTTTCTCCCGATGCTACTGTCGTCGACGCTGGGGGGGACCGCTCGATCGAGCGAGTGCTTCGCCGGCAACGACGGCTTGCTTGCCGGAAGGACGAAGCAATGGATGACATCACCCACCCGGCCCTGCCCGAGGAAGCGAGCGAATTCTTCCTGAGCGAGCAAGACATCGATCGGCGGCACGTGTTCGTGAACCTCCAGCCGGTCGACCTGACCCACATCGCGGCGATCAGCAACGTCGTCGTCGATCACGCCGACCAGCTCACCGCGACGTTCTTCGAGTTTCTGGCGCGCATGGGCGAGGCGAAGCCGCTCCTCGCCAATCGTGCGCTCGCCGAACGAGCTCGCACCCTCAAGCGCGACCACCTCATCGCGATGGTGGGGGGCACGTATGGCGTGCCATACGCGATGCAGCGCGTCGAGCTCGGGCTCCTGTACAGCAGAGCGCCGCTCGATCCTCGCGTCTTCCTCGGCGCCTTCCACCACCTGCTCAAGTCGGCCGGAGAGATGGTGATGAAGGGCGCGGTGGATCCACTCGAGCGATTCGGGTGCTTCATGTCGCTCGAGAAGGTCGCGTTCTTCGACATCGGGATCATCGTCGACGTCCTGGTCTTCGAGCGCGAGCGCATCATTCGAGCCCAGCAGCTGGCGATCCGCGAGCTGTCCCTGCAGAAGGCGCGAGTACGCGCCGAGCTGCTCGAGCAACAGAGCCGGCTGAGCGAGGAGGCGAGTCGCCTCAAGAGCGAGTTCCTCGCCAACATGTCCCACGAGCTGCGGACGCCATTGAACTCGATCATCGGATTCGCCGACCTCCTTCACGACGGCGACGTCGGCCCCGTCGCAGTCAAGCAGAAGGAGTTCCTCCAGGACATCCTCACGAGCAGCAAGCACCTGCTCCATCTCATCAACGACGTGCTGGACCTGTCCAAGGTGGAGTCCGGAACGGTGGAGTTCGTTCCCGAGTCGATCGACCTCGCCCAGGTCGTCACGGAGGTTCTCTCCGTGTTGAGGACGAAGGTCGCGAGCAAGCGCATCCGCGTCGAGACGTCGATCGAGCGCGAGGTCGGACAGGTCGTCCTCGACGTCTCACGCCTGAAGCAGGTGCTCTACAATTACCTCTCGAATGCGCTGAAATTCACCCCGGAGGGCGGAACCGTGTCGATCCGCGCGCTGCCGGCCGGCGACACCCACGTGCGCATCGAGGTGGCCGACACCGGCATCGGCATCGCGGCCGGAGACATGCAGCGGCTGTTCATCGAGTTCCAGCAGCTCGACGCTGGCAGCGCGAAGACGCACCAGGGGACCGGGCTTGGCCTGGCGCTCACGCGCCGCCTCGTCGAGGCTCAGGGCGGCACCGTCGGGGTGAACAGCGCGCTCGGCGAGGGCAGCACCTTCCACGCCATCCTTCCCAGGCACTTCGTCGGCGCGGGCCCTCGGCCAGCACGCCCCGTGATCGTCCCCCGCGCAGGAGCGCGGACCGTGCTCGTCGTCGAGGACGACCCACGCGATCAAGAGTTAATCGTCGCCACGCTCGTCGGTGCCGGGTACGCGGTCGAGGCGGTGTCGACCGGCTCGCAGGCGATCGCTCGGTGCCTCGAGCGGGCCTTCGACGCGGTCACGCTGGATCTTCTCCTTCCTGACATGAGCGGACTCCAGGTGCTCGAGGTGATTCGCTCGCGCGGACAGAACGCCGATGTCCCGGTCGTCGTCATCACGGTCGTCACCGACAGCGCGGTCTCCGGATACGTCGTGCAAGACATTCTGGCGAAGCCGATCGCGCCAGCGGCGCTGCTGGCGGCGCTGCGCCGCGCGGGTGTCGTCTCCAGCGTGCAGAGCACCGTCGCCGTCATCGAGGACGATCCGGGATCGTCGAAGCTCATGGCGACGACCCTGGAGCAGCTCGGATATCGACCGCGCTGCTACGCGAACGGTCGCTCCGCCCTCGCGGCGCTCGAGACGATGCGGCCCGTGGCGGTCATCCTCGACCTGATGATGCCGGAGATGGACGGCTTCACGTTCATCAGGGAATTCCGCGCACTACCAGAGGCCGCTCAGACTCCCGTCTTCGTCTGGACGGTGAAAGACCTGTCGCCCCTGGACCGCGCGCGCCTGCGCGGTCAGGTGCAGGCATTGATCCCGAAGGGACAGACCGGTGGCGACGCACTGCTGAAGACGCTCCGCCACCACCTCGGCGCACGCCAGCCGGACGCAAGCGGGAGCCATGGCGATGAGCGGTGAGCCGATCCTCGTCGTCGACGACAACGCGGAGAACCTGAAGCTCGCGTCCTTCATCCTCGAATCGCGCGGATACGACGTGCGCACGGCGAGTGACGCGAACGAGGCGTTCGCAGTCCTGCGCTCGTTCCACCCCCGCATGATCCTCATGGACCTCCAGCTGCCCGGGATGGACGGCCTCGCGGTCACGCGGCAGCTGAAGGGCGATCCCCACATGCGCGAGGTCATCATCATCGCCGTGACCGCGTACGCAATGAAAGGCGACGAGCAAAAGGCGCTCGGCGCGGGCTGCGATGGGTACCTGGCGAAGCCCATCGACAAGGCCGTCTTGCTCGCGACCGTGAATCGATACCTGCACCCGGAGAGCGGCCGACCTCGGCCCTGAGCGAAGCCTCGCACCAGGTGGGACTCCCATTGGGGGACGGCACCTCGTCGTCGGTGCGGAGGCGCTTGGCTGGGCGACGGGCGACCGGTCATAGTCGGTGCCGATGCGACGATCATGGTCCGGTGTGCTCTCTCTGCTCGCGATCTTCTTCGCCGGGAGGGTCGCCTTCGCTCAGTCCACGGCCCAGCAGGCTGCCCCTGCTGCCGGTGCGGCGGCGGCGCCAGGGCCAGGGTGTGGTGCACGAGTGGACCAGCTCGAGAAGTGGCTCGCCTCGTCATCGTGGGAAGCGCCGGTGCTGTTCACCAAGGTCGACGTTCCGAAGCTCCCGCGCGAGCTGGAGCGGCTTGGTCGAGACGCACCTCGAGGACCGCAGGTCGCCGTGATGGCAGGAGCGATCGCCCTCAACGGCAGCGTGGTGTGGACGGCCGGACAGCCGCTGGCTCCGGTCGGCGAGCGGCTCGGCGCCCTGCTCGTGGTCGAGCGGAAGATGAGCAAGAGGGCCTTCGAGTCGGTCCTGGTGGCGGCGGCGCGCGATGCCCGGTGGGAGCAGATGGTGGCGACGGCGGACGGGGTGCGGCGAGCCGGGCTGGCGGCGGATCTGGCGTTCGAGGCGCCGCGCGCGATGCCCGCGGCGCCCCCGCCCAGTCCGCTCGGTCGCGAGATGGCGAAGGCGGGCGGCGATCAGGTGGCTCTGGCCCGGTTCAACAAGAAGGTCTTCGGACCGTGTCCGGACGCGGTGAAGGTCTTCGCCCAGCTCCTCGGCGAGCCGGACAAGTATGGCGCCATGGTCCGGGGGATGCCGGCCGCGTTGCGCCAGTGCAGCTGTGCGACGACGCCGGAAGACGCGCGCACATGGTTCTGGTACGTCGCCATGGCCAGCGCCCTGCCGGGCACCCGCGTCATCCGGGTCATTCCGGGTGACCTCAAGGCACGAGCGGTCCGCGCCGGGCGAACCGATACGTGGAACGATACGCATCGGCGAGTGATCGGCACCGCTGATCCCGGCACGGGAAATCGTCCGGTGCGCCTCGAGCTCCGCTGACCGCCGTCGCTACGCCAGCTGCGCGGCGATCTCCTCGCTTCGCTTCCATAGCTTGCCGGCCAGCGCGGTGTCCTTGCCGTGGCGGCTCGGCTCGGCCGGGTTGCAGTCGGCGAGGTAGGCGCCGGAGTGGCGGCGGGCGTCGGGGTGGGCCGCCGCGTAGCACTGGGTCGCGGCGCCCTGTGGGATCGTCTTCAGGCCGAGCGGCCCGAGCACGGCGAAGGCGCCTCGCGCGAACGGGCTGAGGTGGCGGACCAGCTCGGTGCGGATGACGCCGGGGTGGATGGCGAAGGCGACCCGCGCGGTGCCGACGAAGCGGCGCGATAGCTCGCTGGCGAAGAGGAGGTTGGCCAGCTTGGACTGGCCGTAGGCCTTCCACGGCCGGTAGCCTCGCTCGCCGGACAGGTTGTCGAATTCGATGCCGGCGGCCGGGGCCTGCTTGTGGGCCCCGCTGCTCAGCATGACCACGCGCGCGTCGCTGGTCAGCTGGTCGAGGAGACCGGTCACCAGCAGGAAGTGGCCGATGTGGTTGGTCAGGAACTGGAGCTCGTAGCCGTGCTTCTGCTGCAGCTCGGGCAGCGCCATGATGCCGGCGTTGCACACGATGGCGTCGAGCCGGCGCCCGCTGTCGCGGACGGCGGCCGCGCAGGCTCGCACCGACGACGGCTCGGACAGCTCGCACGCGACCGGGGTCGCGCGGCCGGCGGCGCCCGCCGCGGTGATCGCCGCGCTCGCCTTGTCGGCGGTCCGCGCCGCGGCGATGACGTGCGCGCCGCGCTTGTGGAGGACGCGGGTGGTCTCGAGGCCCAGGCCGACGGTGCAGCCGGTGACGAGCACGGTCTTGCCCGTGAGATCGACGCCCGTGGTCGCCTCCTCCGCGGTCGTTCCGTAGCCGAACCCGTTCTCGCCCTTTCCCTTGAGCACCGCGAGCAGCGACATCCTTGCCTCCTTGGCCTGTCCGTCGGGACAGGGCTGGCCGGATGCTACCCGAGCCGCCCGCGGCCGGCCGGCTCGCGATTGACACATCGCCTCGCGCATGGGAAATGGGCCCGATGATCCTGCGCCCGCTCGTCCTCGCCCTGGCCATCTTCCCCGCCGCGTGTGGCGGCTCCGACACGCCCGTGGCCGCGCCTGCCGCGGCGGCCGAGCCGGCTGCGGCCGAGCCGGCCCCGCCCGCCGCCGAGCACGGCGAGCACGGCAAGCTCTCGCCCGAGCTGGCCGCGTTCCACGACACGCTCGGGCCGCGCTGGCATGCCGAGGCCGGCCCGGCCCGGACCAAGGACACCTGCGCCGCGGTGCCCGATTTCCAGACCCGCGCCGCCGCGGTCAAGGGCGCCGCCACACCGGCCGGCGCGTCGGCTTCCGACTGGACCGCAGCCGGCGATCGTCTGGTGGCCAGCGTCGGCGATCTGGCGAAGGCGTGCGGTTCGAGCGACGCGGCCGGGTTCGACACCGCGTTCGCCGCGGTGCACGAGGCCTTCCATCACGCGATGGAGCTCGCGATGGGCGGCCACGGCGAGGGCCACGAGCACGCCGCCCCCGCCGCCAAGCCGTAACCGCACCGCTCGACCGTGGCTCGCTTCTTCGATTCGCACGCGCACCTGGACTCGACCGACTTCGACGTCGATCGGGCCGAGGTGCTGGCCCGCGCGCGCGCGGCCGGGGTCGGCGCCATGGTGCTGGTCGCCGCCCCGCGCGACCTGGTCGAGGCGGCCCGCCCGCTCGCGCTGGCCGAGACCGACCCGGATCTCTTCGCCACGGTCGGCGTTCACCCGCACGACGCCGCGCGCATCGAGGACCACTGGTGGGCCGAGCTCGAGCGCCTGGCCCGCCACCACAAGGTGGTCGCCATCGGCGAGACCGGCCTCGACTACTTCTACGATCACTCGCCGCGCGACGTGCAGCGCGCCGCGTTCGCCCGCCAGATCGAGCTCGGCCGCTCGCTCGGCAAGCCGGTGGTCTGCCACGTGCGCGACGCCCACGAGGACGCCCACCGCATGCTGGACGAGGCGGGGGTCGGCCGCGCCGGCGGACCGGACGGGGTCATCCACTGCTTCACCGGCAACGCCGAGCAGGCGGCGGCCTACGCCGCGCTCGGCCTGTACGTCTCCTTCTCCGGCATCATCACCTTCAAGACCGCCGGGCCGATCCGCGAGGCAGTGAGGGTCGTACCCCGCGATCGGCTCCTCATCGAGACCGACTGCCCGTTCCTGGCCCCGATCCCGATGCGCGGCCGCCGCAACGAGCCGGCGTTCATCGTGCACACCGCCCAGGTGGTCGCGGCCGAGGCCGGCCTGTCGCTCGACGCCCTGGCCGACCAGACCGCGGCCAACGCGCGCACCCTGTTCTCCTTGACAGCTCCGTAAGTCCGCGGGTATAGATTCGCTTCCGCGTTCCGCGGATCCGTAACATCTCGATCTAATTGGAGTCCAGGACAATGGCAGAGCAGATCGGCCTCCTCGGCAGAAAGCTCGGCATGACCCAGGTGTTCGCTGCTGACGGCGAGCGCATCCCGGTCACCGTCATCCAGACCGGTCCCTGCGTGGTGGTCGGCAAGCGCACCCAGGACAAGGACGGCTACTCGGCCCTGCAGATCGGCTTCGAGGAGCGTCCGGCCCGCCTGGTCAACCGCCCGGCCAACGGGTTCTTCAAGAAGGCCGGGGTCAAGCCGCAGAAGTTCGTGCGCGAGATCCGCCTGCCCGAGGGCGAGCTGGGCAAGTTCGAGGTCGGTCAGGAGCTGAAGCCCTCCTCGGTGTTCGAGCAGGGCGTCCCGGTCGACGTGATGGGCACCAGCAAGGGCAAGGGCTTCCAGGGCGTCATCAAGCGCCACCACATGTCCGGCACCAAGGCCAGCCACGGCGTGCACGAGTTCTACCGCCACGGCGGGTCGATCGGCTGCCGCCTGACCCCGGGCCGCGTCCACAAGGGCAAGCGCATGGGCGGGCAGATGGGCTCGGAGCGGGTCACCATCCAGAACCTCGAGCTGTTCCAGATCATCGACGACGACTTCGTCATCCTGGTGCGCGGCTCGATCCCGGGCGCGAGCGGCAGCCTGGTCACCGTCAAGAAGGCAGCCACCCGCGCCGCCTACAAGGCGGCCGGCAAGAGCGGCGAGGCCGAGACCCGATCGAAGAACCCGCTCAAGGCGTCCAAGAAGGCCGCCGCGGGCAGATAAGTCGAGGCCGGTCGGAGAGCGCCGGACGGCGCACAGGAAGTACATGTCCAAGCTCTCCGACCGCCGCTTCCGCAAGGATCGCTTTCACCGCCAGGCTCAGGCGGCGGGCTACCGGGCCCGCGCCGTGTTCAAGCTGGAAGAGATCGACCGCAAGGTCGGTCTCCTCCGCCCCGGCGCGCGGGTGCTCGACCTGGGCTGCGCGCCCGGCTCCTGGCTGCAGTACGCGGCCGAGCGAGTCGGACCGGGCGGACGCCTGGTCGGCATCGACCGCGCGCCGATCGACGTGGTCCTGCCCAACCTGCGCCTCCTGGTCGGCGACGTGTTCGAGGTCAGCCGCGAGGAGCTGCTCGGCGAGCTACCCGCGTTCGACGCGGTCCTGTCCGACATGGCGCCCGACACCACCGGCATCCGCCACGTCGACCAGATCCGCTCCGAGGCGCTGTTCGAGCGCGCCCTCGACCTGGCCACCACCACGCTCGCGCACGGCGGCACCTTCCTGGCCAAGCTGTTCCAGGGCCCGGAGTTCCAGCACCTGGTGGCGCGCTGCCGGCGCGAGTTCTCCCGGGTGAAGATCGAGAAGCCGGCCGGCAGCCGCGCCCAGTCGATCGAGCAGTACGTCGCCGCGATCGGCTTTCACGCCCCCTGACCTGCAGACGAGACCCTGCCGTGGCCGCCCCCCTCCGCCTCGACATCGAGCCGCACAGCACGCCGTCGGCGCGCAAGATCGCCCGCGCGATGGAGGTGCTGCACGGGGGCGGGGTGGCCGCCTACCCGACCGACACGGTCTACGCGCTCGGCTGCGCCCTCGAGTCGCGGCGCGGCACCGAGAGGATCTACCGGGCCAAGCAGATGGACGACGGCAAGCGCCTCGCCCTCATCTGCCCCGACCTTTCGTCGGCCTCGCTCTACGCCCATTTCTCACAGACGGCGTTCCAGCTGGCCCGGCGCCTGTTCCCCGGCCCGTACACGCTGGTGCTGCCGGCCAGCCGCGAGGTGCCGCGCCTGCTGGTCGATCAGCGCGGCAAGCGGCGCCAGGTCGGCATCCGCATCCCGGATCATCCGATCGCGATCGCCCTGGCCGTCGCGCTCGGCCGGCCGCTCCTGACCACGAGCGCGATCCCGCCCGGCCAGGAGCAGGCGCTGTCCGACCCCGACGACGTCGAGGAGCACTTCGGCCGCCACATCGATCTCGTCATCCACGGCGGGCCGACCGCGGGAGAGCCGTCCACCGTGCTCGAGGTCGACGGCGACGAGGTCACCATCATCCGCGCCGGGCTCGGCCCGGTCGACGGCATCCTCGACGCCTGAGCGCGCGCCGGATCAGAAGTCGGCGACGGTGATCATGCCGACCCGGGTGCGCAGGTCGAGCTCGGCCGGCAGCCGACCACCGCCAGCGTAGCCGGTGACCAGGCCGCCCTCGCCGCGGCGGCGACGGAAGCGCTGCGGCAGCGACACCTGGCCGGAGCGGGCCCGGGCCAGCACGCGAAGCGGAGCCCGTCCGCTGAACCTGACCTCGACGTTGCCCCAGTACGACGCCACCGCGTAGTGGCCGCCCGGCATCGCCTCGCCGTCGAGCCTCACGTTGCCGCGCATGATCCGCACCGACAGATCGCGGACCCGGATGCGCCGGGCGATCACGTCGCCGTGGTTGACCATCGCGTCGAGCCGCTCGCCGCGGACCAGGTCGAGGCTCATGTCCCCCTCGACCGACCGCGCTTCGACCGCGCCGAAGATCTGCGCAAAGGTGTGCCGGCCGTGCCCGCTCTGGGTGGTCACCGCGCCGGACACCGCGGTGACGTCGATGTCGCCGTCGTCGGTGGTGAGGTCGGCGCCGTTGTCGACACCCTTCACCTCGACGTGTCCCTTCCACACCTGGGCCCGCACCCGCGCCCGACGCGGCGCCAGCACCACCAGATCGATGCGGACCGAGCCAGCCGGGATCGGCCGCGCCTCCTGACCCGCCCGCAGCGAGGTCGTGATGGTGACCGGCCCGCTCGGATCCGGCACCAGCGACACCTTGAGCCGCTCCATCGTCTCCTGGTCGGGCGCGCGCTTGACCGCGACGATGCTGATCGTCTCGCGGTCGTGGCCCTCGATGCGGACGTCGCCCAGGCGGTTGTCGATGTCGACCAGATCGATGCGGATCCCCTTGGCCGGCGAGACCTCGACCGCGTCGCGCTGGACGATCGCGGTCGACGCCGCCGGATCGGCCAGGACGGTGAGCGAGAGCGCCGTGGCGAGGAGGAACGAGGACAGGGAGGCGATCGCCGGGCCGGGGGCGCGCATCAGCGCCCGCCTCCCGGTGTGGACGCGAACGCGAGGTCGCCGGTGACCACCGCGCTGGTCAAGAGCTCGATCTTCTCGCGGTAGATCGCGTGCAGCGGGTCGCGCGCGGCCGGGCCGCCGGTGCCGACCGAGCCGGCCAGGCGCACTCGCTCGATCTCGGCGGCGCGGTCCAGCCGGGCCACGGCGCTGTCGAACCGGGCCGCGTCGGCCGCGCTCCAGGTCGCGCGCTCCTCCGCGATCGCGCCGTGGAGCTCGCCGATCGCGTCCAGGTAGCGCTTGTCCGACTCGTGCATCTGGCAGAGCACCTGCTCCTCGTGGCTGCGCGCCGCGGCGCAGCCCGGCCCGACCGGCGCCCCGGCGCCGACGACCGGCTCGCGCGAGCCGGCCGGCGCGAGCGCGGCGCGCGAGCGAACCGATCCGTCGCCGCCCTCGGTGCCGCCCGGCCGGAGGAGGACCAGGAGCACCGCGACGGCGGCGGCACCGACGCCGAGCGGCAACAGGTTGCGGCGCGCGCCGTCGAGCCAGCGGCGGACCGTGAGCGAGAGGGTGGAGCGGTGGCTGTCGCCGATCTCGGCATCGGCCAGGCGCGCGTCGATCGCCCGCCACATCGCCTGGGGTGGATCGATCGGCTCCAGGTCGGCGGCCAGCTCGCGCACCCGCGCCTCGTCCTCGACCCGCTCGGCGCAGCGCGTGCACACGCGCAGATGCCCGCGCACCGCGCTCGACCGCTGATCGTCCAGCTCGCCGTCGACGTAGGCGGTGACCAGACGATCGACGTCGCCGCAGCGAGTCATGAGTGGGTACCTGGTCGCACTACTCGTCCCCGTCCAGCCCGCGCCCGGCCCGCTCGGCGGCCAGCGCCGGGCCGAGCAGCTCGCGCATGCGGGCGCGCGCCTTGTGCAGCTGCGACTTCGAGGTGCCGACGTGGCAGCCGAGGATCTCGGCCACCTCGTCGTGGTTCATGCCGTTGATGTCGTGCATGACCAGCACCGCGCGATAGCCGGCCGGCAAGGATGCGAGCGCGCGCTCGAGCCGCTGGCTCATCGACGGGTCGGTGCCGCTGGTCTCGGGCGCCGGCAGGTTGGCCAGCGTCTCGTCGTCGCCACCCTCGTGGCGGGGGCGGCGGGTGACGTGGCTGAGCGCCGCGTTCACCGACAGCCGGTAGATCCAGGTGCTGAGCTGGGAGTCGCCGCGGAAGCGGCCGAGCCCGCGGAAGATGCGCACGAACACCTCCTGCGCCACCTCCTCGGAGTCGGCGGGGCCGACGATGCGGGTCACCAGGCCGAACACGCGCCGCTTGTAGCGGTGGTAGAGGGCCTCCATGGCGCGCCGCTCGCCGCGCCGGCAGGCCTCGACCAGGACCGCGTCGTCGTCGAGGTCCGCCGAGGTCTGCGCGCGTCTGGTGGGACGCACGACCGCCAGGGACGTGGGCTTCTTGCTCGCTGCGATCTCCACTGGGTCGTCGTCCACGGGGCCTCACGCGGCCCAGTCTTCGTGCTGACCCTGGACTGCATTCCCGGGTTGTCCGCCGACTGGGTCCTGTCCTTGTAGCATTGACCGCTCCCACGGAAAACCGGCTCCGTCCCAGGGGCTTACACGGCAAGACGCGGTACAGTGCGCCGTTCCGCGCGAACACGTCACTTCGCTCCGGCGCACCTCGCCGTGGCTGTTCCTGGGCGCGTGCTTCACCGTCTCCGGCGCGACCGGCCTGGTCTTGCAGGTGGTATGGGCGCGGCAGCTCGCGGATATCTTTGGCTCTTCGAGCCTGGCGATCGCGACCGTGCTGGCCACCTTCATGGGCGGCCTCGCGCTCGGCGCGCATGTGGGCGGGGGTATGGCGGACCGGATGGCGGGGTCGGACCGGCGATCGCGCTGGCGCCAGCCGCTGGTCGGCTACGCGGTGGCCGAGGCGGTGGTCGGGCTGTCGGCGCTGGCGATCCCGGTCCTGTTCGCGGCCTATCGCGCGCTCGGGCCGTCGCTGTGGAGCGCGCTGCCCGGGTCGCCGCTCCTGCTCGCCCTGGTCCGCCTCGGGCTGACCGCGGTGGCCCTGCTCCTGCCGACGACCGCCATGGGCGCCACCCTGCCGCTCCTGGCCAGGCACGTCACGCGCCGGCGCGCCGAGGTGAGCGACCTCGGCCGGCGGCTGGGCGGCCTCTACGCGGTCAACACCGCCGGCGCGCTGCTCGGCGCAGCGGCGGCCGGCTTCTGGCTGATCCCGGCCATCGGGATCCTCGCCACCAGCCACCTGGCCGCCGCGGTCGCGCTCGGCGTCGCCCTGGTGGTCGGCGTCGCGGTCGCGCGCGCCGCCCGCGATCCGGACGACGCTCTCGGCGATGACATGGCCGGCGACGCGGCCGCCGACGCGCTCGCCGACGCGCCCGATCTCGATCCCTCCACGGACCTCGACGCCGATCCGGCCCGCCCGGCCGACGCCGAACCGGTCGACCGCCGCCTGCTCCTGGCCGCCTACGCGCTGTCCGGCGCGGTGGCGATGGCGCTCGAGGTCTTCTACAGCCGCGTCCTGGCCATCGTGCTCGGCTCGTCGGTCTACTCCTTCACCCTGGTGCTGGTGGTCTTCCTGCTCGGGCTGTCGGCCGGCGCCGCGCTCGCCGCCCGCCGCGCCGCGCGCACCGCGCGCCCGGCCGGCGCGCTCGCCGCTGTCTACCTCGGCCTCGCGGCCGCCATCCTCCTGTCCCACGCGGTCATCGACTGGCTGCCCCGGCTGCTCATCGCTCTGCTCGAGAGCACCGACCTCGACGTCTCCGCCATCCTCGGCATCCACGCCCTCCTGGCCGGCCTGGTCATCCTGCCGGTCGCGCTCGCGCTCGGCGCGGTCATGCCGCTGGTCATGCGCGCGATCGTCGGCGACCTCGATCGCCTCGGCCGCGACGTCGGCCGCGCGTACGCCGCCAACACCGTCGGTGCGATCGCCGGCGCGGTGCTGGCCGGGTTCGCCGTGCTGCCGCTCTTCGGCCTCGAGACCGGCCTCCGCCTGGCCGCGGCGACCGCGGCCGGGCTCGCCCTCGCCCTGGCCCGGCGCGCCGCTCCTGGCCGTGCCCGCACGACCCGCCGCCGGATCGTCCTCGGCCTCGCCGCGGCGGTCGCCGCCCTCGCCTTCCTCGCGCCCGGCTGGAACCAGAGCGATCTCACCGCGGGCCTGTTCCGCGGCCACATCCTCACCCAGGCGCTCGAGCAGGGCGGGCTGTTCGAGCGCGAGATCGTCTACTACCGCGACGGCGTGTCGACCACCGTCTCGGTGGAGCGCGCCGGCGAGAGCTGGGTGCTGAAGAACAACGGCAAGGTCGAGGCCTCGGATCGCCACGATATGCCGACCCAGATCCTGGTCGGCCTCCTGCCGGTCCTGCTCCACCGCGGCGGCGACCAGGACGTGTTCGTCATCGGCTACGGCTCCGGCGTCACCGTCGGGGCCATCACCCAGGCCGACCGGGTCGCGCGCATCGACGTGGCCGAGCTCGAGCCGGCGGTGCTCGAGGCGGCCGATCGCTACTTCGCCGGGGTGAGCCACCGCCCCGCCGCCGATCCGCGCGTGCACCGCCTGCTCGGCGACGGCCGCACCGTCCTCGGCGCCGCCGACCGCGACTACGACGTCATCGTGTCGGAGCCGTCCAACCCGTGGATCGCCGGCGTCGCCAGCCTGTTCACCGCCGACTTCTACCGGGCCGCGCGCCGCCACCTGGCCCCGGGCGGGGTCTTCTGCCAGTGGGCGCAGCTGTACGAGCTCGGCCCCGCCCGCGTGAAGATGATCTACCGGACCTTCGCGGGCGCCTTCCGCCACGTCTACGCCTTCACCCCCGGCGACGAGACCACCGACACGATCCTCATCGGCTCCGACGCTCCGCTCGCGATCGACCTGGCCGCGCTGGCTGGCCGCATGCGCGCCTCGCCCGCCCTCACCGCCGAGCTCCGACGCGCCGAGGTCGACGCGCCCGAGGAGCTGGCCGCCAGTCTGTTCCTCGCCCCCGACGAGGTCGCCTCGTTCACCGCCGGTGCCCCGCTCAACACCGACGACAACGCGCTCCTCGAGCACACCGCGCCGCGCGACCTGCTCGCGTCGGTGCGCGGCAATCACTTCGCGCGCGCGGTGCGCGGCCCGACCTGGCCGTACGGCCGCATCGATCCGATCGTCGCCGGCCTGGGCAGCGGCGACCAGCGCGGCGCGGCGGAGCTGCGCCTGGCCCGCGCCCTGCTCGCCTATGGCCGCCGGCGCGAGGTCGACACCTGGCTCGATCGCGCACGCGGCCACGGCGCGGTGCCCGAGCAGGCCGACCGGCTGGAGCGACTGGTCCGGCTGACCGACCCGGTCGACTTCGGCGATCCGGAGCTGGTGGTGACGGCCGGCGGCGCCGGTGTCCTGCCCGCGCCCTCGCCCGCGCTATTTCGCCGCGGTGATGCCGCCCGCCGCCGGGCCGCCGCCGACGACCTGGCCGAGGCCTACCGCCTGCTGGCCGAGGCGCGCTGGCTGCAGGCCTGGCACCTCCTTGACCGCATGCCGGCCCGCGCTCGCGACGACGCCGGGCGCGACCTCGACCTGGTCGCCGCCTACGTCGCGTACAAGGCGCTCGAGCTGGCCCGCGCCCGCGACCTCCTGCGCCCGCTCTACGACCATCCGACCGCCGCCGGGCGCCGACCGGCGGTCTCCTACTACATGGGCCGCGCGTCCTACGGCCTGGGCGCGTTCCGCGACGGCAGCCGCGCGCTCGAGCGATTCGCCGACCAACGTCCCGACCTGGCCGACGAGGTGCTGGCCACGCGCCTGCCCTCTCGGTGAGGGCTACACACACCCGTGCCGGCGGCGCGGTATCGGTCGACCGCGCGGAACGTGATAGAAGCGTCTCGTGTACCCGTCGGCACCCTATCGCCCGTACCGGGCCGCTCTGGCCGCCGCCGTCGGCGCGGCTCTCCTCGCGGGGTTTGCGGTCGCGCTGTTCGACACCGTCCTGACCGCGCGCACCGCCCCGCCCGACGCCGGCTTCGCGTCGATCTTGCTGCTCGAGCTGGGCCTGTACGCGCTGCCGGTCCTGGTGGTCGGCATCGGCGCCGGCATCGTGGCCGGCGCGGTCTCCGCCACCTTCGGGCCAGGCGCGCCGCGCCGCCTGCTCGATCGCCTGCGGGTCGACCGCGAGCTCGACCGCAACGTCGTGGCCGGCATGCTCGCCGCCGCGGTGCTGGGCGCGCTGTTCGCCGCCGTCGTCGCCTTCCTGTCGCTGAAGCTGGTCGCCGGGGTCGAGCGCAAGAGCGTCGGCGCGATCCTGGTCGGCGGCACCGCGCTGGCCGCGCTGCCGGTCCTGATCGCGGTGTGGCTGCCGCTCTACCGGCTGGCGCGTCCGTTCGCCCGCGCGGTCCCTGCCATCGGCCCGTTCCCGGCCACGCTGGTCCTGGTCGCGGTCGGCGCGGTGGTCGCGGTGCTCGGCCTCTACCTGGTCATCACCCGCCGGCTCGACTGGCGCGCGCTCAACCTGGGCGGCTACATGATGGGCGCGGTGTTCGCCGCGCTGTACGCCGCGATCCTGTTCACCAGCTACGGCCCGCTCTCGATGGCGCGCCAGAGCCTGCCCGGCCGCGGCGTCATCGTGCTGGTCGCCGCGGTCGCGGCGATCGCGCTGGTCCCGGCCACCCTCGGGCGGGGAGCGTCGCCGGCCACGGCCGCCCTCGAGCAGAACAGCAAGGGCGCGCGCATCCTGGTCGGGATCGGCCGCCGCCTGGTCGACCGCGATCACGACGGCTACTCCGCGTTCCTGGGCGGGCCCGACTGCGACGACCGCGACCCGCGGGTCAACCCGGATGCCGAGGAGGTCGCCGGCAACGGCATCGACGACAACTGCCTGGGCGGCGATCGCGCGGCCGGGCCGGCCGCCGGCGCCGGCCACCCCGCCGGCAAGGAGCCGCCCAAGCCGGCCACGGCGCGCTCGATCCCGCCGCCCGCCAACGTCGTCATCATCGCGATCGACACCCTGCGCGCCGACCGCCTCGGCGTGGCCGGCTATCGCCGCGCGAACAAGTCGCTCACCCCCAACCTCGACCGCCTCGCCGCGCAGAGCGCGTACTTCCGCCGGGTCTACGCTCAGGCACCCAACACCCCGCGCTCGTTCCCGTCGATCTTCTCGTCCCGATTCCCCTCGCAGGTGAAGGTGGACAAGGAGTTCCAGAACTACTCCGACCTCCTCGACGAGAACACGCTCCTGTTCGAGGTGCTGAAGGGCGCCGGCATCGCGACCGAGGGGATCGCCAGCCACTTCTACTTCGATCGCGCGCCCGGCATCCGCCAGGGCTTCGACAAGTTCGACAACGCCGGCGCGCTCGACATCGCCGGCTCCAACAAGGACAGCGCGTCGCCGCGCATCGTCCCGCGGGTGGAGGCGCGCCTGGCCGAGCTGGCGAAGGGCAAGCAGCGCTTCGCCCTGTTCGTGCACCTGTTCGAGCCGCACTCCACCTACATGACCCACGCCGAGTACCCGCTGCCGTCGGGCGCCGGGCTGCCCGACAAGTACGACGGCGAGATCGCCTTCGTCGACCAGTACGTGGGGCGCGTCCTCGACGCGATCGACAAGAACGGGCTGGCCGACAACACCCTGGTGGTCGCGATGTCGGATCACGGCGAGGCGTTCGGCGTGCACCGGGTGGCCGGCCAGAAGATGTTCTTCCACGGCCAGACCCTGTACGACGAGCTCCTGCGCGTGCCGCTCATCGTGCGAATGCCGGGCGGCAAGCCGATCGCGATCGATGATCCGGTCATGCTGATCGACGTCGGACCGACGGTGATCGACATCCTCGGGCTGTCGGTGCCGGACCAGATGGTCGGCCGCAGCGTCCTGCCCCGCGTGCTGGGCCAGCCGATCGAGCCGCGACCGGTGTTCGCCCAGCTCCTGCCCGCGCCGTCGTGGGACCACAAGTGGATGGCGATGGTCACCGCCGACGGCGCCTACAAGCTCATCTACCGCATCTCCGATCGCTCGTTCGAGCTGTACAACCTCAAGACGGATCCGCAGGAGACGCACGACGTCTACGCGTCGGAGACCGAGCTGGCCGAAAAGCTGCGCGAGGAGCTGACCCGCTGGATCGAGGTGGATCTGCCGCTGTAGCCGACGGAGCCCGCGAACGAGGCCATCTCCTGGGCCGACGACGATCGCCCCGAGATCGACGCGCTTCGGCGCCCATTCCGGGCTAAGCTGCCTGCGGCCGCCGGGCCCGAGGGGCAGGCGGTGCAGGGTGTTCGGCGCGAGGAGGCGATGGCGTACGATTTCGTGCTCGGGCCGGATGAGAAGCGGGAGGTCCTCCGCATCGCGCGGGCCACCGTGAGCGAGTTCCTGTGCGCCGGCCGCATCCCGCCTGGTCGTCCCCACCGGCGCAGCCTGCTGGCCAGCGCGGGCGCCTTCGTCACCCTGCGGGTCGGCGAGGAGCTGCGCGGCTGCATCGGCACCCAGTCGGAGGATGCCCCGCTCTACCGCGCGGTGCAGGAGATGGCGGTCGCCGCCGCCACGCGCGATCCGCGCTTCCCGCCGCTCCGCCCCGACGAGATCGAGTCGATCGTGATCGAGGTGTCGGTGCTGGGCGAGCGGACCATCCTGCGCCACCCGCGCGAGCTGGAGATCGGCGTGCACGGCCTCAGCATCTCGTGCCGCGGCCAGCGGGGGCTGCTCCTGCCCCAGGTGGCGGCCGAGAGCGGCTGGACCGCCGAGGAGTTCCTGCAGCACGTCTGCGTCAAGGCCCAGCTGTCGGCCGACGCGTGGCGTGCGCCCGACGCGACGGTCGAGCGCTTCACCGCGCAGGTCTTCGCCGAGACCGAGTACCCGCCGCTGGATCCGCAGGAGATCCTGGCCCAGGTCATCCGCGACAGCGAGTCGCAGAGCTGACCCGACCCGGGAGCCCTACGGCTTCGCCGCCGCCGCCGCGCGATCGCGCGTCACGTCGACGGTGAGGTAGGTGTAGCCGTCCTTGCGGGTGGCCATCTCGACCGCCGCTTCCCGCGCGTCGGCCGGGTTCTTGAAGCGAACCACCAGCTCGAGGCCGCGGCCGCGCTTCGATCCGCCCGGCCGGCGCCGCGCGCGCTCGATCGAGACCCGCTCGACCGGCGTGTCGAAGAAGCGAGTGTCGAGGAACCGCTCGGTGTTGCTGCGCGCCACCCGCGCGCCCGCGAGCGAGATCACCAGCTCGCCGCCGCGGACCTCCTGCGCGTGCGACACATCGCGATCGAGCTGCACGAACACGCGAGCCGCGCCGCCCGGCTGGGGCTGAAAGCCGAGCCAGGTGACCGTCGGCGTGCGGCCGCGGCGCGGCGGGTGCGCGGCCACGCCCTCGCCGGGCGCGACGCCCTGATAGGTTCCGGCCGGCTTCTCGGCCGTCGGAGCCGCCTGCTCCTGTTCCTGCTCCTGCGCCCGGAGCTCGCCGCCTGCCGCCAGGACCAGAGCGAGCACGAGCGCCTTCCCACCCCGGCGCATCGCTCGATCGTATGCGCGTGCCCGCCCCGGCGCAACCGCCGCGACCCGGCCGACGGGCCAATCGCGGCGCCACACCCCTAGGGGAGCGGATCGCTCACCCGCCGCGGATCGGCGCGCTCGCCGCACAGCACCTGGCGCGCCTCGCCGGCCAGGAACAGCGAGCCGGCCACCAGCACGGCGCCGTCGGGCCCGGCCAGGTCTCGCGCCAGCGCCAGCGCGCTGGCCACGTCCGGGGCGCGCCGAACCGGGCGATCCGGCGTCGCGGCCCGGACCGCGTCGGCCACCGCACCGGCCGCGAGGGCGCGATCGCTGGCCGTCTCGGTCACCACGATCTCGTCGGCCAAGCCGGCCAGCTCCGCCGCGATCGCGCCGGCGTCCTTGTCGCGCGACACCGCCAGCACCAGCACCCATCGCCCCGCCGGTCTGAGCTCGCGCGCCGCCGCGGCCAGCGCCCGCGCCGCCTGCGGGTTGTGAGCGCCGTCGACCACGACCAGCGGCGCGTCGCCGATCGTCTCCATCCGGCCGAGCAGCCGGCAGTCGGCCAGGCCGCGCCGGCGCGCCGCCGGCGGGATCGCCCGGCCGAGCCGCGCCTCCAGGTGCGAGACCACCGCCAGCGCCGAGGCCGCGTTGGCCCGCTGGTGCGCGCCGAAGAGGCCGAGCTGATCCGGCACCGCCGCGATCGCCGCCTCGTCGATCACGGTCAGCGCCTCCACCCCGGCGCGCCGCGCGTGATTGCAGAGGAGCGGCACCGCCTCCGCCTCACCCGACGCGCCCACCACCGCGAGCTGCCCGCGCCGGAAGATGCCGGCCTTCTCGCCGGCAATCTCGGCCAGCGTCGCGCCCAGGTGCTCCTGATGGTCGAGCGCGACCCCGGTCACCGCCGCCACGTCGGCGCCGACCGCGGTGGTCGCGTCGAGCCGCCCGCCCATGCCGACCTCGAGCACCGCCACCTCCACGCCCATGTTCGAGAACGCCCACACCGCCATCGCGGTCAGCCGCTCGAAGAACGTCAGGTCGAACCCGGCCGCGGCCGCGGCGCACGCCACCGCGCGGTCCGCCTCGAGCAGCGCCTCGGGAGCCAGCTCCTCGCCGCCGACCCGGAACCGCTCCGACAGCCGCGACAGGTGCGGGGACGTGTACAGGCCGGTGCGCAGACCGGAGGCGCGCAGCATCGACTCGGTGAACGCCGTGGTCGACCCCTTGCCGTTGGTGCCGGCGACCTGGATGACCGCGCTGAAGCGCGACTGCGGCCAGCCGAGCCGCTCCAGGCAGCTCGTCATCCGATCCAGCTGAAGCTTCATCCCGAAGCGCTGCGCCGAGTAGAGGCGCGCCAGGAGCACCTCGTAGTCGCGATCGCGGTCGTGCTCGTGGTCGGCCGCGGCAGACATGACTACTGCGGCGGATCCGACCCGGCGGCGGCCGCCGAGGATCCGTTCCTGGCGCCGCCGGCGAACCAGGCCAGCATCCGGCCGAGCGTGGCCTTCAGGTTCTTGCGCTCCACGATCTGGTCCAGCATGCCGTGCTCGACCAGGAACTCCGAGCGCTGGAATCCCTCGGGCAGCTGCTGGCGGATGGTCTGCTCGATGACGCGCGGGCCGGCGAAGCCGATGAGCGCGTTCGGCTCGGCCAGGATGATGTCGCCCAGCATCGCGAACGACGCGGCCACACCGCCGGTGGTCGGATGCAGGAGCACCGAGATGTACGGGATCGACGCCTCGCGCAGGCGCGAGCGCGCCGCCGAGGTCTTGGCCATCTGCATGAGCGACAGCACGCCCTCCTGCATGCGCGCGCCGCCCGACGCCGAGAACACGATCGACGGCCGGCCCGACTCGAACGAGCGCTCGAACTGGCGCGCGATCTTCTCGCCGACCACCGACCCCATCGAGCCGCCCATGAACTCGAACGCGAAGAACCCGACCTCGACCGGATGTCCCTCGATCGTCCCGGTGCCGGACACGTACGCGTCGGCCGGCCCGGCCTTCTTGGCGCTCGCCTTGAGCGAATCGCGGTACCTCACCCCGTTGATGCGGAAGTCCAGCGGATCGGTCGATTCGAGCGCGGCGTCCGACTCCACGAACGAATCCTCGTCCATGATCATGGCCATGCGGGCTGCCGTGGGCATCCGCATGTGGAACCCGCATTTCGGGCAAACCTGAAGACTTTCGTCGAGTTCTCCTTCGAACAGGAGCTGGCTACAAGAGTCGCACTTGACCCACAGCCCCTTGGGGACAGACTTCTTCTGTTCGGCCTTCAGCCCCTTCTTGCGCGCCCACCAGGCCATCGGTGGCCCTTCTACCCAATAACAGGCGAACCGCGCAACCGGCGCCGAGGAAGGGCAGCCATTTTTCTTCCGCGCGGCTGGCAAGTCTGATATGAAAAACAGAGTGCTTGTCGAATCTTAGACGATGGTGCGGTGATCTCGGCCTCCTGCTTTTGGACGCGACATGAGTGAACAGTCTGCCGACCGGGTCCTGATTGTCGATGAGATCGCGAGTGATCGCGAGGAACTAGCCCGCGCACTCGACGCTGAGGGCTTCCGGGTGGTCCAGGCCGACTCGGCCTCCGAGGCGGTCCGTCAGATCTGGGAGGGGGCCTTTCTGGTGGTCTTCATCTCGTCGATCTTGACCGGAAAGGATCCTCTCGAGCTGGCCAAGGAGCTGCGCCAGATGGCTCCCGAGATCGAGACCCTGATCCATTCCAAGAACGACGACCGCTCGCGCCTCGTGCGCAAGGCGATCGAGATCCGCGACGGCGTCATCGCCGCCTGACGGGTCTCAGTCGCTGAAGCGATCGCGCAGCTCGAGGAACTCGAGGAACTCGAGCAGCCGGCCCACCTCGGGCACCAGATAGCCGTCCCCGTCGAGGCTCGCCTCCGACGAATGGACCACCAGGCGCGCCAGAGCCAGGCGCTGCAGGATGTCCATCACCTCGTCGGCCGGCAGCGCCACCCGGTGGGCGATCTCGGTGTGGGGCAGCGGGATGTAGACCGCCGCCGCGCCCGGCACGGTGAACTCCTCGGCCAGCCGGCGCAGGCACTGCACCACGCGGTGGTTCGAGTGGCGGAGCAGCAGCAGCTCGACCTGCTGGTTGGCCCGCTCCAGCCGCGCGGCCAGCACCTTGATGAGCCGCACCCCGATCTCGGCCTTGCGGCTCAGCATCGCCTCGAAGGTGTTGTCGTCGATGACCAGGAGGCGGGCTTGCTCGCGCACCGTGGCGGTGGCCGAGCGCGGGCGGTCGTTGATGATCGCCATCTCGCCGAAGAACTCGCCGGCCGGCAGGACCGCGAGCACCTGGTGGCGCGCTCCGATCTCGCGGCTGATCTCGACCTTGCCGCTCTGGATGACGTACATCTGGCGGCCGGGTTCCCCTTCCCGGAACACCACCGTCCCGGGCTCGTACTCGTAGACGTAGCGCTCGAGCAGTCCGAAGTCGGACATCCGCCCCCCTCGCCTTGCGAGTATGTCTCACCGGACGGTGGGCCGACAACCGCTCAGCGAGCGGTGGCGTGGCGGAGGATCTGGAACAGCCGGCGCCCGGTGGACGACACCGCCTGCCGCAGCTCACCGGCGCGCGACCCGGGCGGGAGATGGACCGGGCGCACCGACACCGGCACCTCGGCGATGCGGAGGCCCAGGCGCACCGCCTTGACCTGCATCTCCACGTTCCACGCGTCGCCGCGGTCGCTGAGGCCGAGCGCGACCAGCGCCGGGAAGCGGACCGCGCGGAAGGCGCCCAGCCCGCCGAAACGCTGGCGGTAGAGCAACCCGATGAGGCCGAGCGCGACCCGGTCGGCCGCGCCAGCCGACGCGCCGGCCGCCGCCACGCCGAGGACCAGCTCGGCGTTGCCGGCGCGGATCGGCGACAGCAGCGCCGGTAGATCGGCCGGATCGTTGGAGCCGTCACCGGTCATGAAGGCGACCGCATCGGGCGGGCGCGGCAGCGTCTCGAGGTGGGCGACCGCGCGGCGGCAGGCGGCGCCGTAGCCCGCGCCGCGCTCGTGCAGGAGCACCGCGCCGGCGTCGCGCGCCACCAGCGGCGTGGCGTCGGTGGAGCCGCTGTCGACCACCACGACGGAGCGAAGCTCGCGCGGCGGCAGCGCGGCGAGAGTGGGACCGAGCGATCCGGCGCAGTTGCGCGCAACGACCACGAGATCCACCACGAGAGGCTGCGCGGGACGACCTGTCAACGTCGGTCGCCCATCGTAACACCGGCGCTCGGGGCGAAGCGCAGCGTTTCGCCTTGACCGCCCGGGCGGGCGGCGGGCAACCTCGCGCCGATGGGCTGGACGTACAAGGACGCCGGCGTCGATATCGACGCTGGCGATCGCCTGGTCCAGCGGATCCGCCCCCTCGCCGCCGCCGCCACCCGACCCGAGGTGATGGGCGGGATCGGCGGGTTCGCCGGGCTGTGCGGCATCCCCGGGCGCTACCGCGACCCGGTCCTGGTCAGCGGCACCGACGGGGTCGGCACCAAGCTGAAGACCGCCTTCGCGACCGGGCGGCACGACACGGTCGGCGTCGATCTGGTCGCCATGTCGGTCAACGACGTGGCCGTGACCGGGGCCGAGCCCTTGTTCTTCCTCGACTACTTCGCCACCGCGCGGCTCGACGTCGACGTCGCCGAGGAGGTGGTGCGCGGCATCGCGTCGGCGTGCCGCGAGGCCGGCTGCGCGCTGCTCGGCGGCGAGACCGCCGAGCTACCCGGGCTCTACGCCGAGTCGGAGTACGACCTGGCCGGCTTCTGCGTCGGCGTGGTCGAGCGCGGCGACCTGCGCGACGGCCGCGACATCGAGGTCGGCGACGCGCTCCTCGGCCTGCCGTCGTCGGGGCTTCACTCCAACGGCCACTCGCTGGCGCGCAAGGTCCTGCTCGAGGGCCTCGGCCTCGCCTACGCCGATCGGCCGGCCCAGCTGCACGGGACCAGCGTGGCCGACGAGCTCCTGCGCCCGACCCGGCTCTACGCGCGTCCGCTGGCCGCGCTGGGCGAGGCCGGGGTTCGCTTCAAGGGGGCGGCCCACGTGACCGGCGGCGGCCTCATCGAGAACCCGCCGCGCATGCTGCGCCGCGACGACCTCGCCATCGAGCTGGATCCGCGCACCTGGGAGGTGCCGGCAGTCTTCTCGCTCATCGCCTCGGCCGGCGTGGCCGAGGAGGAGATGCGGCGCACCTTCAACCTCGGGCTCGGCATGGTGGTCGCGGTGGCGCCGGCCGACGCCGACCGGGCGATCGCCGCGCTCGCCGCCGCGAGCCAGCCGGCCGCGGTGGTCGGCGCGGTACGCCGGCGCGCACCCGGTGCCGCCCAGGTGACGTTCGTGTGAGGATGGGACGGATGCGCTTCGCCGTCCTCGCCTCCGGTCAGGGCTCCAACCTGCAGGCGTTGATCGACGCCCAGCAGCGCGGCGCGCTCGCCCCCGCCGAGATCGCGCTGGTGGTGTGCAACCGGCCCGGCGCTCCGGCGCTGGCCCGCGCCGCCGCCGCCGGCGTGCGCTCCGTGCTCATCGATCACACGCGTCACCCCAACCGGCGCAGCTTCGAGGACGCGCTGCTCATCGAGCTGCGCAGCGCCGACATCGAGGCGGTGGTGCTGGCCGGGTTCATGCGCATCCTGACCGATCACTTCGTCGGCGCGTTCCCGCTGCGCATCCTCAACACCCATCCGGCGCTGTGCCCCGCCTTCCCCGGGGTCTACGCGGTGCGCCAGGCGCTCGACTACGGGGTCAAGATGACCGGCTGCACCGTGCACCTGGTCGACAGCGGCGTGGACACCGGCCCGATCGTGTTCCAGGCGGTGGTCCCGGTGGTCGACGATGACAACGAGGCCAGCCTGCACGAGCGGATCCGCGCCCACGAGCACGCGCTCCTGCCCGAGGCGGCCCGCCTGCTCGCCGCCGGCCGCCTGCGCATCGAGGGCCGGAGGGTGCAGATCCTGCCGGGGTAGACCAGTCGTCCTCCATCGCCATGCCGACCAACCACTACGACCTCATCGTCCTCGGCGACGACTTCAGCGGCATGGTGGCGGCGACCCTGTGCGCCCGGCGCGGGATGCGGGTCCTCTACGCGATCTCCGGTCGATCGACGACCAGCTACCAGCTCGGCCCCCATCGCCTGCCGATCGAGCCGCTGCCGCTGGTCGGCCTGGGCGGCGGGACGACCCGCCGCGTGCTCGACGAGCTCCACTTCCAGCACCTGCTCAAGCGCAAGCTGTTCCACCCGCAGCCCGCGTTCCAGCTGCTCGCGCCCGACGTGCGCCTGGCCATCGACATCGACGACGCCGCGCTGGCGCGCGAGGCGGAGCGCGAGCTGGGCCACGCCAGCGGCCTGGCGGTCGCGAGCGAGCGCGCCGCCCAGGTGGCGGCCCTGCTCGAGCCGATCTTCGCGCTCGACGTGCCCGTGCCGCCGACCGGGTTCTGGGAGCGGCGCGAGCTGGGCCGCGCGGCCGGGCGCGTGATGGAGGCAGCCGACGAGTGGGAGGCCGGCCTCGACAGCCCGCTGGTCCGCGCGCTCCTGTCCCTGCCCGCGGTGTTCGGCACCAACGCGGATCCGGCCGAGCTCACCGCGGTCGCGCGCGCGCGCGCGTTCGCCGAGTGGCGCCAGGGCATCGCCCACCTGCCCGGCGACTGGGACGCGCTGCGCGCCATCTTCCTCGACAAGTTCGCCAGCCACAACGGCGAGGTCCGGATCGTGGAGCCGGAGTCGCTGGTCACCTCGTGGGGCAAGGTCACCGGCGTGCGCCTGATCGGCGGCGAGGAGCTCGGCGCCGGCCACGTGATCGCCGCGATGCCGGTCGCCGATCTGGCCGACATGGCGGACCGCAAGCTGCGCCGGCGGCTGACCGAGGTGGCCGAGACGATCCAGATCGGCGCCTACCGCTACACGCTCAACCTCGTGATCGACGCGATCGGCGTGCCCGAGGGGCTCGGCTCCAACGCGCTGGTCCTGCTCGACCCGGCCGCGCCGCTGGGCGGCACCAACGCGTTCGCGCTGTTCGCGGATCAGCCGGACGCCGAGGGGCGCGTGGTGGTCACCGTGCAGGCGGTCTGCCCGGTCCCCCAGGTGAACGCGCTCGACGCGGCGCTGGCGGCGCTGCGGGTCGGGATGCGCGAGCGGCTCGAGGAGGTGATGCCCTTCTACGCCGAGCACGTCCGCCTGGTCCACTCGCCGCACGAGTCGGTCCGCCCCGAGGCGCCGCACGGCGGCCCCGCCGTGCATGCCGAGCTGTCGCATCCGGTCCCGCCCCGCTCGCTGTGGCGCCTGCCGCCCGAGCCGCTGCTGGGCGTCGCCGGCCTCACCTACCAGGTCGGCATGAAGCAGTTCACCATCGCCTCGAGCCAGACCCTGCCGGGCCTCGGCCTCGAGGGCGAGATGGCGGCCGGCTGGTGCGCGGCCCGGCTGGCCTGCGAGGCGTCCGGCAAGAAGAAGGACTACCTGCGCGAGGACAGCCTCTCGGTCAGCCGCACGTAGCGGCCGATCGCCCGCCCTACAGGCCGCGCCGCTCGCTGATCACGCCCTGCGCGCGGGCCGCGAACGCCTCGACGGTCATCTCGCCCAGGTTCTCCTCGCTGCGCAGGCGGACCGCCACGGTCTGGTTGGCCGCCTCGCGCTTGCCGACCACCAGCATGTAGGGGACCTTCTGCATCTGGGCGCCGCGGATCTTGGCCTGCATCCGCTCGCTGGAGTCGTCCACCTCGACCCGGAGGCCGCGGGCATACAGGTCGGCCGCGACCTGGCGGCAGTACTCCACCTGGCCGTCGGTGACCGGGATCATCATCACCTGGGTCGGCGCCAGCCACACCGGGAACGCCCCGGCGGTGTGCTCGATGAGGACGCCGATGAAGCGCTCGAGCGAGCCGAACAGCGCGCGGTGGATGACGACCGGGGTCTTCTCGCTGCCGTCCTTGTCGACGTACTTGCAGCCGAACCGGCCCGGCAGCTGGTAGTCGAGCTGGATGGTGCCGAGCTGCCACTCGCGGCCGAGCGCGTCCTGCATGAGGATGTCGGCCTTGGGCCCGTAGAACGCGCCCTCGCCTTCCTCGATCCGGTACTTGCCGGGCAGGTAGTGATCGAGGGTCCGCTCGAGCATCTGCTCGGCGCGGTCCCAGGTCTCCGGTTCGCCGAGGAAGCCCGCGCCGCGGGTGCCCATGCGGATGGTGTAGGTCAGCCCGAACGCGTCGTAGATGAAGTTGGCCAGGTCGAACACCCGGCCGAACTCCTCCTCGATCTGGTCCTCGGCCACGAAGATGTGGGAGTCGTCCTGCTGGAACTTCTGCACCCGCAGGAGGCCGTGCATGGTCCCCGACCGCTCGTGCCGGTGCAGCACGTCGGTGTGGGCCAGGCGGAGCGGCAGCTCGCGGTAGCTGCGCTTCTTCAGCCGGAACACCACCATCGCGTTGGGGCAGTTCATCGGCTTGAGGCCGTAGGTCCGGTGCTCGTCGAGCGGGACGACGAACATGTTCTCCTTGTAGTGCTCCCAGTGGCCCGAGGTCTCCCACAGGCTCTTGTCGTTGAGCAGCGGCGCCATCATCTCCTGGTAGCCGCGCTTCTCGTGCTCGCGGCGCGAGAAGTCGACCAGGGTGTTGAACAGGCGCGTGCCCCTGGGCAGCCAGTACGGCATACCGGGCGCGGTCGGATCGAAGTGGATGAGCTCGAGCTCCTTGCCCAGCCGCCGGTGGTCGCGCTTCTCCGCCTCCTCGCGCGCCCACAGGTAGCGGTCGAGCTCCTCCTTGGTCCGCCAGATCGTCCCGTAGATCCGCTGCAGCATCGGGCGCCGCTCGTCGCCGCGCCAGTACGCGCCGGCCGAGTGGAGCAGCTTGAGCGCGTCGGGGTTGAGCTGGCTGGTCCGCTCGACGTGCGGCCCCTGGCACAGGTCGCGGAAGCTGTCGTGCTGGTAGGTGGTGATGCGGACCGGACCGCGCGCTCCCTCGATCGGGTTGCCGTCCTCGTCGAGCTTGCCGCCGGTCAGGCCGTCGATCAGCTCGATCTTGAACGGCTGGTCGCGGAACAGCTCGCGGGCCTCGTCCGGGCTCACCTCGGCCAGCTGGAACGGGTGGTCCTTGCGGATGATCTCCTTCATCCGCTGCTCGAGCCACGTGATGTCGTCCGGTTCGACCGGCCGGGGCAGCTCGAAGTCGTAGTAGAAGCCGTGCTCGATGGGAGGCCCGCCGGCGAAGTGCACCGGGCCAGCCCCGCCGAACCGCTCCAGCACCGCCTGCGCCATCACGTGCGAGGCGCTGTGGCGCATCTGGTACAGCTCCGGATCGTATCCCTTCGGTGTAGCGCTCACGGGGCGGGAGCTTGGAGAGAAGCAGCGGGGCTGTCAAGCAGCCCCGCTGCTTCAGGTCGCAGCTTCCTCGACTAGCGAGCGCCGTCGCAGGTCAGGCCGCACACGTCGGGCACCGCCTCGACGCAGCGATCGTCCCACGCCGTGCCGCAGCAGTACGGGTCGTTCTCGCACACCGCCGCCGCACACGGATCACAGGTCGAGGACAGCGGGCCGCCCGCGTCGCACAGGTCGTGAGTGCACTCGGCACACTCGAGCCCGCACAGCTGGGTCGACTCGGTCACGCAGCGCGCGTCCCACGCGTTGTCGCAGCAGAACGGATCTGCGTCGCACACGGTGGTCGCGCACGCGTCACAGGTCGCCTCGAGCGGGTCGCCCTGGGCACACAGGTCGTGCGAGCAGCCGGTGCAGGTCTCGCCGCAAAGGTCCTCGGCCTCCTGCACACAGATGCGATCCCAGAACGTCTCGCAGCAGAACGCGTCGACGTCGCACACGGTGGTCGCGCAGACCGAGCAACCCGGCTCGAGCGCCTCACCCGCCTCGCACACCTCGTGCGCGCACTCCTCGCCGGTGACCACGATGCGGATGTCATCGACGTACCAGCCCTCGGTGTCGTTGAACAGGAAGTCGACCGAGTCGAAGTCGAACGACAGCGTCACCGTGCGGCCGGCGAACTGGGTCAGCGGCAGGACGCGGAAGGCGAACGCGCCCCCGGTCGAGCCGGTGTCCTTGCCGAAGGTGACCGTGTTGGCCGGGTCTTCCACGTCGGTGACGGTGGTGCTGATGAGGTCGAACGTGTCGCCCGCCTCGACGTCCACGAACTGCCCGAACGACAGGACCGGGTCGGCCGCGTCGCCGAGGTCGATCGGCGGCGAGACCAGCGAGCCGAACGTACGGTCGCCGGTGTCGTAGTTGCCGGTGTCCTCCTGGCCGTACCAGAACGACTGGATGCCCTCGGACGCCTGGCGCTGGGTGACGTGCCACAGGCCGGTCGCGGTGTAGTCACCGAGGCCGTTCTCCGCGCCCTCCTGGTAGATCGTCGTCCCCTCGAGCGTGGTCGCCTCGACCACGTTGGAGATGGGCGAGCTGTTGAACTGCTCGTCGCGCGCGACCAGCGCGAAGAACAGGGTGGTGGCGGGCGGCGAGGTGACCGTCATCGACTGCGGGGTACCGGCCGGGCCCGGGGCCGGAGCGCCGATCGCCACGGTGGCGGCCGAGAAGTTCTCCGGGGTGATCGGCGCGGTCGAGAACCGGACGTCGTAGGACGCCGCGCTGCCCTCGTTGGCGTCGTCGCCGGGCGCGGTCCAGGACAGGGTCACGCTGGTGGCGCCCACCGAGGTGGCGGCCAGGTCGGTCACGCCGGACGGGGCGATCACGTCGGTCTCGATCGCGATCGTGAGGCCGTGGTGCAGCGCGGCCGGATAGAGGACGTCCCAGTTGGGCGTCTCGTTGGTCAGATCACCGTCGTCGTCGTCGCGCAGGAACACCTCGCGGACCGCCGCCAGGATGTCGGCCGCGTTCGACGGCAGCGACGGCAGCACCAGCGCGCGGGCCAGCGCCTCGCCGTCGACGTCGCCGTACTTGGCGATGAGGCCCTGGCGCACGAGCCAGCCGAAGCCCATCCAGGCCTGGCCCAGGTTGTGGACCTCGTCGTTGCCGTCGGGCGGGAACACGTAGTCGTTCTCGCAGTTGCGGAGCGCCTCGCCCGGGAACAGGTCGAAGCCGAGCTCCGGGATGCCGAGGCGGTAGCAGGACAGGAGATCGCCCCAGCCCTCGCTCAGCCCGCCCTCGGTGATGCCGCCCAGCGAGTCGTCCACGAAGTGGCCGTACTCGTGGGTGGCGATGCTGTCGGTCGAGCTGTTGTTGCAGCCGCCGCCGCTGTGGAAGAAGTTGATGCTGCGGTCGAACGGCGAGTAGAAGGCGTTGCAGACGTCGGCGATGTTGGTGTTGGTGGTGAGCGCCTCGCCGAGCACGTCGGGCCCGACGCCGTTGGCCTCGACGAAGGCGCGGGTCTGGTCGACGGACACGTACGCGGTCACCTGGGCCAGCGTCTCCTCGCCGCCGTCGGCGGTGCCGAGGGTGAGGTCGAGGGTCGGGCCGGCCAGGCCGGACGCGCTCAGCACCGGGATTGCCTCGTCGAACACGATCGAGGACCGGCCGCTCAGGGTGGCCGAGATCGTCTCGGTCGCCGGCACGTCGAGCACGTAGTTGCCCTCGGCGTCGGTCTGGGTCGAGCCGGACGGGGCCGTCACGTCGAGGGTGTTGAGGCCGTCCTGGTTGACCACCCCGAGCCCACCCGGCGCGCCGCCGGTCACGAAGAAGCCGGACACGTTGCCGGTCGTCTCGTAGATGCGCTCGTCGAAGTTCACCACCCGGCCGGCGCCGGCGCCGCTGGCGATGACCAGCGCGCGCGAGTGCGAGCCGCGCACCGCGGTCGCCCACACCAGCTGGAGCACGCCCGCCATCTCGCGGACCTGGAGCTCCTGGCCGATCATCGGGGCGTCAGCGGCCAGGCGCAGCGACCGGCGGGCGAGGCTGAGGGCGGCCTCGGCAGTCACCGACGGGGCCGTGTTCACGTCGGGGCGGCGGTACACGCGGAAGGCGGAGCCGACCACGCTGGCCGCGCCGCCGTCCTCACGCACGGTCAGCTGGAGGTACGTGCCGTGCACGGGCACGCCGTTGATCCGCTGCACCATGTCGACGTTGCGAAGGCGCGCGCCGCCGGGCGAGGTGCTGGCGTACTGCCCGCGCACCGCGAAGTTCTCCGGCGCGAGCGCTCCGACGCGGCCGCGCAGGTCGTTCTCGACCGCGCCGAGCAACATGACGGCGTCGGCGTTGGCGCCGAGCGGAGCCGCCAGGTCTGCGTGGTGGAGCTGGCCGCCGCGGACCATCCCGCGCGCGATCGGCGAGCCACCGCCGCCGCCACCGCCGCCACCACCACCTGGATCTCCCGGATCCTGATCCGGATCCCCCCCTGTATCGGGCCCCTGATCCGGATCAGGGGATGGATCATCCTGCGAACAGGCAGACGCCAGGCACAAGGCCAGCGCTGCGCCTAGAGCGGTGCGCACCATCATCGTTCCTCCCTTTCGAGCGAGCTTTAGAACCGAGCAGGTTCCGGGACGGAGGCTCGGCGTCCCTCAGTCGACCCTTCTCGTGCGACGCGTCGCTGCGCAGTCTCGAGGAGGTCGCGCGGCTCGGCTGCAAGGTGAGTGCCGCTTGCTGAACCTGAGATCGGCCATCTCCGGGTTCTTGCCCGCTTCTTGCCCAGTGATGTGCGTGATGCCGAGAACCATCGAGAGCCCGAAAGCTGGCTCACGCTTCTGGAGAGGCGAGTTCAGCCCAGCTCCCGGTTCCCGAGCGCAGTCGATGGCCACGGCCTGCCACGCGGCGTGAGTCGATCAGCATCCCGCGGGCGAAGCGCGCGACTCGCTTGCGAAGCAAGGCCTCACCGAACGAGACGCCGCGGTCTCACCAGGCGGTGTCATCTGACCACATGGTGGTGAGTGGCCCCCCGGATCAGGGAGCAACTGCGTCACCGCCGTCCGGAATTCGAGGGCCGCCCGAAAATCCGAGCAGCCAGTCCGGTCAGTCGATGCGGGCCGCGCGCGCGCTCGCGGGAGCGCCGGCTCCCGCGCCAGCCGATGACGCCGCCTGGGAGGCAGCCGCCGCGACCGCCGCCCCTGCCGCCGCCGCCGCCCCTGCCAGCCCCTCGACCGCCGCCACCGCCGCTGGCTCGGGCGACGCGGGGACCGGCTGAGCAGCCGGGACCGGGGCCGCGGAGACGCGCGCCGGACGCCAGCCCGGCGTGAACGACCGGCTCATGCCGTCGCGCCACTGGCAGAGCTGCGCCGTCGGCCCGGTCGCGCGCTGGCGAACCACCAGGTGAGTGAAGGCGCGCAGCAGGCCGGGCCGGCCGCTCGGCACCCAGGTGCCGGTGTTGAAGTACATGCGGCCTTCGCCGACCGATTCGGCCACCGGCTCGTGGGTGTGGCCCATCACGACGAAGCGCGCGTCGATGTGCTGAACGATGCGGGCGCCGGCCAGGGCCAGGAGCTCGGCTGGATCGCGCAGCCGATCGCGGCTGAGGAAGCGGACGATGCCGATCGCCGCGACCGCCGCGCCGGCCGCCACCGCGACGCCGTACGGCATGTCGAGCCTGGTCAGGGCGGCCGCGGCGATCACGAGGGCGCCCACGTAGAGCACCACGCGATCGAGCATGAGCACCGAGAGCAGGCGCTGCAGGTGGCCTACCACCGGCGGGCGGTGCTCGCGGTCGAGCGCGAGGAGGGTCTCCTCCGGCACCGACCAGCGGACCGACAGCTGGCGGAGGCGACTGCGGTGGCTGTCGCGACGCTCCTGCATGACGCTCGGGCGGGCGCGCCCGTGTCGCCACGCGGCCAGCATCACCGCCAGGAACTTGGCATACGCGGTGGTCAGGCGGAAGAACCCGCGCAACCCGAGCCCGGCGCCGAAGCGGAGATAGCCGGCCATCGACCAGCTCTCCTCCGCCTCGGCCACCCGGTTGTTCACGTATCGCGTCCCGGCGTTGTCGACGTTCATGACCAGGTCGTCGCCACCGGGCCGGCGCGGATCGAGCAAGTGCTCGAACGAGCAGCACTCGTCGTACTGGTGGCCGTGCTCGATCCACAGCGCGCCAGGCTCGTAGAAGAACCAGGGGTGGAACTCGATCCCGCGGACCAGCTCGTCGCCGGTCGGTGCGCCCGGCCGGGCCGCGTCGGGCAGAGAGCTCCAGGCGCGGGAGACGCCGGCGCGAAAGGCGGCCTGTACAGACGGCCAGGTCAGCTCGGCGTCGTGGTTGCCGCAGACCAGGTCGACCCGGTTACCGCGGGCCAGGAACCGGGCAATGGCGCGAAAGATCTCGGCGTGGCGGCGGGCCACCTCGTCCACCACCGCGACCGCGCTCTTGGCGGTGCGCTTCAGGCCGTACTTGTGCTCCTCCGGCGACGGACGCGCCGAGAGGAAGGTGAAGTCCGGGTGGTCGGGGCCGATCGCGATGGCCAGGAAGTCGATGAGGTCGCCGTTGAAGACCAGGCGCCAGGGCCTGCCCTCCTCGCGCCGGCGCGTGTAGTGGCGGATGAACTGGACCAGCTGGCGCTCGACGATGTCCACGTGCAGCCGGGTGGCCTCGGTGGCCGCCGGCGACAGGTCCTCGCCCAGGTGGAGGTCGCTGAGGACCAGGACGTTGTGGCGGGAGGAGGCGCTCGGGGCGGCCGTGGGGCTCGTGGAGGTCATCGGTCGGTATCAGTGCTCGGCATGGCGACGGGAAAAACGGCGAATGTAAGCATTCTGGAATACAGTTGCTCACCTGCGCAAGCTGATTCGCACCGGGTTGCGCACTTTGCTTTGCACTGCCACCAAGTGCGTAACTTGTCGCGCGTATCGACGGGGGGTACGAGGCGGGCGCACGGCGGCCTGTGGTATGAGCGGGCTGCCCGATGCGACCCGTCATCTTCGGCGTTCTCCTCGCCCTGGCCACCGCCGCCTTCGGCCGCACCATCTACGCGATGGTGCGGGCAGCCGGTCGCGGCGCCGCCGACCCCCGGCCCCGCCTCGACCAGCTGCCCGCGCGGCTGGTCTCGGTCCTCGTCTACTTCTTCGGCCAGAAGAAGGTCGCCGAGGAGGGGCCCCAGCACCTGACCAGCAAGCACCACCTGTTCATCTTCTGGGGCTTCCTGCTCATCACCATCGGGACCGTCGAGCTGGTCGTCAGCGGCATCTTGCCGGCCTTCAGCCTCGGCCTGTTCATGCCCGGGCCGCTCTACACCGGGCTCACCTCGCTCATCGACGTCTTCAACGGGGTCGTGCTGGCGATGATCGGGTGGGCGCTGTTTCGCCGCATCGTCATCCGCCCGCGCCTCATCCCGATGAACCTGGACGCCGGCGTCATCCTCGGCGCGATCGGCGCGCTCATGGTGACCCACTTCCTCTACCACGGGTTCCACGGCGCGATCGCGCTGGCCGAGGGGGCCGCGCTGCCGGCCGGGTCGCCGCTGTCGGCGCTGGTCTCGCGCGCGCTCATGCCGATCGACCCGGGCAGCGCGGAGCGGGGCGCGAGCGCCGCGTTCTGGCTGCACACCGGCGTCCTCCTGACCTTCCTAAACTACCTGCCCTACTCCAAGCACATCCACCTGCTCGGGGCGCTGCCCAACATCTTCCTGCGCAACCTGTCGGCCCGAAAGATGGACCTGCCCAAACTCGACCTCGAGGACGAGAACCAGTGGGGCGTGGGGCGGTTCGAGCAGTTCTCGTGGAAGTCGCTGGTCGACACCTACGCGTGCACCGAGTGCGCGCGCTGCTCCAACTACTGCCCGGCCTACAACACCGGCAAGAACCTGTCGCCGATGCAGCTCATCCACGACATCCGCTACGAGATGATCGATCGGGACGCGCTGTACACCGAGCGCGACGGGCTGCGCGCCCGCGCCGAGGGCATGTCGGGGCACGACCGGGCCGAGCTGGACGTGCGGCTGGCCGACGTCGAGCAGCGGATCGAGGCGATGCCGCCCATGGTCGGCGGGCGTATCGCCGACGAGACGCTGTGGGCATGCACCACCTGCGGCGCATGCCAGGAGGTGTGCCCGGTCTTCATCGAGCACCCGCTCAAGATCATCCAGATGCGTCAGAACCTGGTCCTGGCCCAGGAGCGGATCCCGGCCGAGCTGGGCCGCACCTTTCGCAACATCGAGCGCCAGTCCAACCCGTGGGGCATCTCGAACGAGAAGCGGATGGACTGGGCCGACGGGCTCGAGGTGCCGACCATCGAGGAGAACCCGGCCCCGGAGTACATCCTCTGGGTCGGCTGCGCCGGCGCGTTCGACAACCGCATCATCAAGCAGACCCGCGCGATGGTGAAGCTGCTCGACGCGGCCGGGGTGAGCTACGCGGTGCTCGGCCACGCCGAGGGCTGCACCGGCGATCCGGCGCGGCGAGCCGGCAACGAGATGCTGTTCCAGATGCAGGCCGAGGCGAACATCGAGACCCTGAACGCGACCGGGGTGATCAAGGTGGTCACGTCCTGTCCGCACTGCCTGCACACCCTCCGCAACGACTACCCTCAGTTCGGCGGCAACTACGAGGTGGTCCACCACACCCAGCTCCTGGCCAGGCTGGTCGAGGAGGGCCGCCTGGTGCCGGACAAGCAGGTCGCAAAGAGCGTCACCTACCACGACAGCTGCTACCTGGGCCGCTGGAACGGCGAGTTCGAGGCGCCGCGCGCGATCCTGGCCAGCCTCGACCTGCCGCGCGGCATGACCGAGCCGGCCCGTCGCAAGCAGCACGGCTTCTGCTGCGGCGCGGGCGGCGCGCGGATGTTCATGGAAGAGGACTCGCCGCGGGTCAACGAGAACCGCACCGACGAGCTGCTCGCCACCGGCGCCGACGCGATCGCGGTGGCCTGCCCGTTCTGCAACATCATGATCACCGACGGGGTGAAGGCGCGCGACGCCGACGAGCGCGTGACCGTGCGCGACGTCTCGGAGCTCCTCGCCGACAGCTTGCCGGACGTGCCGCTGTCGTCGCTGGTCCGGCGACCGTCGGCCTGAGCGGCGGGGCGCTCCCGCCCTCGCCGGGGTGACTGGGCGCGGTCGATCGGCGTGGTACACTGCGCCAGCAATGGGTCGCCGCTCCGCGATGGCGACGTTCGCCGCCCTGCTCTGCGCGGGCTGGGCATGCGGCATCGACGGCACCAAGCCGGTCGATTCGCATGACCGCTGCGCCGAGGCCGGCGGCTCGCTGACCGAGTGCGGCCCGGCCGCGCTGAGCGGCGCCGAGGACGCGTGCTGGCGGCTCGCTCAGTGCGGCGCCATCCCGGTGGCCAACCCGGAAGCGGACCCGAGCTGCTGCTTCGACTGGGCCGCGTGCGTGGCCCGGGTCGGCGCCCTGCCGGACGAGCAGTTCGAGAGCGCGCTGGCCTGCATCGAGGCCGCGACGTGCGACGAGCTGCGCGGGCGCGCGGCGGCCGGGCGCGCGGCCGACTTGCCGACCTGCCTGGACCACGGCCAGCTCTGAGCGAGGACACCCCCGCTGTCCGGGCCCCGGGCGGGCTCAGGCGGCCAGGCGGCGCAGGAACTCTCGGACGCCCTCCAGCGCGGAGCTGGAGGAGGCGACGTCCTGGGCCACGAAGGCGACGCCGCGCTCGGTGTGACGCATCCACACCACGCGGCCGCCGATCGCGAACTCCTCGGCCGCGATCTCGACCGCGGTCCCGACTGGCAGATCGGCCTGCGCCTCCCCGTCGATGCGGAAGCAGCAGCCGTACTCGCTGAGGTCGACCAGCTGCGCCTCGACCGGATCGATCGCGCTCGAGGCATCGAGCACGCGCGCCTCCAGCCTCACCCGGAAGCGGCGGGCGCGGCGGGCTGGCACGTGCTCGGCGTCCGCCAGCGCATCGGTCAAGAGCATGTCCTGCGGCTCGCCGGGACTGAACGCGATCACTGCCCGTCCTGCAGCGGCATCGCACCGCACGACCCTGCCGCACAGCGAATAGGTTGCGCGCGAAGACTCGATACGGACACACAGCGCGACCGGATCGCCGACCACGAGATGTCCCTGATCCGGGATGATGAGACCGCCGTCCGACAGGTAGCCCCAGTAGGCGTTGAGAACCTCGCGGCCGGTCTCGAAGCGAACCTCGAGATCCTTCACCTCAGCTCGCCTCCCACTGCTCGTCGGCTTCGAGTCCCCACCGAATTGTTGAAGTTATCAGCCGCACGTGTCTGCGAACAACCGAAAATTACCCCCCACTCACGCGTCGGGCACCCCAATCGTGTGCATTCCAGTCGCGCTGCAGAACACCGGGGTGCACTGGATCGCGCGGAGCGTTCGGCGTGTCCTGCGATGAGCGGCGAGCGGGTGCGATGTGGGCAGAGCGTGCTGGCTAGAAAGCCAGCTCGAAGCGAACGGTCGCGGCCGGTCCGTCGGGCAGCTGGACCTCGTCCACGACCGCGCGCAGGCAGCGCTCGACATCCGGCGGGACGTTGCTTCGTATGACGTTCAGATGGCCCTGGCTGCCGTCGGCATTGAAGCCGATGTCGAACAGAACGTTCGAGCCGGACACCAGGTCGCGCTTCTCGAGCGGCACCATGCACTGGCGCGCGCGGGCGCTGCCGCCGAGCGCCGCGGTGAGCTGACGCCGGCGCAGTCGGCGGGCGCGCGCCGCCGCAGCCGGCTCGCCCGCGCGCATGGCTTCGAGCGAGCGTCCGCCCGCGGCGATGCCGTCGGTGCCGGACCGGAGCAGACGCACGACGCCGTCGAGGCCGGCGCGCGCGCGATGGCGAGCGCGCGGCTCGGCGTCGATCCACGCGCCGTGGCCGAAGCCGCCGGCGCCGTTCGACACCTGGAGGTGATGGCGACCCGACATGACGCGCAGGGCGAACGTGCCGACCCCGACCTCGACGCCGTCGACTCGCACGGCGCGCCCGGCCGGCGCAGCCAGCTCGACGGTGGAGCTGGTGTCCAGCAGCGCGGGCGACGCGGTCCAGGCCGGCAGCAGCGGCCGGGCCAGGCTTCGCTCGAGCGCGGCGAGGCGGCGTGGATCGACCGTCTGGCGCAGGGCGCGGGCCAGGACCGCCTCCTCGAGCACCTTCAGCTGCTCGCCGGCCGACACCGGCACCTCGCTGGCCCCGTCGCTGACCATCACGCGGCCGCGCGCGCATTCCACGTCGACCTGGCCGGCCCGGTGGGCGACCTGGAACGCGGTGCCGACCACCGAGACGCGGTGATGACCGGCCACCACCACGAAGGTCTGGTCGGCGCGCCGGTGGGAGAGCTCGACCTCGACCGCGCCCTCGTACACCACCAGCTCGACCGCGCGGTCGTCGAAGCTTCCGACCGTCACCGACGAGTGCGGGCCGAGCGCGAAGCCGCTGGCCTGGCCGAACTGGATCACCAGGCGTCCCTCGCCGGTTCGCAGGCGCGCGCCCATCTCCACCTCGCTGGACAGGACCGCGCCGAGCTCGACGCCGTCGGTGCGCGGCTCGGTCCCGTCGAGCGCGACCTGGCCGCTGGCGAAGGTGACCACGCCGCGAAGGATCGAGCGCGCCCGGTCGGTGGCCGAGCCGGCGACGACCTTGGGGGCCTGCGGGCGGGGTGGCGCGGCGCGATCGGCGGCGTCGGAGACCCCGGGCCGCTGGTCCGCGGGCCACAGGGCCAGGGCGGCGGTCGTCGCCGCGGCCAGCCCGACCGACGCCACGACCAGGACCGCCGGCCTTCGCCACCACGGCCGCTCCGCCTCGCGCAGCGCCCGGTGGCGCGCCGACGAGGTCGACCAGTAGACGCGCGCTCCGATGTGGTCCCAGCCCAGCTCGGGCGGCTGCTGCGCGGCGATGTCGGTCATCGCGTCGCGGGCGCGGGCCAGCCGCTCGCGCGCCGCCGCGCAGCGCGCGCAGGCGGCGACGTGGCGATCGACCCGGGCGGTCTCGCGCGGGCTTGCCCGACCGGCGTCGACCTCGATCAGCCGCTCGGGCGCGACGTGACGCGCGGCGGTCACTCGCCGTCCTCGGCGATCAGGCGGTAGAAATCGCGCCGGGCGTAGAACAGGCGCGTCCGCACGGTGACCGGATGCGCCTCGACGATGTAGGCGATGTCCTTCAGGTCGAGGCCCTCGATCTCGTGCAGGTAGAGCACGATGCGCTTCTTGGGCTGCATCGCCTCGAGCGCGCGATAGACCCGCTCGCGGTCCTGCTTCTGGCGCAGCGCCTGCTCCGGGCTGGGCGGCGAGCTCTCGACCTCGTCGGCCACCGGGTTGACCATGAGCACCGGAGGCGGGCGGCGGGCCTTGCTGCGGATGCGGCCGAGCGCGACGTTGACGCAGATGCGGTACAGCCAGGTCGACAGGCGCGCGTCGCCGCGAAAGCGCGACAGGCCGCGGAACGCGATGATGAAGACGTCCTGGACCAGATCGTCGAGGTCGACCCGCTGGCCGAGCACGCGGTACAGGTTGGCGGCGACCTGGCGGCGGAAGCGGCGATAGAACTCGTCCTGCGAGGGACGATCGCCGGTCTGGCAGCCCCGCACGAGCTCCGCCTCGTCCAGCTCCTGTGTCGCTGGCTGGCTGGGCGTCTCGCCGCTGCCTGTCTTTCGTGCCACCTCGTACAAAGAATATGCCCTTCCAGGTCGGAAGGTCAGTTGACGAGCTGGCGACACGCGTTCAATGGAGCGCCGCGTCAGCGCAAGAAAGCGACATCACCCCGCGGCGGTGCACACGGCGCGGCCGGCCAGGCGGTTCAGCGCGTCGGCGAAGCCGGGGTACGAGGTCGCCACGTTGTCGACGTCGTCGATCCGTGACGGACCATCGGCGGCGAGCGCGGCCACCGTCGCCGCCATGGCGATTCGATGATCGCCGGCGGAGTCGATGCGGGCCGCGCGCAGGCGCTGGCCGGGGCGGCCGCTGACCGACAGGCCGCTCGGCTGCTCCTCGACGTCCACGCCGAACGCGCGCAGCATGGCGCAGGTGGTCGCGATGCGATCGGACTCCTTGACCCGCAGCTCGGCGGCGTCGCGGAACTCGGTCGTGCCGGCCGCCCGCGCGGCCAGGACCGCGAGGATCGGGATCTCGTCGATCGATCGGACCGTGGTGGCGCCGGCCATCACCGCACCGTGGAGTCCGTCCCACCCGCTCGTCGCCGCCGAGATGACGAGGTCGGCGACCGGCTCACCGCCGACCTCGCGCTCGCGGTGACGCGCGACCGTGGCGCCCAGCTCGACCAGCACGTCGAGGAACCCGGTCCGCGTGGGATTCATGCACACACCGGCGACCTCGACCTCCACGGCGCCGGACACCAGCGCCGCGACCACCAGGAACGCCGACGACGACGGATCGCCCGGCACCGCGAGCGCGTCGGTGGCGAGGCGGCGGTCCCACCCGCGCACGTCGAGCACGACCTGGCCGTCGGACAGGACCTCGAGCGGCGCGCCGAGGTGGGCGAGCATGCGCTCGGTGTGATCGCGAGACGGGCCCGGCTCGCGCACGCGCACGGCGCCGTCGGCGTACAGGCCGGCGAGCAGGATGGCGCTCTTCACCTGGGCGGAGGCGACCGCGAGCGAGATGTCGATGCCGCGCAGCGCGCCGGCGACGCCGTGCACCGTGAGCGGCGGGTAGATCTCGCCGGGCCGGCCCTCGCGGCTGGCTCCGTCGACCCGCGCGCCCATCTGCGCGAGCGGCTCGGCCACCCGCCGCATCGGCCGCCCGCTCAGCGACGGGTCGCCGGTCAGGCGGGTGGTGAAGCGCTGGCCGGCCAGCAGGCCGCACAGGAGGCGCATGCTGGTGCCGGAGTTGCCGCAGTCCAGGTCGGCGGACGGCGCGCGCAGGCCGTCGACGCCGACGCCGTGCACGCGCACGCGGCCGGGGCCGAGCTCGTCGACCCGCGCGCCCATCGCGTCGACCGCGGCGCGGGTGCGCGCGTTGTCCTGTCCGCCCGACAGGCCGCTCACCTCGACCACGCCGTCGCACAGGGCGCCGAACAGAAGCGAGCGGTGACCGATCGACTTGTCGCCGGGCACCTCGAGGCGCGCCCCCGACGGTGGATGATCGATCGGCTCGACGAGAAACGCGGTCATGATCCCCCTCCCTCCCTTGCAGCGGCCGGCGCGGCCAGCCGCGCCATCACGTGCTCGACCAGCTGGCCCAGCCGGCGCGGGCCGACCACCAGCACCACCCGCACGTCGTTGCCGGTCACCTCGATCTTGGTGGCGGCCACCGTCGGGCGCAGGCCGAGCCGGGTGGTCGGGGCGCTGCGGGCCAGGCGCTTGCGCACCCGCACCACCGCGGCGGCCAGGTCCTGCGCCTCGCCGGCGCCGTCGCCGCCGAGCAGCGCCACCGCGGCCAGATCGTCGGCCACGTCGACCCACACCGACAACCAGGCCGGGACCGCTTCGAGCTCGAGGCGGCGGGCGAGCGACAGTCGGCCCTCGAAGCCGAGCCGCGCCGCCATGCGCAGCGCCGCGCCGGTCGCCCGCTCCGGCATCGCCAGGGCGCGGACGCGCAGCAGCGCGCGATCGGCGGCCAGCGACGGCTGCGCGCCGGCCCGGACCAGATCGACCCGGTCGAGCAACGCGGGCGGCCCGATCGCGACCAGGCCCTTGTCGAGCAGGCGCGCGCCGGGCAGCCGCTCGACCTCGCCGCCGGCGGCGAACACGACCTGCCCTGCGTCGGCCTCGCCGACCCGGTAGGAGCAAAAGACCAGGAGGTCGGCCGCGGCGATGAGATCCGGCACGGCCAGCTCGCTGGCGGTGATCGCGCGGACCAGCCCGCCGACCGCGGCGTTGTCGCGCAGGCGAGCGAGGTCCACCTCGAGCACCGCGTCGGCTCCGCCAGGGGCGAGCGCCAGGATGCGATCACCGGCGGTGACCGGGCGCTCGGGGACGGTCACCTCGGGCGCGCGGACCTCCGACTTGCCGCGGCCGCAGCCGAGCGCGGCCATGACGGCGACCAGCGCGATCCGGTTCATGCCCGCAGCACGGCGCTCATCGCCTCGACCGCGCGCGCGATGTCGGGCGGCATGGCCAGCGACACGCGCAGGTGCTGCGGCAGCCCCCACGCCGCCATCGGGCGGGTGATGATTCCGCGCTGGAGCAGGCCCCGGTACACCGCGTCCGCGTCGCGCCCCAGACCGAGGAGGACGAAGTTGCCCAGCGACGGCAGCACGGTGAGGCCGAGACCGGCGAAGCCGCGGGCGAGCGCGGCCAGCCCGTCGCGGGCGGCCTCGCAGGTGCGAGCGAGGTGAGCCTCGTCGTCGAGCGCGGCGACCGCCGCGGCCTGGGCGACGCTGCCGACGTTGAACGGGCGGCGGGCCTGGTTGATGCGGCGGGCGGCGCGCCGGTCGCACAGCGCGTATCCGATGCGGAGGCCGGCCAGGCCGTAGATCTTGGAGAACGTGCGGAGGACGACCACCGCCGGGCGCGCCGAGCGGTACGGCAGCGACGCGGCGTAGTCCGGGTCGAGCGCGGCGGCGTACTCGTGATAGGCCTCGTCGACGATGACCAGCGCGCGGGCCGGGGCACGCTCGAAGATCTGCTCCAGCTCGGCGCGGGTGAGGTGCGCGCCGGTCGGGTTGTTCGGGTTGGCGATGAAGACGATCCGCGTGCGCGGGGTGAAGGCGGCGCACAGCGCGTCGACGTCGCAGCGGAGGTCGGGGCCGACCGGCGTCTCGATGACGTCGACCCCCTGGGTGCGCGCCGACAGGACGTAGCTGACGAACGCGTGCCGGTGGGTGACGACGGTGTCGGAGCCCGGCGTGCAGAAGGTGCGGACCGCCAGGTAGATGAGCTCGTTGGATCCGCCGCCCACCACGATCTCGTCCGGATCGACCTCGAGGCGATCGGCGAGCGCGCGGCGGAGCGCGAAGCAGGTCGCGTCCGGATAGAGGTACGAGTCGGACAGCGCCCGGCGAGCGGCGTCCATGGCGCGCGGCGACGGCCCGAGTGGATTCTCGTTCGACGCCATCTTGACCGCGCCGGCGATGCCGAGCTCGCGCTCGAGCTCCTCGATCGGCTTGCCAGGCTGGTACGGCTCGAGACGCTCGACGTGCTCGGGTACCTCGAACGGCCCATGCAAGCCCCGGAGATCGGGCGTTTGATCCTGATCGCGGGCCATCGGCGCGGAACTCTACTATATTGACGCCTCATGCGCATGCGCAGGGTCCTCGTCGCCGGTGGAGCACTGGCCGTCGTCATCGTCGTCTTGTTCGCGCCCCAGGTGGCCTGGGCAGCGGGCGAGAAGGGCGCGGAGTTCCAGAAGCAGCTCGACGACCGCGGCTACCTCCTCATGTACCTGTCGTGCTTCGGGCTCGGCGTCATGGCGTCGCTGACCCCGTGCGTCTATCCGATGATCCCGATCGTCGTCGGCGTGTTCGGCGCGCGCGACGAGGCGGTCACCCGGCGGCGCGCCTTTGCGCTGGCGAGCGCGTACGTGCTCGGCATGGGCCTCATCTACGCGGCGCTCGGCCTGGTGTTCGCGCTGCTCGGCAAGGCGGGCGACCAGGGCCAGCTCCTGGCCCGGCCGGCCGTGGTCATCCCGATGGTGATCCTCTACGCCGTGCTGGCGGCGTCGATGTTCGGCGCGTTCGAGCTCAACTTGCCGAGCGGGCTGCAGCAGCGGCTGGCCCGGGTGGGCGGGCGCGGCTACACCGGCGCGTTCACGATGGGCATGGTCGGCGGCTTCACCGCGGCGCCGTGCACCGGCCCGTTCCTGGCCGGCCTGCTCGGCTGGGTGGCGATGACCGGGCGGCCCGTGGTCGGCGGCACGCTCCTGTTCACCTTCGCGCTCGGAATGGGCGTCCTCTTCTGGGTCATCGCGGCCACCTCGGTGTCGCTGCCCAAGAGCGGGCGGTGGATGGAGTGGATCAAGAGCGCGGGCGGCATCGCGCTCCTCGCGGTCGGCATCTACTTCCTGCGCCCGCTGGTGCCGGCGCTCGAGCACCTGGGCAGCTCGAGCATCTACTTCCTCGTCGGCGCGCTGGTGGTGATGGCGATCGGGCTGGCGCTCGGCGCGGTGCACCTGTCGTTCCACGGCGGCGCGGGCGAGAGGTCGCGCAAGGCGGCCGGCGTGCTCCTGACCGTGGTGGGAGTGACCGGCGCGATCAGCTGGGCGCTCACCGCCGACCGGACCCTGCCGTGGCACTACGACGAGGCCCCGGCGTTCGCGCAGGCGCGCGCCGAGGGCAAGGGCGTGATGATCGACTTCTCGGCCACCTGGTGCGTGCCGTGCAAGGAGCTGGAGGTGAAGACCTTCGCCGCACCGGCGGTGTTCCAGCAGATCGTCGACTCCTACGTGCCCCTCAAGTTCGACGTGACCGACGACAACGAGCGCAACGACGCGCGCAAGAGGAAGTACGAGCAGAGCACGATGCCCGAGGTGATCCTGCTCGACGCGGATCAGCGGGTGCTGGTGCGCGTCCACGGGCTCATCGGCCCCAAGGAGTTCGCCGAGAAGCTCGAGCAGGCGAACGCGGCGCGGCGCGGCGCTGGCAAGACCGCCGCGGCGAACTGACCGGCCGCTCGCCCTCGGCTAGTTGATCGCGACCAGCTCGACGCCGTCGCGGCCGCAGAAGGTCGCGGCCAGGTCGTGGCGGCTGCGGCACTGCGGGCAGATCTTGGCCATCACCCCGGTCGGGCCGGTCGGCTCGGCGCCGGCGTCGCTGCGGGTGGCCTCGTAGAGGGAGACCGGGAGGAGCTCGGATCCGTCGTGCGGACAGAAGCGCGTGCCCGGCTCCGAGCCGCGCCGGCACGCCGGGCACACGCTGCCGGCCGAGCGCGCGTCGAGCTGGCTGAGCGGGACCAGGCGGCGGGCGTCGCGCGGGCAGAACTCGAGCCGGGACTCGTACTGGCGACGACAGGTGGGACACGCCATCGTCTCGCTGCGCGCCACGGCCAGCCCACCTGACGGGCTGACCGCGACCGCGGCGCGGACCGGGCGCGCCTCGACCGGCGCGGCCGCGAGCGGCTCACCGGTGCGAGCGGCGCGGTCGGCGGTGGCCGGGGCCGGCCGGCGGCGGATGAGCACCGCGAACGCGATGAGGAAGCCGAGGATGACCAGGAGCAGCCCGATCAGGCACAGGAGCACGACCCGCGCGCTGTCGGAGACGCCGGTCGCCTCCATGACGACGAGCGCAGTCGAGTCCACGAGGGGCGCAGGTCCGGGCACGGGAAGACGGCGACTGCCTCCGTCACCGACGCTAGCAAGCCCGCGCCGGGCCGGTCAAAGCCAATCGGCGAACGCGCGCCAGCCGACCGTGATCCGCCACACCCGGCTGGTAGATTCACCGCGTGACCGAGTTGCTGATCGGGAGCCGCCGGCCGAAGCGACGCCGTCGCCTGCGCTCGCTGGGGATCGGCGCCGGGCTGGCGCTCCTGGCCGGGCTGGTCTGCTACTTCATCTACGGTCGGGTGGTGAGCTATCCCGAGCCGTCGGGAGACATGCCCTCCGGTCCGCTCAGCGCGGGCCCGGCGCCGCAGAGCGCCGGCGCCGAGTGGGCGCTGTTCTGGGGCGGTGAGTGCTCGCTGGCCACCAGCGGCGGGCTGTCGGTGCTGCGGGTGGCGGGCAAGCCGCACGCGCTCGGCGCCTGCCACGGTCGATTGATCGGACGCGCGGTGGCGGAGGCGACCGCGCCGCTCGCGTCGACGATCCGCGCGGCGATCTCGGGCGACGGGATCCTCGGCGAGACGCGGCGCGGCTCGCGTCTGCGCTGGGAGCTCCGCCTGCTCGACGACGGCACGCCGCCGGCGCGGATCGAGGAGGTCGCGGGAGTCGTGCACGGGGCCGCGCGCGGGATGGCCCCGGCGCCCGCGTTCGAGACGCTCCTGCGGGTCCAGGCCGCGCTCGACGTCGGCGCCCCCGCCGGCGAGTCGCCCGGCGTCTCCTACGACGCGATGGCGCGATCGCTCTCGTTCGTGCTGACCGGCGCGACCTCGGCGCCGCCGGCCCGGCCCGCGACGACGACCAGGGGAGCCGGCGTGCCGCTCGTGCCGCCCGCGCCGCCACCGCCGCCGCGCCTCCTCATCGGGCGGAGCTTCTCCGTGTTCGGCGCCGAGGACGGCGGCGATCGCGCGGCCGGCGCGGCGCTGGTCTCGCTGGTGCGACCGGAGGGCGGGATCCCGTACGCGAGCGTCGGGTGGCCGGGGATGATCGGCGTCGTGACCGGCATCAACGCCGAGGGGATCGCGGTCATGGTGCACCCGATCGCGGCCGGCGACGTGAGGCTGACCCGGGTCGCCGAGCCGGTCGCGCTCGTGGCGCGCGGGATGCTCGAGCACGCCCACACCCTGGACGAGGCGATCCGCGCGATCGAGAAGGCCCCCCCGCTGGGCGCGGCCGGTTACCTGGTGGTCGACGGGCGGCGGCGACGGCTGGCCTGGATCGAGCGCAGCCCCGGTCGCACGCGGGTCGTGCGCGACGCGTCGCCGGCGGTGAAGGGGGACTTCTTCACCACCGAGCCGTTCGCCGCCGAGCTCGAGGGTGAGCGGGCCCGGCGCATGAAGCCGTCGGCCGATCGGGTGGCGCGCGCGGTCGAGCTGGTCCGGCGGGCACCACCCGGCGGCGTCGAGCAGGCGGTGGCGATCCTGCGCGACGCGGCGCGCCCGGGCGGCGGGCCGCTGCCTCCCGGCCACCGCGCCGCGATCGACGATCCGGAGGCGGTTCACACGGTGGTGGTCGATCCGGCCGACATGGTGCTGTGGATCGCCGACGGGCCGGGCGCGGGCGCGCGCTTCCGCGCGATCGATCTCATGCGCGAGCTGCGCGGTGAGCCGCGCGCCGCGGCGCCCGACGATGTGCCGGCCGACGGGACCCGCGACGCCAGCGTGGCCGGCGACGTGGTCGCGGCGCGGCGCGGGCTGCGCGCGGCACGCGCGGCGCGAACGGACGGAGACATGGCGCGGGCCCGCGAGCTGTGCGCGCGCGCGCTGGTGCGCCGGCCGGACCTGCCCGAGGCGCTGCTCCTGGCCGCCGAGCTGGCCGAGGCCGATGGCGACCGCCCCGGGGCCGAGCGGTTCTACCGCCGCGCGCTCGAGGTCGGGCCGGATGGCGGTGAGGGCGAGGAGCGGCTGCGCGCGGCGGAGAGCGCCAAACGCGGGCCCTGAACCGGGCGAGCCGGGCGAGCCGGGACCAGCCAGGACCAGATCGAGGTCAGAGCGCGGCCAGCTCGGCGCGCTCGTCCGACGACAGGACCGCGTCGAGGTCGAGCACCATGAGGACGCGGTCGTTCCAGCGCACCACGCCGGACACGAACGGCGGCGCGATCCGCCCGGTGGCCAGGCTGGGCGGCGCCTGGATGAGCTCGATCGGGATCCGCTCGACCCCGCTCACGTCGTCGACCACCAGCGCCACCGACGATTCGTCGAGCGGGACGACGATGAACTTGCCGGTGTCGCGCTCGCTCGGCGCGGTGTCGCCGAACCGTCGGCGCAGATCGATGAGCGGGAGGAAGCGGCCGCGCAGCTCGATGAGCCCCTCGACGAACGGCGGCGCGGACGGAAGCAGGGTGACCGGCACCGGGCGCAGCACCTCCGCGATCCGCATGACGTCCACAGCGCACTCGCGTCCGCTCACCCGGAAGCAGGCCATCTGCCTCGACTCCACCGCCCCATCCTATCCACAATCGCCCGCCGCGGGACGAGGCGCTGGCGAGGAGCGGAGGGCGCCGACTCATCGCGTGACGCCGCTGGCCCGCCCTGCCCGCGTGGGCCTCTGGTGCTCCGACCGGGAGATACGGATCTCGCGGGCGGGCCCCTCACGCCCCGAACGGCGTTGCTCGTCGGTCACCGGGGGCCACCCAGCTCCCTTCTCGCGCCTTGTTCGGAGCGCGATGTGCCTCGCCTGACGAGCCCATTATCTCCCGGGTCGGAGCACCAGATCGGCGCGTCACCGATCACCGCGCTCGGCGCGCTCCCCGAGCCAGGCTCGACCATGGCGAGCCCGCCACCCGAGCCTCCTGCGCGGTTCTGCGGGCGCCGGCCCCGCCCTGCCCGCGCGCATCGAGATCGCCGCCGGTGCGGACGCGCGGCCGCGGGGCTTCCGGGGGCGCTCGGCGGTGGACGATACTCCGGGCATGTCGATGCGCGCGCGCGCCTGGGCGCTGCTGCTCGTGGCTCTGGCCGGGTGCCCGGGCCGCACGCGCCGGGTCGGCGTGGTGTCGGGGCCGCCCGAGCCGCCGTCGCTCTCGGTCGCGCCGCTGACCGCCGCCGACCTGGCCCGCGATCCGACCCGTGGGCTGGTGCTCGGTGCCGGCGGCGCGGGGCGCGCGCGCCCGGTCCAGCTGCTCGGCCGGCCGCACTGGATCGACGTCGTCGCGGCGGGGACCGGCGGCGACGCCGGCTGGTCGACCTTCTGGCTGATCGCGCGCCCGCGAGATCGTCGATCGGGCAACCCGATCCTGCCTCCCCCGCAGCTGCCTCCGAATCCCAACGCCCCGCCGCCGTCCCCGCCGCCCAGCGGGCCGCCGCTGGCCGGCGCGGCGTGGGCGCCCGCGCTGTGGCAGGCGCGACTCTCGGCGACCGCGGCGGTCGGCAAGGGGCCTCTCGACGTCGAGCTCGCCGCCCTCTCGCGCGGCCGCGAGGTCGACCCGCCCGCCCCGGCCACGCTGGCGACCGCCGCGCTCGCCGCGCTGACCGGCGCCCGACTGCCTCGCTCGTCGGTCGTCATCGCCGAGCTCGATCCGGACGGCTCGCTCGCGCCGGTCGCCGATCCGCTGACCGAGGTGCAGGCCGCCCTCGCGCGCGGAGCTCGCCGCATCGTGCTGCCGATCGGCGGCGGCGCCGCGCCCGCGCCCGCGCAGCAGGGACAGAGCCGCGCCACCGTCAACCTGGTCCGCGTCATCCGCACCGCCGGTGGACACGCGTGGCTGGCGCCCGACCTGCCGGCCGCGTACCGCGCGCTGACCGGGGCGCCGCTGCCCGAGCCGGAGCCGGCCGCGGTCGCCGACCTGGTCCTCTCGCGCGACGAGCAGACCGCCCTCGACGCGGCCTACCGGCGCGCCCTGGAGCGCATGGCGGCCGGCTGGCCCCGGCTGGTCGAGCAGCAGAACCGGGCCCGCTTGCCCGCGCCGCTGGCCTCGCTGTTCGCCGGAGCCGAGCGCGGCGCGCGCCGGGCCGAGCGCCACCGCGCCGCCGGCGACGCGGTCGCCGCCTACGTCCGCATGACCGAGGCGGCCGCGCTGGCCGACGCGGCGGTCCGGCTCGATCAGATCCTGCGCCTGGTGGCCGAGGGCGACCTGGCCCAGGCCCGGATCGAGCTGGACGGCGCGCGGGTCGCCCCCGACCCGTCGCTGCTGGCCGCGCCGGGCGGCGCCCCGGTCACCATCGCCGATCACCTGCGCGCGACCAGCGTGTACGCGCTCGGCGCGGCCCGCTGGGCGTGGACCGAGGAGGCCGCCGCGCGCGCGCGGCCGGCCCGCGCCGCGTTCGACGCGGTCGCGCGGCTCGACCGGACCCGGCTCGCCGCTCCGGCCACCGCGCGCGAGCTGGCCGAAAATCTGGCCCCGGTCCTGGTCGCCGGCGCGCGCGCGCGTCTCCTGGCCGACGTGACCCAGGACCGGACCGCCCTCGAGCCGGGCGGCGCGCGCGGCGCCGTGTTCGCCGCCGATCAGGGGACCCTGCGCCAGCTCACCGCCGGCGACGCGGAGGCCGCGGCGGTCGCCCTCGCCACTCTCGACCACGCCCTGCCGGACGGCGGTCCGGCTCCGGCGCAGGCGGCCGCGTCTCCGGCCGCGTCGACCGCCGATCGGCCCGCGGCCGTGCGCCCGCCCGACCTGGTCGTCGCCGAGCGCGTGCTCTCCCTGGTCGACGACGGCGACCTGGCCCGCGCCGCCGGCCGCCCGCGGGTCGCGGCCGACCGCTCCCCGCTCCTGGCCCTCGCCCTCGCCCGCCGCGTGTTCGACGGCGCCGCCGACGCCCTGGCTCGCACTCGCCGCCTCGCCCCGGTGGTCGACCCGTGGTCCGGCCAGGTCGTCGCGCTCGGCCGGCCCGGTCGCCTGCGCGTGGCCCTCGCCCTGGCCGAGCGCTCCGCCCGCCAGCACGCCTCGTCCGCGCGGGTCGCGGTCGGCGCCATCCCGCTCGGCGCGCGGCTCGCGTTCCAGGCCGCCGCCGCCCTGGCCCGCGGCGACCGCGCCGAGCGAGTCAAGGCGCTCGAGCTGTACCAGGCCGCGTCCGCCGAGTGCCGGCTCGCGGTCCTGCTCGCGCTCAGTGAGGCGGTGGCTCCGACGTCCGCGCCCGCAGTCGCAATCGCGCGTGAAGGATGTCGGCCATCTCCTTCTGCGCGCCGGCGGTGTCGATGATCGACACGCGGTCCTCGTCGCCGGTCGGCCCGCCCTCCTCGATCCACATCTCCAGCGCTCGCCGGGCCGCGACCAGCCCGGTCGCCCGTCCGGGCGGCTGCAGCGCGAAGTCGCGGATGCCGGCCTGGCGCGTGACCTGGCGGATGCGGCGGACGTGGCCGCGATAGACCCCGTCGTTGAACGACGCGGTGGAGCCCAGCCCGAACAGGATGATGCGGCGGAACGGCAGCCGCCGGCCGGGCGGCATCAGCAGCGTCTCGCCGCGGTCGCCGCGCATCCGGCCCAGCTTGATGAGGCGCGACAGCCGCCCGCACAGCCGCCAGTCGGCCAGCCCGGTGGCCCCGCGCAGCGGCCGCTCGTCGCGGAAGAAGGTGAGGATCAGCGCGTCGCCGCCCGCGTCCTCCCACCTCGGTAGCTCGCAGCTGAGGAACTGGACCGTCATCGCTCCCCGCTCAATCGGCCGGCCGCCGCAGCTGGTGGGCGATCCGGTCCAGGATGCCGTTGACGAACGCGGGCGAGTCCGCGGTGCCGAACCGCTTGGCCAGCTCGACCGCCTCGTTGATCACCACCTTGACCGGCACGTCGGGCGAGTGGCGCAGCTCGCAGGTGGCCAGCCGCAGGATGTTGCGGTCGACCCGCGACATCCGGTCGAGCCGCCAGTTGCGCGACGCGCTCTGGATCGCGTCGTCGATCTCGTCGAGGCGCTCGCGCGTGATCGAGACCAGCCGGCCGGCGAACTCGAGGGTGGGCGCGTCCAGCTCGAGCTCGAACAGCTCGCCGTACATCGTCACCGCGCGCGAGGGGATCTCCCCCTCGTTCATGTCGAGCGCGTACAGGACCTGCAGGCCGTACACGCGCGCCCGCCTGCGAACCCCGGTGACCATCTCATCCGTCGAGGGTCCGGAACAGCCCGACCATCTCGATCGCGGCCAGCGCCGCGTCGAAGCCCTTGTTGCCCGCCTTGGTCCCCGCTCGCTCGATCGCCTGCTCGATGGTGTCGGTAGTGAGGACGCCGAACGTGATCGGGATCGACGAGGTGCGGGCCGCGTCGGCCACCCCGCTCGCCACCGCCGCCGAGATGTGATCGAAGTGCGGCGTCGCGCCGCGGATGACCGCGCCGAGGCAGACCACCGCGTCGAGCTTCTCCGCCCCGCCGCGCCCGACCAGCCGGCGCAGGAGCTGCGGGATCTCGAACGACCCCGGCACCCAGTAGATCGTCACGTCCTCCTCGCGCCCGCCGGTGCGGACCACCGCGTCGATCGCGCCCTTGACCAGCGACTCGACGATGAGGCCGTTGAACCGGCCGGCCACGATCCCGACGCGCAGGCCGCGACTGGAGAGCTGGCCGTGGACTTCCTTCGCCATCACTGCACTCCCTCGTCGCGCGAGCCGCGCCCGCCGCGGGGCAGCTTGAGCAGACGGCGCGCCTCCGGCAACTCGGCCGCCGCCGCCGCGCTGTCGTCGAGGTTCACTCGCTCCACCACCTCGATGCCGAAGCCCTCGATGCCGACGATCTTGCGGTCGGTGTTGCTGAGCAGGCGGATCTTGCGACAGCCGACGTCGGCCAGCACCTGGGCGCCCAGCCCGAAATCGCGCAGCGCCTCGGTCTGGGCCGAGCCGGCCGCCGGCCCGGCCTCGGCGTGCGGCGGTCGGTCGAGCACCTGGCGCTCGAAGGCGCGCGCCAGGCTGGTCCGCGCCTTGTTGAAGACGTGCAGGAAGACGCCGTTGCCGGACCGGTCGATCGCCTCGAGCGCGAGCTGGAGGTCCGGCCGGGTGCGCAGCGGATCGCCGATCGGGCACATCGCCTGCACCCGGACCAGTGCGGGCCGGCCCTCGGCGGCTGCCGCCGCGACGTCGCCGCGCACCAGCGCGAGGTACTCGGTCTCCTCGACCTCGGTGCCGTACAGGTGGGCAACGAACGGCTCGCCGGGCCCGAGGAAGCCGGGCCGGATCTGCCCCGAGCTGCGCCGCTCGACGATGTGCTCGTGCTGGAGCCGGTAGCTCACCAGATCGGCGACCGACAGGATCGGGATGCCGTGCTCGGCCGAGAAGCGCTCGAGGTCCGGCATCCGCGCCATCTCGCCGTCGTCGCGCATGATCTCGCACACCACGCCGGCCGGGCGCAGGCCGGCCAAGCGGGCCAGGTCGACCGATCCCTCGGTCTGCCCGGTGCGGACCAGGACGCCGCCGGGGCGCGCCTTGAGCGGAAAGACGTGGCCGGGCGAGACCAGGTCACCAGGACCGGCGTCGTCGGCGATCGCGGTGTGGATCGTGGTGGACCGATCGCGCGCCGAGATCCCGGTGGTCACCCCGTGGCGCGCCTCGACCGAGACCGTGAACGCGGTGCCGAGCGGGGCCTGGTTGTCGCGCACCATCATCGGCAGCTTGAGCCGCTCGATCTGCTCCTCGGTCAGGGTGAGGCAGATGAGGCCACGCCCGTGGATCGCCATGAAGCTGATCGCCTCCGGCGTGACCTTCTCGGCCGCCATCACGAGGTCGCCCTCGTTCTCGCGGTCCTCGTCGTCGACCAGGATGACCATGCGGCCGCGCCGGATCTCGTCGATGCCGGCCCGCACGCGTTCGATCGGGTGGTTGCTCATGGCGCTGGAGCTCGGGTGGGGGTGGCGCCGAGGAGGCGCTCGACGTACTTCGCGATCATATCGACTTCCAGGTTCAAGCGCGCCCCCACTGGCTTGTCGGCCAGCGTGGTGGCGGTCATGGTGTGAGGTATGAGCGCGACCGCAAAGGAATAGTCGGCCACGGCGGAGACGGTCAAGCTGATCCCATCCACCGCGATCGACCCCTTTTCGACCACGTAGCGGAGGATGGAGGCCGGGGCCTCCACCTCGACCACCAGGTTGGACTCGGCCGCGCGGCGGGCCGCGACCGCGCCGACCCCGTCGACGTGACCCTGCATGAGGTGCCCGCCGAGGCGGTCGTTCAGCCTCATGGCGCGCTCCAGGTTGACCCGCGCGCCGGCGACGAGGTCGGCGACCGCGGTGCGGCGCAGGGTCTCCTCGCCGGCCAGCACGGTGAAGGCGCCGGCGGCGCGCTCGGTGACGGTCAAGCACACCCCGTCGACCGCGACCGACTCGCCGAGGACCAGCTCGTCGATCGAGAACCCGGCCGGCCGCACGGTCAGCACCCGCGCCGCGGGGCCGATCTCGACGCGCTCGACGGTGCCGATGTCCTCGACCAGGCCGGTGAACACGGAGCCTATGTACCACACCCCCGCTCGGCCCGAACCGCCCCGGCCGCGCGCGGTTCGGTCGCCTGTATCTCAGCGCGGGCGCAGGGTAAGCAGCAGATCGTCGCCGACCAGGCGCGGCTGGCCGACGAAGCGCATCCGCCACGCGTCGGCCAGCTTGTCCACCCCCTTGCCGCCCGCCCAGCTGGGCCCGACCCGCCGCCCCTGCCCGCCCAGCACCGACGGGGCCAGGAACAGCCGCACCTCGTCGGCCAGCCCGGCCTCGAGCAGGCTGCCGTGCACGGTCGGCCCGCCCTCGACCAGGACCGACGTCACCCCCGCGATCGCCAGCCGCCGGCCGAGCGCCTTGAGATCCACGCGCCCGCCGCGCGACGGCAGCCGCCACACGTCGGCGCCGGCCCGCTGCAGGCGGCGCTCGCGCGTCGCCGGCGCCGCTCGCGTGGTCGCGAAGACCACCTTGGTGCGCGACGCCCCCCGCCCGCGCGACTTCATCACCGCGGCCCCCGGCGGCGTGCGCAGCGACGAGTCCACCACCACCCGCATCGGGTCGCGCGAACCCTTCACCCCGCGCACGGTCAGCGCCGGATCGTCGGCCAGGACGGTCCCCACCCCGACCAGGATCGCGTCGTGGCCGTTGCGCAGGACGTGGCCCTCCTGCCGGGCTGGCTCGCCGGTCACCCACTTCGACTCGCCGCGCCAGGTCGCGACCTTGCCGTCGAGGGTGGTCGCCGCCTTGAGGGTGAACCACGGCCGGCCCTGCCGCGCCCACACCAGAAAGGCGCGGTTCAGCTCCTCGCTCTCGGCGCGCAGGACGTCCATCCGCACCTTCATCCCGTGCCGGCGGAGCCAGACCGCGCCGCCGGCGTGGTCCTCGATCGGATCTTCCATCCCGACCACCAGGCGGACCAGCCCCGACTGGGCCACCATCGGCGCGCATGGCGGCGTGCGCCCGCTGTGCCGGCAGGGCTCGAGGTTGGTGTACATCGTGCCGCCCGGCACCTTGCCGCCCGCGCGCGCCAGCGCGTCGACCTCGGCGTGGACGTCGCCGGCCAGGCGATGCCAGCCCTCGGCCACCACCTTGCCGCGCCGGTCGGTGATCACGCAGCCGACCATCGGGTTGGGCGCGGTGCGGCCCTCGCCCCGCTGCGCCAGCTCCAGGCAGCGGCGCATGAGCTCTTCGTCTCGCTGGCTGACCGATGTCGTCACTTGCGCGCCTTCACCACCTCGCCCAGCTCCTTGGCGAACTCTTCGATGTCGCGGAAGTCGCGATAGATCGATGCGAACCGCACGTAAGAGACCTCGTCGAGCTGGCGCAGGCGCGGCAGCACGCGCGCGCCGATCTCCTGGGCGGCCACCTCGGCCTGGCCCATCTCCGAGATCTCGCGCTCGACCTCCTCGGCCAGGATCTCGATCTGCGCGGTCGACACCGGGCGCTTGGCCGCGGCGCGCTTGAGACCGCTCACGATCTTGTTGCGGTCGAACGGCTCGCGCCGGCTGTCCGCCTTGATCACCATCGGGAGGGCCTCCTCGACCCGCTCGTAGGTGGTGAAGCGGCGGGTGCAGGCCAGGCACTCGCGCCGGCGCCGGATCTCGCGCCCGTCCTTGGTCTGGCGCGAGTCGATCACCTTGTCCTCGTCGGTGCCGCAGAAGGGACAACGCATCAGCGCCCCCCGCCCGCCTCGGTCGCCGGCGCGGTCACCGCGAGCGGTCCAGGTCGTCCAGCTTGGCCACCCGCGCCGCGTGCCGTCCGCCCTCGAACGCGGTGTCGCGGAACGCGCGCAGCGCCTCCTCGGCCACCCCGGCGCCGACCACGCGCGCGCCGACCGCCATCACGTTGGCGTCGTTGTGCGAGCGGGTGGCCCGCGCGGTGAACGAATCGGTCACCACCGCGGCCCGCACCCCTGCCACCTTGTTGGCCGCGATCGCCATCCCGATGCCGGTCCCGCACACCAGGAGGCCGCGCCCCTCTCCATTCGCCACCCGACCGGCGACCTGGGCCGCATAGTCGGGATAGTCGACCGACGCGCCGGTGTGAGTGCCGAGATCCTCGACCTCATCGCCCAGGCCGCGCAGCACGCCCACCAGGTGGCGCTTGAGCTCGAGCCCGGCGTGATCGGCGCCGACGATCCACTTCATGGTGACGCTCGGGGCCTAATCTCCGCGGTAGCGCCGCAGGAGCAGCACGGCGTTGGTCCCGCCGAAGCCGTACGAGTTGGACAGCGCGCAGTCGACCGCCACCTCGCGCGCCTGGTTCGGCACATAGTCGAGGTCGCACTCCGGGTCGGGGTGACGGAGGTTGATGGTCGGCGGCAGCACCTTGCGGTGAATCGCCAGCGCGGTGATGCCTGCTTCGACCCCGCCGGCCGCCCCCAGCATGTGACCGGTCATCGACTTGGTCGACGACACCGCCAGCTTGCGCGCGTGATCACCGAACACATCCTTGATCGCGATCGTCTCGTTGCGGTCGTTGATCGGCGTGCTGGTCCCGTGCGCGTTGATGTAGGCGATCTGCCCGGGCGACACCTTGGCGTCGTCGAGCGCGCGCCGCATGCAGCGCGCCGCGCCCCTGCCGTCGGGGGCCGGCTGGGTCACGTGAAACGCGTCGGAGTTGGCCCCGTAGCCAGCCACCTCGGCGTAGATGCGCGCGCCGCGCTTCTTGGCCCGCTCCAGCTCCTCGAGCACGACCACGCCGGAGCCCTCGCCGATGACGAAGCCGTCGCGGGTCTTGTCGAACGGCCGGCTGGCCCCCTCGGGATCGTCGTTGCGGGTCGACATCGCGCGGCTGGCGTTGAAGCCGCCCACGCCCAGCACGCTGATGGTCGACTCGGCGCCACCGGCCAGCATGGCGTCGGCGTCGCCCCAGCGGATCGCGCGCGCCGCCTCCCCGATCGAGTGCGCGCCGGTCGAGCAGGCCGACACGTGCGACAGGTTCGGCCCCTGCGCGCCGGTCTTGATCGACAGCAGGCCGGGCGCCATGTTGATGATGATGTCGACGACGAAGTAGGGGGAGAAGCCGTGGCGCGGCCCCTTCTCCTTCCAGGCCAGGTGGGTCGCCTCCAGCGTCTCCACCCCGCCCAGCCCGGCGCCGATGTACACGCCCCAGCGCTCCTCCTCGCCGGCCGGCACCTTGCGGTCGGGGTAGCCGGCGTCCTCCATCGCCATCAGCCCGGCGCCGACCGCGAAGTGGAGGAACCGGTCCAGGTGACGCGCCTCGCGCTTGTCGAGGAACGGCGACGAGTCCCAGCCCTTCACCTCGCATGCGAAGTGAGTCGCGAACTGCGACGAGTCGAAGCGCGTGATGGGCCCGGCGCCGCTCTTGCCGGCCACCAGGGCGGCCCACGAGGCCTCCAGGTTGTTGCCGAGCGGCGTGATCAGCCCGATTCCGGTGATTACGACCCGTCTCATCTCGAAGAGCTCCGCGCTGGCGACCGCGTCTTGCCTCGATGCACCGCGCCTCAGGCGTGCGTCTTGATGTAGTCGAGGGCGTTCTTGACCGTCTTGATCTGCTCGGTGTCCTCGTCCGGGATCTCGATCTTGAACTCCTGCTCGAGCGCGAGGACCAGCTCGACCACGGCCAGCGAGTCGGCCTTGAGGTCGTCCACGAACGAGGACTCGGGGCGGAGTTGCTCCTCCGAGACCTCGAGCTGCTGGCAGATGATTTCCTTCACGCGGGCTTCGATTTGCTCAGGGGTCATGATGACTTGGACTCTCCGTGTCGATGTGCGTTCTGTGAGCGAAGGGACTCTACATCAAGAGGCCGCCGTTTACTCGCAGAACCTGGCCAGTCACGTAAGCGGCCTCGGGTCCGGCGAGGAAGGCGACCACACCGGCGACGTCGTCGGGCGATCCGATCCGCGACATCGGGATCTGCGCCATGAGCTGCGCGCGCGCGGCCTCGGGCAGGTGTTCGGCGGTCATGTCGGTCTCGACGTAGCCGGGCGCGACCGCGTTCACCGTGACGCCGCGCGAAGCCACTTCGCGCGCCATCGATCTGGTGAAGCCGATGACCGCCGCCTTGGCCGCGGCGTACGCGATCTGCCCCGGGTTGCCCATCTCGCCGACCACCGACGTGAGGTGAATGGCGCGGCCGCGCTCCTTGGCCTTGAGCAGGTGGCGGGCCGCCGCCTTGCTGCACGAGTACACGCCGCCGAGGTTGACCGCCATCGTGCGATCCCAGTCGGCGTCCTTGTAGCGCAAGAGGAGGCCGTTCAGCGCGATGCCGGCGTTGTTGACCAGGATGTGGAGGCCGCCCTGCTCGGCGGCGATGCGATCGATCGCCTCGCTCACCTGGGCCCGGTCGGCCACGTCGAAGCCGCTGGTCAGCGCCGCGCCGCCGGCCGCCTCGCACAGCGCGACCGTCTCGTCGGCCGCGTCGCGCCGCTCGCGATAGTTCACCACCACGCGGGCGCCGCGCCCGGCCAGCGCCACGCACACCGCGCGGCCGATGCCGCGCGAGCCGCCGGTCACCAGCGCCACGCACCCGTCGAGCGCTCGATCGCGAATCGCCATGTCAGACCTCCAGCCCTTTCACGTCGTCCGGCTCACCCACGCTGGTCACCGCGATCTGCGGGGTGATCCGCTTGACCAGGCCGCGCAGCACCGAGCCGGCGCCGACCTCGATCGCGCGGGTGACGCCGTCGGTGGCCAGCCGCGCGACCGACTCCTCCCACCGCACCGGCGCGGTCACCTGCGCGATCAGGAGCTCGGCCACCCGGCCGGCGTCCTGGTTGGGCCGGGCGTCCACGTTGGCCACCACCGGCGCGCGGAGCGGCGCGATCGTGACCTCGGCCAGCGCCGCGGCCAGGCGATCGGCCGCCGGCTGCATCAGCGGGGAGTGGAACGGCGCGCTGACCTTGAGCAGCTGCGCGCGGGTCGCGCCGCGCCCCTTGGCCGCCGCCACCGCGCGCGCGACCGCGGTCGCGTGGCCCGACACGACGATCTGGTTGGCGCCGTTGAAGTTGGCCGGGGTCAGCACCTCGCCCTCGGCGACGTCGCGGCACAGCGCCTCCACGTCGGCCGGGGTCATCCCCATGATGGCGGCCATCCCGCCCTGCCCCTCCGGCACCGCCGCCTGCATCGCCTGGCCGCGCAGGCGGACCAGCCGGACCGCGTCGGCCAGGCCGATCGCGCCGGCCGCGACCAGCGCGCTCCACTCGCCCAGCGAGTGGCCGGCCGCGACGGCGAAGCCGAGGCCGTGCTCGGTCTCGAGCACGCGCAGGACGGCGATCGAGCAGGTCAAGATGGCCGGCTGGGTGTTCTCGGTGCGGACCAGGTCTTCCTCCGGCCCCTCGAAGCAGAGGCGCGAGATGGACGCGCCGAGCGCCTCGTCGGCCTCCTCGAACACGCGGCGCGCTGGCTCGAACTCGCGAACCAGGTCGCGGCCCATGCCGACGCGCTGGGATCCCTGCCCGGGAAAGAGGAGTGCGGTGCTCATGAGCTGGTCCCTTCGGCGGCGCTGTCCGGCTCCGCCGGCTGGTCGATCCACAGGCCGTGGTGCCGCCGCATGGCCCGGGCCAGCTGCGCGACCAGCCCGGCGCGCGCGTCCTCGTCGGCAGCCTTGATCGCGTTCTTCATCGCCACCGCGTCGCTGCGCCCGTGGCAGATCACCACCAGCCCGTCCACCCCGGCCAGGACCGCGCCGCCGAACTCGGAGTAGTCGATGCTCTGGCGCAGGGCGAGCAGCGCCGGCCGGGCCAGGGCCGCGCCCAGCTTGGCGCGCACCGTGCTCGTCAGCGCCGCCTTGACCATGCGCAGCACGGCCTGCGACACGCCCTCGGCCGTCTTCAGCACCACGTTGCCGGTGAACCCGTCGGTGGCGATCACGTCGATGTCGCCGCGAAACAGCTCCGAGCCCTCGACGTAGCCGACGAAGTCGAACTCTGCCTCGGGGTTCTCGGCCGCCTGGCGCAGGATGGCGTGGGCCGCGCGGGTGAGGTCGGTGCCCTTGCTGTCCTCGCTGCCGTTGCTGAGCAGGCCGACCCGCGGGCGGGCGTGGCCGTGCACGATGCGGTCGTAGTGGGCGCCCAGGATGCCGAACTGGGCCAGCATGGTCGGCTTGACCTCGACGTTGGCGCCCATGTCGCAGAGGACCACGGTGCCCATCGGCGCCTCGTCGCCGCGCGCCGACGCGGCATGCCGCTCGGCGTCGGTCGGCGGGCGCGGGAACACGGTGACGATGCCGGGTCGCTCCACGTCCGGCAGCCGCTTGAGCAGGAACACGGCGTGGCTGAGGCATGCGCCGGAGTTGCCGGCCGACACCACCGCCCTGGCCTCGCCGGACCGGACCAGCTCGAACGCGACCCGCATCGACGAGTCGCGCTTCTGGCGGAACGCGCGGCCCGGGTGGTCGTGCATGTCGACCACCTGGCTGGCGTGGCGGATGATCAGCCGCTCGTCCTCGCGCGCGCCGATCCGCGCCAGCTCGGCGCGAAGCCGGTCGCGGTCGCCGCACAGGACGACGCGCACGTCGCTCTCGCGCACGGCCGCGGCCGCGCCCGCGACCTCGGAGCCGGGCGCGTGATCGCCGCCCATCGCGTCGACCGCGATGACGCTCCCCCCCGCGGCTGTCCCGCCCGCGCCCGACGGGGCGCGATCCGGGGGATTCCCAGTGCCCATCGCTAGTCAGGAACTCTGGCCGGCTTCAGGCCGGCCGGTGCGCGGTGCTACTCGCGCTCCTCCGACGCCGCGAGGATCTGCTCGCCATTGTACTGGCCGCAGTGGAGGCAGACCCGGTGGGGCAGCCTGGGCTCGCCGCAGTTCGGGCAGGTGCTGACCAGCGGCTTGTTCATCGACGCCATCCATGCCGACCGCCGGTTGCGGATCCGGCTCCTGCCCATTCTTCGCTTCTGGAGTGCCATGAGGTGCCTCGAGACTTCGACGTGATGGTTACGGTTTCAGGGTCTTCAGGGTCGACCAGCGCGGGTCGGCCGGCGTCGCATCGCAGTCGCACGTGCCGGTGTTGCGGTCGATGCCGCACACCGGGCAGAGCCCCTGACACGACTCGCTGCACAGCGGCGCGTACGGCACCGCGAGGAGGATCTGCTCGCGCAGCAGCGGCGCGAGATCGAGCTCCTCACCGGTGTACGGGAACAGGTCGATGTCGTCGGCGTCCGGATCGAAGGCGGCGTCTTCGTCCGCCTCGGCCTTTTCCTCGCCCTCGCCATCGGCCGCGTCGGCGTCCGGCATGCGCGACGCCGGCATGAACGTGACCAGCAGCGGCTCGTCGATCGCCAGGTCGACCGGACCGATGCAACGCGAGCAGGCAACCGCCACGTGCCCGGTCAGGGTGCCGCGCGCGAACACGTTCTCGCCCTCGACGTAGAAGTCGAGCTCGGCGGCGCCGCTGCCGACCTCGGGATCCTCGGCCGGACGCTCGAGCGCCTGCCGCATCGGCAACGTCTCCACCGCCTGGCCCACGAACGCGGGCCCGAGCTCCACGCGGCGGTGGCACGGCATGTCTCGGAGAGCGACTTTCAAGGCGGATTCCGGGCGAAAGAGGCCGGTACTATAGGAGCCCGTAGGTCCATGTCAAGGGACAGGACCGGGAACCCACCACGGCGAATGCATTCGGGTTTCGAGCGCTCCGGCGGGTCAGGGCGGCGCCTGGCCGCGGCCCGGGTGCGGGCGCGCTTGCTTCACCTCGACCACGCCCCCGACCCGCTCGAACTCGATGTCGAGCGGCAGCCGGGCGAACCCATCCGGCAGCTCGTAGAGCCCGGCGAAGTGGTCGCGGATGGCCGACAGCGCGCTGCCCAGCTGGAACAGCTCGGCCCGGCTGAGCACGGTCTGCCCGTCCGCGACCAGCGACGAGTGAGTGAAGTACGTCGCCGGCTGGTTGTTGTAGAAGTAGAAGTAGAGCAGCTGGTCGGCCACGATGCCGGACTCGGGCGGCTGCACCACGCTCACGTCGCCCTGCTGCACGTTGATGTAGAAGGCGTCCTCGCCGGCCTGCCCGGGGTCGAACAGGTTGGCGGTGATGGCCACCCCCTGCGCGGTCTCGTCGACGTAGGTCGGGTGGACCAGGATCCCCATCGCGATCCGGGTGTGGTCGATGCCGGCGTACTCGCGCTCCTCGAAGGCGCGGAACTTCCACAGCGACGCCCACACCTCGCGGACCGCGTCGGCGACCGGGTCCTCGGCGCTGCCCACCACGCCGGAGGCGGACGAGTAGAGCCCTGCGCCGGCGAAGTGGGCCAGGTCCTCCGCCGTGCTCGAGGAGCGGAAGCGCATCCGGGTGGTGCCGAACTCCGGGTCGATGCGCGCCTCGAGCTCGGCCAGGAAGTCGGGGTCGAGCGGCGCCGCGCGCATGTCGTCCTCGAGCTGGGCCAGCCGCTCGCGCCGGTAGGTCCCGTCGGATCGGAACTGCTCGTCGGCCAGCATCTCCTCGATCTGGACGTCGAAGCCGTTCTGGCTGGCGAACTCGGCGTAGTAGTGCACCGGGATGGCGAACCCGTCGCGCACCACCACGTCGCCGTCGTCGTCCTCGGCCGCGACCCGGCGCAGCTCGCCGAACTGCGACGCCTTGCCGCCGACCGCGGGCAGATCCGCGATGGTCAGGTCGTCCACGTCGGGGAACCCGGTCACGCTGGTGTCGGGATCCGGCACCTCGACCGGCTCCGGCCGGTGCTCCTCCCACCACGCGTCCGCCTCGGCCTGGGTCACCTCCTCGGCGCTCCACTCGAACGGGCCGACGGTCAACCGGACCCAGCGCCCGGCCAGATCGCCGAGCTGGTCGCGCGCGCCGCGCAGCGCCATGTTGGGCGTGCGTCGCTGCTGGCTGAGGACGTTCACGTGGCTGAGCGGGGTCTGGAACTCCTCGGTGACGACCGCGGCGACCACCGAGATGTCGTTCGGCACCCGATCGAGCACCGCGATCTCGCGCGGGCTCACGTACTCCTCGTCCAGCTGGTCGGCGCTGACCAGGCGGATCTGCGCCACGGTCTGGCCCAGGTTGAGCGGCTGGTAGGTCGCCCCGCGGTAGATCTCCTCGGTGGTCACCACCCGCACCCGATCGGGCAGCTCGGCCGCGCGCGCCTCCTGCTCGACCGACGTGGGGTGGAACGCCAGCTCGGGGCCGAAGTAGGCCGCGCCGGCCAGGAGATCGAACGCGGTCAGGATCATGTCCGCGGTCGCCGTGTCGTAGGGCGCCAGCTCGTAGGTCCACAGGTCCGGCTCGGCGAAGTAGGTGATCGAGCCGAGCAGGAAGCGCCGCTGCGGATAGAGGTACTCGCCCACGAACGACTGGCCGAAAGGCCAGCTCAGGTGATCGACCGCGAACGACTCGTGGAGCGGGTACACGCCGGTGTCGAGGAAGTAGACCGCGTCGCCGTCAGCCTGGTCGATGATCGTCTTCACCGTGAACGCGCCGGCCAGCGACGCGTCGAGCGGCCGCGCCGCCAGCCGGTCGAACTCCTCGCGGCAGTCGACCGCGCCCAGGGCCGGGTCGTCGCCATCCGGCTCGCACGCCCCGCCGCCCCCGTCGTCGTCGTCGCCACACGCCGCCAGCAACGCGGCCAAGGTCACGACCGACAGGAGGGCGACTCGCATCGCATCACTACCTTAGCAAGTCGCGCGCCCGGTGCCCCCACCTTCCCCGCCGCGCAGTTGCGGCGACCGATCGCGGAAATCTGTCGCCTCGGCCGGCCGCTGTCGCGATCGCCGCGCCGCCTACTGGACCACGCCGGTCAACGCGGCCCCGCCGACCGTCAAGAGCGCGGCCAGGTCGAGGTCGTTGAAGCGCAGCATCGCGCCGAAGAAGACGTCGCGGCCGTAGCGGAAGTCGCGGAACTGGATCGGCACCTCGCCCGGATCGTCGATCTGATCGATGTCGAGCGTGGCCGGCGGGTTGAGGATCTCGTCCACGCCGGCGAGCACGTAGAGGAAGCCGAACATCTGGTACGCGGCCGACACCTTGAGGCGGGGCAGCTGGTCGAACGTCGCATCGAACGCGTCGACCGAGAGGCTGAGCCGGTTGTCGAACCACGGCACGACCATGTCGGCACCGACGCCCCCGGTCGACTCCTTGATGCCGTAGCGCAGGGTCAGCCAGTCGAGCCGCTTGGCGAACTGAAAGGTGAACCGGAGCTTGTCCTGGATGACCGCATCCTGCCGCCACTGGCCGAGGTCGTGGTCCCAGGTCAGGTTCACCTCCGGGTAGTCGCCGCGCGGCCCCTTCTCCAGCTCGATGTAATAGAACTTGTCCGGGCGGGTGTGGAGCTCGACCGTGACGTAGAAGCGCGCCGCCTGGGCGTAGACGTTGTACTCGGAGCGCAGCCCGACATACGTCTGCATGCCGAAGATCGTGCCGAGGAAGCCCTTGGCGTCCTCGGTGATGTCCTCGATGTTGTCGGCGATGGTCGGGTCGTTGACCAGCCGGCCCAGCGTGCCCTTGTCCTCGTCCACCTTCTTCACCACCGACGCGGTCGGGGCAAGGATCTCGTCGAGCTGATCGATCTTCTCGCGCAGCTTGGTCCCGGTCTGCTCGACCTCGCTGCGGGCGCTGGTCACCAGCTGGTCGAGGTTGTCGACCACCCGCTCGACCTTGCCGCCCTCGGTGGCGCTGCGGATGTCGCCGGCGATCGCCTCGATGCGGGCCAGCGAGCGGTCGGTGCGGGCCAGGATGCTGGACACCGTCTCCGACTCGTCCTGGACCAGCTTGTCGACCCGGCCCATGATCGACGCGAGCGGGCCGTTGACCAGGCTGCGCAGGTCCTCGCTGAGGTCGCGCACCGACAGCAGCACCGAGTCCACCTTGGGGAGGCTCTCCTCCATCCGGCGGACCAGCTGGTCGACCGAGGTGGCCTCGACCACGTGCAGGATCTGGTCGCCCGATACCATCTTGCGGTTCGGCCGCTTCTGGCCCAGCGCGTCCACCGACTCCGGCGTCCCCGGATCGATCTCGACATAGTAGTCGCCCAGCAAGGACGACGACTTCTTGAGCGCGATCGCGTTGTCGTAGAGCGGCACGTCGTCGCGCAGCCGCATGGTGACGCGGGCGTAGCGCCCGTCGATGGCCAGGTCGCCGATCTCGCCGACCGGCAGGCCGGCGATGACCACGCGCGATCCCTTGGGCAGGCCGGACGCGTCGGCGAACCGGGCCCACACCTCGAAGTTGCTGGCCCCGCTCGGGGTCTGCCCGATCATCTTCCACACCCCGTACGCGCCGCCGACCAGCAGCGTGAACAGGATGCCGACCTTCACCGCCCCGGACAGCCGCTTCATGACAGCCTCACCTCCACGTCCTCGGTGGCGAGGCGATCGAGACGGGTCGGTTCATCGTGGATGGAGAGCGGCACGTCAGTTCTTTCGGGGCAACACGGCCAGGAGCACCTCGGTCACGAAGTAGTCGAACACCAGCACCGAGACCGAGCCGTACACCACGGCGCGGGTGGTGCCCATGCCGACCCCGCGCCCGCCGCCGGAGGCGTTGAAGCCCTGGTAGCAGCCGATCAGCACCACGACGAAGCCGAAGATGGCCGACTTCAGCATGCCCTGCACCATGTCGACCGGCAGCACGAACTGTTTCACGTAGAAGACGAACTGGCCGCTGTCAACGCCCAGGCTGATCACCGCGATGAGGTAGGCGCCGCCCATGCCGACCACCCAGAACAGGAGCGCGAGGATCGGCGCCATCAGCGTGCCGGCCAGCAGGCGCGGCGTGACCAGGAACTGGATCGGGTTGACCGCCATCGACTCGAGCGCGTCGATCTGCTCGGTGATGCGCATGGTGCCGAGCTCGGTCGCGATGCCGGCGCCGACCCGGCCGGCCAGCATGAGCGAGGTCAGCACCGGGCCGAGCTCGACCGCGATCGCCTGGCCGGTGGTACCGCCGGCCAGAGTCTCCAGGCCGAACGGGCGGAACGCGAAGACCGACTGCAGCGCGGTCACCATGCCGGTGAACGCGCCGACCAGGAGCACGATCGGCAGCGATCCGAAGCCGATCGACTCGGCTGCGTCGATGTAGTTTCCGACCCGGACTGGCGGCCGGAACATCCACATGAACGCGCGCGCCGCCATCTGCACGTGGCCGCCGATGAGCTCGAGCAGCCGGACCACCGGCGAAAAGGCGTCGCGCGCGCCGGTCGCGATCGCCTTGCCCGCCCCCATTTCCTCCTGCGCAGCCGGCGGCGGGGTCTCCGGCTGGCGCGGACTGGATGTATCGAACGAGCTCATCGGTAGGTTCGCGGCACTCGCCGCGAGATGCCGCAAGTGATCTCGTACTCGGTCAACCCCGCGCGCTCTGCGAGCTCCGCGGCGCTGATGCTCTGATCTCCCTGGGCTCCCAGCAAGACTACCGCATCGCCCACCCGCGCATCATGGGCCAGGCCTGTGATGTCGACCAGGGTCATGTCCATCGAGATGGCCCCGACGACCGGGCAACGGTGGCCGCCGACCAGCGCGTCGGCCGATCCGGTCAGGCGACGAGGAAACCCATCGGCGTATCCGACCGGCACCACCGCGATGCGCGAAGGCCGCTCGGCCCGCCACAGCCCGCCGTACGAGACCGCCTGGCCGGTGGCGATGTCGCGGATCTGCGCCACTTCGCTCTCGAGCTGCATCACCTGCCGCAGGCTCCCCACCTGGACAGGGGGCGCGACCGGGCCGTTGCCGTAGATCGCAATGCCGGGGCGGACCATGTCGAAGCGCGCCGCCGGGAAGCGAAACGCGGCGGCGCTGTTGGCGGCATGGAGCAACCGCGGCGCCGCGCCGGCCGCGCGCGCGGCGACGAGCGCGCGATCGAAGCAGTCGAGCTGATCGCCGGTGACCGACGCGGCAGCGGCAAGATCCGGCAAATCAGCGCTGGCGAAGTGAGTGCAGATCCCGTCGAGGTCGAGCGCGCCGCTGGCGAGCACGCGACTGACGAGCGGGCCGAGCTCCGCCCACGGAATGCCGAGCCGACCCATGCCGGTGTCGACCTTGAGGTGGATCGGGACCGCGCGGCCGCGCCGCCGCCCGACCGCGGCCAGATCATCGAGCGCGCCCGGGTCCGACACGACCGGAGTCAGCTCGCGCGCGACCAGCTCGGCGTGGCCGCCGGCCTGGGCCGGGCCCATGACCAGGATCGGCAGCGCGAGGCCGGCGTCGCGCAGGGCCACGCCCTCCTCGACCAAGCTGACCGCGAGCGCCGCGCATGCGCCGGACGCCTCCAGCGCGCGCGCGACCGGCACCGCGCCGTGCCCGTAGGCATCCGCCTTGACCACCGCGCAGACGCCAGCGCCGCCGACCGCCCGCTGCACGAGAGCCACGTTCTCGCACAGCGCCCCGAGGTCGATGACGGCGCGGGTCGGCCGCACGTCCGGGAGACCCGACACAGGCACGGCCGCGATTACGCGCCAGCCGCGCTCGTCGTGTCAACAAACCGGACTATGGCAGCGCCCGCCTCGCCTCAGGCGGCGCGCGACTTGGCGGCCGCTCGATCGAGCAGCGCGCGCGTCACCACCAGCGAGCGCCCGCGCGGGATGATCATGCCGTCGCGAGCCAGCTGGTTGAACGCGCGAGAGATCGTCTCGCGGCACGACCCGATCATGTTGGCCAGCTCCTGCTGGGTCGGACGCCGGCGGACCATCAGGCCCTCGGGCGACTCGGTGCCCTCCTCGCGGGCCAGCGAGATCAGGCGGTGGACCAGGCGCTCGTTGACGTCGCACAGCGCGAGCTGCGCGATCGACTCGTCGGCCCGGCGCAGGCGATCGGCCATCTCGCCGAGCAGGTTGAGCGCGGTGCGCGGGTGCGCGGCCATGTGGCGGAGCAGGTCCTCGCGCGACAGGACCAGGAGCGCGGTCGGCTCCATCGCGATGCAGTTGGCCGAGCGCGCCTTGCCGTCGAACAGCGACATCTCGCCGAAGGCATCGCCGGGGCGGAGGATCGAGAGGGTCACCTCGCGGCCGTTCTCACCGAAGATGACCACCTTCACCCGGCCGCTCATGATCACGAACATGGCGTCGCCGGGCTCGTCCTGGGAGACCACGGTCCCGTGCGCGGCCACGCGGCGGACGGTGATGCGCTGGGTCAGATCGTCGATAGCGACGGGGGGCAACGCCGCGAACAGGGGGGCGCGCACCAGGGCAGCGCGCACCCGGGCAGGCTCGTCGAGGGGTGCGGCAGTTCGGGACGGCGCCATGCTCAGGGTCATGAGAGGTTTCTCCTCGGGGGATGGGGGGCCACGGCGGTGGGGTTGAAGCAATCCTGGTGCCGGTGGGGTGGGTGGATCACGGGATCTGCAAAATCAATCGGTTGAAGACTCGATGAATCTGAAAACCGTGACTTCTTCACCACGGGGTTGACGGGAAATCGAGACGCCCGTGTCGCGGGCGCCTCGTCTTTTCCGGTCGAACTACGGGAAGGCCCTTGCACTTTCTGGCACCTGGACGGAGCTGGCGGCGCGTGGCGGGGAGCTGGTTGCTGCCCGGGGGAAGCGCAGGGACCGTCTGCTCCGGTGGAACATGGGATGGAACGCGCGGGGGGCACACGGCGGCTCATCCGTGCTACGACCTCGGCGCCGGACATGCCCCCCGATTCCTTCGATGGCGGTGATTTCCTGGAAATCACGGTCAATGGCACCGCCCGCCGGGTCGCTGCCGGGGTGACGGTGGCAGACCTCATCTCGGATCTCGGTCTGACCGGACGCCGGGTGGCGGTGGAGCGCAACCGCGATGTGGTCCCGCGCAGCCGGCACACCGAGGTGCGGCTCGAGACGGGCGACCACCTCGAGGTGGTCACGTTCGTCGGCGGGGGGTAAGCCGGCGCGCATCATGAGGGTCGACAACGATGAACGGCCTGTGTCGCGCAGGGCGGTCATCTTTCCGCTAGTGAGGGGACTGGATGAGTGACACCTGGACGCTGGGCGGCCGCACGTTCGGCTCGCGCATCATCGTCGGCACCGGCAAGTACGCCTCCTTGGACCAGACCCGGGCCGCGCTGGATGCCTCCGGGGCCGAGATGGTCACGGTCGCGCTGCGCCGCATCGACTTCAGCCAGCCGGGCCCCTCGCTGCTCGACGCGATCGATCGAGAGCGCTACGTGCTCCTGCCCAACACCGCCGGCTGCTACACCGCCGAGGATGCGGTCCGGGTCTGCCGGCTGGCCCGCGAGCTGGGCATGGACGAGTTCGTGAAGCTCGAGGTCATCGGCGATCCGAAGACGCTGTTCCCCGACAACGCGGCCACGGTGGAGGCGGCCCGCATCCTGGTGAAGGACGGCTTCCAGGTCCTGCCCTACTGCGGCGACGACCTGGTCACCTGCAAGCGCCTGGTCGACGCCGGGTGCCTCGCGGTCATGCCGCTGGCCGCGCCGATCGGCTCCGGGCTCGGCATCCGCAACCCGCACAACATCCGCCTCATCATCGAGAACGTCAGCGCCCCGGTGATCGTCGATGCCGGCGTGGGCACGGCGTCGGACGCGGCGGTCGCGATGGAGCTGGGCTGCGCCGGGGTGCTCATGAACACCGGCATCGCCTCGGCCACCGATCCGGTGCTCATGGCCCAGGCCATGCGCGAGGCGGTCTCGGCCGGTCGCAAGGCGTTCCTGGCCGGGCGCATGCCCCGCCGGTCGTACGCCACCGCCTCCTCGCCGCTCGAAGGCGTCATCGAGTAGCGCGCGCGGCGGCGATCGTGGACCTCGGCCGTCTCCTCCTGGTGACCGATCGGCGCGTCGCGCGCGCGCACGGACGCGATCTGGTCGATGCGGTCGGCCAGGTGCTGGCCGGGGTCCCGCCGGGGGGCGCGCTGGTGCAGCTGCGCGAGAAGGATCTGCCGGCGCGCGAGCTCCTCCAGCTGGCCCGCGCCCTGCTCGAGGTCGTCCACGCGCGCCGGTGCCTGCTCCTGGTGAACGATCGAGTCGACGTCGCCCTGGCCGCCGGCGCCGACGGCGTCCACCTGCCCGGCGCGGGCCTGCCGATCGCGGCCGCCCGCCGGCTCAGCCACCCGGGCCGCTTCCTGGTCGGCACGTCCGTCCACGGCGCCGACGCGGCCGGCGCGGCCGCGCGTGACGGGGCCGACCTGGTCGTGTGCGGTCCGGTCTGGGACACGCCGTCCAAGCGCGAACTCGGCATCCCGCCGATCGGGCTGGCCGAGCTGGGCGCGGCGGCGCGCGCCATCGCCCAGACAGGCTCGCCGGCCCGGCTCTACGCCATCGGTGGGATCACCGACCCCGAAAATGCGTCGGCCGCGTCCGCTGCCGGCGCCCATGGCGTGGCAGCGATCCGCGGCCTCTTCGGCTCAGCCGATCCGACCACCGCCGCGGCCGCGCTCTACAGCGCGGTCGCGACGGGTCGGTCCGCCTGATTGACTAGAACAGCTGGGTGAAGCGAGCGTAGAAGTAGCGACCCAGGTAGTCGTAGGTCGCCGCGTCCGACGTCGCCAGGAACCCGTTGTAGATGATCGGCGGGTTCTGGTTGGTGACGTTGTTGACGCCCACGGTGAGGGTCGACTGACCGACCGGGCTCTTCAGCGTGTACTGGGCGAAAGCGTCGCCAGTCACGTTCGCCTTGACCTTGCGGTCGGCCATCTCGGCTCCCTCGGCCGCGCAGTCGTTGCCATCGCACTCGCGGATGCTGTGGATGTAGCGAGCGTTCACGCCGAGACCGACGCCCTTCAGGCCCCACATCGTGCTGAAGTTCACCTTGTAGCGCGGGAACACCGCCTCGAGGTCGTAGACGCCGACCGCGTGGACGGTGCGGTCCGGGAAGACCGCGTCGTACTTGTGGAGCCAGGTGCCCTCGAGGTTGTGCCGGAAGCGGCCAATCTCCGGGTAGGCGTGCTCGTAGTTGACGTTGAAGTCGATACCGTCCGTCTCGGTCCCGCCGATGTTGGTCTGGGTATCGATGATGCTGCTGATACGACCGGTCGCCCCGCGGATGATCTTGTCGCAGTCAGCGCGCGAGCCAGGCGCCTGGTTGTAGCAGTTGGCGAGCAGCACGCTCGCGCCCGCCTGCTGGATGGCGTCGTCGATCTTGACGTTGAAGTAGTCGACCGAGACGCCGAGGCCCTCCACGTAGTCCGGCTCGAACACCGCGCCAGTGGTGAACACCTTGGCGGTCTCCGCGTCCACGTTCGGGTTGCCGCCGACACGGGACGGCAGCTGAGCGCGGTCGTCGATGAAGGTGTCTGCCGCCCCCTGGAGATCCTCGGCGCAGTTGGCCCGCACGTTCGCGTCCGTGATCGGTCCGTCCGAGGTGTCGCAAGGATCGCTGACGCCCGGGAAGCTATCGGCCTGACCCGAGAACAGCTCGCCGATGCTCGGCGCGCGGAACGCGGTCGAGTACGTGCCGCGCACGGCGAGACCGCCGGCGAAGCGCCACAGCCCGCCCGCCTTCCAGGTGAAGGCGTTGCCGAACGTGTTGTAGTCCACCGCGCGAGCGGCCAGGTTGACCTCGAGCCACTTGGCCCAGTCCTCACCGGTCACCGGAACGATCGAGAGCTCGGCAAAGCCCTCCTTGACGTTGTAGTCGCCGAAGGTCGGGTCGGCCTTGTTGCCAGTGGTGTCGCCCGACGCGGTGAGCGGATCCGGCTGCGAGCCACCCGCCTCCTCGCGATAGTCGGCACCGACGGCGAGCACGATGTCGCCGTTCCAAGGGGTCTTCACGATCGGGCCGCTGACCTGGCCCAGGAAGGTGCGCTGCTGGGTGAAGCCATCCCCGTTGCCGGTGTACTGGATGTAGTCCAGCATCTGCGGGGTGATCGTGCCGACGCCGCCGAGCAGGTTGAGCGGAACGCAGTCGGGGTCGCCCGGGTTCTCCATGGTCCCGCACTTCGGAACCCCGTTGTCGAGGTAGCTCGGGCCGATCGCCTGGCGGACGCGACTGCGGACCAGACGGCCCTGGTTGACGTCCGACCCCTGGGTGCGGCCGTAGTTGAACGAGCCCTCCCACTTCCAGCCATCGAGGAGCGAGCTGGGAAGGCGACCATCGAGCCCGGTGACCACGCGGAACGTGTCGAGGTTCTGCGAGAAGATGCGCGGGCCGGCCTCGATCATGCGGCGGCTGATGAAGTTGATGTCGATTCCGGTGTTGTTGTAGATGCTGTCGGCCGAGAACGGGATGCCCTCGGTCTCGGTGCCGAGCGGCTCGGGAGCGAGGCGCTGGACCGACTTGCGGTTCATGTACGACGCCTCGAAGAAGCCGCGCACGTTCTCGTGGAACCGATAGTTACCGGTCGAGAACACGTTGTAGCGGCGCAGCGGCGTCAGGAGGTAGTTCTCGGGCTGGAAGTTGTAGAGGTCGCCGTTGGTCCGATCGGACGATCCGCTCGCATCGAAGTCGCGGAACCCACCGTTGCCGTCCGGGGTGCAGCCCGCTGTGTCCTGGTTCGGACACAGCTCCGAGCCGGGGACCGACGCGTCGTAGATCCAGCCGTTCGGCGTCGTGTACGAGCCGCTGGTCTGAAGCGCGCCGGTGGCGAAGTCGTACTCGTAGGCGACCTCGGAGAAGTCGCGGTCGCCGGAGAAGATCGGCTTCTGGTCGGAGTAGCCGCCCGAGAAGACGACGTTGCCGCGGCGCGACGCCTGGCCGGTCACGAAGCTCGCGTCGACGATCGTGCCGTCGGTGTGCTGGGTGGTGCCGGTATAGATGTTGGCCTCGGTGCCGTCGAAGTCGTCGCGCGTGATGATGTTGACCACGCCGCCGATCGCGTCGGAGCCGTACACCGCCGAGGCGCCGTCCTTCAGGACCTCCACTCGCTTGATCACCGCGAGCGGGATGGCGTTGAGATCGACCGACGCGTCGGCGCCGGTGCCGCCCGGAACGTGGCGGCGACCGTTGAGGAGGACCAGGGTGCGCTCGGCGCCCAGGCCGCGGAGGTCGACGCGGGTCGACCCGTCGCCGCCGTTGTTGAACTGAACGTTGATGGCGTTCGAGTTCGCCGGCAGGTTCTGGAGGATGTCGCCGATGGTGACGAGACCGGAGGCATCGAGCTCCTCCTTGTCGACCACCGAGACCGGCGCGGCCGTGGTCGTCTCCTTGCGCTCGATTGCCGAGCCGGTGACGACGATGACCTCGCCCTCCTGATCGCCGCCGCCAGCCTCGAGCTCGGCCTGGGCCTGCGCGATGACCTCGGCGTCGGTCGGACCGGCTTCGGCCGGCTGGGCCGGCGTGGGGGAAGCTTCAGCCGGCGCCGCTTCGGGCGCCGGAGCCGGCTCGGCCGGGGCGGGAGCCGGCTCGGCAGCGGGCGTCTCCTCCGGGGTCGTCGGCGCCGGAGCCGGCTGAGCCGGCGCTGGCTGGGCTGCGCCGCCCGCGGGCTGCGCGCCGTGCCACCAGAGGGTGAGGCGTGGAAGTGATGGCCAGACCAGCAGACGCGCGGGAAGCGCGAGGCTGGACGGCGCCGCGCGGTCGCGCGGCGTCGGCTTCACGTCTGGCCCGGCGACGGCGGCCGTGACACCTACCAGACTTGCGAGAGCCGTCAAGCAAGCCTTTTGTGAAACTCTACCGAGGACCGGCATTCCTCTCTCCTTTCACCAACAGAAAAACCAAGCGGTGTAACGAGAGTCCAAGGCGTAGAGACAGGGCCTGTGACACTCGACAGCCCTGCGTTTACAGCGATTTCCTCTCACCCCGCCAGAGGGATGCCTAACAACCGCTACCTGGGTGTAGCGATTTGGTATCAACCTCGGTCAGGTGGTCCGACCAATTTGACGTCGCCATCGAAAATTGCGTACGACGACGTACATTGTCGAGATCTCGGTCGATTACGGCGGCAATGCGATTGACGCCACGATTTCTTGTTCGAGCCAGGTTCGCAGGTATCCGACGGCCCGGGCCGGCGTGTCGTCACCCGCGTGTGCCCACAGGGTCTCGCACAGCGCGGCGAACGTGACTCCGCCCGCCGCCGCGCGCAGGCAGTCGATCTCGGCCCGGGTGGCGCTGCGATGGTAGACGCGAAAACCGCGCCGCCAGACGACCGCGTGAATCCCCTGCGCGGGCGCTTCGGGCAGCGCCTCGGCGCCGCGCTCGAGCGCGAGCCAGAGCGGCAGCACGTTGTGATCGAGGTCGAGCAGGCGGAGCGAGGGGTGCATCCGCAGGCGCATGGCGCTCCAGGCCGACGGCGTCGCCACGGCGAGCTCGGCGGCGGTCGCGACCGGCGCGTCCTCGACGTCGAACGCCTCGCCGCGCATCCACTCGAGCCGCGCCAGCGCCGCAGCGGCGGGGAAACGACCGCGAAGCGGATGGTCGTCGAGGTGACCGGGGAGGTGACGGCCGAGCCACCGCAGCGACGGATTGTCCGACGGGTGAGCCAGGAGGTAGTCGACCACGAGGTTGTGGAACGCGTCGTCGCCGACCAGCTTGACCAGCCCCGGGTAGTCCTCGCGCAGGACATCGAGCAGGCGGAAGAAGTACATGCCGGCGTAGACGTCGAGGCGCACGACCGCCGACGCCTCGCTGTCGGCGTCGATCCACCGCCGGAGCGGCGCGACGCCGGGATCGCTGGCGGCCAGCTCGGGCAGCGCGGTCGACACCGGCTCGGGCGCGGTGATGAGCCGCCAGAAGCGCTCCTGCAGCTCGGCCAGCTTCATGCGGCCGGCGCGAGGTCGCGCTCGAGCGCGGCCGCCTTGTGCGACTCCGCGACCACGACCTCGTAGTCGGGGGTGGCCTCGTCCCACTCGACCAGCGATGGCACGCGCCCGACGCGGGCGACCAGTCGCGCGTACAGGCTCCACACCGAATCCGGCACCGGACCGAGGTGAGAGTCGAAGAGGTAGCTGCCGCGATCGGTGTGACCGGCCAGGTGGACCTGCCCGATGCAGTCGGCCGGGATCGCGTCGAGGTACTGCTCGGCCGAGAAGCCGTGGTTGCGCGCGCTGACGTGGATGTTGTTGACGTCGAGGAGCACGCCGCAGCCGGCGCGGCGCGCGATCTCGACCAGGAACTCCCACTCGGGCATCTCGCTGTCGGCGAACGAGACGTAGCTCGAGACGTTCTCGATCAGGATGGCGCGGCCGATGCGCTCCTGGACCCGATCGATCTGGCGGACGACGTGGTCGACCGCCTCCTTTGTATGTGGGAGCGGCAAGAGGTCGTGCGAGTACCGGCCTCCGACGCCGCCCCAGCACAGGTGATCCGACACCCAGGCCGGCTCGACCCGGCCGATGAGCCCGACCAGCGAGTCGAGATAGGCGTCGGGGACCGGCTCCGGGCTGCCGATGCCCATCGAGACGCCATGCATCACCACCGGTACGGCGGCGCGGACGCGATCGAGCACCGCCCACGGCCTGCCGCCCGGCTCGAAGAAGTTCTCCGAGATGATCTCGAACCAGTCCACCCCCGAGACACCCTGCTGGAGGATGTGCTCGAAGTGAGCCAGCCGAAGACCGATGCCGTGGCCGAGATCAGTTCGCTGCCACATGGTTCCCTGCGCGGCGGATCATAGCCGCCCGAAGCACGGGCCGCGCCGCGCCGACGCGGTCCTGAGACCGGCGGCGCGGCAGCCCGCAACGCGATCACTGAGCGACGGAGCCGCCCTTGGCGTTGCAATCGGCCGTCGAGACCGTGATCCAGCCCTTGCCCTTGCACTCGTTCTGACCCTTGCACGAGTGCTCGGCGCCGCTGCAATCGCTCTTGCCCTTGCACTCGTTGATCCCCGAGCACTTGACCTGCTCGGCGGTCGCGGTGTCAGCGGCGCCCGCCTCGGGGGCCGCGCCGGTCTGATCGGTCGAGCTGGCCGCCGGCGGCTCCTCGGTCGACGCCGGGGTCGTCTCGGGCGTCGAGGACGAGCTACCACCACAGGCAAAGAGCGCCCAGGCGGCGCCAGCGATAACGGTTCCCTTGCTGAACAGATTCATTTTCTATCTCCTTTCAAGAGTTTGCCCCTTGGGCGGCCGGACAGTACGTCGCTTCATCGGCCCCGGGCAAGGGGTGGTCCACCGCAAGACGGACGGTGAGCGTGGCGGACCGAGGGGAACGCCCACCGCGCGGCGTGCCTTACATGACCCGTCGCGCCCCTGCCCGGCTGACGCCGAGCTCGAGGTGCTGTCCCTACGTCCGCCACTGCGGCGAGTTACGCCGCTCGAGCGCCCGTGGATGACGTCGCCGATCTCCGTCGGTGAGAAGCGCTCAAGTATGACCAGGGTTTATGAATTGACGACCATCACCAGCCCGTTAGGCTGGACCCTTTCGGGGGGAAGTCGAACCATGCGCGTACTGGTGGTAGACGACGAACCAGATGTGAGGCTCGTACTGGCGCAGGCTCTGCGCGAGCGTGGCCACCAGGTCGAGGTCGCGAGCACCGGTCACGAGGCCATCGACCTCGCGGCCACCTTCCAGCCCGAGGCCGCCCTGGTCGACGTCGGCCTGCCCGACATCGACGGAGTCACCCTCGCCGAGCTCCTCCGCGGCGTCGTCACCGACCGCCGCGTCCGCGTCATCGCCTTCAGCGGTCACCGCGAATCCCGCCTCCGCGCCGCCGTCCGCCGCGACCTCTTCGACGGCTATCTGCTGAAGCCAGCGCCCGTCGATCAGATCGAAAAGGCCCTCCGCCCGGCGGCCTGAGCCCCACCCGACCACGGCCTTCCGCCCACTTCCGCCCTCTTCCGCCTTGACCTCACCGGCGCCGTTGGGCAAATTCCCGCACGCGCCGATGTAGCTCAGTCGGTAGAGCAACGGTTTCGTAAACCGTAGGTCGCCGGTTCGAGTCCGGCCATCGGCTCCGA
>DATHKR010000148.1:0-9013 GCA_035489015.1 Kofleriaceae bacterium | reverse complement strand
CGATGCCTCGCAGGGACCGCACAGCTCGATGGCCGCGCGCCCCCTCACCTCGCTCGGCGACGCCGAGCTGGCCCTCAAGCACCCGGCGGCCGCCACCGCCGCGTATCAGCGCGCGCTCGACGTGCTGGGCGACTCGGCCGGTGGACGAGACTCGCAACGCGCCGAGCTCGAGGCCGCCCTTTCCCGCTTGCGAGCGGCGCGGAAGTGATCGGCGCGCGCAGTCGGCCACCACATCATCGACGGCGAGCAGCAACGCCTGGCCGTTCGGGGACGGTGATCGTCGTGGCTCGCAGACGGCCGTCGTTGATGGCGGTCGCCGTGTAGGGACCCACCTGGTCTTCCCCGAAGGTGGAGACGCCGAGGAGGTATCGCACGCCGGGCGCCGGGAAGAAGTAGAGCTCGGTTCCTCCGTCGATGGGCACCTCCAGGGCGGGCGTCAGGACGCCGCCGTCCTCGGCGCCCGCTTCACGCGCGGCGCGATCGTAGAGCGCGGCGAAGATCTCGAGGTCCTCAGGAAACTCGTCGGTCGTCACGCGGACGAGGACCGCGCGATCCCTCTCCAGCCCGCCGAGGGTGAAGTAGTCGATGTGGTACGAGCCTTCGTAGTCGGGATCGAGAGGGTCGTCCTCGGTGAGCTCGCCGTCCACCGTCAGCGCGACGGGGTCGCCGACCGACAGGGGCCGCGTGCGCGCGAAGACGTCCGACGGCGACGCGGTCGAGCTCACGCGCAGCTCGGGCAGGTAGACGCCGGCACCCAGGCTCGAGAGGGTGGCGGTGCCGTCGGCACAGGGGACGGCCTGCGGCTCGGTGGCCGCCGGTCCATCGGGATCCAGAAGACAGGTGAGCTCGCGCGCCGGTTCCGCCTCGTCGAGGATGCTCCAGCGGAGCTCGGCACCACCCGGCGACGGCTCGACCGTCAGGTTGGTGAGCTGCCAGCGCGGCTCGATGGCGCCCAGGCCGGGCCGTAGGGTGCTCTGGTTGCCGAAGTCGGCGATCGGGCCGGGGACCGCGGGGTCGAGGGTGACGCGGTGCACGCGCGAGGGCTCCACCGCGACGCTCTTGACCCAGTCCGAGAGGACCGACACGCGAGCGTAGACGCCGGGGCTATCCGGCTCCGCGCAGCCGAAGCCATAGCTGGTGATCCCCGCCAGGAGCCACTCGTCCGCTCCGCGCACCATGAGCGGTCCGCCGCTGTCGCCCTGGCAGGAGTCGATGCCGCCCTCGGCGACCCCGGCGCAGAGCTGGGTCTCGAAGTTGGCGCTGCCCTCGCCGTAGACTGCCTCGCAGGTCGCGTCGTCGACGAGGGGCAGGTGGACCTGCTGCAGGAGATCGCTGCCCAGGTCGCTCACACCCCACCCGATGACCGTGGCCAGGATGCCGGGCGCGTCGAGCTCCTCGCGAGCGGCGTCCATGAGGTCGATGGTGCCCAGGTCGTTCCCCGCGAGGTCGACCGGCGCCTCGAGCTCCCACAGCGCGATGTCGTATCCGGCGGAGGTGCCACTGGGCTCGGACTTCGGATCCTCGGAGCCGGACAGGACGTAGCTCGGGTGGATGTGGGTCGCCCGCACTCCCGCGACCACGCCGCTCCCATCGGTCACGTCGTTGGTGCCGAGCAGCACGCCGACGTCGAAGTCATTGCCCTCGGTGCAGTGGGCGGCGGTGACCACCCAGCGGTCGCTGATCAGCGCTCCACCACAGAACTGGCTCACCCCCACTCCGTCGAACACACCGACCGCGGCCATGAAGGGGTAGTCGAGAGCATCGGCGAGCGCTCCGCCGATGATCCGCGCGGGATCGTCGGTCGGTCGGCGCCCGCGCCTCGCGCGTGCCGGCGCCGTGCCGGTCGGCCCCGGCTCACCGCCGGTCACGTTGCGATAGCCGAACGGCGTGACCTGGCGGACGACATGGGGGCCGACCTCGAGGTCGGACAGCTCGTAGCGCCCATCCGGGTCGGTCGCGGTCCGCGGCTCGCCGTCGTCGAGCGCGCCGTTGTCGTTGGCGTCGACGTACACGCCGACACCCTCGAGCGGCGCCTCGTCAGCCCCAGGGACGCCGTCGCCGTCCGCGTCCACGAAGACCTGGCCGCGGATGGAGTCGGTCGGCCCGTCAGGAACACCGGCGTCGACGACGGCACCACCACCGCCGTCGTCGTTGTCGCCGCAGGCGGGTTGCGCCACCGCCGCGGCGGCCAGCACGGCCGCGGTGAGGAGAGAACGACGGGGAGATGCGGTCCGCTTCACGATCAACCTCCGGGGCCGGCACGACAGAGGCCGGAGGAAGAGGATCGATCGGGTCGCGTGCTTCGTTCCAGTCGTCCGGGCGGCAACGAGCGGCGACGGCCCAAGACCATGAAAGCGCAGGCCGGGCGCGGCTCTCGCGCGCGATGCTGCAGGCCTCGGTGGGCAGCTCAGCCGTCGCCGAGGAGGCGGGCCAGGCTCAGGTGGAGCTGGCTGCGGACCAGCCCGGCGAGGCTGTCGATCTCCGCCAAGGCGAGGCCGAAGTCGTCGCGGAGGATGCGGCGGGTGTCGTCGAGGAGTCGATCCGTGCAGGCGCCGATCCAGCGCGTCACGGTGGTCCGGTGCACGCGGTACATCGTCGCGATCGCCTCGACCTCCATGCTCTCGACCATGCGAAGGCGGAGGAGGGTGCGATCGCGCGTGGGGAGCCCGCCCAGGGCCTTGCCGATCGCGGCCTCGAACGGCACCTGGTAGCGCCGCCGCATGTGCTCGACCTCGAGGTTGCCGCTGGCGGCGTGCTCGGCGACGGCTCGGTCGTCGGCGATCTCGGCCGAGAAGGCCTTGCGGCGGCGGAGATTCAGGGCGGTCCGGATCGCGGCGACGCGAACCCACGCCGAGAGCGGCGCGCTCCCCGCGTAGTCATCGAGCTTCGGGCGCTCCCCCGGCGCGGCCACCAGCAGTTTGGCGGCCAGGTTCTGGCGGACCTCGTCGGCAAAGGCGGCGGAGCGGTCGAAGCGGGCGACGTGCGCCTCCACCTCGCCCAGGATCGTCCGGGCGAACGACTCGACCGCCGGCACGACGCCGCGCGCGCACGCGCAGGCGAGATAGAGATCGGCGACGGCGAGGCGAGACAGCGCCGCGGCCTGGTCGCCGTCCGCGCCGATCCGTCCGCGCAGGTGCTCGATGAAGACCTCGTCGGAGAGCCAGTCGGACGGCCAGCGCGCGTGCGCTGCCGCGATCGCCGCTGCCCAGAGGGGGACCGCGATCGTCACGCCCTGTTCCTGCGGGGACTCACCGTCGCATCCGTCGAGGTTGTGTGCGACAGTACACCACCGTGGGTGCCTGCCTCTCGGAAAACGAGGTGTTGGCGGTCATCAGCGGACGACTCGCGGATCCCGAGCTCCGCGACGTCGAGGCGCACCTCGACTCCTGCGCGTCGTGCCGTTCGCTCGTCGCGTCCGCCGGGCGCGATCCGGCGGAGGTGACCGGACCGCCCGGGGTCGCGCCGTCGGCGGCGCCCGGCGCGTCCGAGCTCATCGGCCGCTACCGGGTCCTTCGCGTGGTCGGCTCCGGCGGGATGGGAACGGTCTACGCCGCGCAGGACCCGGAGCTCGACCGCGTGGTGGCGCTGAAGCTCCTCGACCCATCGCTCGCGGCGACGGACGCGACCGCGCTGCGCTCGCGACTGGCCCGCGAGGCGCAGGCGATGGCGCGCCTCGCCCACCCCAACGTCATCACGGTGCACGACATCGGATCGTTCGGCGACCAGCTCTTCATCGCCATGGAGCACGTCGACGGTGGGACGCTGCGCTCGTGGCTGCGCTCGACGCCCCGCGACTGGCGCGCGGTGGTCGAGGTCCTCTCCGCCGCGGGTCGGGGGCTCGCCGCCGCGCACGCCGCCGGCGTGGTCCACCGCGACTTCAAGCCCGACAACGTCCTGGTCGGCGTCGACGGTCGCGTGCGGGTGACCGACTTCGGCCTCGCGCGCCTCCACGCCGCCGCGGCCGCGTCCGTCGACGCCGCCTCCTCCGACGCGACCAGCGACGACGCGTCGCCGGACGCGCGCGCGGTCACGACCTCGCTGTCCGGCTCCGGGATGCTCGTGGGCACGCCGGCCTACATGGCCGCCGAGCAGCTCCTCGGCGAGCCCGCCGACGAGCGATCCGACGTCTTCAGCTTCTGCGCCACCGCCTGGGAGGCGCTGTACGGCGCGCGGCCATTCGCCGGGCGCGATCTCGCCGAGCTCCGCGCCCGGGTCTGCGCCGGTGAGCTGCCGGCCCGGCCGGACCAGCCGAAGCTCCCCGATCGCATGCACGAGGCCATCGCGCGCGGCCTGCATGTGGCGCCGGACCGACGCTGGCCGTCGATGACCGCGCTCCTCGCGGCGATCGAGGGCACGGTGCGCCCCGAGGTCCGATTGCCGCGCCGGGCACGCGTCGCCATCGGGTTCGCCGTGGCCGCCGTGGCCACCCTGGCCGCCGGCGGTGTGGCCATGCTCGCGCTGCGCGCGCCGGACGGATCCGGGCCGCCCGCCGCCCCCGCCCGCGCCGAGCGCCGGGCGCTCGCCATCCTCGGCGTCGTCGACGAGGGAGCCGCCGGGGACGCGAGCTCCCTGGCCGGCCTCTTGACCGGGCGTCTCGCGGTCGAGCTCGGAGCCGGCGCGGCCATGCGTCTGGTCCCCCAGGACGCCACCCGTCGCGTCGCCGACCGCATCGGCGCGCGGGCGAGCGGCGGACCCACGCGCGCCGCGCTCGCCACCCTGCGCCGGACCCTCGGCGCCGATCTTCTGCTCCTCGGCTCGAACCGGGTCGAGCCGGACGGGTCCGTTCACCTCGTGGTCGACATCCGCGACACGGTGACCGGCGCCGCGGCGGCCCACATCGCCCTCGACGGCTCGACCCAGAGGCTCGCCGACCTGGCGGCCGACGCCGGCCAGGCGCTGCGGCGCCAGCTCGGGCTGCGTGACGCCGCCGCCGCGGATCTGGCCGCCGCGCGCAAGAGCGTGCCGGCGAGCCCGCAGGCGGCGCGGCTCTACGCCGACGGACAGGCGCTCCTCGCCCATGGCGACGCCGGACGGGCGCGCGACGTCTTCGAGCGCGCGCTCGTCGTCGAGCCGGACCAGCCGATGGTGCTGGCGGCGCTGGCCGCGGCGTGGAAGTCGCTCGGCTACGACGAGCGCGAGCGCGACGCGGCGCGCCGGGCCTTCGAGAACGCGCCGGGCCTGCCGCGCGAGCTCTTCCTCCGCATCGAGGCGCAGTATCGCGAGGCGCTGCGCGACTGGGCGCGCGCGGCCGAGATCTGGGTGACGCTGTCGACCTTCTTCCCCGACGAGCTCGAGTACGGGCTGAGCCTGGTGCAGGGCCTGACCAGGGCCGGGAGAGCCGCCGACGCGCAGGCGCACCTCGACCGGCTCCGCCAGCTCGCGCCGCCGGCCGGCGCCGATCCGCGCATCGATCTCGCCGAATCGGATGTGGCGACGGCGCGCGGGCAGCCCGAACCCGCGCTGGCGGCTGCCGCGCGGGCAGCGACGGCGGCCGAGAAGCTGCACGAGCCCCTCCTGGTCGCGCGCGCCCGCGAGCAGACCTGCGCGCTGCTCCAGAACGGCGGCCGCTTCGACGACGCGCTCGCCGCGTGCCGCGACGCCCTTCGCAGCTTCGAGGCCGGCGGCGATCGGGGCGGCATGGCCCACGCCCTGTCCAGCATCGCCACCCTCCTGGTCCGGTTCCAGAGGTTCGACGAGGCGCGCGAGCCGGCCGAGCGGGCCCTGGCGATCTATCGCGACATCGGGAGCCAGACGCGAGTGGCCACGGTGACCGCGAACATCGCGCTCGCCTACGCCTACGTCGGCGATCTGGCTCGCGCCGAGAAGGGCCTCACCGAGGCAGTCGCCCTCTACCGCGAGGCCAACGAGCGCAGCCTCGAGGCCATGGCGTCGCACAACCTCGCCTCGCTCATGACCGAGCAGGGCAGGCTGGCCGAGGCCGAGGGCTACTTCCGGCGGACGATCGAGGACGCCCACGCGCTGGAGCTGCGCGAGCTCGAGGCGCTGGCATCCGCCAACCTCTCGATCGACCTCCTCCGCCAGGGCGAGATCCTCGAGGCTCGCGCCTTTGCCGAGAGGTCGGTCGCGGTCAGCCGGAGCCTGGGCAACCAGCGGCGGCTCGTCTTCGCGCTGGACAACCTCGGGCAGATCCAGCTGCGACTGGGCCGGCTCGCCGACGCGCGCAAGGCGCTCGAGGAGGCGCGGACGCTGAACGACAAGCTCGGACTCGCCGGCGCGCCGGTCGGACAGCATCTCGCCGAGGTGGTCGCGGCCGAAGGCGACCTCGAGGGCGCCGAGGTGCTCGCGCGCCAGACGGTCGACGACTACCGCCAGAAGAAGATGGCGCTCGGCGAGGTCTACGCCCTTGCCCAGCACGCGCGCCTCCTGTTCGACCTCGGCCGCACCGCGGACGCCAGGGCGGCAGCGACGCGCGAGCGAGCGCTCGCCGAGCAGATCGACTCGGTCCACGTGCGCGAGGAGATCGCGGCCACGCTGGCGCTGGACCGCGCGGCGCGCGGCGACCTGCGCGGCGCGATCGGCGACCTCGAGGCCGCCATCGCGCGGAGCGCGCGCGCGCGCTTCATCGACACCAACCTCCAGCAGCGGCTGGTTCTGGCCCGCCTCGAGCGCATGCGCGGCCGGCGCGCCGCATCGCGGCGCATCCTCTCCGACCTCGAGGCCGACGCGCGCAAGCACAGCTACGGCGAGCTCGCCCGGGAGATTCAGGCCCTGCGGCGCGGCAACGCCGCGATCTCCAAGGTCAGCGCCGCCCCGAAGTAGTCCTTCGGCTTTTTTCTGCATCGCCGCGCGCGACGGCGTGTCCTTCCGGCGAGCCGTCTGCCGGATTCGACGACGGATCCGAGGGAAGGAGATCGCGCTTGTCGAGACTCACGCTGAGCTTCGTGCTCTTCGCCGCAGTTTCTGCGTGCATGCCATCGGACGAGGAAGAGGAAACCGGCGAGCAGCTGGCCGAGCTGGCCGAGCTGGTCTGCGGCGTGAACGCCGGAGCCGTGGACGGCACGTACCACACCGACTTCGCCCCGGAGGCGAGCAACGGGCCCACCGCGACGGTGACCAGCCCGGCGGTGGTCATCAACGGCGGCACCGCGCAGGCGACGGTCGCCGGAAGCGACCGCTTCAGCCGTGTCGTGGTCGGGGTGGCAGGATCGCCCGGCTACTACGACGTCGCGCTGCCCGACGCCGCCGACTCGGTGGACCTGCAGCTCTCGCTGTGTCAGGACCTCGCCCTGCCGACGCTCGATCTCACCTACGCCGTGGGGACATCGGCGAGCGTCGGCGAGTACGAGGAGCAGCCGGCGGCCATCATCGAGGTCGGGACCGGAGAGGTCCAGGTCAGCGTCTCGTGGGACACCGACAGCGACGTGGACCTCCACGTCACCGATCCCGCCGGCGACGAGGTGTACTACGGACAGACCGTGGTCGACAGCAGCGGCATGCTCGACCTCGACTCCAACCCAGGCTGCAACATCGACGGAGTGAACAACGAGAACATCACCTGGTCAGCGGCGCCGCAAGGCGACTACACCGTGCGCCTCGACTACTTCAAGTCATGCGACGTGGAGGCGACCAGCTACGTGGTGACCGTCCAGCGCATGGACGAGCCCGTCGAGACCTTCTCGGGCGAGCTCACCGGCGACGGCGACGAGGGCGGGGCCGGAGCCGGCATCGACATCACGAGCTTCACCGTGGAGTGACGCCGACCGCGCGCCTGCGCCACAATGCCGGCATGAGGCGTCGTTCCCTGTGGCCCTGGATCCTTGCGTGCAGCTGCTCCACCGGTTCCACAGGTCCTGACGGCGGTCAAAGACCGGCCCGGGTCACCGCCTCACCGCCGTCATCGTTCGCGGCCCGGCCCGGCGACACCGCGATCACCGACGTGTCCGTCGTGCCGATGGCAAGCGACGGTGTGCTGGCCCATCACACCGTCGTGATCCGCGGCGATCGCATCGCGGCGGTCGCGCCGAGCGCGAGCCTGCACCTGCCGCGCGGAGTGACCGTGATCGACGGCGCAGGCAAGTGGCTGATCCCCGGCCTGGCGGACATGCACGTCCACACCTGGTACGACGACGACCTGACGCTGTTCCTCGCCGCCGGAGTCACGACGATCCGCAACATGTGGGGCGTCCCGCAGCACCTCACCTGGCGATCGCAGATCGCGCGCGGCGAGCGGCTCGGGCCGACCATCGTCACCGCAGGCTCGCTCATCGACGGCGCACCGCCCGACTGGCCGGGAAGCGTCGTGCTCGCCAGCCCCCAGGGAGCCGAGCCGCTCGTCATCGCGCAGAAGGCCGCCGGCTACGACTTCCTGAAGCCGGTCTCGCGCCTCACGGCCGCCGCGTACCGGGCGCTCGCCGCCGCGGGCGAGCGACACGGCATGCCGCTGGCCGGCCACGTCCCGAACGACGTCGGGCTCGAGGGCGCCCTGGCGGCCCGCCAGCGATCGATCGAGCACCTCGACGGCTACCTCGCCGCCCTGGTCCCGCCCGGCACCCCACTCCCCGACGTCGACGACTGGCAGGCCTGGACCCGCGCCGTGCTGGCCAGGCAAGACCCCTCGCGCCTGCCCGGTCTGATCGACCGCACGATCGCCGCGGGCACCTGGAACTGTCCGACGCTGATCACCTACGATCGCCTCCCCGAGCTCCACGACGCGGCGGAGCTCGAGAAGCAATCGCAGTGGCTCGACAAGATCCCCGCCGCCCGCCGCCAGCGATGGATCCACGACCTCAAGGCCCAGCGCTACACCGCCGAGGACGCGGCCACCACCCGAGCGATGAACGCCCAGCTCGCCAGAATCGCCGCCGCCCTGGCGGCGGCCAGCGCGCCGATCCTGGTCGGCACCGACACCGGCGGCCCCTTCGTGATCCCCGGCGAGTCGCTCCACGACGAGATCGAGCTACTCGTCGCCGCCGGCGTGCCGAGGCCGCGCGTCCTGCGGGCCGCCACCGCCGACGCCTGGCGCTACCTGGGCCAGCCACACGAGGCCGGCGTC
>DATHKR010000147.1:0-37247 GCA_035489015.1 Kofleriaceae bacterium | reverse complement strand
GCTCGACGCCGAGCCGTGGGACTGTGCGGGCGCGGATCGCCTGCAGACGCTGGCCGCGATCCTCGGGCGAAAGCAGGAGCGAGCCGGCGGCCCGCGGCCCGCCACGGCGGAGCCCGAGCCCGAGGCCGAGCGCAGCGTGGCGGACGGCAGCGGCGCGGGTCCGGTCGAGCGGTCCGCGCGCGTCTCGCGTGCGCGAGCCGACGGTTCCCACGCGGATGGATCCGACGAGGACGGCGGCGTCGGGCGCGCGGAGGACGAGCGCGCGGAGGACGAGCGCGCGGAGGACGACGAGCGCGCGGAGGACGACGACCGCGCGGACGACGACCGCGAGGACGACGACCGCGAGGACGACGACCGCGCCGTCGCCGACCGTGCCGTCGCCGATCGCGCCGTCGCCGATCGCGCGGTCGCCGACGCCGAGCCCGAGCGGACGGAGCTGACCCCGTCGGCGGGGGTGCAGACCCTGCGGCGCGCGCGTCGATCGCGGACGACGCCGCTCTACCAGCGCGTCGGGGTCGAACCCGCCCTGCCGCGCCCGGGCAGCCGATCCTCCGGCATCGAGCAGGGCGGACCGCGCAGCGCGTGGCGCACCGAGCAGGCCGTGCTGGTGCTGACCCTGCTCGCGGTCGGCGGCAGCGCCGCCGCGATCCACTACTACTCCGGCGAGCCGACGACGGCGCGGCGCGAGCAGCCGTCCGCGGTCGACGTCCCGGCGCCGGCCGCTCGCCGCCCGCCAATGGGTGGGCTGCTCGTCACCAGCGATCCGCCCGGGGCCGCGGTGTGGCTCGACCTCGGGCCGACGCCGGCGGTGAGCACGGTGGACGCCGCGCGGACGCACATCCTCCGGCTCGAGCACGACGGCTACGGCTCGCGCGACGTCTCGATCCAGCCGCAAGCGTTCCGCGCCGACGGAGCTCGCGCGGCCGAGGCCGTGATCTCCGCCGAGCTCGCGCCGGCCACCTCCGAGGCCGAGCCGGTGCTGGCCGAGCCGACCGCGCTGCCGGAAGGGGTCGGCGCCACGCCGGTCCGCGGAACCCTGCGAGTCTCGTCGCGCCCGCCCGCCTCGATGGTCTGGCTGCTGGTCGGCGTGACGCCGGTCCGCATCGCGCTTCCGACCGCGAGCCGCCACCAGCTGCGGGTGGCGCGCGATGGCCACCTGCCCGCCTTCGTCATCGCGTCCGCCGAGGGGTTCGGCGACGACGGCGAGGCGCACCTCTCGATCGACCTCTTGCCGCGCGGCGGTCCGGACACGCCGCGCATCGCCCCGCAGGCGCCGCCGGGCCCGCAGGCGCCGGCCCGCCCGGCAACCCAGCGACATCGGCAGACCCAGGCATTCCTCGGACCGCCCGCTCCCCTCGAGACGCGAGCTCGCGCCGAGGCGCGGGCTCGCGCCGAGTTGCGCGCCCGGCCCTACCGCTCCGGGCGCGGTCGCCGCCATCGCTAGCGCCCGGTGAGGCCCCGCGGTGCGCCCCCCGCGGGCGAACCCACCCGACCCGCGTGGTAGAGTGCGCCGCCCGGCGGCCGCTCGAACCCGGCCGCGCATGGAGGTCACCGATGAAGATGCAACGATTCGCCTGTCTTGGAGTCACCGCGGCGCTCGCCCTGGCCGGAGCGGCCTGCGGCGCCGGTCAGAGCCCCACCGCTTCCGCCACCGCCGCGCGCACGTCGCAGTACAGCTGCCCCTTCGACCAGGTGTTCGACGCCGCGACCCAGTCGATGGAGCAGGAGTTCAAGACGCTGGCGTCGAAGGACAAGGCGCAGGCGGCGATCATCAGCACGCCGCGCTGGCACGACAAGGACGGCATGAGCCGGCGCGAGGGCGTCGCCACGTCGGAGCTGAAGAACGGCGATCTCGCCCTGGCCGTCCGGGTCCGGATCGTCGACCTCAAGCCCAACTTCCAGATCCAGGTCGACGCGGTGGTGAAGCAGTACACCTCCGGCAGCCCGCAGCCGCGCGACGTCCCCGAGGGGGATCCGCAGCGGCCGGCGTGGGTGCAGGGCCGGCTCGACAAGGTCGCCGCCGACATCCACGGCCGCCTCGAGTCGTGCGCCGCGCTCGTGCGCGAGCCCCACTGATCAAGCGCGCCGACCGCCTCGATCGCTGCCCGCGGCTGGATCGAGCGGGTCGCGGTCGGGGCCGTCGCGACCCGCACCGGACGCGCCGCCGACCGCCCTGCGCTTGAGCGGGCCGAGCCAGCGCAGCGTCCCGAAACCGATCGCGCCCAGCCCCGCGGCGATCCCGAGCTCCCCGTCGGCAACGGCCACGCCCAGCGCCGCGGTCAGCCACACTGCGGCGGCGGTCGCCGCCCCGCGCACCGTCATTCCCTGCTTGACGATGGCGCCGCCGCCGAGGAAGCCGACCCCGGCGATGATGCCCTGGAGCACGCGCGACATCGCCTGCGGCTCGCCGGCGAGGCCGTGGTCGCTCTGCCCGACCAGCACGAACGCGCAGCTCGCCACCGCGACCAGCGGGAAGGTGCGCAGCCCGAGCGAGCGATTTCGCTGCTCGCGGTCCCACGCCATCGGAAAGCAGAACGCGTAGGCCAGGAGCAGCTTGACCATCTGGGTGGCAAACCGCTCGAAGTCGAGATCGAAGCCGAGGCCGGCGGCGAGAGAGCTCGTCTCCATCTACTGGCGTCCCGCCGACGGCCGACCTCGGCCGGTCCTAGACCCGCGTGCGATTCACGAAGAACCCGATGATGGCCAGCACCAGGGCGATCCAGAACACCACCTGCGCGATGCCGGCGGCGCTGGCCGCGATGCCGCCGAAGCCGAGCAGCGCGGCGACGATGGCGATGACGAACAGAGCGATGACCCAACCGAACATATGATCTCCTGGATGGTTGATTCGGACGCCCAGAGGTTTTGCAACGCCGATGCCAGGCGCGGCGCGCGTCGAATCAGACGTGGACGGGGAGCTCCATGCAGAACTGCGCGCCCTTGCCCGGCTCGCTCTCCACGCGCATCTGGCCGCCGTGCGCCTCGGCGATTCCCTTGGCCAGGGCGAGCCCCAGACCCGAGCCGCGCCGCGGGCCGGTGCCGCCGCCCCAGCATCGCTCGAAGATGCCGTCCAGCTCCTCCAGCGGAATTCCCGGGCCCCGGTCGATGACCCAGAGCCGCACGGTGTCACCGCCTGCCGCGTGCTGATTCTCGGCGCGCAGCATGATCTCGCCGCTGCCGCGGGCATGCCGCGTCGCGTTGCAGATGAGCTTGTCGAGCGCCTGGAGGATGCGCTCCGAGTCGGCGTACACGCGGCGGAGCCCGCCGTTCACCGCCGGATCGACGACGATCCAGGTGCCGTTCTCCTGGGCCTCCTCCTCGTGATCGCGGGCCGCGCAGCGGAGCAGCGGCGCCACCTCCACCGGCGACGGCATGACCTCGAACGTGCCTGCCGCGATCCGGCCGACATCGAGGAGGTCGGCCAGCACGCGCTCGGCGCGGCCGATCGCGCGGCGCATGGCCGCGAGATATCGCGTTCGCGTATCGTCGTCGAGGTCGATCTCGGCGAGGGCGTCCACCCCGACGCTGAGCGCGCTGAGCGGGCTGCGAAGATCATGCGAGAGGACCGTCAGCAGCCCCTCGACCTTCGCCCACGGGGTGAGCTCGGCCGGGCGGTCGTGCTCGGCCTTCACAGCAGCTCCGCGTTCGCCCAGTAGTCGACGAAGGCGGATAGCGACCGGCCGAACCGCTCGGGGTTGATGGGCTTGATGAGGTAGCCGGCCACGTTCATCTCGTAGGCCATGGCCTTGTCCTCGTCGAGGTTCGAGGTCGAGAGCACGACCACCGGCAGATGGCGAAGGCTCGGGTCGGCGCGCAGCGCGCGCAGGAACTCCAGCCCGCCCATCCGCGGCAGACAGATATCGAGCAGGATGACGAGGTTGTGCAGATCCGATCGATCCGAGCGCAGCAGCTCCAGCGCCTCCACCCCGTCGCGAGCCACCTCGATGCCGGTCACGACCTCGGACTGGCGGAGCATGCGCTGGACGTTGAGCGCGTCGAGGTCATCGTCTTCGACGTGGAGGATGTGAAACTGTTGGTTCGGCATGTGATCGGCGATCGAGATGGGTCGAGAGAGCCGCATTGGATCCGTCGAGCAAGGCATATGCCACCGATCGGCATTCGCGATCCGCGGCTACCCCGATGTCGTCATGCGCACCAGCTGAGCAGCTCTCCTGGGCGAAAGTGTCATGCAGACGACGTTCGATTAGGCCACCGCCGCGTGGGCCACGGGCCCGTGCGCGGTCGCCACGGTGTGCCCGTCGTGCTGCCTCCATCGATGTGCAGCCGTCATTCTTCCGCGCTAATGACCCTTCACGAGGCGCTCGGGACCTGGCACCCGAGGTGCACTTGAAGCCGCGCAGGTTCATCCAAAGGAGAGAGCGCAACCATGGGAATCATCATCGCCCTCATCGTCGGCCTCGTCGCCGGTGCCGTAGCGAAGCTGCTGATGCCGGGGCGAGACCCGGGTGGAATCGTCGTCACCATGCTTCTTGGCGTGGCCGGCTCGATCGTCGCCTACCTGCTCGGCCGCGTGTTTGGCTGGTACGCGAACTCCGGCGAGGGCCCTGGCATCATCGCGTCGATCATCGGAGCGATGGTCCTGCTCGGCATCTACCGGATGTCGATCCGCGGCCGCGTATAGGGCCGACCGGATCTCCGCAGCGGCGGCGTGCAGCCGGGCGAGAGCCTGGCTGCACGCTTTCGTTTTCGGCGCTGCCGCGCCCACCACACCGGGCGGGCGAGTGCGGCGAGCCTGAATCGAGCGCCGATTCGCCTAGCCGTGCGCGGCGCGCGCGTCGATGCCGAGGCTCTCGATGCGGCGGTAGAGCGTGCGTCGGTCCAGCCCGAGGATGCGCGCGGCCTGGGTCTTGTTGCCGCCGACCGCCGCCAGCACCTTGCGGATGTAGCGGCGCTCCATCTCCTCGAGGGAGAAGAGCTCGTCCGGGTTGTCGCTGGCGATGACGATCCGCGAGCTCTGGTAGTCGCGGATCTTCTCCGGCAGGTCGTCGATCGAGACCTCGGACAGCCGGGTCAGCGTCACGGCGCGCTGGATGCAGTTCTCCAGCTCACGCACGTTGCCCGGCCACTCGTAGTCGAGCAGGCGCTGGGCGGCGGACCCGGAGATACCGGTCACTTCCTTGCCTGTCTCCGAGGCGTACCGGCGCAGGAAGTGATGGGCCAGCAGCAGGATATCGTTGCCGCGCGAGCGGAGCGGCGGCACCCCGAGCTGGACCACGTTGATCCGGTAGTAGAGGTCGTTGCGGAAGCGCTTGCCGTCCACCTCGCCCTCGAGATCGCGGTTGGTCGCGGTCAGCAGGCGCGCGTTGAACGGGACCTCGGTGTCGGAGCCGACCGGACGGACCGTGCGCTCCTGCAGGACGCGCAGCAGCTTGGCCTGCATCTCGAGCGGCATCTCGCCGATCTCGTCGAGGAACACGGTGCCGCCGGCGGCCTGCACGAACAGCCCGTCGCGCGCGCGCTTGGCGTCGGTGAAGGCGCCGCGGGTGTGGCCGAACAGCTCGCTCTCGAGCAGCGCGGCGGGCAGAGCGGCGCAGTTGACCGCCGTGAACGGGTTCTCGGCCCGCGGGCTGCGCCCGTGGATCTCGCGCGCGACCAGCTCCTTGCCGGTGCCGCTCTCGCCGGTGATGAGCACGGTGGCGTCGCTGTCGGCGACCTGCTCGATGAGGTCGAGCAGGCGGCGGACCGCCGGGCTCTCCCCGACGATCGAGCCGCCGTGGCGGGATGCGACCACCTCGCGCAGGCGGCGAACCTCGCTCTTCAGCTGGCGATGGCCGACCGCGCGGCCGAGCGCGATCACCAGGGCGTCCATGGCGATCGGCTTGGTGATGAAGTCGTAGGCGCCGGCGCGGATGGCGGCGATGGCCGTCTCCATGCTTCCGAACCCGGTCACCACGATGACCGGCACGTCCGGCCGGCTTTCGGCGACTCGCTGACACAGCTCGATGCCGGACAGCGCGCCGAGCTGCACGTCCGTCACGACCACGTCGAACTCGAAGTCGCGCAGCCGGACCAGGGCGTCCTCGGCGCTTATCGCGGCCTCGGCGGAGAACCCCCTCTTGACCAGCCCTTCTCGCAGGATATCGGCGGTGTCGCGGTCGTCATCGACCACCAGAATGTGTCCGCCCATGGAAGCTGTTCGCACCGAACGTGTTTCACTCTTGCCGTTGGAGCGGGGACCATACTCGATTGATGGATTCACGTCACCCATTGCGGGCTGGGGAAAGCAAGGGTCGGGCCGGCTCACAATGAATTGATTCGATTCGAAAAAAAACTCCATCAGGAACGGACGGGCGAGGAGGACATGCGCGTCGATGTCACACTGGGCGACCGTGACACGGCCTGCGTGCGGAAGGATCTCAACTGTGCACTCCGCGTGGGCCGTCGGATCGGCCCGCGCCGCCCATCCCCGCCGCCCATCAATGACAGGCGAGCCCGTTCGAGACCGGCGGTAGCCCGATGTCGAGCGCGGCCGAGGTCAGCTCCTCGGCCGCCCCGGGCGCCAGCACGCGGACGCCGCGGGTCGCGTCCGACACGATCAGGTGGCCGCTCGGGCACAGCGCCAGGTCCATCGGGCGGACCTCCTCGGCCAGCGCGGCGCGCTGGAGATCGCCGCCCTCGCCGCTGGTCGAGACCAGGTCGCCGTGCGGGCCGAAGTCGTTCTCGTCGAAGGAGGTGGTCACCGTCATCCACAGGCGATCGCCGGCCTCGTCCCAGGCCAGGGCGCTGACGAAGCCGCCCAGATCCGCGTTGTCGACCAGGCAGGCGCTGGCGCCGCCGCCCTCGCCGACGGTGATCCGCTCGACGCAGCCGTCGCCATCCAGATCGGAGAAGTCGGCCACCGTGGCCACCAGGAGGGCCGGCTCGGCCCCGCCCATCACCTGGGCCAGGCCGAGCGGTCGGATCTGGGTCATCGTCACGGTGTCGACCGCGGCGCGGCCGGCCGGATCGATGATCGCGGCCACGCCCGGTCCGCGCGGGGTGAGGAAGTTCGCGTCGTCGAGGACGCCGCACACCGCCACGACGCGGTCGCCGACCGCCGCGACGGTCCCGCAGTTGGGCAGGCCATCGTCCGGGTCGAGCCCGGAGAGATCGATCGTCTCGATGACGCCGTCGTCGGGGCGGGTGATGTCGATGACGACCAGGCCCGGGCCCCCGAACGCGGCCACGAACAGGAGATCGCCGACCACCGCCACGTCCTGCGGGTTGGAGCCGGGGCCGGTGGAGATCTGGCCGACCAGGCTCAGGTCGCCGGCGTCGAGCACGGTGACGTTGTCCTGGCCGAACCGGTTCACGATGTAGAGGCGGTCGCCGATGCGGCGGACGACCGGATCGGTCGACGCCACGCCCTCCACCGCGTTGGTGGTGACCTCGAGCCCCGGGATGGAGACGGTGGTCGCGACTCCGGCGGTGGCGTAGTCGGTCGCGACCGCGAAGCCGGTGGCGCCGGTGATCGAGCCGTCCACCGGCGCGGCGTCCCCGCCCGGGGCCGCGTCCGCACCCGGCGCGGCGTCGGTCAGGGTGCCGCCGCCGCCGCCGTCCCCGAGGCCCGCGAGGTTGTCGCCGCACGCGGTGGCCGCGACCGCGGCGGGGAGGAGCAGGAGTAGTGGCCAGCGTGCAGTCATGTCAGGGCTCCCATTGCAAGGTGAGGTAGAAGGCGCGGCCGGGCAGCGGATAGCCGAAGTAGTCGGACACCGCGTGCGGCGTGTGGGTGAGGTCGGGGCTCGGCGCCGGGTCGAGCGCGATGTCCTCGACCCGCGCGTCGGTCAGGTTCTTGCCCTCGACCGCGGCCATCAGGCGCGGCGCGATCTCGAGCTTGATGCCGCCGCCGAGGAGGGCGCGGGCCGGCACCTGGTTGAAGTTGGCCGGATCGATCTGGTTGCCGTCGTCCACCGACGCGTCGGCGAACAGCACGAACAGGCGCGAGCCGGCGCGCCCGGCCAGATCGGCGCGCCCGTGCAGCCGGTGGCGCGGCCGCTGGGGCAGCTCCTTGCCCTCGAACGAGGGCAGCGTGTCGCGCTGGCGGCTGCCCAGGTACGTGTAGTCGGCGGTGACGGTCAGCGCGCCAGCCAGGCGCGCCGAGCCGACCAGCTCGCCGCCCCACAGGATCGCGCCGCCGAGGTTCTGCGGGCCGGTGCTGAGCCCGGCACCCGGGACCCACACGATCGTGTCGCGCGAGCGCGCGGCGAAGGCAGCCGCCTCGAGATAGATGCGGTCGGCGATCCAGGCGCCGGCCGCCGGCGCGAGGACCAGGCCGAGGTCCGCGCTCTCGCCGGTCTCGGCGCGGAGCCCCGGGTTGCCGGCGAGGAGGCCGCGGTCGCCGAACAGCTCGATCGCGGTCGGCGCGCGCCGGTAGAGCCCGGCGCTGGCCTTGAGCGAGAGATCGGCGGTGGCGCGCAGCCACAGCGCCGCGCGCGGGGTCGCGAAGACGTCGGTGTGCGGGGCGAGGTCGCCGGACGCGTCGCCGTCGAGCGGGTCGGCGCCGGGGCGGGTGCGCGAGACATCGAGCCGCACGGCCGGCTCGATCCGGGCCCGCTCACCGGTCGGGCCGACCAGGCGAAAGGTGTGGGTCAGGATGCCGGCCAGGTCGAGCCGCATGCCGCGAGTCCCCGCCGCCTTGCCCGCGCCCGCGTCGACCGCGGCCAGGTCGGTGTCGGTGAAGACCTCGAGCTCGGTCTCGACGCCCGCGCTGGTCGCCTGGGTCGGGGTGAGCTCGGCGAGCAGGCTCGCGCGGCCGCCGGTCGCCACGGTGAGGTAGCGCCGGTTCTGCGCGGCGATGCCGATCTCGTCGCGGAGGTCGCGGTAGCGCTCGATCTCGACCAGCGCGTGGACGGCGCCGCGCGCGGTCAGCGCGTGGCCGCCGGATTCGCCGGTGCGCTCGGCCGCGCCGTCCACCATCTGGCTCCAGGTGGTGAGCGACGCGCGGGTCGACTGGATGTGGCCGGGGCCGGGAACGCCGCCGCGCTTCCACGCCCCGCGGGCGCCGCCCGACAGGATCCACCCGCCGCGGCGCAGGCCGGCGCGCGCGACCGCGTCGGCCCGATCGAAGCCGTTGTTCTGGCGGGCCACGTAGCGGTCGTCGGACTGGTTGAGGTTGGTGCCGTGGTCGTCGAAGTAGACGAAGTCGCCCTCGGAGCCGGCGTACCCGGCGCCGAGGTGGAAGCCGGACGCCTCGTCGCCGCCGAGCCAGCGGGCGCGCAGGTGGCGAGCGCCGAACGAGCCGCCGCCGGCCGACAGCAGCAGCGGGTGCCCGTCCGACGGTGGGCCGAGCCGGGTGGTGAGCTCGAGCGCGCTGGCCTGGGTCGCGCCGCCCAGCGCGGCCGGCATGGCGCCGCGGTGGAGCTCCACGGTGGAGAACGACGACAGCTCGAAGCGGCCGAGGTCGGCGGCGGCGGTCCCGAGCCGGGCCAGCGGCACCCCGTCGATGAACACCGCCGTGTGGCCGGGCGGCGCGCCGCGCACCGAGATGGACGAGAAGCCGCCCAGGCCGCCGAGCGATCGGACATGGACGCCGACGGTCTCGGCCAGGGCCTCGGCCAGCGGCAAGGTCTCGCCGGCCCGCTGGTCGACGTGCACCACGGTGGTGAAGCCGCTCTCGCGCAAGCCGCGCTCGCGGTCGGCGTGGTCGCCGTCGCCGGAGGCGAGGTCCTCGGGCTTGCCGGTCCGCGTGTCGACCGGCGTGATGACGATGACCTCGCCGCCGTGGTCGCCGTCGCTGGCCGGAGCGGGCGCCTGGGCGGACGCCTCGCGCGCGAGGAGCGCGAGGCAGAGGGCGATATGAAGGCGGCGTCGGTGCAAGCCCGTTTCCTCCCCACCGGAGGACGTCACTTGCGCGCTGGCCGGTCTCCTGACTCCTGGTTCATCCTACTCGCGGCGCCTTCCGAGGTCGCTACCCCGTGGCCCATGCCGCTTTCGTCCCAGATACAGTAGCGGGGGCTGTGCCGGCATCTCACCGGCTTCCCGAGCACCCGCGCGCATCGTATGTCGTGTGCGGGTCTCTTAAGCCACGCCCGTGGGCAAGTCAAGCACGCGGCCGGCGGGCGCCTACTCGTCGAGCAGCCACTGGTAGAGCTTGTTCCAGCCCGCGCCGGTCTGATCGAGTCGGATCCCGACGCCGGGCGGGCGCTCCGATTCGTCGTCGAGCACCACCCGATCCACCACCAGCCCCTCGGCGGTCAGGACGCCGTCGGTCCCCTCGGCGGCCAGGGTCACGCGCACGCGCGCGCCCAGCGGCGGCGGATCCGCCAGCTGCACGAAGATGCCCTCCGGGTTGAGGTGGCTGCCGACCGCGCTCAGCGTCCGGCCACCGCCCGAAGGCTCGACGATGTGGAGCTGCAGGCGCAGCTCCGTGTGCAGCCGCCGCCACCGCCGACGATCATCCGAGTCGCCCACCCGATCAGTCTAACGCAGAGAGCCGCCAGAGCGTCAGAATCGCCGGAGCAGAATGCCTGCCCCGGCCCCGCGCTCTGGCGGCCGTCCCCTGCACCACTGGATCAGGAGCAGCCGGACGTCGCGCCGCAGTTGGGGCACTTGTGACACGCCCCGTTGCGCACCATCAGCGTGCCGCACTCATGGCACGGCGGCGCGTCGGTCTCGCTGACGTACCCCCGCGACACCGAGGCGACCTCGACCGGGATCACCCCACCCTTCTCGGTCCCCTCGTGCTCCTCGTCCTCGGCCAGGACCGGGACGTGCGGCAGATCGAGCTGGCCGGCCGCGGCGCGCGCCGCCGGGTGCTGCTCGTGGCCGAGGAAGCGCAGCGACAGCCAGCGGAACAGGTAGTCCATGATCGACGTGGCGATCGGGACGTCCGGGTTGCCGGTGAACCCCGACGGCTCGAAGCGGGTGCCGCGGAACTTCTCGCACAGGATGCCGAGCGGCACCCCGTGCTGCAGCGCCAGCGACGCCGCGGTGGCGAACGAGTCCATCAGCCCGGCGATGACCGAGCCCTCCTTGGCCATGCGGATGAAGATCTCACCCGCGCTGCCGTCGTCGTACAGGCCGACGGTGATGTAGCCCTCGTGTCCGGCGATCGAGAACTTGTGGGTGAGCGAGCGGCGCTCCATCGCCAGCTTGTAGCGGCGCGCCGGCGGCGGCCCGGCCGGCTGCATGCCGCGCGTCCGCATCTCCTCGATCACCCGCCGCTCCTCCAGGCTGAGCGGCCCGAGCGCCGGATCCGAGCTCACCGCCGGCGTCACCACCCCGGTCCTGGCGATCGCGGTGGTCGAGCTCTTCGACCCGTCCGAGGTCGCCTGCTCGACGCTGGACGACAGCGGCTGGGTCCGCTTGCAGCCGTCGCGATAGACCGCGATCGCCTTGAGGCCGAGCCGCCACGCCTCCATGTATGCCTGCTCGATGTCCTCGACCGTGCAGTCGTTCGGCAGGTTCACGGTCTTGGAGATCGCCCCGGACAGGAACGGCTGGGTCGCCGCCATCATCCGGATGTGGCCCATGTACTGGATCGAGCGCGTGCCCTTGGTCGAGCGGAACGCGCAGTCGAACACCGCCAGGTGCTCGTCCTTCAGGCCCGGCGCGCCCTCGATCGTCTCCTCGCGGTCGACGAACGCGCAGATGTCCTCGACCTGGCGGCTGTCGTAGCCGAGCTTGCGCAGCGCCTCGGGCACGGTGTGGTTGACGATCTTCAGCATCCCGCCGCCGACCAGGCGCTTGTACTTGATGAGCGCGATGTCCGGCTCGATCCCGGTGGTGTCGCAGTCCATGAGGAACGCGATCGTCCCGGTCGGGGCCAGCACCGTCGCCTGCGCGTTGCGGAAGCCGTGCTCGGTGCCGAGCTCGATCGCCTCGTCCCACGCCTCGCGGGCCGCCTCGAGCAGGTTGCCCGGCACCAGGTGCGCCTGGATCTTGCTGCTCGGCCCGGCCACCGCGGCGCGGTGCTTGCGCATGACCGCCAGGAACGGCTGCTCGTTGTCCTGGTAGCCGGCGAACGGACCGGTCGCGCCGGCCGCGATCGCCGCCGACTGCCGGTAGGCCTCGCCGCACATGAGCGCGGTGATCGCCGCCGCGTAGGCCCGACCGGACTCGCTGTCGTACGGCAGGCCGCGCGACATGAGCAGCGCGCCCAGGTTGGCGTAGCCGAGGCCGAGCGGGCGGAAGCGGTGCGAGTTCTCCTCGATGCGCGGGGTCGGGTACTTGCTGTTGTCGACGATGATCTCCATCGCCAGGATGGTCGTGCGGACCGCGCTGCGCAGCGCCTCGATGTCGAGCTCACCGTCGGTGTTCTGGAACTTGCGCAGGTTGAGCGACGCCAGGTTGCACGCCGAGTCGTCGAGGAACATGTACTCGGAGCACGGGTTCGACGCGTTGATCCGCGCGGTGTTGATGCACGGGTGCCAGTCGTTGATCGTCGTGTCGAACTGCATGCCCGGGTCGCCGCACAGGTGGGCCGCCCTGGCGATGCGGCGCATGACCTCGCGCGCGCGGTAGCTGCCGACCACGCGTCCGACCTCCGGCCCGGCCACCGAGCGGGTCTTCCACGGACCGTCGGCCACCACCTGGCGCATGAAGTCGTCGTTCACCCGCACCGAGTGGTTGGCGTTCTGGTAGTTGACCGAGTCGTACGCCCCGCCCGGCACGTTGAAGCCGCCGTCGTAGCCGGCGTCGATGAGCGCCCAGGCCTTCTTCTCCTCGGTCGCCTTGCAGTCGATGAAGTCGACCACGTCCGGGTGGTCGGCGTTGAGGATGACCATCTTGGCCGCGCGCCGGGTCTTGCCGCCCGACTTGATCGCGCCGGCAAACGCGTCGAAGCCGCGCATGAACGAGACCGGACCGGACGCGGTGCCGCCGCCGTTCAGGAGCTCGGCCGAGGAGCGCAGGCTGGACAGGTTCGAGCCGGTGCCCGAGCCGTACTTGAAGAGCATCCCCTCGGTCTTGGCCAGGTCGAGGATCGACGCCATCGAGTCGTCCACCGAGTTGATGAAGCAGGCGGAGCACTGCGGGTGGTCCTCGACGCCGACGTTGAACCAGACCGGCGAGTTGAACGCCATCTTCTGCTGGACCAGCAGGTGGACCAGCTCGTCGCGGAAGGCGACCGCGTCCTCGCCGGTCTTGAAGTAGCCGCCGCGGTGGCCCCATCCATAGATGGTGTCGGCGACCCGGCCGATCATCTGGCGGACCGACGACTCGCGCTGCGGCGTGTCGAGCGTCCCGCGGAAGTACTTCTGCACCACCACGTTGGTGGCCGTCTGGGTCCAGGTCCTGGGGAACTCGACCCGGTTCTGCTCGAAGTACACTTGACCGTCCGCACCCCGGATCGAGGCGTCCCGGAGTTCCCACTCGACCTCGTCGAACGGGTCGACGCCGGGGTGGGTGAAGGTGCGGGGAAAGGCCAGCCCGGGCCGCTTTGCAGTCCTCCCATTCTTGTGGTTCTGCTTACTCCCCTGACCGTTCCCAACCCCGACGGCGACGTCTCCGGAGACGTGGATTGGCGCGGTTCCCCTGGGCTTCCTTCCGACCGGTCGAGCTTCCATGATGCGCTCCCCCTTCGATTGGCGGGTCTGGTCTGGCGGGTGCAGACCATTGAAAATAAAAGAGATAAAGGGCGCCACGCACGCTTCGGCGCCCCCCCTCTGCACCCGGACTCTGCTCTCCCGGACGCCGGTCGTCAACAAAAACATCCCCTCGAAATACTAAATCTAGGGGCTACGCCAGTAGCCATCCACCATGGGTGGTATACCGCCGGCTGCGAGAAACCCGCGAACAAGGTGTGGACTGTGGAGGAGAATCTGTGACGAACCTGGAGGAAGTGCGGCAATCATGCCGACTTGAGATAGCCTGTGGATAAACCTGCGGATAACCGGGCCCGTCTGTGGATGGGGGGTGTGGCACTACTGCTCCTGGCGATCGGGTGCGATCGCCCCCGGGACGACAGGGCTTCACCCTCCGCCGCGGCACCCGCGAGCACGGCCCCGGGCGCCGCGTCCGGAAAGCAGGCCCGCCGGGTCGTCACCACCACCCCGTCGTCCACCGAGATCGTCGCCGCGGCCGGCGGCGCCGACCGGATCGTCGGCGTCGATCGCTTCTCCACCTATCCGCCGCGCGTGGTCGGCCTCCCCGTCGTCGGGGACTTCATGTCGCCGAGCGTCGAGGCGATCCTCCAGCTCCGCCCCGACCTGGTCGTGCTCGACAAGGTGCAGACCAAGACCGCCGCGGCCCTTGCCCAGGGCGGCGTGCGCACGCTGGTCCTCGAGATGCAGACGGTCGAGGACGTGCTGGCCGGCCTGACCGCGGCCGGCGCCGCGCTCGGCACCGAGGACGCCGCCCGCGCCGCGCGCGACTCGCTCCGCCGGGACATCGAGGCGGTGCGAGCCCGCGGCCATGAGCGAGCCCACCGGGTGCGCGCCCTGGTCGTGGTCGACCGCGAGCTCGGCGCCCTGCGCGGCATCGTCGCGGCCGGTCCGGGCAGCTACCTCGACGAGCTCCTGGCCGTGGCCGGCGCCGACAACGTCCTCGCCGGGGCCGCGACTCGCTACGCCAGCATCGCGCCCGAGACCGTGATCGAGTCCCGCCCCGAGGTCATCCTCGACGCCGTCCACACCGGCGACCCCGCCGCCGCCGCCCGCGACTGGAAGGCGCTCCCCCGCGTGCCGGCCGTCGCGGCCGGCCGCGTCCATCTCCTGACCGAGCCGTACTACATCGCGCCGGGGCCGCGCGTCGGCCTCGCGCTGCGCGGGCTCGAGGCGGCGCTGTACCCGTAGGGCCCGCTCGAGCGCCTCGCGACCGACACACGCGAACCTCTGTCGCCATCACCGGCGGAGATCCTTCGGCGCGAGCGAGACTCTCGGTGAGTCGTCGCAACGAGCGGGATGCTGAGTTTCGGCTTCCGCCTTCCTGGCCGCGTGCAGCGGAGAGGACGGCGGGTCCCCCGCCACGTGTGAGCAGCTGGCCGCGATCGTCGGCAACTGCGAGGGTGGGCTGGCCGAGGTCGCGGTCCAGCCTCGAGCCGGTCCGCCCGACTCGAGCGTGCCGAGCCTGCCGCCACCGTCGATGCGCGTGCCCACCTGTCACGCGGCGATGTCTCCCTGTCTCGGGTCGATCGCCTCGTCTCTTTTGGTTCCCAACCCACCACCTGCCCAGGCCGCGCCCGGCTGCGCAGCGGATCTGGATATCTAGTGAGGGACCGCCTTGGGCGCGATCGACACCGTGGTGACCAGGCCGTCGGCGCGGGTGGCGACCTCGCCCGGCGCCGGGCCTGGCTTCGATGCCGGTCCCGACTTCGACTTCGACTTCGACTTCGACTTCGACTTCGATCGAGCCGTCGCCTTGCCGATCGCGGTCGCCGATGCGGTGAGGAAGCGGCTCATGATCAGGAGGCCGACCAGCGGGCTGCCCAGGTAGACCGCGAGCTGGCGCGGCTCCAGTGAGCCCAGCCAGCCGAGGAGGCCGTCGTAGTGACCGGCCTGGACGCCGAGGCAGACCACGCCGGCGAGCGCGGCGGTCATGACGGTGAGGGCCAGCCGCACGGCGCGCCTTCTGGTGAGCGGCGGGCCGAGCTGGCGCAGCGAGATCTCGGCGGCGACGATCAGGGCGGGCAGGCCGACGAAGACGCCGAGCTTGAGCCAGCTGAGGCGCCAGCCGTCGACGGGGTCGGTCGTGCCGATCGCGGAGCGGCCGAGCCAGAGGAAGACGCCGAACAGGATGGCGGCGACCAGGCCGAGGCCGAGCCGGACCGAGCGCGCCCTGGTGACGGTGGCGTACCAGCAGGCGACGTGGAGCGGCCAGCCGAGCACGCGGCGCGTGACCCGCAGCGGCCTGACCAGGAGCCGGCCGCCGCGGTTGCGGTTGGCGCGCTGGTCCGCGGCGCCGAACACCGCGTCGCGCAGGATGAGGCTGCCGCGGGCGAACAGGCCGAGCAGGATCCGCGGCGGGATGTTCTGCATGAGCCGCTCCTCGCCCACCTTGTAGCGCCTGGCAAAGGCGTCGGGGCTGCGGGCCAGCTCGGCGGCGTCGAGATCGGACGGCGAGGCGAAGGCGGGCGCGGCCCAGGTCCGCGCCTCGGCGCTCGCGTCCTCGACCACGTCGGCGACCCCGGCCCGCACGATGTCGCTCTGGGCCACGCGCACGACCAGGTCGAGCAACTCGGAGCCCTTCTTGCGCAGCCTGGCCAGCGCGGCCTCGTGGTGAGCCGGATCGTCGTCGAGGAGCCGGTGGAGCCAGCAGGTCAGCGCGTCGAGGTCGGCGTCCGCCGCGGCGGGGAACAGCGCGGCGAGCGGCAGGTCGCGCGCCGCGGCCGCGCACGGGCACCCGCTCGTCCTCGGCGGCCGGTCCCTGGCGTCGGCGCGCACGGCCGCGGCCAGGAACGAGGCCACGTCGGCGCGGACCTTCCGCCGGGCGCCGGGGTCGGTCAGCCGCGCCTCGAGCTGATCGGCCTGGAGCAGCGCGCGGATGAGCTGACAGCGCGCGTCGAGCCGGCCCCACAGGATGTCGTTGGCCCGCCAGCTGCGCTTGAAGAAGCCGCCGAAGTGGCCGAGCGCGTCGCCGGAGACCTTGTCGCCGCCCGGGCGGCCGGAGAAGCCGAGCTGCGCGTCGCTGGCGCTGATGCGGATGGTCTCGATCTCGTCCTTCTCGCGGATCCCGGCCGCGACCTCGAGCGGATACAGGTGCACGTCGAGGTCGGCGAAGCCGTCGCTGGCGGACGCGGCCCGGACGACGCGCGGGTCGGAGGAGCCGTCGAGGACGCGGCGGGTGAGGGTCCGCTCGAGGTCGAGCAGGGTCGGTCGTTTGCGCGCCGAGTCGAGCCCGAGCGCGTGAGCCGGCCGATCCGCGAGGTCCTCCAGCCGGGCGGCGAGGCGGTCGCGCACCGCCGTCTGGAGCGCCGCGTCCGGCAGGTAGCGGTCCGGCTGCTCCGGGCTCATCTCCTCGGCCGAGAGTGCCTGCCACATCACGTCGTCGGCCTCGAGGACGTGGCGGAGCATCGCGCGGACCCGCGTGGGGAGCGCGGCGCCGGCGCCGACCCAGTGGCTGGCGCCGAGCTCGATCGCGCGCTCGACCGCCCACTCGACGATCTTGAGCAGCTGGATGTGGCGGTTCAGCGCGAGGAGGACGCGGCTGGCCTCCGCGCTCGCCACGTCGCCGCGCGAGCCGGCGTACAGGTCGTCGTACAGGCGGTAGGTGACGTGAAACAGCCGGCGCAGCGAGTGCTCGACGTCGAGGTCGCCGTCGAGGACGCGGCCCAGATCGGCGGCGCGGGTCGCGCCGAGGGCCGCACCGGACACCGGACCGGCCACCGACTGGACCGCCTCGCCGATCCGCTCCTCCAGCCACTGCCACCGGCACGACGCGTACCACCGGCGCTGCACCTCCGACGGCTCGATCGCGCTGGCCGCTGCCTGCCCGTCTCCGTCGAGGGCGGACAGGAGCTCGCGATAGGTCCTGACCCGCCGGTTGTACTCGTCGATGTCGCGGAGGTCGCCCGCGATGCTCTCGTAGCGGGGCAGCGTGACCAGCGACTTCACCAGGACGCCGAGGATGTCGGGCTCCTCGCGACCGGTCGGCCCGGCGGCCACCGGCGCCACCAGCTCGGGATCCGGCTCGACGAAGAACACCTTGCGGTCCACCGGCTGGTGGGCGAGCCGGTAGTAGATCTGCTCGATGGTCTGCGAGAACGGCTTGTTGTCGAGCACGCCGCCGTCGATGAAGTGGGTGCTCGAGCCGGGCTGGAGCCGCCCCCACTCGGCGAGCCGCCGGTCGGTGGCGCTGGCCTCCGGCCCGTCGCCGACCTCGACCCGGACCGGCGCAAAGGCGCCCGGGAAGCTGGACGTGATGCGGGCCAGCTTGGCCAGGGCGGGTGGATCCTCGAAGTCGTCGCGGACTCCCCTGCGGTACTTCAGGCGGAAGACGCCGCGGTGGTCCTTGCCCTCGATCGCGCTGCCGAGCCCGTCGCGCAGCGACCAGCGCCTGCCGTGGTAGTCGGTCCCGGTGACGAACAGGTCGAGCGCCTCGACCGGCGAGGGGAGGCACGAGGGCCGCCCGGGCGCGCCTCGACGGTCACGGCAGTCGAGCGAGCGCAGGAGCTCCGCGGTGTAGTAGCCGTCTCCGTCGAACAGCGACGGCGGCGCGGCGTTCCCGGCCGGCTGGAGCAGCTCGCCGACCCCGCCCTTCTCCCGCCACAGCGCGGTCGACGCGTCGAGATCGCGCGTCTTGCCGGTCAGCGCGTGGCCGAGCAGGATGCCGTTGATGCCGCCGGCCGACGCGCCGGAGATGATGTCGACCACGATCTCCGACTGGCGCAGGCACTTGAGCAGCCCGTAGATGCCCGAGCCCTGCACTGCCTCGAAGAACTCGGCGGCGACGCCGTTGATGTACACGGCGAGAGAGACGCCTCCGTACATCACCAGGCCGAGGCGCACCTCGCGGGGAAACGGCGCGATCGCGCGCTCGTCGGCCCCGCCCCCCGGACACTCGCAGGTTCGTTCCACGCCCACCTCCGCCCTCCCGGATCGCGACGGTGGTCGCTCCGGGATCCCTGTCTCACGTTAGGAGACGTCGGCACTGGCGTCAACGGTGGCCGACGGGGCGAGTCGCAAACTTCGACTCATGTGACTTCTGATCTGAAATGGGACTGGGAGACAGTACTGGCCCCTTCGGGGCCATCGAGCGTGATGGCCAGTGCAATGGAGCTGACCTGTTTGCCGGTCGTCGTCGTCACCCGGCGGGATGTCTCGGCCGCCGCGGCGCCGCTCGGCGCCGGGCCGCGCCGGCTCGCCGCGCGCGCCGCGTGGATCGCTCCGTACGGTTCCTCGGTGTATGGTCGGCCGGTGATCGAGCTCCGACAGGTCGGGTTCCGCTACGGGCCGGCGGCGCCGTCGGTGCTCGACGGGGTCGAGCTGGTGGTCGGCGGTGGCGAGCTGGTGTGTCTGGTCGGACCCAACGGCGCCGGCAAGAGCACACTGCTCCGGCTGTGCGGAGGGCTCATCGCTCCGACCAGCGGATCCGTCCGCGTGCTCGACTGTGATCCGGCGCGCGTGCCGCGCCGGGCGCTGGCCCGGCGGCTCTCGTATACCCCGCAGGGGTACCGGCTCGCGTTTCCCTACCTGGTCAGCGAGGTGGTGCTGATGGGGCGGTATGCCCATCACCGCGCCTCGCCGTTCGCGCTCGAGCGCGACGCGGACCTGGCCGCGGCGGCCGAGGCGATGGAGCGGTGCGACGTGCTGCAGCTGGCCGGGCGGCGGTTCGACGAGCTCTCGGGCGGCGAGCAGCGGCGGGTGCTGCTGGCCCAGGCGTTCTGTCAGGGGGCGGAGCTGCTCCTGCTCGACGAGCCGACCGCCTCGCTCGACCCGGCCCACTCGCTGGCGCTGTTCGCCGCGCTGGCCGCCGAGCGCGACCGGCGCGGGGCGACCGCGCTGGTGGTCACTCACGATCTCAACCTGGCCGCGCGGACCGCCGACCGGCTCATCCTGCTCGGCGGCGGCAGGATCGCGGCGGACGGCCCGCCGGTCGAGGTGCTCCGCTCGCCGGCCACCGCGGCCGCGTTCGCGGTCGCGATGCACGTCGGCACCCTGCCCGGCTCGGGCGCGCCGTTCGCGGTCCCCGGCTGAGATGGAGCGCGCCTCGCCAGCTGCGCTCCGCTCCGGCGGGTTGCCGCACCTTCGCCGCGGGCGCCTGGCCGCGTCGGTGGCGCTGTTCGGGCTGGCCGCGGCGGTGGCGATGGCGCTCGCGCTCCTGCTCGACTTCGACGTCGGGCGCGGCAGCCGGCTGCGCCTCACCCACCTCGGCGACCTGCTCGACCCCACGACCACCTTGTTCCAGTTCCGCCTGCCGCGCGTGCTGGGCGGTGCGCTGGTCGGGGCCGCGCTGGCCGCCGCCGGCGGCGCGTTCCAGGCCGCCCTGCGCAACCCGCTGGCGGAGCCGTACGCGCTCGGGGTCTCCTCCGGCGCGTCTCTGGCCGCGTTCATCGCCATCGAGCTCGGCGTCGATCAGACGCTGCTCGGCCAGTCCGGGGTCGGGCTGGCCGCGCTGGCCGGCGCCGCAGCGACGGTGTTCGTGGTGTGGCGGCTGGCCCGGGTCGGCAGCGAGCTCCCCCCCGCCACGCTGCTCCTGGCCGGCATCACGATCGCGCTGTTCTGCTCGGCGGCGTCGATGCTGGTCCAGTACATGGCCGGGTTCGGCGAGACCCAGCGCATGATGCGCTGGCTGATGGGCGGGCTGGACGGGCTCCTGTTCCCGGCGCTCGGCCGCGCGGCCCCGGCGGTCGCGATCGGGCTGGTGGTCCTCCTCGGGCTGGCCCGCGATCTCAACGCGCTCAGCGCCGGCGGCGACGCGGCCGCGTCGGTCGGCGTGGCGCCCGCGCGCGCGACCGCGCTGGCGTTCGCCACCGCGTCGCTCCTGGTCGGCGCCGCGATCGCGCTGGCCGGGCCGATCGGCTTCGTCGGGCTGCTGGTGCCGCACGCCACCCGCGCGCTGGTCGGGCCCGATCACCGGGTCCTGATGCCGTGCGCGATGCTGGGCGGCGCCGCGCTCCTGGTCCTGTGCGACACCGTCTCGCGCGTGGCGCTGGCCCCGTCGGAGCTGCCGGTCGGCGTGGTGACCGCGCTCCTGGGCGGGCCGTTCTTCCTCTACCTGCTCCTGCGCGAGAAGACCCGCGGGCGACTGTGGGGAGGCTAGTACCGGGGGCGCTATGCTGCGGCCCGATGGTTGCCCGACTCGCTCCGTTCCTCGTCCTCCTGGCCTCGGCCTGTAGCGGCGCCCCGCCGGCGTCGGATTCGCCGGGGTCATCGTCGCCGCCGGCAGCCCGCCCGGGCCCGCGCTTCTCGGTCCGCCTCGACTCCGCGGTCGGTTCGCCGCAGGTCGGGCGCCTCCTGGTCATCGTCGCGCCGGCGGCGACGAAGGACGAGCCGCGCTCGCTGGTCACCGACGAGGACGACACCGCGCAGGTCTTCGGGGTCGACGTGGACCGGTGGGCCCCGGGCCAGATTCGCTCGCTCGAGGGAGACGTGGCCGGGTATCCGCTCGCCTCGCCCGCCGACCTGCCGGCCGGGGACTACGTGGTGCAGGCGCTCCTCCACCGCTACGAGGTCTTCCACCGCGGCGACGGGCACGTGGTCGCGCTGCCGCCCGATCGCGGCGAGGGCCAGCAGTGGGCCGAGGCGCCCGGGAATCTGGTGTCGACGCCGCGCCGCGTGCACATCGATTCATCGGCCGGGGACGCGGCCGGAGACACCATCGAGCTCGTCCTCGACCACGCTCTACCGCCGCTGCCCGCCGAGCCGGAGCTGCGCCGGGTGCGCCGCATCGAGATGAAGAGCGAGCGGCTGTCGAAGTTCTGGGGCCGCGACGTCTCGCTCAACGCCATGGTCCTCCTGCCCGAGGGCTGGGAATCACACCCGTCCGCGCGCTATCCGCTGGTCATCTATCACGGCCACCACAGCCGCTCGCTGACCGGCTACCGCGAGGCTCCCCCCGAGCCCAAGCTGCCGCCGGTCGACCTCGACGGCCTCCGCCGCGAGTGCCCCGACGGCCACGGCGAGGCCTGCGCGCGGCTCGGCTACGACCGCCTGGTCCAGGACACCAGCTACCGGTTCGCCCGCAAGTGGGCCGGCAAGGGCTTCCCGCGGGTGATCCTGGTCGAGATCCAGCACGCCAACCCGTACTACGACGACTCGTACGCGGTGAACTCGGCCAACGTCGGCCCGTACGGCGACGCCATCACCTACGAGCTCGTCCCCTACCTCGAGAAGGAGCTGCGCGGGCTGGGCGCGTGGGCGCGCGGCATGTACGGCGGCTCGACCGGCGGGTGGGAGGTGCTGGCCGCGCAGGTGTTCTACCCGGACGAGTACAACGGCGTCATCGCCAGCTGTCCGGATCCGATCGACTTCCGCGCGTACACCACGTTCGACATCTACGGCGACGACAACGCGTACCACGCGGACGGGCCGTTCCGCCGCACCCCGCGGGCCGGCGCGCGCAACGGCGACGGCACCCTGCGCACCACCATGGAGCAGTTCAACCGCATGGAGCTGGCGCTCGGCACCCACTCGCGCTCGGGCCAGCAGTACGACATCTGGGAGGCGGTCTACTCACCGGTCGGCGACGACGGCTACCCGCGCCGCATCTTCGACAAGGCGACCGGGAAGATCGACAAGGAGGTGGCCCGCTACTGGCGCGACCACTACGACCTCGGCCACATCCTCACCCGCGACTGGGCGAAGCTGGGCCCGAAGCTGGCCGGCAAGCTGCGCATCAACGTCGGCAACATGGACACCTACTACCTCGATCGCTCGGTGCGCCTGGTCGAGGCCCGCCTGCGCGCGGTCACCGGCCCGAAGTCTGACGCGGTGTTCGACTACGGCGCGCGCGACGGCCACTGCTGGAGCGGCGATCACGACCACATGAACTTCCAGTCGCGCCTCACCTACCACGAGCGCTTCATCCCGCTCCTGGTCGAGCACTTCCTGCGCACCGCCCCGAAGGGAGCGGATACGCGCAGCTGGCGCTACTAGCTCTCTCGTTGAGGTTGACGTCGACGTTGACGTGTTCTTTGACATTGACGGCGCCGTGGACGTGAGCGCCACCCTGGCCATTGACGCGATGGGTCCTGGTTGCGCCATCCCGCGTGGCGCACGAGCCGTGTCCTCGCCAACCTGATTCGACGACGGTGGCGCTCACGTCCACGGCGCCGTCAACGACGACGACCACGTCAAGGTCAACGTCAACGCAACCGGTCAAGATGACTTTACCGACCGCCGGTCAGGTCGGCTCGCTGCACTGCGCGGCCTGGAACTTGCCCAGGCGGGCCAGCTTGGGCGCCGCGACCGCCGCGCTCTTCGACTTGATCACGCGCACGGCCGCGTCGGGCGAGTCGAGGAACGGCATGTCCGGCACCAGCCCGTCGACCGGCAGCCGGTCCTCGAGCAGGTGGCCGGCCGCGTCGTAGAACGGCCGCTCGATGGTGCGCAGGTACGACGTGTACTCGTCGAGGTCGCGGCCGTGGATCTTCAGCGTGGCGTAGATCGCGGTCGACGACGCGGCGAACGCGCGCGGGTTGTTGACCGAGCCGATCCGGGCCATCCGGCGCGGCAGGCCGAGCGGGTTGTAGAACCTGAACAGCGCGTCGCGGATGCCGGTCTGCAGCACGCTCGGCGGCATGCGCAGCGGAAAGTGGGTGACGTAGTTGCCGTTCACGTAGTCCCACGACGGGGCCAGCATGCGCCGGCGCGGGATGCAGGCGTTCTCGGCCATCTGGGTCGGGATGAGCACGTAGAAGCTGACGTAGTCGACGTCGTTCTCCTGCGCCCACCGGAGCGTCGCCTCGATGTCGCCCAGCTCGTGCTCGTCGGAGCCGAAGATGAACGAGCCCTGCACGCGCAGCCCGTGCCGGTGGTAGGTCTGCAGGCACTCGGCCATCTCGCGGGTGCGGAACGACTTGTTCCACTCCACCTGCGTGGATGCCGACAGCGACTCGAAGCCGACGTAGATGTTGGTGAAGCCGGCCCGGCGGAGCAGCGGCAGCATCTCCTCGTCGCGCGCGTTCTCGACCCGCAGGAAGCAGGTGTAGTTGCCGCGCTCGCCCAGCCCCTCGTCGATCATGCGGGTGAGCAGCGCCACCGTGAACTCGCGCTTGACCACGAACAGGTTGTCGATGAACCAGACCCGCCGCGAGTAGCGCAGCCGGTCGCGCAGATCCGCGATCACCCGATCGACCCCGGCCGAGCGGTAGCTGCCGTAGAGATCCGGCGTGATGCAGAACTTGCACGCGAACGGACAGCCGCGCGACGCCTCCACCGTCATGTAGAAGAAGCGGCGGCGCAGCGCCTGCTCGGCCACGCTGAGCGGCCGGTAGTCGCGGATGATCTCCATCCGCGAGGGCACCTCGAGGCGCCTGGTGAACGCGCGCGACGGCGTGTGGCACAGCTCGCCGCCGTGGCGGAAGCTGAGCCCGGCGACCTCGCGGATGTCGGTCCGGTGGTTCATCGCGTCGAGCAGCTCGACGGTGGTGTCCTCGCCCTCCCCGCGCACGACCACGTCGCAGGCCGGCGCGACCGCCGACGGCACCACCTTGCCCAGCCCGCCCCCGCCGATGACCGGGATGTCGGCCCGCGCCTTGACCCGCTCGACCAGGCGCGCGGTCCGCTCGATGTTGCCGGCGGTGAGGTGGACCAGGAGCGCGTCGCAGTCGACCAGGTCGTCGTCGGTGAAGTGGGACACGCCCTCGACCAGCGCCTCGATCTGGTAGCCCTCCTGCTCCAGCAGCGAGGCCATGAGCACGGTGCCGTGCCAGGGCAGGATCGCGTTCTTGAGGAAGTCGATCCGGTCGCTGCGCAGCTCGAGCAGCTTCAGGCGTCGGATCGGTCGACCGGTGTACTCGAAGCGCTCGTTCAACCCGATGGCCATCTCTGTCACCCCCCTCGCTCGTCACGCGGCCAGAAGCCCGGCATGAACCCCTCGACGGTGGACAGCCCGTCCATCAAGCTCGGAGGCTCGGCCACGTCGGTCACGGTGTCGTCGCCCTGCGGCCCGTCGGTGTCGCCCCACGCAGGACCGGTCTCCCCCTCGCGCGCGTCGGCCAGCTGGGTGGTCCCGAACGCCTGCTGTCCGCCGCGCCGGAGCTGCGCGGTCGGTCGGTCGCGCCAGTAGGTGCGCGCGGTCATCCCCGGCGAGGCGAGCGGCTCGAGCTGGCGCGGCCAGAAGTCGGACCCGGCCAGACCGAGCCTGGCGACCAGGACGGCGCGCTCCTCGAGGAGCGGGGCGCCCTGGTCGGCCTGGCCGGCGATCTCGAGCGCCTCGGCGTAGCGCTGGAGCGCGGTCACGCGCGCGCTCACGTTCTCCACCGCGGCCAGCCGGGCCAGCGCCTCGTCGGCGTGCTGGCGGATCTCGTCGATGCCGCGCTCCTCGAGCGCGGCCAGGTGGGCCAGGCCCATGAGGCACATCGGACCGGCGTACTCGTCGCCGTTGCGCGCCTTGGCCACCTCGAGGCCCTCCTGGTACGCCTGCCGCGCCTCGCCCAGCCGGCCGGCCACGAAGTAGACGTCGCCCAGGAAGGCATGGGTCCACGACAGCAGCATCAAGATGTCGAGCGACCGCGACATCGCAAGCGCGTTGAGCAGGAGCACGCGCGCGCGGTCGAGGTGGCCGACGTGGAACTGGTGGCGCCCGGCCATCGCGGTGCCGACGTAGAGATAGAGCCCGGCGATCGCGCTCTCCTCGGCCATGGCCAGGAGCGCGGTGGTCTCGCGGATCCCTGCGTCCCAGTCGAAGCGGCTCTCCGCCATGGCCGCGTTGTAGACGTGGCAGGCGATCCCGCGGATCGGATCGCTCAGGCGCCGGGCCAGCCGCATGCTGGACTCGGCGCGCGCCTGGGCCTCGTCGAAGGCGCCGGTGAAGCCGAGCGCGACCGCGAGCAGCCCCTCGGAGTGAGACAGCTCGGCGTACTCGCCGGCGTCGCGGGCCAGGTCGCAGCCCATCGCGAGCATGCGCCCGGCCGGGCCGAACCGGCCCGACACGCACAGCGCGCGGCCGACCACGTTGGCCGGCAGCGAGCGGTACGGCGCCAGCCGCGCGTCGTTCTCCAGCGTCGACAGCGCGGCGGAGCTGTGCTGCATCGCCTTGGGCATCTGCCCCTGCACGTAGTACAGGCGCGCGTACGAGCTGTGGAGCGCGACCGCCTCCTCGGCGCTCTGCTCGGTCAGCGCCGCGGCGCAGCGGTCGAGCACCGACAGGGTGTCGCCGGTCTTGCCGAACACGCAGCCGACCCGGACCAGCTCGTGGGTGACGCGGACCAGCTCGTTCGGCTGGCGCTGGTCGGCCGGCAGGGCCAGGACGATCTCGAAGGCGCGGGCCAGGTGGCGGCGCCCGCCGCTCGGATCGTGCAGCCGGTCCGCCTCCAGCCCGGCCGCGAAGTACGCGCGCGCGGCCCCGGCCAGCTCGCCGGCCTGCTCCAGGTGGCGGCCGAGCGCGGCCGACGAGGCGCCCCGCCGCACCAGCTGGCCGGCGATGGCGGCGTGGACGTCGCGTACCCGCTCGGCCGGCACGGTCCCCTCGAGGTGCTCGCGGATCGTGTCGTGCGCGAAGTGGCAGGAGTCGCCGGCGGTGCGGATGAGGCACAGGAGCTCCGCCTCGACCAGCGCCGAGCGCACCTCGGCCTCGCCGAACAGGCCCAGCCCGGCCAGGTCGGAGACGAGGAAGTGCCGGCCCATCGTCGCCGCCGCGCCGAGGATCTCGACCTGGCCCGGGTCGAGCCGCAGCACGATGCGCTCGAGCACCCGCCACACCGTGTCGGGCGGCACGTAGTCGCCGCGCAGCCCGTCCATGTCGAGCACCGGGCGGCCCATCCCGTCGTGGCGCAGGTGCCCGGCGATGGCGAGGTCGTGGATGACCTGGGTGTTGACCAGCGGGTTGCCGGAGGCCAGGAGCGGGACCGCGCGCTTGAGCTCGGCGGCCAGCTCGGGATCCCCGCCGCCGGCCAGCGCGAGCAGGAGCGCGTCGTTCTGCTCGGCGGCCAGGTGCGCGATCTCGAGGACGCGCAGCGCGCGCCCGCTCGGCAGGCGATCGCCCGGCCGGGCGGTGAGGACGATGAGCACCCCCGGCGGCGGCGGCTCGTCGAGCAGCGTGCCCAGGACCGCCAGGGTCCCCTCGTCGGCCCAGTGCAGGTCCTCGAGCGCGGCGACCACCATCATGTCGCTCGACACCGCGCCGAACGCGCGGCGGATGGCGCGCGCCACCCGGTCGGCGCCGCCCAGGCGGAAGCCGGACAGGTCGCCGCCCTCGTCGCCCCCGCCGTGCGGCGCCAGCTCCTCCAGCTCGGGCGCGAGCGCGCGCAGCACCGCGCCCTCGGTGGCCAGCACCCGGGCCAGGTCGTGGCGCAGCGCGGTCCACTTGCTGCCGCCCATGCGCAGGACGGTGGAGGCGAACTGGCCGAGCACCTCGCGCAGCGGCGCGTACGGCAGGAGCTCGCCGATGTGGCGGCAGCGGCCGTGGGTCACGATCGCCTCGCGCCGGATGCGCGAGCCGAGCACCTCCGACACCAGGCGGCTCTTGCCGATGCCGGCCTCGCCGACCAGGAGGATGCTGCGCCCGTCGCCGGCCGCGACCGCGTCCGCCTCCTCGTTCAGCACCGCCAGCTCGGCGGTCCGGCCGACGAACTCGGCGTCCTCGTTGGACGGCTGCGACGTCTGACTGACCCGGGTCGGATCCTCGATCGAATCGCCGCCGCGCAGGATCGCGTAGTACAGCTCCTTCAGCCGGGTGCACAGGAGCGCGGCGCTGCTGAACCGCTGGGCCGGATCGCGGGCCAGCAGCGAGGCGACCAGCTCGGACACCGGCTCCGGCACCGACGGCACGTAGCTGCGCACCACCGGCGCGTCCTGGCTGCTCTGCAGCGCGATCAGGTCCTCGGCGCTGCGCGCGTCGAACGCGTGCTGGCCGGTCAGCATCTCGAACAGGATGGCGCCCAGGGAGTAGAGATCCTGGCGCGGGCTCGGTGCCGACCCGAGCGGATCGATGAACCGCTCCGGCGGGGTGTAGCCGAGCGTCCCGGCCCGGAACAGCGCCTGCCCGAGCCCGATCGCCTCGCGCATCTGGGACAGGCCGAAGTCGAGGATCTTGATGAGCGGCACCGCCGGGTCGGTGACGATGATGTTGTGCGGCTTCAGGTCGAGGTGGAGGACGTCGTGGGCGTGGCAGTGGGCGAGCGCCTCGGCGATGCGGCGGGCGAACTGGATCGCCTCGAGCACCTCGAGCCGACCGCGCTGCGACACGAACTCGTCGAGCCGGGTGCCGACCACCAGCTCCATGGCCAGGAAGAAGCGGCCGTCGTCGGTGACGCCGAACTTCTCGACCTGGACCAGGGATGGGTGGCGCAGCCGGGTCAGCGCCTCGACCTCGTTCTGCTGCCACGACAGCTGCAGCGCGCGCAGCCGCTGGGCCGCCACGTTCGACACCTTGAGCGCGCAGGTCCGCCCGACGGCGTCGGAGGCCCGGTACACCGCGCCGAACCCGCCCTCGCCGACCAGCGCCTCGATGGTCAGGTCGCCGACCCGCGTGCCGGGCGCGAGGGTGTCGCCCCGGCGGCGCCCCATCATCCCCTCACGAGGCCGGGCGTGACCGGCGGCTCGCCGGCGCGCCGGTCAGGGTGATCGCGCTCCGCGAACCGACGCAGCCCCTCCTGCATGTCGGGCGAGCCGATGAGGCGGTTGAAGCACTCCGCCTCGATCATCATCGCCTCGCCGAGCGGGCGGCCGTAGCCGCGCGCGACCGATTCCTTGTCGGTGCGAATCGCCTCCTGGGGCAACTCGGCGATGAACTGGGCCAGCTCGAGCGCGCGGGTGAGCGACTGGCCGCTCGGCACCACCTCGTTGGCCAGGCCGATGGCGAGCGCCTCGCGCGCGTCGATGACCCGGCCGGTGATGATGAGCTCGAGCGCGCGCCCGGTCCCGACGATGCGCGGCAGCCGGACCGTGCCACCGTCGGCCAGCCCGATGTTCCAGCGCCGGCAGGTCACCCCGAACGAGGCGTGCTCCTCGGCGATCCGGATGTCGGCGAAGCAGGCCCACTCCAGCCCGCCCGCGTAGGCCACGCCGTTCACCGCGGCGATGATCGGCTTGTAGATGTCGGTCCAGCGACTGGGGCCCAGGTAGCCGGGCCGCTCACCTCGGTTGTTGGCGGCCACCTCGGCCGGCGTGCCCGGGACCAGCTGCGCCACCGCCTTGAGATCGGCGCCGGCGCAGAACGCCTTGTCGCCGACCCCGGTCATGACCGCGACGAACGCGTCGTCGTCGTCGCGAAACCGGGTCCATGCGTCGATCAGCTCGACGTGCGTCCGCGGCCCGATGCAGTTGCGGGCCTCCGGTCGGTTGAGCTTGATGACCGCCACCCGGCCATACATCTCGTACAGGACTTCGGAAGAGTCGCTCCCCATGGTCCCCCGCCTTGGGCTCCTATATTCTAGGATTTACTTGGAATCTCTGTCAACGCGTCCGACCGTGCGGCCCGTCGCCTTCCGGCCCCGTAGAACGCGACGCCGACCAGCTGTACTACGACCAGGACCGCCAGGATCTTTAGCGAGAAGCTGCGCCAGCTCGGCACGTCGATGATCGGAAAGATCGACAGAACCGAGTAGAGCGCGCTCACCGCGAAGCCCGACCCGGCGGCGATGCGCAGCCACAGCGGCGGCCGGCGCGCCATGCGGCGGGCCGCGAACAGCGGGATCGCAAACAGCGCCAGATAGGTGAATGCGTACAGGATGCCGGCCGCGTTCTCGAGCAGCTGAAACGCCTCCTGCACGCCGACGCCGACCTGGCCGGCCAGCGTGAAGCCGAGCGTGATCACCCCCACGAACAGGATCGAGTTGATCGGGGTCCGGAAGCGCGGGTGCAGGCGGGTGAACCACCCCGGCAGCAGGCCATCCCACCCCGCGACCATCGGCAGACGGGTGTTGCCGGCGAAGATGAGCGCCACCGCGCCGACCTGGCGCATGAGCAGCAGCAGGATGAGCGCCGGCACGATGAGGCCGGCGAACCCGAGCCCGCGGAAGCCGATGGTGAGGGTCTGCGGGATCGGGCTCACCAGATCGATCTGGCCGGGCGGGACCAGCGCGAGCGTGCTGCCGGTCCCGAGGATGAACATGAGCGCGATGATCGGGACCGCGAAGACGACCGAGCGGCCGATCGTGCGGGCCGGGCTGCGGCACTCGCCGGCCAGGATGGCCACGTACTCGAAGCCGGACAGCGCGCCCAGCGCCATCTTTCCGAAGATGTTGAGGCTGAGCAGGGTGAAGGCCGGCATCGACGCGTCGAGCGGGTGGTAGTCGGCGAGCAGGCCGCGCCGCACCGCGACGAACGGCACGATGATGAGCGCGGCGAAGGTGATGAGGTGGGCGGCCGCGCCCACGTTCTGCAGCCACTTGCCGACCCGAAGGCCGAGCACCGAGACGACCGTGACCGCCGCGATCGCCGCCGTGCTGACCGCCGGCGTGTACCACCACGCCCCGGTCACCGACGCGCCGGCCGGGCCGATCAGGTACGCGATGTTGGTGGCGATGACCACCGCGAAGGTGGCCATGACCACGATCGTGTACGCCCACAGGTTCCAGGCGGTGAGAAAGCCGATGAACCGGCCGAAGCCGATCCGCGCCCACTGATAGAGGCCGCCCTCGAGCGGCATCAACCGGTTGAGGTAGACGACCACCACCGCCTGCGGCAGGTAGTAGAGCGCGATCGCCATCAGCCAGAACGCGATGTGCGACCGGCCGAGCACCGCCGCGGTCCCGACCCAGGCGGAGCCGACCACGTAGAGGATCTGGGTCAGGACCAGGTCGCGGAGGCCGAGCTCCTTGCGGAAGCCGGCGCTGCGGGCCTCGACGTCGTGGATCCGATCGCTCGCGGTGTCGCGCACGTCTGCCCTCCGGTGCGGCGCATGATACGCCGTGTCTCACGCCCACGCGGGGTCATGTGTCGCCGCGCGCGATCGCGGTCGACGCCCTTGCCGTGCGCTCCGCCGCTGGTGCCGCGCGAGCGGCGTGCTACCGTCGGCGAGGGCGAAGGGGAGGGGACGATGGGTTTCGGCCGCGAGGTGCGGGTCGGGCTGGTGATGTACGGCGGCGTCTCGCTGGCCATCTACATCAACGGGGTCGCGCGCGAGTTCTTCGAGGCGGTGCGCGGGCGCGGGGTCTACGCCCTGCTCAAGCACCTGGTCGATTCGGACATCGCGGTCGACATCGTGTCGGGCGCGTCGGCCGGCGGCATCAACGGCGTGTTCCTGTGCCACGCGCTGGCCAACGACTACGACTTCGCCCGGCTGGCCGCGCTGTGGCGCGAGCACGCCGACATCGACCGCCTCCTGCGCCCGTTGTCGTCGTCGGCGCCGGAGTCGCTGTTCGACTCCGAGGGCTACTACCAGCCCCGCCTCGAGGAGGCGTTCGCCGAGATGGAGCCGTGCGCGCGCGAACCGGGCGAGGAGCCGTCGACGGTCGACGCCATCGACCTCTTCGTGATGGGCACCGACTACCACGGCGCGCGCGCCTTCCGGCCCGACGCGCTCGGCAGCCTGCTGGAGAGCAAGAACCACCGCGCCGTGTTCCGGCTCAAGCACCGGCGCAACCGGGCCGGCGGCGACTTCGACGGCGGCGACGGCCGCGGCGAGCGCGCCGAGCACGACCGCGCGCTGGCGACGCTGTGCCGGCTGACCTCGGCGTTCCCGGCCGCGTTCACCCCGACCCACGTGCCGGTCGCCGACGGGTGGGCGGCCCACCTCAAGCGGTGGGGCTCGCTCGAGCGCGAGGGCTACTTCATCGACGGCGGGGTGCTCGACAACAAGCCGTTCACCGACGTCATCGAGCAGATCTACTACCGGACCGCGGCGCGCCCGGTCGATCGAAAGCTGTTCTACGTCGAGCCGGACCCGGAGCGATTCGAGCAGGTGGTCCACCCGAGCGCGCCGGACATCGTCGGCGTCATCGTCAACTCGCTGGTCGGCATCCCCCGCTACGAGAGCATCGCGCGCGACCTGGCCGCGATCGACGACCGCAACGCGCGGCTGCGCGATTACGCGACCGTGGCGGGCGGCGTCATCGACACGGTGGTCGAGGCGGCGATGGCCGGCGCGACCCCGGGCGAGCCGCTCGCGGGCGAGCCGTACTGGGATCTCCGCCTGCGCGAGCTGTGCGAGTCGTTCGCCGCGGCGCTCGGGGTGGGCGGCGAGAGGCCGGCCGACCAGCTCGACGAGGCGCGCCGGCTCATCGACGGGATCTGCGGGCGCGATCAGCCGCACCCGCGCAAGCGCGCCCTGCTCGACCGCTACGACGTCGAGTTCGCGCTCCGCCGGCTGTTCCTGGTCACCTATCGCCTGTACGACGAGCTCTACCCGCCGCACAGCCCGTGGACCGACGGCGACCCGGAGCGGCAGCGCGGCGCCCGCCTGCTCGGGGCGCTCAACCGCCACCTCCAGCTCCTCAAGCTGCTCCTCTCGGTCCTGCACGCGTTCCAGCGCGACAGCACCGCCGGCGCGGTCGACGAGGGGCGGGCGGCCGCGCGATCGCCGGACCAGGCGTCGGCCGCGGTGGCGGCGGCGATCGAGGCGCGGCTGTGGCCGCTCTTCGACGACAGCGACGGGTGGCTCGACCGGGTGCTGGCCGACCGACCGGCCAGCGGCGAGGTGTCGTGGGACGGCTACCTCGACGACGCGACCATCGAGGGGATCAAGCGGGTGCTGACCGCGCGCTGCGCGTGCAACGCGGTGGCGGCGGTCCCGCCGGCCGGTGACAGCATCCTGGCCGCGGTCGACCGCGCGACCGCCGCGGTCCTGGCCGAGCTCGCCGCCGACGGGTCGCCGATCTGCCGGCGGGCCGAGGCGCTGTGGCGCGGCTTCGCGGCGGTCGATGGCCACCTGTTCCCGCTCGAGCGGCTGTCCGGCCTGCGCGAGAAGGATCCGATCGAGACGGTCCGGATCAGCCCGGCCGACGCCCGGCTGGGCTACTCGCGCCGCCTCGCCGCCGACAAGGTGGCCGGTGACGCGCTCGGCCACTTCGGCGGCTTCCTCAAGCAGTCGTGGCGCGCGAACGACATCCTGTGGGGCCGGCTCGACGCGCGCTGCCTGCTCATCCAGACCCTGCTGCGGCGCGAGCGAGTGGCCCAGGTGGTGGCCAGCGACGAGCGACGCCGGAACATCCGCGCCGCCCTCGACCGCCTCGCGGTCGGCGCCGCCTCGCCGGTGGCCGCGCTCTTCCCCGACGCCTCGGCGCGCGACGGCCGCGACATCCACCTCTGGCTCGAGGCGCTGCTCGGCGACGACGAGGCCGCGCGAGCCGCCGCGCTCGCCCGGATCGACCAGCCCGACGACCGCGAGGGCGCGATCACCCCGGTGATCGTGCGCGCGTCGCAGGACGGCGTCCTGGCCCAGGACCTGGCCAGCGGCCGCGACGACGACGCCAGGCCGGAGCCGCGCCTCGACACCCCCGACGGGCGGGCCCGCTACTTCAAGGAGTCGTACGCGGTCGGCAAGGAGACCTGGCTGAAGGACGTCGCCACTCGCGGGCTGCTGAAGACAGCCACCCACACCGGCCTGCTCGCGCGCGACGCGATCTTCTCGTCGATGGGGCGCAAGGCGCCGCTGCGCGCGCGCCTGCTCGCCCCGATCCGCCGCGTGCTCGGCATGCCGCTCTGGCTCGGCTACTGGTTCGCCACCGCGACCCGCTTCCGCTCGCCCCGGATCGCCGCGGTGGTGGCGAGCGCCCTGCTCCTGTTCATCGCGCTGCGCTGGCCCGCCGTCCTTCGCCCGCCCGGCGCCGCGGCCGACGCCGCCATGAGCAACCTCTGGCTCGCCTTCTTCGTCCTCGCCCCGCTCGGCTGGATCGGCCTGGAGACGCTGGTCTTCTGCGCGCGAGCCGGTCGCTGGGTCAGCGCCGCCCTCGCCGTGGCGGCGGTCGGCGTCGCCGCCCTGGTCCTGGCCGGCAAGATCGAGCTGCGCTCGCCCGTGACCCGCGCCCCGCCCCGCCCCACGACCGCGACCCGCGAATCGCCCGGCCGGGCGCCGGTGGAAGTGCCGGCCGCGGCCCCGGCCGGGACCATCGTCAGCCAGCGCAGCGAGCGCTGACGCCGCGCCACGTGCAGCCAGGCGCCCTCCGGGCATCTGGTTTCGCCTCGCCCGGTCGCCGACGATCGGTCCCACGGCGTGGCGGCGCGAGTCCTGGCTTCCGGGAGCAACGCCGCCAGCGGAGATGGATCGGGTACTGGGGTTAGGATGCGGGCGACTCGCGGGTTGGCCGCGGGCTCGTTCGGGCTTGCCTGGCCCAGGAGACGCTCAAGATGAACGCTACCAGTCACGTGTTCCGTCTCGCCGCTCGTCCGGTCGGGATGCCCAAGCTGTCGGACTGGACCTTCGCCGAGGAGCCGGTCGGGGAGGCGGGTGAGGGGCAGGTCCTGGTCGAGGTGCTCTACCTCTCTCTCGATCCGGCGATGCGCGGGTGGATGAACGAGGGCAAGTCGTACGTGCCCCCGGTCGGGATCGGCGAGGTGATGCGGGCCGGCGGGGTCGGGCGGGTGCTCGAGTCTCGCTACCCCGGGCTCGCGGTCGGCGACCATGTGACCGGGTTCGTCGGCGTGCAGGAGCTCGCCATCGTCGACGGCAAGCGGCTGACCAAGGTGGACCCTCGGCTGGCTCCGCTGCCGGTGTACCTGGGCACGCTGGGGATGCCGGGGCTCACCGCTTACTTCGGGCTGCTCGACGTCGGCAAGGCGGCGGCGGGGAACACGGTCGTGGTGTCGGGCGCGGCCGGCGCGGTCGGGATGGTGGTCGGGCAGATCGCGAAGATCAAGGGCTGCCGGGTGGTCGGCATCGCCGGCGGTCGCGAGAAGTGCGCCTGGTTGACCGGCGAGCTCGGGTTCGACGCCGCCGTCGACTACAAGAGCGAGGACGTGAAGAAGGCGCTCCGCGCGCATTGCCCCCAGGGGATCGACGTCTACTTCGACAACGTCGGCGGCGAGATCCTCGACGCGGCGCTCGCCCTGCTGGCGCGCGGTGCCCGCGTGGTCGTGTGCGGGGCGATCTCGCAGTACAACAACACCACGCCGGTCCGCGGCCCGAGCAACTACCTCTCGCTGCTGGTCAACCGCGCCAGCATGACCGGGATGGTCGTGTTCGACTGGGCCGATCGCTACGGCGAGGCCACGCGCGAGATGGCGGGATGGATGGCGGCCGGCAAGCTCCGCTCGCGCGAGCAGATCGTGCACGGGCTGGAGACGTTCCCCGACTCGCTGCTCATGCTGTTCAACGGGGAGAACACCGGGAAGCTGGTGCTCGCGGTGAAGGAGAGCTGAGCCCGCGCGACCGCCGCCCACCGCCGCCGCCCGCCGCCCGGGTCCGGTCACCCCGAGGATGCCCGGCCGATTCCGGGGATATATGTGTGTGCATATCTCAGCTTTCCCCTTTTGTCGGGACGCGGGGGGCTGCTAGACTGATCGTCGGCTCGGTTCACCGTTCGGGTGTTGGGGGTGTGTGATGGAGGTGCGTGGGACCGACGGTCGCGGGACCGAAGGCAGTGTCCAGGGGGTGTTGGGCGAGCAGCTGCTGGAGGGTCGCTACCGGCTCGTCCGGCGGATCGCGACCGGCGGCATGGCGTCGGTCTACGTCGCCGAGCACGTCCGCATCGGCCGACCGGTCGCCATCAAGGTGCTGCACCCGCAGTACGCCGATGACGTCGACTGCGTGCGCCGCTTCCTCGACGAGGGGCGCATGGTCGGCACGCTCGGCCACCCGCACATCGTCGAGTCGACCGACATGGGCCACACCGCGAGCGGGGCGCCCTTCCTGGTGCTCGAGCTCCTGGCCGGGCGGACGCTCGAGCAGGAGGTGCAGACCCTGGGCCGGATGTCGATCCCGCGCTCGGTGCGGATCGCCCGGCAGATCGCGTCGGCGCTGGCGGCGGCGCACGCCAAGGGAGTCATCCACCGCGACCTGAAGAGCGGGAACGTGTTCCTGCTCGAGCGGGCCGAGGGCGACCACGTCAAGGTCCTCGACTTCGGCATCTCCAAGTTCATGGAGGGCCGCCGCCACACCCAGAAGGGGAAGCTGCTGGGTACGCCGTGGTTCATGGCGCCCGAGCAGATCAACGACCCCGGCTCGGTCGACGTGCGCTGCGACGTCTACTCGCTCGGGGTGATCATGTACGAGATGCTGGCCGGCCAGGTGCCGTTCAGCGACGCGCCGTTCCCGACGGTGTTCACCAAGATCCTCTACGAGGAGCCGCCCCCGCTGGTCGCGTTCTGCCCCACGATCGGCCCGGACCTGGCCGCCCTGGTGGCCCGGGCGATGGCCAAGGCCCCCGCCGACCGCTGGGGCAGCATGGACGAGCTGGGCCGCGCGCTCGACACGTCGGCCGAGCTGCAGTGGGCCGAGGTCCAGCATCGCGCGGCGAGCGAGGGCGACTTCATGATCCGGCAGACGCCGATGGCGACGCCGCCGCCGATGACCGACGCGATGGTGCGAGCCGAGACCGGCACCCTGATGCCGCCGCGCCGGCGATCGCTCGGATGGATGGCCGGGATCGCCGCGTTGATCGCGGCGGTCGGCGTGGGCGCGTGGATGGCGGCGTCGAACGCGAGCGGCCCTGACGGCGAGGGTGAGGGCGGCGAAGGCGCGCTGGCGGTGAACGAGGGGAGCGCGGCCGAGACGGCGGCGCTCGAGAGGAGCCCGGCCCCGGCGAGCGGGCCGGGCGCACGGACGACCGGTGGGGGGGAGGCGGGCGTGGGTGCGATGGCTGTGAGTCGGTCGAGTGATACGGCGAGCCGGCCGGGCGGTCCGAGCGGTCCGAGCGGAGAGGCGAGCGGGCCGAGCGGCGCGGCGAGCGGACCGAGCGGCGCGGCGGCCGAGCGGGTCGATCTCTCCATTCGATCCACGACGCGCGGGGCTCGCGCCACGTTCCGCGGCGAGGGCCACCGGCTTCCGCTGCGCGCGCACCTGGCTCGCGCCGATCGCGCGGAGCTGGTCGAGATCAGCGCGCCGGGTCACCTGTCCCGGCGGGTGTGGGTCACGCTCGACCGCGATCGCAGCCTGCGAGTCGATCTGGATCGCGCGGAGCGATCGAGCGGGCGGCCGCCGGCGGATGACGCGGACGCGGCGGACGAGGCCGCGACCACCGACCACGTGGCCGGGCAGACCAGCGCGACCGCGGCCACCGACTCGACCGGCGGGGTCGCCGCGCCTTCGACGACGACGACGACCTCGACGACCGCGACTCCGTCGGCGCCCGGCGAGTCCACGGCTCGACGCACCGCGGCCGCGACGCCGCCGAAGCCGGGCACGATGGACCGCAAGGCCACCGTTCGCGCGGTCCGCCAGAACCAGGAGCAGGTCCAGACCTGCTTCGAGCGCGGGCGCATGGACAACGCGCAGCTGGCCGGCAACGTGGTCATGCGGATCGGCATCGGTCCGTCGGGCGCGGTCACCTCGGCCCGCGTGGCCAGGAGCACGCTCGGGAGCCGATCGGTCGAGACGTGCATCGCGGCGGCGGTACAGAACTGGACCTTGCCGGCACCGGCCGGCGGGGTCGCCACCAGCATCGACTACACCTTCACGTTTCGCTGACAGCCCGATCCTGCGGATCGAGGAGTGGTGATATGCGCACCCCCCTTCTTCTCGCCGTCGGAGCGGTGGCCGTCAGTGCCTCGCTCGCCGGCGCACAGCCGATCTCCTCTTCCACGGTCGCCGGGGCTCCCGCCGGGCAGCAGCCTGGCGCCGGGCAGCCGGCCGCGCCACCCGCGCAGCCGGCCGCGCAGCCGGACACACCG
>DATHKR010000146.1:0-60746 GCA_035489015.1 Kofleriaceae bacterium | reverse complement strand
TCGCGCTGGTGACCGGCCCGGTCTTCTTCCTCGAGCCCGAGGTCCAGCCGGGCGCCAGCGACTGGATGTGGACCGCGCAGCTCGACGTCGACCTCGATCTCACGAGCAAGACGCCATGAGCGACCTCGTCTTCGTCCTGGTCACCATCGCCTTCTTCGCGGTCGCGTGGCTGTACGCGGCCGCCTGCGAGCGCCTGTAGGGAACCCATGAGCCTCGACACCATCCTCGGCGCGATCGTCTCCGCCTTCCTCCTCGTCTACCTCGTCTACGCGCTCCTTCGACCGGAGCGGTTCTAGCCCATGACCTCCATCGGATGGATCCAGATCCTCGTCTTCGCCGCGCTCATCCTGGCGATCACCCGGCCGCTCGGCGTCTACCTCCACCGGGTCTTCGAGGGCGATCACCAGCCGCTGCCGCGCGTGCTCGGTCCGCTCGAGCGGCTCCTCTATCGCCTGTCGGGCGTCGACAGGCGCGCCGAGCAGACCTGGCTCCAGTACACCGTCGCGCTCCTGATCTTCAGCGCGCTCGGCGTCGTGGTCACCTACGCCATCCAGCGCCTCCAGCACGTGCTGCCGCTCAACCCGGCCGATCTTCCCGCGGTCGGGCCGGCCTCGTCGTTCAACACGGCGACCAGCTTCACCACGAACACCAACTGGCAGGGCTACGTCGGCGAGTCGACGATGAGCTACTTCAGCCAGATGGCGGGCCTGGCCTGGCACAACTTCACCTCGGCCGGCGCCGGCATCGGCGTGGCGCTGGCGCTGGCGCGCGGGCTCACCCGCCAGCCGGGTGAGGGCGGCCGCAAGACCCTCGGCTCGTTCTGGGTCGATCTCATCCGATCGATCGTCTACGTGCTCCTGCCGCTCTCGATCGTCTTCGCGCTGGTGCTGGTCTCGCAGGGCGTCATCCAGAACCTCGACGCCTACGCCCACGTGACCACCCTCGACGGCGCCAAGCAGATCATCGCGATGGGCCCGGTCGCGTCGCAGGAGGCGATCAAGGAGCTCGGCACCAACGGCGGCGGCTTCTTCAACGCGAACAGCGCCCACCCGTTCGAGAACCCGACCGGCCTGACGAACATGATCCAGTTGCTGCTCATCTTCGCCATCCCGGCCGCGATGACCTACACCTACGGGCGCATGGCGCGCAGCCAGCGCCAGGGCTGGGCCATCCTGGCCGCGATGTCCGTCCTGTTCGCGGCCGGCGTGGCCACCTGCTACTGGGCCGAGTCGCACGCCAACGCCGCGATCGCCGCGGGCGCCCCGGCCGGTGATCTCGCCGCCGGCAACCTGGAGGGCAAGGAGGTCCGCTTCGGTCTGTCGGCGTCCACGCTGTTCGCCACGGTCACCACCGACGCGTCGTGCGGCGCGGTCAACTCGATGCACGACAGCTTCACCCCGCTCGGCGGCCTGGTCCCGCTGGTCAACATCCAGCTGGGCGAGGTGGTGTTCGGCGGGGTCGGCGCCGGCCTGTACGGGGTGCTCGTCTTCGTGCTGCTGGCCGTCTTCATCGCCGGCCTCATGGTCGGACGCACACCCGAGTACCTGGGCAAGAAGATCGAGCAGCGCGAGATGAAGCTGGCGATGCTCTACGTGCTCATCTTCCCGCTCATCATCCTCGGCTTCTCCGCGTGGGCCGCGCTCGCCTCCTACGGCGTGTCGTCGCTCAACAACGGCGGCCCGCACGGCCTGTCGGAGATCCTCTACGCCTTCACCAGCGCCACCGGCAACAACGGCTCGGCCTTTGCCGGGATCAGCGCGAACACGCCCTTCTACAACGTGGCGCTCGGGATCGCGATGCTGGCCGGCCGCTTCCTCATGATCGTGCCGGTGCTGGCCATCGCCGGCTCGATGGTCGGCAAGAAGGTGGTGGCGCCCGGTCCGGGCACCTTCCCCACCGGCAGCTGGCTGTTCGCCGGGCTCCTGGTCGCCGTCATCCTCATCGTCGGTGCGCTGACCTTCTTCCCGGCCCTGTCGCTCGGCCCGGTGGTCGACCACTTCCTCGCCCTCAAAGGGGAGATGTTCTGATGTCCGCCCGAACCACCCAGCTGAAGCTGCTCGACCCGGGGATCCTCCGCCGCGCCGCGCTGGACAGCGTGCGAAAGCTGACTCCTCGCCACGTGGCCAGGAACCCGGTCATGTTCGTGGTCGAGGTCGGCAGCCTCCTGACCACGATCCTCTTCGTCCGCGATCTCGCCGCCGGTCACCCGCTGGTGCCGCTCTGGTTCACCGGCTGGGTGTCGGCGTGGCTGTGGTTCACGGTCATCTTCGCCAACTTCGCCGAGGCCATCGCCGAGGGGCGAGGCAAGGCCCAGGCCGACACGCTCCGCCGCATGCGCGTGGAGACGACCGCGCGTCGCCTCACCGCCGGCGGCGAGGAAGAGGTCGCCGCGTCGCTCCTGCGCAAGGGCGACCGGGTGGTGGTCGAGGCCGGCCAGGTCATCCCCGGCGACGGCGAGGTCATCGAGGGCGTGGCCTCGGTCGACGAGTCGGCGATCACCGGCGAGTCGGCCCCGGTCATTCGCGAGTCGGGCGGCGACCGCTCGGCGGTCACCGGCGGCACCAAGGTGCTGTCGGACCGGATCGTGGTCCGCATCGGCGCCGATCCGGGCGAGTCGTTCCTCGACCGGATGATCGCGCTGGTCGAGGGCGCGTCGCGCCAGAAGACCCCGAATGAGATCGCGCTCCACATCCTCCTGGTCGGGCTCACCATCGTCTTCCTGCTGGTCTGCGTGACGCTGGTCCCGCTGGCCCGCTACTCCGGCGCCGCGCTGTCGGCCACCGCGATCGTCGCGCTCCTGGTCTGCCTCATCCCGACCACGATCGGCGGGCTTCTGTCGGCGATCGGCATCGCCGGGATGGACCGCCTCCTCCGCAAGAACGTCATCGCCACCAGCGGCCGCGCGGTCGAGGCGGCCGGCGACGTGGACACGCTCCTGCTCGACAAGACCGGCACCATCACGCTCGGCAACCGCATGGCGACCGAGCTCATCCCGATGCCCGGCGTGGCCAGCGAGGCGCTGGCCGAGGCGGCCCAGCTGGCCAGCCTGGCCGACGAGACCCCGGAGGGCCGCTCGATCGTCACGCTGGTGGCCGAGCGGTACAAGCTGCGCGGCCGCGAGCGCGTGGCCGGCGCCCAGTTCGTCAAGTTCTCGGCCGAGACACGCATGAGCGGCTGCGACCTGGCCGGCCGCTCCATCCGCAAGGGCGCGGTCGACGCGGTCGCCGCCCACGTGAGGGCCCAGGGCGGGCGCATCCCGACCGAGCTCCACGAGGTCGCCGGCCGCATCGGCGATTCGGGCGGCACCCCGCTGGCGGTGGCCGACGGGAACACGGTCCTCGGCGTCGTTCACCTGAAGGACGTGGTCAAGGCCGGTATCGCCGAGCGGTTCGCCCGCTTCCGCGCCATGGGCATCCGCACCGTCATGATCACCGGCGACAACCCGCGCACCGCGGCCGCCATCGCGCGCGAGGCCGGGGTCGACGACTTCCTGGCCGAGGCCACCCCCGAGGCCAAGATGCGCCTCATCATGGCCGAGCAGGCCCGCGGCAAGCTGGTCGCCATGACCGGCGACGGCACCAACGACGCGCCGGCGCTGGCCCAGGCCGACGTCGGCGTCGCGATGAACAGCGGCACCCAGGCGGCCAAGGAAGCCGGCAACATGGTCGACCTCGACTCCAACCCGACCAAGCTGCTCGAGGTGGTCGAGGTCGGCAAGCAGATGCTGATGACCCGCGGTTCGCTGACGACCTTCTCGATCGCCAACGACGTGGCCAAGTACTTCGCGATCCTGCCGGCCCTGTTCGTCGGGGTCTACCCGGCGATCGCGCCGCTCGACGTCATGAACCTGGCCTCGCCGCTCTCGGCGGTGCTGTCGGCGGTCATCTTCAACGCGATCATCATCGTCCTGCTCATTCCCCTGGCCCTGCGCGGCGTGAAGTACCGGCCGATCGGCGCCGCGGCGCTCCTGCGCCGCTCCATGCTCATCTACGGCGTCGGCGGGGTCATCGCGCCGTTCGTCGGCATCAAGCTCATCGACTGGCTGCTCGAGGCGGCCGGTCTGGTCCAGAGGCTGCCATGAAGACGTCGATGAACACGCTCGCCATCGCGCTGCGCGCCACCCTCGTGACGCTGGTCCTGACCGGGATCCTGTATCCTCTGGCGGTGACCGGCGCGGCCCAGGTCCTGTTTCCGGGCAAGGCGGATGGCAGCCTGGTCCGCGATCCGGCCCAGGGCGGCCGGGTGGTCGGCTCGCGCCTGATCGGCCAGCCGTTCACCAGCCCGGCCTACTTTCAGGGCCGCCCGTCGGCGGCCGGCAGCGGGTACGACGCGGCGGCCTCGTCCGGCTCGAACCTCGGCCCGACCTCGAAGAAGCTCGCCGATCGGGCGGCGGCGGATCAGGCCCGCCTGCTGGCCGAGAATCCAGCCGCGGGGCGGCCGATCCCGGCCGATCTGCTGGCCGCGTCGGGCAGCGGCCTCGATCCGCACGTCAGCCCGGAGGCGGCGCGCTGGCAGGTGGCGCGGGTGGCGCGGGCGCGCGGCCTGGCCGCCGGGCGGGTGCGGGCCGCGGTCGAGCAGCACGTCGAGGGTCGCGAGCTCGGCTTCCTGGGCGAGCCGCGGGTCAACGTGCTCGAGCTCAACCTCGCGCTCGACCGGCAGTTCGGAGGGCCGCCACCGGCCGCGCCGCCGGCGCGCGACCCGGGCTAGGCTGCGACCGGTGACCGCGCGGCGAGCGGAGGACTTCCTCGAGCTGGTCGAGCGCGCCCGGCGCGGCCGGCTCAAGCTCTACATCGGCTTCGCCGCCGGAGTCGGCAAGACCTACCAGATGCTGGAGGAGGCGCACGCGCTCGGCCGGCGCGGGGTCGACGTCGTGCTCGGCTTCATCGAGACCCACGGGCGCGCCGAGACCGCCGCGCTGCTCGACGGCCTCGACGTGGTGCCGCGCCGCTCGGTCGAGTACCGAGGCGTCACCATCGACGAGATGGATCTCGACGCGGTCCTGGCCCGCCGCCCGGCGGTCGCGGTGGTGGACGAGATCGCCCACACCAACGTGCCGGGTAGCCGCCACCGCAAGCGCTACCAGGACGTCCTCGACCTCATCGACGCCGGCATCAACGTGATCGGCGCCTTCAACATCCAGCACCTCGACTCGCTCAACGACCTGGTCGAGCGGGTCACCGGCGTGGCGGTGCGAGAGACGGTGCCGGACAGCTTCCTCAAGCAGGCCGATCAGGTGGTCAACCTCGACCTGGCGGTCGAGGATCTGCAAGAGCGCCTGCGGGCCGGGAAGATCTACGCCGAGGACAAGGTCGGCTGGGCGCTCGAGCACTTCTTCCAGCAGGCGAACCTGTCCACCCTGCGCGAGCTGGCCCTGCGCGAGGTGGCCGAGAGCCTGGAGCGGGCCAGCGAGGCGCGCGCGCGCCGCGACGAGCCGAGCGGGGGGCGCACCGGCCGCGGCCGGGTCATGGTGTGCATGTCGTCGTATCCGCCGTACGCGTCCGCGCTGCTGGCGCGCGGCTCGCGCATGGCCGGCCGGCTCAACACCGACTGGTTCGTGGTCTACGTCGAGACGCCCGGCGAGGCGCCCGACCGGATCGACGCCGAGGCCCAGCGTCACCTGCTCGGCAACATCGAGCGCGCGCGCGAGCTCGGCGCCGAGGTGGTGCGGCTGCAGGCGCGCGATCCGGTCCACGCGGTCATCGACTTCGCCCGCACCCACGGGGTCGGCCACATCATCATCGGCCGCTCGCACCAGCCCTGGTGGCGTCAGCTCCTGGGCCGCTCGGTCCCGCTCCGCCTGGTCCGCCAGGCGTCGGACTTCGACGTCCACATCATGTCCGCGCGCGGGACCGAGGAGCGCGAGCGGGCATGAGGTTCCGCAGCAAGCTGCTCCTGGCCCAGATCCCGCTGGTCACTGCCCTGGTGGTGATCGGCGCCGCGGCCGGCGCGATCACCTCGTCGCTCGGGCGCGCCTCGCAGCGCATCCTCGAGGACAACTACCGCAGCGTGCTGGCCACCCAGCGGATGAAGGAGTCGCTCGAGCGGATGGACTCCGGCGCGCTGTTCCTGGTCGCCGGCGAGCGCCGCGCCATCGTCGAGGTCGCCGAGCACGAGCGTCGGTTCGAGGCCGAGCTCCGGGTCCAGGAGCGAAACGTCACCGAGCCGGGCGAGCACGCGGCCACCCGGGCGCTGCGCGCGCGCTGGAACGACTACCGCGAGCGCTTCGCCCGCCTGTCCAGCATGCCGTCGGCCCAGGTCCGCGCGTTCTACTTCGCCGAGCTCCTGTCCAGGTTCTCCGCCATCAAGGACGCGGCCGACGCGGTCCTGGCGCTCAACCAGGACACCATGGTGAGGAAGAGCGACGACGCCCAGCGCAAGGCGGAGCGGTTCGGCGCGGTGCTGCTCGCCGTGGTGCTGCTCGCCTCCGCCCTCGCCGTCATCGGCTCGATCGCGCTGACCGCGCGCCTGGTCCGTCCGCTCGGCGTGCTCGCGCTGGCCTCGCGCCGGATCGGCCAGGGTGACCTGGAGAGCCGGGCCCACGTGGTCGGCGGCGACGAGGTCGCCGACCTGTCGCGCGAGTTCAACACCATGGCCGACCGCCTGGAGCAGTACCGCAAGAGCTCGCTCGGCGAGCTGATCGAGGCCCAGCAGTCGGCCCAGGCCGCCATCGACAGCCTTCCGGATCCGGTCGTGGTGCTCGGCGTCGGCGGCGAGCTGCGCCACTCCAACCGCGCGGCCGAGACGCTGCTGCGCCTGGAGCCGGACGCCGAGCCGCGCGCGCCGTTCGACGCCGATCCGGCGGTGCGCGACGTGGTGGACGCGGTCCGCCAGCACGTGGTGGGCGGGCGCGGCGCGTTCGTCCCGCGCGGCCTGGAGGAGGCGATCCGGGTCGCCACCCCGGAGGGCGAGCGCCACTACCTGGCCCGCGGGACCGCGTTCTACGGCGAGGGCGGGGCGGTGATCGGGGTGACCGTGGTGCTGCAGGACGTCAGCCGCCTGCTCCGCTTCGACGAGCTCAAGAACGACCTGGTCGCCACCGTCGCGCACGAGTTCCGCACTCCGCTCACCTCGCTGCGCATGGCGATCCACCTGTGCGCCGAGCAGACGGTCGGTCCGCTCAACGACAAGCAGGCCGACCTCCTCCACGCCGCCCGCGAGGACTGCGAGCGGCTGCAGTCGATCGTCGACGAGCTGCTCGATCTGTCGCGCATCCAGGCCGGGCGGTTCGAGCTCCGCCCGGTGGCGCTCGACGCCGAGGCGCTGGTCGCCGACGCGCTCGAGGCCCACCACGCGGCCGCCGCCCAGCGCTCGATCGTGCTGCGCAGCGAGGTCCTGCCCGGGGTGGGCGAGGTCCAGGCCGACCCGGAGCGCGCCGTGCTGGTGTTCGCCAACCTGCTCGGCAACGCGATCCGGCACAGCCCGTCGGGCGCCGAGGTGGCGGCCGGGGCCAGCCGGCTCGGGGATCGGGTCCGCTTCACCGTCACCGACCGCGGGCCCGGCGTGCCGCGCGAGTACCGACAGGCGATCTTCGACAAGTTCTTCCGCGCGCCAGGAACCGCGGCGGGCGGGGCCGGCCTCGGGCTCTTCATCGCCCGCGAGCTGGTCGCCGCGCATGGCGGCGAGATCGGCGTGGACGAGGCGCCCGGCGGCGGCAGTTCGTTCTGGTTCACGCTGCCGGCCGCGCCCGCGGCCTGAGCGTCACCAGCGGGGAGCGCTACACCGGAGCGAGGTCGTGGGCCGCCGCGCTGGCGGTGGCGGTGGCGGCCGGGACGGCGGCCTTCGGGGCCGAGCCGAGCTTCGGCAGCTCGTTGGCCAGCGTCATCCCCGACAGGAACAGAGCGATCGGGAAGATCGCGGCGAGGGCGAGGTCGACCACGCGGCTCTTGCGGTTGCGGTCGAGGAGGCCATCCAGTCGGCTGTTGTTCGTCGTGTTCATGACCCTCGACATTGCAGCGGTCGTGCCGCTTTCCGAGCGCCATAACTAGACGGAATCCAAAGCATCCTGGTGCGACCGCGAGGTCGACATCGGCTGTCGCGCCGGTGTCGCAGCCCTGTCGCACCGTCGCACCGACCGACCCGTCGAGGTGCTGGCGGCTTCTGGTTCCTTACCCACCACCTGCCCAGTCCCTTCGCGGCGTAAGCCAGGTGCTGGTCTGAACGGGAACCGGCGTTCCTGGCTGCACAGTCGACGGCCAGGGTGGCGCTCACGTCCACGGCGCCGTCAACGACGACGGCCACGTCGACGTCGACGTCGACCTCGACGAGAGAGGTTGCCTCCCGGCACTAGCCGCCCTCGTAGCGCTTGCGCTTGCGCCACAGGGTCGACGAGTCGATGCCGAGGATGGTGGCCGCGTCCTCGAGGGTGGGCGCGCGCGCGACCACCTGCAGGATGTGCTCGCGCTCGATCTCCTCGAGGGTGGCGTGGCCGCCCAGGACCGCGCGGCTGGACGCGTGCGCGGCGATCCGCCCGGGTAGCGCCTCCGGCGTCACCATCTGGGCCGGCCACAGGATGGCGGCGCGCTCCATCGCGTTGCGCAGCTCGCGCACGTTGCCGGGCCAGTCGTGGGCGAGCAGCGCCGCCTCCGCCGCCGGTGACAGCTCGAGCGGGCGCCGCCCGGCCGCGCGCGAGAAGAAGCCGAGGAACGCGCGGGCCAGCCGCGCGATGTCCTCCGGCCGCTCGCGCAGGGCCGGCACCGCCACCTCCAGCACGTTCAGGCGGAACAGGAGGTCCTCGCGGAACCGGCCGGACGCCACGTCCTCCTCGAGGTTGCGGTTGGTGGCGGCCACCACGCGCACGTCGGCGCGGCGGGTCCGGTTCTCGCCGACCCGCTCGAACTGCTTGTCCTGGAGGAAGCGGAGCAGCTTGGCCTGCAGGCCGGGCGAGATCTCGCCGATCTCGTCGAGGAACAGCGTGCCGCCCTCGGCCGCCTCGACCCGGCCCGGCTGATCGCGCACCGCGCCGGTGAAGGCGCCGCGCGCGTGGCCGAACAGCTCGCTGGCCAGGAGGTCGCCGGCCAGGGTCGGGCAGTTGATCGTCACGAACGGGCGGCCGCGGCGCGGTCCGCGCGCGTGCAGCGCCCGGGCCAGCACGCCCTTGCCGGTGCCGCTCGGGCCGCGCAGCAGCACCGGCGCGTCGGCCGCGGCGGCGCGCTCGATGACGTCGAGGGTCTGGCGCATGCGGGCCGAGTCGGTGGCCAGGTCGAGCTCCGGCACCTCGTCGGCCAGGGTCGACTCGAGATCGGCCACCCGCTGGCGCATCACCCGGCGACGGGCGGCCTGCTCGACCACGTGGCGGATCTGCGCCGGCGTGAACGGCTTGGGCAGGTAGTCGACCGCGCCGCGCCGCATCGCCTCGACCGCGGTGTCGACCGTCGCGTAGGCGGTGACCACCACGACGTCGAGGCCGGGCCGCGCGGCCAGCAGCGCGGGCAGGAGATCGAGTCCGTCGTCGGCGCCCAGGCGAAGGTCGAGAAACGCGATGTCGAACGGCGCCCGCGCGACCGCGTCGCGCGCCGCGGTGGCCGAGCCGACCGCGGTGACCGCGCAGCCGATCCCCTCCAGGCACACGGTCAGGGTAGCGCGGATGTTCTTCTCGTCATCGACCACCAGGACCGTCAGAGCGGGGGGATCGGCGGCCGGCGGGGTGGTCACGACTCATCCTTCCTCGACCCAAGTGCGCGGTCAAGGGTGGTTTTTTGCCAATCGACTCGGTGCCCTTGACCAGAAAATGAAAATTAATTTCAATGTCGATGCCGATGTCGTCCCGCCTGTCGATCTCCGTCGCGACCGCCGCGCTCCTCTGCGTCGGGCTCGCCCCGCGCGCCGCTCGCGGCGAGCCGGTCTTCGCCACCGAGTCGTTCGAGCTGTCGCTGAGCGGCTACGGCGAGCTCGGCTTCGCGTTCCACGACCACGGCGCCGACCAGAGCCGCGACGGCGGCTCGCTCGACGATCGCCGCGTCGAGTTCGACCAGACCCGCCTGGTCACCGAGCTGGAGGCGACCCTGCCGGCCGGCATCGAGGTGGAGGCCGAGGTCGAGTTCGAGCACGGCGGCACCGGCGCGGCCAAGGAGATCGAGTACGACGAGTTCGGCGAGTTCGAGACCGAGGTCGAGAAGGGCGGCGAGGTGGTGGTCGAGGAGCTCTACATCGAGAAGGAGATGGGCCGGTTCGAGCTCAAGCTCGGCCGCTTCTATGTCGGGGTCGGCCAGCTCTCCTACTACTACCAGCCGACCGACTACCTCGGCTCGGTTCGCTCGGAGGCGGAGACCTCGGTCCTGCCGGCCCAGTGGGACGAGATGGGCGCGTCGCTCCTGGCCTACCTGCCGCGCGTGCGGCTGACCGCCCAGGTGGTGAACGGGCTCGACTCGAGCGGGTTCAGCTCGCAGTACTGGATCGCGACCGGCCACCAGGGCGCGTTCGAGACCGTGCGCGCCTCCGCCCTGGCCGCGGTCGGCCGGGTCGACGTCGACGCGACGCCGCACCTCGAGGTCGGCGCGTCCGGCTACGTCGGCGGCAGCACGCGCAACCGGCCCAAGCCGGACCTGACCGAGGACTGCGACGACCCGGACTCCGGCGCGGTCGCCCCGTGCGACTACGTGGCCGGCACCGTCAGCATCGTCGATGTGCACGCGCGCTGGGTCGGGTACGGGTTTCGCGGGCAGGCGTGGGGCATGTGGGGCCACGTGAAGAACGCCGACCTCATCTCGGCCCGCAACAACCGCCTGTCCAACGAGCTCGGCGTGGCGCGCACGCCGGTCGCCGACAACGCGATCGCGGCGTCGGCCGAGGCCGGCTACGACATCGCGCCGCTGCTCGGGATCAACGTCGGCCACAAGGTCGAGCCGTTCGCGCGCCTCGACTACATCGACACGATGTACGACGTGCGCGAGGGGCTGTTCGACAACCCGCGCTTCGAGCGGACCATCATCGGCCTGGGCGCGGCCTACACCTACAAGAACGCGATCGTCGGCAAGCTCGACGTCGCGCGCCGCAGCTTCGGCTCTTCCGAGCTGCGATCCGAGAACACCGTGCGGGCGACCGCCGGATTTGTCTTCTGAGGAGAGGAAGCGACATGCGCACGAGAACGATTGGCTTGTTCCTGACGATGGCTCTGGCGGCCGCCTGCGGCGGTGACGACGACGACAGCACCGACACCAGCGACGACGCGACCGACGTGGGCGACGACGTGGGTGACGACGTCGGCGACGACGGCGGCTCCTTCGAGGACCAGGAGATCATCGTCGCGTTCGCCGACAACGTGGTGGTCCCGACCTACACCGTCCTGGCCGAGCGCGCGGTCGCGCTCGACGACGCGGCGATCGCGCTGGCCGAGGAGGTGAGCGGGGGCGGGGCCAGCCAGGTAGCGGTCGACAACACCAAGACGGCCTGGGCCGATCTGCGCAAGCCGTGGGAGCAGAGCGAGGGCTTCCTGTTCGGCCCGGTCTCGGCTCAGGGCTGGGACCCGGCCATGGACAGCTGGCCGCTCAACCGGGACGACCTCGAAGCCGTGCTGGCCTCGGATGACGTCCTCGATCAGGCGTACATCCGCGACCTGCCGGAGACCCAGAAGGGCTTTCACACGGTCGAGTACCTGCTCTGGGGCCAGGAGGGCACCAAGCTGCCCGAAGACATCACCGACCGCGAGGCCGAGTACCTGATCGCCCTGAGCGAGGAGCTGGTCCTCATCACCACCGATCTGTCGACCAGCTGGACCGATGGGGTCGACGGCCAGGCGGCCTACCGCGAGGTCTTCACCACCGCCGGCGACGAAGGCAACGACTTCTATCCGTCGATCGGCTCGGCCGCCCAGGAGATCCTGGATGGCATGGCCGGCATCTGCAACGAGGTCGCCAACGGCAAGATCGCCGACCCGTTCGACCGGCGCGATCCCAACCTGGTCGAGAGCCAGTACAGCTTCAACTCGCTGTTCGACTTCCAGGACAACATCCGCAGCGTGCTCAACGCCTACACCGGCGACTTCGAGCTCGGCGGGACCCAGGGCGTCGGCCTCGACGAGTGGGTGGCCGAGCGCGACCCTGACCTGGACGCGCGGTTCAAGGCCGAGGTCCAGGACGCGATCGACGCGATCGGCGCGATCCCGGAGCCGTTCCGCGAGGCGATCACCGAGCCGGCCAACGACGACCTGATCGTGACCGCGCAGGAGGCCATCGGGACGGTTCAGGACACGATCGAAGGCGATCTGAGCTCCTTGATCTTGCAGTAGGTCTGGAGTACGGAGGCGAGCATGCACCGAGCAGGTTGGGCAGGGTTCCAGGGCGGCGCGCTGGCGGCGAGGGCCGCCGCGGCCGCGGTGTTCGCGTTCACCGCGCTCGGCCTGCTCGGCTGCGGCGACAACCTCGAGGCGCCAGCCGGTCCCGACCGCGAGTATCGGGCCGGCGGCGACACGACGGTGGATAACCGCGCCTCCAGCGCGTACAGCTTTCCCGCGCCCAACCTCTCCCCCGACCAGACCGAACGGCACCTGGAGGGGGACGTCGCGTTCGAGGCGACCTTCGTCACCGGCGGCGCGCCGGTCAACAACGGGCTGGGCCCGCTCTACAACAACTCGTCGTGCGGTCGCTGCCACGGGCGCGACGGGCGCGGCATGGCGAACATCGGCGAGGGGGCGACCTCGCAGAGCCTGGTCCGGGTGAGCCTGCCTGACGGCGAGCCGGACGTGCCAGGCGGCTCGGTCGGCGTGCCCGGCTTCGGCACCCAGGTCCAGAACCACGCGGTGTACGGGCGCGATCCGGAGGCGATCGTCAGCGTGGAGTGGAGGGAGCTGGCCGGAGAGTATGGCGACGGCACCACCTACTCGCTGCGCGAGCCGCGCCTCGGCCTGCGCCTGCCCGACGGTGGAGCGGTCGACGCGGGAATCCTGACCTCGCTGCGCCAGCCGCCGTCGGTGTTCGGCCTCGGCCTGCTCGAGGCGATCGACGCGGCCACGCTCGAGGCGTGGGCGGATCCGGACGACTCCGATGGCGACGGCATCTCCGGGCGCATCAACTGGGTGTGGGACGTCGACCGCCGCGCGGCCGAGGTCGGCCGTTTCGGCCACAAGGCCAACCAGCCCAACCTCCTGCAGCAGGCGGCGGCCGCGTACGCCAACGACATCGGCGTGACCAACCCGATCTTCCCGGACGACGCCGACGGCAGCGAGGACATCGCCATGGAGACGGTGGAGGTCGCCGCCTTCTACACGCGGACCCTGGCGGTGCCGGGGCACGCGCCGCTGTCGCCGGCCGGTGAGCGCGGCGAGGAGCTGTTCGAGGACCTCGGCTGCGGCGGCTGCCACCGGAGCCAGGCGATCACCGGCCTCCACGAGCTGGCCGCGCTGTCCGATCAGGCGATCCAGCCGTTCACCGATCTGCTGCTGCACGACATGGGCGAGGGGCTGGCCGACGGTCGGCCCGACTTCATGGCGAGCGGCAGCGAGTGGCGCACCGCGCCGCTGTGGGGCGTGGGGCTGGTCCAGACGGTGCAGCCCGGCTCCGGCTACCTGCACGACGGACGGGCCCGCACCATCGCGGAGGCGATCCTCTGGCACGGTGGCGAGGCCGAGGCCGCGGCGGACGGATTCCGCCAGGCCTCGAGCGACGACCGCGCCGCGCTGCTCGCGTTCCTCGGCAGCCTGTAGGCCGCCCGCGAACCGCGCCGCGCGAGCGGCGCTCGAACGGCGTGCGAATGTCGCGCACCGGTCCTGGGCGGGCCAGAAACGTGGCCTGCCCGGCTGGCAGCGCCTGACACGTCGATCGCTCACTGATGCGCTCGTGCGCCTCTGCGGCGCGGAGGGCGCACGCGCGCCCGACCTCGCGCCTCAGTGCGGTATCCGTTGTTAGCGCGCGCAGGACCACCCGCGAGAGCAGACGAAGTAAATCGGAATGGTCGTGGTCAGTCGGTGCCGTGCCGACTGGCAATCTCGCACCGCGCGCGCCTTCGCGCGCCGGTGAAAGGAGAGAGGTATGCCCCGCCCCCGAACTTCGTGGAGCGCGACATGGATCGCGCTCGTCTGCACTGCCGGCGCGTCCGGCGCGCTCGCAGGCCCAGGAGATGAAACCGCCCCGACCGCACGCCAGCGAGCCACGCCGGTCACGCTCGCGCTGCGTCCCAACCTGGCGGCCTGGCCGTCACTGCCCCGGCTCGCGTTCTGGTGGCGTGGCGCTCAGCCCGGTCCCCAGCCACAGCCGGCCCCGGCCGGTCAGCCGGCGCCGGTCGATCCGGCCGCTCCGCCCGCGGATCAACCCGCACCCGCGCCGGCGCCGGCGCCGGCCGAGCAGCCCGCACCGGTGCCCGCCGAGCAGCCCGCCCCGGCGCCGGCCGCGCCGCCCGCTCCGGCCTCGCCGGCCGAGCCTTCGAACGAGGTGACCAAGTCCGACGCCGAGATCATCGCCGAGGCCGAGGCCGCGCTGGCCGGAGACGCCAAGGGCGAGGGCGAGGTCATCGTCGTCACCGGGTCGGCGATCGAGCGCACCGAGACCACCACGCCGGCGCCGGTCACCGTGCTCGACCGCGTCGAGCTCGAGGCGGCCGGCATGGCCTCGATCGGCGACATCCTCCAGGACCTGCCGGCCCAGTCGAACGCCATCAACACCCAGGCCAACAACGGCGGCGACGGCGCCACCCGCATCAACATCCGCGGCCTCGGCACCGCGCGCACGCTGGTCCTCATGAACGGTCGCCGCCTGGTCCCCGGCGGCACCGGCGCCGACGCGTCGGTCGATCTCAACTCGATCCCGCTGGCGGTGATCGAGCGGATCGAGGTGCTGAAGGACGGCGCCTCTGCGGTCTACGGCTCCGACGCGGTCGGTGGCGTGGTCAACATCATCACCCGCTCGGGCTTCCAGGGCACCGAGGCCTCGTTCTACACCGGCACCACCCAGAACGGCGGCGGCACCGTCTACGACGTCAGCTTCATCAGCGGGCAGAACTCGACCCGCGGCAACGTGATCTTCTCGGCCGGCTACTTCGATCAGGGCGACATCTTCGCCAATCAGCGCGGCTTCTCCGATCCGCAGCGCGACCTCGACTTCGAGACCGGCGTGGAGCAGCCGACCGGCAGCAACACGACACCGGAGGGGACCATCTTCGACCGCGTGTGCAAGGAGGGCGAGACGCCCCAGGTCAACGGCTGCGCCGCGTCCAAGGCGGAGCTGTTCTGCCCCAGCGGCTTCTGCTTCCGCGGCGAGGGCGGGACCTGGCGCGACTTCGACGACTCGGGAAACACCGACACCGGCACCGGCGATCTGTGGAACTTCCAGCCCGACAACTACCTGCTCGTCCCGCAGCGCCGCTACAACGTGTTCTCGAACGGCAACTACAAGTTCCACGACAACGTGCGCGGCTTCTTCGAGGCCTCGTACCTGAACCGCCAGTCCGACCAGCAGCTGGCTCCCGAGCCGCTGGTGACCGCGCGCGAGGGCATCCTGATCGCGGCCGACAACGTCTACAACCCGTACGGCCGCGCCTTCGAGGAGATTCGCAAGCGCATGGTCGAGACCGGCCCGCGCACGACGCGACAGGACATCGACACCTTCCGCGTCGTCACCGGCGTGGATGGCGCGCTGCCCGGCGCGTTCCTGGACGGCTGGAGGTACGAGCTGTCGTACAACTTCGGGCGCACCGTCGGCACCGTCGAGAACGGCGGCAACCTCATCCGCCCGAACGTGGGCGAGGCGCTCGGCCCGAGCTACATCGACGGCGACGGCGTGGCGCGCTGCGGGACTCGCGAGGATCCGGGCACGCCGGGGTGCGTCCCGCTCGACATCCTGGGCGGGATCGGCTCGGTGACCCCCGAGATGGTCGACTGGATCACCTACACCGGCGTGGCGCGCGGCTACAACCGCCAGCACACCGCGATGGCCAAGGCGTCGGGTCCGGTGGTCGACACGCCCTGGGGCGGCAACGTCGTGCTCGCCCTCGGAGCGGACTACCGCTACGAGGCGGGAGGCTCGCGCCCGGATCCGCTCACCGCGAGCGGCAACACCACCGGCGTCAAGGTCGAGCCGACCGGCGGTCACTACGACGTCGTCGAGGGATTCGCCGAGCTCTCGGTCGTCCCGGTCACAAACAAGGAGTGGGCCAAGTGGCTCGAGATCAACGGCGCGGCTCGCGCGGTCGACTACTCCACCTTCGGCAGCAACTTCAGCTGGAAGGCCGGCGTCCTCTACAAGATCCCGGCCGGACTGGCGGTGCGTGGCACCTACTCGACGGCCTTCCGGGCACCGAACGTGTCGGAGCTGTTCGCGGGGGCGGGCGACGCGTTCCCGCCGGTGACCGATCCGTGTGATACCTCGAACGGTCCGCTGAGCGGGGCGGTGGCCGCCAACTGCGCCGCCGACCAGGTTCCGAACACCTTCCGCGACTCGAGCACCCAGCTCCCGAGCCGGATCGGCGGAAACGAGGAGCTCGAGCCGGAGACCGCCAAGGTCCTCACCACCGGCATCGTGTACGAGCCGACCTTCGCCGAGAACCTGGCGTTCACGGTCGACTACTTCGACGTGTCCCTGGACAACGCGATCCAGCCGGCCGGCGCCAACATCCTGCTCAGCAACTGCTACGCCTCCCCCAACCGGACCGACTGCGACAAGATCACTCGCGCCCCGGGCAGCAGCCAGATCGTGGAGATCGACGACCGGACCGTGAACATCGGCCGCGCCACCACCTCCGGCATCGACGCCAGCATCGGGTACCGCTACGCCGTGCACGGCGTGGGCACGTTCCGCCACGACCTCGAGGGCACTCGTCTCCTCAAGTTCGACAACTTCTTCCCCGACGGGATGGGCGGCGAGGTCAAGCACGAGGGTCTCGGCGTGTTCGACCTCGGCACCTTCCCCAAGTACAAGGCCAACCTCTCGACCATGTGGGGGCTGGGCGGCATCGGCGCCGGCTTCAACGTGCGCTACATCCACAAGTTCCGCGAGTGCCGGAGCGCGGACGGGACCGTGGTCAACGACTGCAGCATCGACGGCGCGCTGTCGCGCAAGGTGTCGGCCAACGTCACCGCCGACGCGCTGGCCAGCTACACGTTCGCCAACCCGATCGGCAAGACCATCGTCAGCGGCGGCGTGAACAACGTGCTCGATCAGAAACCGCCCAACATCTACAACGGATTCATCGCCACCTCGGACTCGAACACGTACGACTACATGGGCCGCTTCTTCTACGTCCGGCTCACGCAGGGCTTCTAGCGGTAGCGCCAGGAGCTGGAGCCAGTCGCGGCGCTCCGATCGTCCGGCCGCGGGCGAGGGGCGCCGCGACTACTCGCGGCGGCGGCGGCTCGACTGCGGGGCCGCCGGCACCTCGCGCACCTCGGCGGCCAGCTTGCGACCGAAGACCTCCTCGAAGCTGAGGCCCTTGGTCAGGTCGGCGAGCGCGGCGGGTGTGCCGTTGGCGGCCGACTCCAGCTCGAGCGTGACCTTCTTGTTCTTGACCTCGGTCTTCACGCCGACGATCCGCTGGCGGTGATCGGCGTCGAGCGCGTCGGCCACCCGAAGGAGGGCACACAGCTTGCGGACCTGCTCCTGGCGCGCCTCGGGCAGGGCGGCGTAGACCGCGTGCTTGCGCGGGTCGGGGCCGCTCTTGCGATGGGCGCGGACGATCGCGGCGACCATCTCGCGCGCCGGGCTCGACAGGCCGGGGATGCGACCGTGCATGATCATGTACTCGCCGTGCTTGTGGTGCGCGCGGCGGTGGACCACCTCGCCGATGTCGTGGAGCAGCGAGGCCACCTCGAGGATCGGCCCGGTGTCGTCGGGCAGCCCGTGCAGGGCGGTCAGCTGGTCGAACAGGGAGCGCGCCACCATGCGCACCTGCTCGCCGTGCGCGGTGTTGTGGCCCAGGCGGTCCGCGAACACACGGGCGCCGGAGATGACGGTCGGTTCCTGCGAGGAGGCCCGGTCCGTGCCGGTCACCTCGGCCAGGTCGATGAGGATGCCCTCGCGGATCCCGACGCCGGGCATGACCAGCTTCTTCAGGCCGAGCCGCTTGCCCAGCTCGGCGAACACCAGCGCGGCGACCGGCAGCACCTCGGCCCGGTCCTGCCGCACGCCGAGCTTGCTCATCCGCTCGGGCACGTCGGCCTCGAGCAAGCCGGGCAGGGCGTCCTCGAGGGCGGAGATCTTCAGGGTCGGAAACTCGGCCTTGTCTGCCTTGTCGGCCTTGTCTGCCTTGTCCGACTTGTCGCTCTTGTCCGACTTGTCTGACTTGTCGCCCTTGTCTGCCTTCTCGATCTGGCCGTAGAGCGCCGCCAGCGCCTCGGCGTTCCCGCCGCAGGCCACCGCCGTGGTCGGCCGCTCGCCCTTGTCGCCCGGCTCCGGCAGCGTGGACACCATCGCGGTCCCGATGAAGCGCCGGACCAGGCGCGCCTCATCGTCCGAGATGCGGCCGCCCAGGCCGAAGGTCTCCAGCAGCCGCACGGTCCCGATCTTCATCGACCAGGTCAGCCACTTGTCGCGGGTCCGCTCGGTGACCTCGAGGCTGCCGCCGCCCAGATCCACGATGAGCGCCGACTCGCGCCCCTTCATCGCGCCGACCACCGCGCGTCTGACCAGCCGGCCTTCCTCCTCGCCGTCGATCACCTCGAGCTCGATCTGCAGCTCGCGGAAGAGCCGGTCGATCAGATCCTCGCGGTTGTGCGCGTTGCGCAGCGCGCTCGTCGCCACCGCGCGGTAGCGGGTCACGCCGTGCTGATCGAACAGCTTGCGGAAGCGCGCAAAGGCGACGATCGCCGACTCGATCGTCTTCGCATCGAGCTCACCGTGGGTGAATGTGTGGTGCCCGAGGCGGACCGGGACTCGCTCGGCCTCGATGATCGCGATCTCGCTGCCGACGGTGCGCGCGATGCAGACGCGAATCGCGTTCGAGCCCGCGTCGATCGCGCCGATCGTGACAGAGTCCATATCGCCGTCATCCTACGCCGCGGCCGTGCGGGTGGGCGGCCGCGGAAGCGTCATGTTATGGTGCCCGCCATGCGTCGTCTAGTTCTCCTTTCCTTGGCCTTTGCCTCGCTTCTCTCCCTGTCGACCGCCGTCATCGCGTGTGGCGGCGACGACGATGACGATGGCACCGCCATCGATGCGGCCGCCGGTGATCCCGCCGACGCGGCCGCTGATCCCGCCGACGCCGCCAGCACCGAGGCCGATGCCGGCGTCGACGCCGGTGGCCCGCACGGCTTCGCTCCTCGCTGATTCGGTTCGCGCGAGGACGTTCTCGATCCAGCGCGCCGGCCTTCCCCCTCGAGGTCGGCGCGAATGGTCACTTCTTGCGTCGAGGTCCTGGTCCGGCCGGCGTCTCGAGACGCGGCGTCTCCCGCCTGACGTCGCCCGGCGCGCGGTCCTCGCGCATGCCCTGAAACGAGGGATGGCGGATGCGGCCGTCCGCGGTCCACTCGATGAAGGCGACCTCGGCGACCAGCGAGGGCTCGACCCAGTGCGCCCCCTTGCCGACCAGGCGCGCGGCCGGTCGCGGCTCGAACGGGCACTCGTCGCGCTCGATCCGATCGAGGCGCTGGCGCAGCGCGCGCGCGCTGGCCTGGGTGAAGCCGGTCCCGACCTTGCCGGAGTAGACCAGCGCGTCGCCCTCGTGGACTCCGAGCAGGAGCGCGCCGAGCCCCGTGCGCGAGCCCTCTGGCTCGGTGAACCCGCCGATCACCATCTCCTGGCGCGCGACGCACTTCACCTTGAGCCATCCGGTCGTGCGACCGGGGCGGTGCAGATCGGCGCGGCGCTTGGCGATGATCCCCTCGAGGCCGGTCCGGCGGGCCTCGGCGAAGAAGCGCGGCCCCTGGCCGATCACGTGATCGGAGTAGCGCACGATCGGCTTCGGTCCTCCGGACAGGAGCTCGCGCAGCGACGCCTTGCGCTCCTCGAGCGGCCGGCGGCGCAGGTCGACACCGTCGAGCTCGTGCAGGTCGAACGCGAAGTAGACCAGCTGCGCCCCGCTGCGCCCGCCGAGCGCGTTCTGCAGGGCCTGGAAGCTGGTGCGGCCGTCGGGCAACAGGACCGCCACCTCTCCGTCGAGCAGAGCGGTGGTGACCGGCAGCGCGGCGACCGCCTCGCTCACCGGCGCGAATCGGTCGGTCCAGTCCTTGCCGTTGCGGCTGAGCAGCTCAGCTCGACCGCGCCGCACCACGCAACCGATCCGGTAGCCGTCGTACTTGATCTCGTGCAGCCAGTCGTCGCCGGCCGGCGCCTCGGCGACCAGCGTGGCGAGCTGCGGCTCATAGCGCACTCCGTCAGGCTACGGCACCTGGTGCGAGAAGTCCGCACGTCGCGAATTCACCTACAGCGGGGCAGGGAGTCGCGATGCATGAAGATGCCAGCGGGCGACGATGGGTCTGTGGCGTCGATGCCTGCCCGAGGCAATTCGCCTCGGCTCGGGACGCTCGGCCTGGCAGCCCCAGGGCGGTCTGGCCTGAAAACAGCCTCGAAAGTGTGTCTCCCCATGCGGTCTTGGAGACCGGATGGCCCGGGCGGGGGCTGGCATGTCGTTCGCAGCTCGGCGAGTCACCCGAGATGTCTTCAACCGGCGCGCGACCGTCCGACGAATCCGAGGTCCGACCTGGACCTACGGCGGCAACCAGCGCCATGAGAGACGGGGGCCCGGGAGCAGGCCCGCGGCCGACCGCCGTTCCGATCGCCGATGCTGGCGATCAGCCGGTCCCGGAGACGCACGAGCGGATGGCGCGCGGCTCGGCGGGGCTCGATGCCGATCCGACGTCGCGGCTGCGCTGCCCGTCCTGCAACGCCGCGTTCCGGGGAAATTTCACCCGCTGCATGCGCGATGGCGCGGCGCTGACCCGCACGGTCGAGGATCCGCTGATCGGCACCACCATCGCCGATCGCTACGTGATCGAGGAGCTGGTCGGCGAGGGCGCGATGGGCCTGGTCTATCGCGCCCATCACGCGCGCCTGAGCCGGCTGTTCGCGCTGAAGCTCATGTTCGGAGACGTCGCCGCCGACGTCTCCATGCGGCTTCGCTTCGCCCAGGAGGCCGACGCGGCCAGCCGGATGTCGCATCCGAACGTGGTCGCGGTGCTCGACTTCGGCAAGACCGAGAACGGCCTGCTCTACCTCGCGATGGAGTACGCCGACGGCGAGACCCTGGCGGCGCTGCTCCGCCGAGAGGGATGGCTGGCCGAGGATCGCGTCATCCGCATGGCCAAGCAGATGGCTCGCGGGCTCGGCCACGCGCACCGGGCCGGCCTGGTCCACCGCGACTTCAAGCCGGCCAACGTGGCGACCGCGGTGAACAGCGAGGGGAACGAGCTGGTCCGGATCCTCGACTTCGGGCTCGCCATCACCGGCGGCGATGGCCACCGCATCGGGCGGCTGACCGAGCACGGACTGGTGGTCGGCACGCCGATCTACATCTCGCCCGAGCAGGCGCGCGACCAGATGGTCGATCATCGCGCCGACCTGTTCGCGCTCGGCGTGGTCATGTACGAGATGCTGGCCGGCAAGCCCCCGTTCGAGGGCACCAGCCAGGAGATCGCGCGCGCCAACGTGACTCAGCCCCCGCCGCCGATCGCGCTGCGGAACCCGCAGGCGAAGGTGACCGCGGAGCTCGAGGCGCTGGTGCTCAAGTTGATGGCGAAGAAGGCGCCGGACCGGTACCAGTCGGCCGCCGAGGTGATCGCGGCGCTCTCGCGCATCGCGCGGGCGGCGTCGGCGCAGCTGGCCGAGACCGAGGGGCGCACGCCCTCCCCGGTGCAGCGGCTGCTCGACAAGGCGACCATCCTCGGCCGCGGTGCGAGCCCCGCCGACGAGGTGGCCGACCCGCGCGCCCAGGCCATCGAGGCGGCCATCTCGCCGCCGCGGGGCCCGATCGCGACGTCGGCGGCGACCATCCTCGACGCCGCGCCGGCGGCCAGAGCCACCACGCCGCCGGCAGGGACGGTGGTCAATGGGCTGCGAGGCGCCGTCGAGGCCGGAGCCCCCCGGTCGACCACGAGGCGCGGCGCGGACTGGACCAGCAACCGGGACCGCCTTCCCACCGAGGGAATGACGCCGTCCGGCATCCGAGACGCCGACGGCGTGGCGCGTCAGATCCGCCGGCGCGGCGTGATCGCGGCGGCCTGGTTCGCGCTGGTGATGTCGGGCGTGATCTTCACCATGACGGAGGGCCAGCGACCGGCGGCAGGGCAGAGCGGCAGTCAGGCGATCGGCCCGGCGGCCGGGTCACTGGGCACGCCCGTCGAGCCGGGTGGGGATGGGGATGTGGGACGAGACCGGAGCCGAGCCGACGTGGCCGCGACCCCCCGGTCGCCGGAGCCGGGCTGGTGGACTCGCTCGCTGGTCGAGCCGGTCCAATGCGCGGCCGGCGCCGTAATGGGAGTGCGCCCGGCCGGGACCGCCCCGGACCGGATTGAGGGTAAGATGGAGCCGGCGCGGGCGAGTCGATGTCCGACTGTGCAAAATGCGGAGCCAACCGGGGCCGAGCGACTCTGGTCCAACCCTGCCCGGTCTGCGGGCACAGGCCGCTCACGCCCATCGGCGCCTCACTCGCGACCAAGCTCGCCGCCCCCGGTGCGCCGGCCAGCGCCCGCGTCGCGGTAGACCCGGCCGCACCGCCGACGGCAGCTAGCGTCGATCCGAGCGCGCTCGACAGAGCAGCGGATGGGTCGCCGCTCGACAAGGGCGCGCCGTCCAGAAGTGGCGACAGACCGGGAGGCAGCGAACCGCCGCCGGTCGCTCGACCGGTGAGCTCGACGGTACCGCCATCGAAGTCGACGCCGGACGGGGCGCTCGCGCCGGCATTCGGAGGCGCCGCTCCCGCGGCGGCTGCGACGACCGCCGTCGACGCGGCCGGGGCAGCGGACCTTCGATCGGGACAAGCCTCGCAAGCCGGGGCGGCGACCGCGGCGCGCGACGCGGCTCCTGGCAGGGGCGCGCCGGAGGGCGCGCCACGCGCGGTGAGTCCGACCACGCCACCACCGACGGGGCCCTCGGCGACGGCGCCGCCGGCGAGCATGACGCCGGCGAGCGCTCCTCCGGCGACGACGGATCCGATCGCGGCGCGTGCTGCGTCGCTCGACGACGCGCCGGCCGGCAGAGCCTCGGGTCGGCGGACGACCGGGCCGATCCCGGAAGCGGGGGCGTCGGGCGGGCCAGGCGCGGCGTCGCCGGCGGATGCACCGATGGGGCGCGCGTCGGGCCGTCGGACGACCGGGCCGATTCCGGAAGCGGGGGCGTCGGGTTCGGCGTCGCCGACGGGCGCGCCGGGGGCGGCGTCGCCGGGCGATGCACCGATGGGGCGCGCGTCGGGCCGTCGGACGACCGGGCCGATTCCGGAAGCGGGGGCGTCGGGCGCGGCGTCAGCGGGGGATGCACCGATTGGGCGAGCTTCGGATCGGCGGACGACCGGGCCGATTCCGGAAGCGGGTACGTCGGGCGGGCCAGGCGCGTCGGGCGGGCCAGGCACGTCCTCGCCAGCGTCGCCGTCGGATGTACCGATTGGCCGCGCGGGGCGTCGGACGACCGGGCCGCTCCCTGAAGCGGGCGTGTCGGGCGCGTCGTCGCCGGCGGATGCGCCGATTGGCCGCGCGTCGGGCCGTCGGACGACGGGTCCGCTCCCGGAAGCGGGCGCGTCGGGCGAGCCAGGCGCGTCGTCGCCGTCGGATGCACCGAGCGGCCGCGCGTCGGGCCGTCGGACGACGGGTCCGATCCCCGAAGCGGGCGCGCCAGGCGCGGCCTCTCCGGTGGAGCGCTCCGGGAGGATCACCCGACCTCCGGCGATCGACGACGCATCGGCGGCGCGCGCGAGCTCCGTCGAGGGCGGCGCCTCCCCGGCCGAGCCGGGCGCCGGACGGCCGGCGATCGAGGCGCTCGCGCGCCAGAGGTCGGCGCGCGACTCCGGTCGCTCCTCGGTGATCTCGTCGGCGACCGAGCCGCCGCCGCCCGCGCGGCGGACCCGCGAACCGCCGGGCCTCGGCGAGTGGTCGGAGGACACCGAGCCGAGCTATCGCGCGGAGAAACTGTCGGAGCTGGGCGCGCTGTCGGTCGCCGGGCCCGCCGCGGCCGGGTCGGCCCCCGCTGCGCCGACCGCGCGACCGGGACCTTCGCGACCGCCGCCGATCCCCAAGGACGCGCGTCGCAAGGGTGCGAGCGAGGCGCCGCCCGCGGCGCACGGGCCCAGGAGCGCTGACCCGGCAGCCGCGGCGAGGTCACCGGGCCGCGCGTCGGAGGGCGCGCCGGTTCACGAGCCGACCGGGCGATCGTCGGTCAGCGCCGCGCCGCCTCTGTCCGGGCAGGCCGAGCCACCACTTCCGCGTCTGCCGCGCGGCGCCAGCCCGAGCGCGCCTCCGCCGTCGTCGGCCGATCCTTCGCCGTCGTCGAGGCGATCGCGGCGGAGCGTGCCGACCACCGCGCCTCCAGCGGACGAGCCGGAGTCGTCGACCAGGCGGCCGTCGCGCGCGAGCCCGACCGCCCCACCGCCGTCCAGCTCGTCGCCATCGGCATCCGACTCGGACCCGCGTCTCGCCCGCCTCGGCACGATCGCGTCATCGGTGCTCGGCTCGACTCTCGACGGCGCCACCGCGTCGCGTCTCCCGCTGCGCGCCCCGGGAGGCACCGGCGCGCCGCCGGGGGCATCGCCGGCCGCGGAGTCGCTCGAGAGCGGGCCCGAGCCGCTTCCGCCGCCGCCGCGCCTGCGCTCGCCTTCGTCGACGTCGCCGGCGCCGCCCTCCGGCGCGGAGCCGCCCTTCACCGGCGGCGATCGACCCGCGGGTAGACATCCAAACTTCGCCAGCCCCGAGGCCTTTGCCGGGACCGATCCGGCCTTCTCCGGGCCTCGCGGCCCGTCCTCGCCGTTCGCCGAGACGCTGCCGCCGCCGCTGTCGGACATCGAGCCGTCGCCGTTCGGGCTCGATCCACCGCCCTTCGCGTCCGAGCCGCCGTTCACCGGTTCGCAGCCGCCGTCGCTGTTCAGCCTCAGCGACCTGCCGCCGCCGTCGTCGTCGGGCTTCGGCGCCGATCCGGCGGGCGGGTTCGCGGCGGTCGCGTCGCCGTTCTCGGTGACCGAGCCCCAGCTTCCCCCGCGCGGGTCACCGTCCTCGCCGTTCTCGGTGACCGAGCCGCAGCTCCCTCCGCGCGCGCCCGGGGCGAGGCCCTCGGCGTTCGCGACCGCGGAGCCGCTGCCGCCGCCGCCCACCGCGTACGGGCCGCCGCCGCCGCCGCCGATGCTCGCGCGCCGCCATGACTCCGGGCATGGTCAGGGCGCACCGGACGACCCGCTCCTGCGCCGCGGCACCGATCCGCTGCCTCCACCGTTCGGGGCTGGTTTCCCCGCGCAGTCGCCGTCGACCGATCCCGGCTTTCCGCCGGTGGCTCGTCCGGGCGCGACCCCGCCGCCCGACGAAGCGCCCGGCGCCGAATCCACGCTGGCCGGGGTCGAGGCGTGGCAGCCCCCGAGCACGGCCGGCGAGCGCGGCGCCGGATTCGGGCCGCCCACGCCACCGTGGTTCGATCAGACGCTCGACCGAAAGCTTCACCAGCCGTTCGCCGCGGTTCCGCCCGCCTCCGCGCGATCGCAGGAACCGCCCACCGACGGCGGCGTGCCCGGCACCGACGCGGCCCGCTTCAGCGACTTCTACGCGTCCGATTCGCAGATCGGGCAGGCGATCGATCGAGCCCTCGACAGCGATGCGACGGTCGACGGCGCGCGAGCGGTCGACCCCGATCAGGTCCTCGCCCGCCATCCGTCGTTCGGCGAGGCCACCGGCGATCGGGACTACGGCGACCCGGCGACCGGTGAACAGTCGATCGCCGAGGAGACCCTGCGCGGCCGCGGCTTCGATCGAACCGGCGCCGACCAGCCCGACGGCGACGCGGGCCTGGCCGACACCGACTTCGGCCCGCGCGGCGAGGACCCGCGCCGCGATCGCCGGCGCGGCGGCGACCTCGCCCTGGCCGATACCGCCTTTGCGTCCGCGTCTCCGTCCGCCGCGCCGCATGCGCCCGTCGCCGACGATCGAGGCGCCGCTGGCGGCTTCGGCGACGCCGGCCTCGCCGCCCGCGGCTTCGGCGACCAGGCCTTCGGCGATCCCGCCCTCGCCGACCGCGGCTTCGGCGACCCCGCCTTCCGCGATCCCGCGTTCGGCGACCCCGCCTTTCGCGATCCCGCCTTTCGCGATCCCGCGTTCGCCGATCCCGCCTTCCCCGACCGTGGCTTCGGCGACCCCGCCTTCCCCGACCGCGGCTTCGGCGACCCCGCCTTCCCCGACCCGGCCCGCGCGCGGCGCCCCTCGTCCGGTCACTCCGGCGCGGCCCCGGACGAGCAGCTGTACGGCGATCCGTCCGGCGCCGACCAGCGCCATGGCGCGCCGTACGCGGCGCAGGCCTACGGCGATGAGCCCTACACCGAACAACACTACGGCGATCAGCCAGGCGGCGAGCAGCCCTATGGCCAGCAGCCCTACGGCCAGCAGGCCTACAGCCAGCAGCCCTACGGCCAGCAGCCCCACGCCGAGTACAACGAGCAGCCGTACGCCGAGGCCTCGTACCGCGGCCCGCATGCCGAGCCATCGTTCGACGCCCCGGTGTGGGAGCCGGTCTTCGGCGAGCAGGTCTACGGCGACGGCCCCGAGCACCACGCCGAGCCCCCGCCCGTCCTTCGCGACTACCGCCCGTCGGAGCGCCGGTCGCCCGAGTACTACCCGACCGATCAGGCGCCGCCCGACTATCTCCCGCCCGACCACTTCGATCTCGAACAACCGCCGCCGCTCGCGCCGGGCGACGACGAGCTCCGCCCTGCGCCCGCGGTGTGGAAGCAGGCGCACCCGTCGGCGCGACGGTGGGCCGACAAGCGCAAGACCGCGGGCGGGCTTGGTCGCGCGCCCAGCCCGCCGCGCATGGCCTCCGGCCTCCTCCTGGCCGGCCTGGGCGCGTGGCTCCTGCTCAGCTTCCTGCCCGCGCGCAAGCCGCTGACCGAGCCGGAGCGGGTCCGCATCAGCCACCAGGCCGGCGTGGACGAGAACGCCTGGCGCTTTCCGCCGATGCTCTACCAGGTCGCCCAGGGCGGCGCCGCGCTCTACGTCTCGCTCGGCTTCCTCATCGCGGTGCGCGGGCTGTTCTTCCGCCGCCGCGTCGAGATCGCCTGCCGTCGCTGCAGGCGGATGGTGGTGGCCGAGCGGCGCGCGCTGGCGCTCCGGTGCGAGAGCGGTGGTCACTCGGCCGGCGTCAACTGGGGCGCGCTGGTCCTGACGCTCGCCCTCCTGGTCCTGACGCTCGCGCTCATCGCGCTCGTGGTCGTGGTCAAGTTCAAGATCGACATCGGCCTGGGCGTGGACAGCGGCTGACGTCGCTCCCGAGGCCGCCCCGCCGCGCGCCGTAGCCGCCCTCCGGGGCGCGGGCTACACTCGAGCCATGCGCCGGTCGATCCTCCTCTGCGCCCTCGTCCTGGCTGCCGTCACCGCGTGCGGCCGCAAGTCGGCCCCCGCGGTCCAGACTCTCCCGCCCGACCAGGCGGCCGAGATCCTCATCAACCGCAACTGGCTCGATCGCTGGCCGACCGGCGAGAGGGAGCGCCTCCACGTCTATCGCTTCACCCCGAGCATGGGCGGCGGCGTGTACCAGGACCGCACCCTGTTCGCCGGCCAGTTCGAGCTGTTCACCTACCAGCTCGAGGGTGACCACCTGACCATCCAGTGGCCGAACTCGAGGGAGGAGGACCGCATGGTCTTCCGCGTCCAGCGCGTCACCGGCCCGGAGCCGTTCGACCTTCGCCTCGAGCTCAGCACCCCGTCGCGCGGCCCGCGCACATACTATGGACGGACCGCGGAGACCGGCGGCGCCGCGGCCGACCCGCTCTGGTCGCTCGCGCATCCGTGAGCCGCGCCGAGCCGCGCCCGGCCGCGGCCCCGCACCCGATCCCCTACCAGGGCAGCAAGCGCCGCCTGGCCGCCGCCATCCTGGCCCACGCGCCCGGCCGGGTCTGCCGCCTGATCGAGCCGTTCGCCGGATCGGCCGCGGTCAGCCTGGCGGCCGCCTCGCGCGACCTGGCCGCGCGCTATTGCATCGCAGACCGGCTGGGCGCGCTGGCCGCGCTGTGGCGCGCCATCCTCGATCACCCCGACCACACCGCCGACGCCTACGAGCGGCTGTGGCGCGCCCAGCACGCCGACGCCGCGTCGCACTATCGCGCGGTGCGCGCCCGGTTCAACCGCACCGGCGATCCGGTCGCGCTGCTGTATCTACTGGCGCGCTGCGTGAAGAACGCGGTCCGCTTCAACGGGGCCGGCCAGTTCAACCAGGGCGCCGACCACCGCCGCGCCGGCGTGCGCCCGCCGCGCATGCGCCGCGAAATCGCGCGCGCGTCCGCGCTGCTCGCCGACCGGGCGGAGGTCGTCGCCGCCGACTACGCCGAGCTCCTGGCCGACGCCTCCCCGGGTGACCTGGTCTACCTCGACCCGCCGTACCAGGGCGTCAGCGGCTCGCGCGACCCGCGCTACATCGCCCCGCTCGACCTCGATCGCTTCGTCGGCCAGCTCGACGCCCTCAACCGGCGCCGGGTCCCGTTCCTGGTCAGCTTCGACGGCAGCTCGGGCGGCCGCACCTACGGCGCCGCGCTCCCGGCCGAGCTGCGCCTGCGTCGGGTCTGGCTGCGCGCCGGCCGCTCCTCCCAGGCCACCCTGGTCGGTCGCGTGGCCGAGACGGTCGAGTCGCTCTACCTCTCGCCGGCTCTGGCCGGCTCGCGTCGGGCCGCCGGCCGCTGAGCGCCGCCTACCCGCTGCAGATCTCGGCGCAGAACTCGGCCTCGCCCGCATCGTCGACCGGGCATCGCGGCACCAGCGTGAGGGTGTCCTCGTCGAGGAGGCGGTCGTCCTCGTCGAGCAGCTGCGCGCGGATGACCAGGGTCTCGTCGCGCACGCGGATGCCGATCGGCGTCGGGCACATGAAGCTGGGCAGCGCGTCGCGCTCGTCGCCGTCCGGCAGCTCCCACCAGCCGTCGCCGCTCTGGATCGGGATCTCCACCACCGCGGTCGACGCGCGCAGCACCAGCTTGTCGTCGGACTGGCGGCGCGCCTGCCGCTCGAGGTGGAGCCGGCCGGCCGCGCCGCGGACGCGCAGCCCGGTCCACACGTGGAATCCACCCTGAGCGCCGCCGATCAGCGTCACGTCGTCGCCGTCCTCCACCGGCGTGAACCCGGATCCGTCGGCGCTCGCCCCGCCCAGGATCAGCTCGGCGCTCCCCACCGCCGCGTCGGGCTCGCCCGGCTCGACGGCGCCGTCCCCGCCGCAGGCCGCCAGCGCGATCGCGCCAGCGGCCCACGCTCGTCCCGGCCAGCTCGACAACGCTAGCCCCGGCGCCGACGCCGCCGCAACCCGAGCAGGAGCGCGAGCCCGCCCACCGCGAGCCCGCCGGCCGCGCCCGATCCGCCGCCGGCCGCGCAGCCGTCGTCGTCGCCGCGCCTCGGGAAGGGCTCGGTGTTGTCGGCGATGACCTGCGCGATCGCGTCGCTGTTGTCCACGACGACCTCCGACGCGCCCTCCTCGCGCTCGACCTGGATGAAGCGGCTGAGCGGCCAGTTGATCGACGTCCACGGGTTCACGCCGACGCCGTCGGGGAAGGCCAGCTCCCAGCCGTCCTCGGTGAAGAGCGTGGCCGGCGTCGTGTTCGGCGAGTCCTCCGAGATGAGGCCGCAGTGGTAGACGACGCGACCCTGGTGCACGTTCGAGACGTCGGGCAGATCCGGGTTGAAGCTGAACACCGGGTCACGCGTCATCTCGTCGGCCGACATGGTGGTGAACAGCCGCGTCATGTAGGAGTTCTTGCGGAACAGCTCACCGGCGGCCAGCGTCGGCACGACCACGCGCTCCTCGAGCTCGTTGGTCAGCTCGATCGGGTCGAACTCGAGATCGAGATCCTCGAACAGCTCCGGCTGCTGCTTGCTCAGCTCGTCCACGTAGTAGCGGATGCCGAAGTAGTAGTCGCTGGTCGTCAGTCCCTGGTTGGTCAGGTACTCGGCCAGCGCGGCCGGGACCGGCAGGTGGCGGGCGAGCACCGCCAGGGTCTGCGAGGTGAACGTCGCCGAGAACGAGCCCGGGGAGAAGCTGGCCGCGGTGTAGCCGGTGGAGCTGAGGTACTCCACGTAGTTCACCGCGTCGGTGTTGGAGCGCAGCTCGTCGAGGTCGCCGAACCGGCTCGGGTAGTCGAGCAGGTCGAGCATGATCGCGCTGTCGCCGGCGTACTCGGTCACGAACGACTGGTGCTCGTCCGCCTCGTCGACCGCGCGCGTGATGACGTCGATGTAGTTCGCGCCGAAGCTGAACCAGTCGATCTCGGCGTCGTTGATCTCGGTGTGGAAGTAGTTGCGCGGGATGGCGCGATCCTCGCCGAGCACCCAGACCATGACTGGCATGTCTGGGTCCGCGGCCACGCCGGTCAGGACGATCGGGATCATCGGCAGGTCGCTGGCGTACTTCACCACCACCGGCTGGATGTCGCCGACGTCGTTGCCCTTGCGCAGCTTGAGGGCCAGGAAGTAGGCGCCCGGGCGGATGTACGGGTCGACCGCCTCGTCGGTGCCAGCCGGGACGAAGAATCCGTTGTCGCCGAGCCACCCGAGCATCGGGTCCTTCGAGTCGGCGCTCAGAACGGCGTAGTCGTACGGGCCGATCGAGCCCTGCACGATGAGCGGGTCCTCCGATTCGGGGGGTGCCGGGCCGTCGCCGCTGTCGCTGTCGCCGGCCCCGTCGTCGCTGCTGCCGGCCGAGTTGAAGGCACAGTCGCCCTCGTACTCGACGACGAGGCTGTACCTGGGCTGAGTCTGCTGGATGAGCTGTCCGAACAGCTCGTCGGTCCCCACCTCGAGCGTCGGCACCGACGGTAGCGGGAGGAGCCAGCCGAACTCCTCGGCCGCGCCCTTGTACTGGATCTGGATGTGCGCGGTCACCACGCCGTCGTCGACCTGGAAGGCGATCCGCTCGCCGGCCTGGACGATGGGGACGGTCGGATCGGGCGGCGTGAAGCAGCCGCAGGCGCGAGCCGCCGGCGCGCGGAGGAGGAAGACGCCGCCGACCAGGACCGCTCCAGCGGACACGGCAGCGAGACGAACGGCGAGCCGGTGATTCATACGCGAAGCCCCCTGATGAGTTACGGCGACTCGAAGCAAGGCCGAGGCCGACAACTCAGCCCGTTGTAAGCAACTGGGATCATGGCAGGGTTAGTCAGACTTCCGACTTCCTTCCACCTTGCTCCATCAAAAAACCACGTGGCGCATCGCGGCGTACATCGCACGACCAGGAGGCGTGGATGCTTGTTCCGGATGCCTCGAATGGCCGGCTGGCCACTTGACGTCCGCCCCCCGGGGAGACAACGCTCCTGCGCGTCGACACGGATTCTCGTGAGCTAGTAGAAGGCGGCGAGCTTGGGTCGACAGGGGCCGCCAGCTGAAGAGGAACTTGGTCGTGCACAAAGGTACTGTGAAGTGGTTCAATAATACGAAGGGCTTCGGCTTCATCGCGCAGGACGACGGTCCGGACGTCTTCGTCCACCACACGGCCATCATGGCTGATGGCTTCAGGACCCTCTCTGAGGGGGAGACTGTCGAGTTCGAGATCGTCCAGGGACCGAAGGGCCTGCAGGCCGCCAACGTCCGCCGCGCCTAGCTGACAGCTAGCGGTGGCGGATGCGCCCCGCCGGGGCGACGAACGGGCGAGGTGGCTCGCCCGTGTCGTGTCTCGGCATCCTGGCGGGGCTCCTCTTCCCCGAGACCTCTTCGACGCCGGCCGGCTATCTGTAACCGGCGGCCTGGAGCGAGAAGAGGTGGCTGTAGTGGCCGCCCAGCGCGACCAGCTCCTCGTGGCTGCCCTGCTCGAGGATGCGGCCACCGGCGAGCACGATGATCTGATCGGCCATCCGCACCGTCGAGAACCGGTGCGAGATGAGGATCGCCATCTGGCGCTCCGTCACCTGGCGGAAGTGCTGGAAGATGAGCGCCTCGGCGCCCGCGTCCATCGACGCGGTCGGCTCGTCGAGGACGAGGATGTCGGCGTCGCGCCGCATGAACGCGCGCGACAGCGCCACCTTCTGCCACTGACCGAGCGACAGCTCGCGCCCGTCCTTGAACCAGCGGCCGAGCTGGGTCTGGTAGCGGTCGGGTAGCTCCTCGATGAACGGCGCCGACATCCCGGTGATGGCCGAGGCGCGCCAGCGGTCCTCGTCGCCCAGGGCGCGCACGTCACCGACGCCGATGTTCTCGCCGGCGATGAACTGGTAGCGGACGAAGTCCTGGAAGATGACGCCGATGCGTCCGCGCAGGGTGGGCAGGTCCCACTGGCGCAGATCGGTCCCGTCGAGGATGACCCGCCCGGCGGTCGGCTCGTAGAGCCGGGTCAGGAGCTTGATGAGGGTGGTCTTGCCGGAGCCGTTCTCGCCGACCAGCGCCAGCTTGCGCCCGGGCGGGAGGTGGAAGGTCACGCTCTCGAGGGCGGGGCGGTCGCCGCCCGGGTAGGTGAACGAGACGTCCTCGAAGCGAATGCCGTCGCCGGGGCTGACCCCGGTGGTGACGTTGCCGCCGGGCGGCGCCACCGGCGTCTCGAGCAGCTCGTACAGGTTCGACAGGTACAGGTTGTCCTCGTACATGCCGCCGATCGCGGACAGCGCCGCCGACAGCGCCGCCTGGCCCTGCTTGAAGACCAGGACGTACATGGTCATGTCGCCGAGGCTGATGCGCGCGGTGGCCGCCTTGATCGCGATCCACGCGTACGCCCCGTAGAACGCGGCGGTCGACACCATGCCGAGCGCGAAGCCCCAGCCGCCGCGCCGCAGGGTGAGGTTGCGGTCCTCGCGGTAGAGCCGCTTGAAGATGTCGTCGTAGCGCTCGAGCAGGGTCGGGCCGAGCCCGAACAGCATCACCTCCTTGGCCGAGTCCTCGCGCGCGATCACCGACTCGAGGTAGACCTGCTGTCGCGTCTCCGGCGTGCGCCAGCGGAACAGGCGGAACGCCTGCACCGAGAAGCGGGTCTCGGCGGCGAACACCGGCAGCGCGGCGACGATCAGGATCGCGGCGGCCAGCGGTGAGAAGCGCAGGAGCAGCGCGCCGTAGGTGACCAGGGTGATGAGGTTCTGGACCAGCCCGAACGTGCGGGTGACCAGGCTGAGCGGGCGGCTCGACGCCTCGCGCCGCGCGCGGGTCAGCTTGTCGTAGAACTCGGAGTCCTCGAAGTGGCGCAGCTCGAGGGTGAGCGCCTTCTCGAGGATCATCACGTTGACCCGCTGGCCGAGGAGCGCGCGCAGGAGCGACTGGCAGACGGTGAGCCCGCGCTGGGTGGCGGCCATCGCGGTGACCAGCCCGGCCTCCAGCGCGACGAACTCGACCGCGCGCTCGGACGAACCGTGGTGCGCGGCCGCCGCGACCACCGCGTCGACCAGCCACTTGCCGACGTAGGCGACGAAGGCGGGCAGGACACCGGCCACCAGGCTGAGCACGACCAGGAGCACGGTCAGCGCCCGGCTGGTGGTCCAGACCAGGGCCACCGCGCGCCCGCTGTACTGGAAGACCGACGTCAGATCGCGCAGGCCGCGCCGCGGGGTTCGATCGGGCTCCATGACGTGTGGATCGGCCACTGTGGTTGCACCCTACCAGGAGCACATGGCAACGTCCGCCGTGCCGCCGTGCCGTCGTCGACCTCGATCTCGAAGACCCTGTCCAACGCCGAGCTGAACGAGCTCCTCGGCCGGCTGAAGGGGCCCAACCGACTCGTCGCCGAGAAGTATCCGGGCGAGGCGGATCGACGCCAGCCGGTGCACACCGTGTACGGCGGCGCTCATCTGTTCAAGTCTGACCTGGCCGGCAAGCTGGGGGCAATCGCGCTCGCCGCGCTCGACGAGTACGGAGCCGATCCCGTCCAGTTCGCCGACGCGATCGGCTTGACGGTGGCGCCCGACATGGCACGCGCCATCCACCAGCGTGTTCGCGCCAAGCTGGAGCGCGAGCCGGTCGAGGACGTCCGCATCGACTTCGAGGACGGCTACGGCAACCGATCGGAAGAGGAGGAGGACGGCCACGCCGCCCAGGCCGCCCAGGAGCTGGCCCGCGGCATGGCGGATGCCACGCTGCCGCCGTTCTCCGGCATCCGCATCAAGCCGCTGTCCGACGAGCTGGCCCGGCGCAGCCTGCGCACCCTCGACATCTTCCTGACCACGCTGGTCAAGGAGGGGCGCGGCCAGGTGCCGAGCCACTTCGTGGTCACGCTGCCGAAGATCACCTGCCCCGAGCAGGTCGACGCGCTCGGCCGGGCGCTCGAGCAGCTCGAGACGCGCCTGCGCCTCGCGCCGCGCACCTTGATCATGGAGTTCATGGTCGAGGCCACGCAGTCGATCGTCGGCCCCGACGGCGTGCTCAACCTGCCGCGCATGCTCGACGCCGCGCGCGGCCGCTGCGTGGCGGCTCACTTCGGGACCTACGACTACACCGCGTCGTGCAACATCACCGCCGCGCACCAGCGCATGCGCCACCCGGCCTGCGACTTCGCCAAGCACATGATGCAGGTGGCGTACGGCGGGCGCGGCATCTGGCTCAGCGACGGCGCCACCGCGATCATGCCGGTGCCGATCCATCGCGCCGACCCGGGCGCCGCGCTCGACCCGGCCCGGCAGGCGGCCAACCGGCGCAGCGTCCACGACGCCTGGCGGCTCCACGTCGCCGACATCCAGCACAGCCTGGTGAACGGGTTCTACCAGGGCTGGGACCTGCACCCCGCCCAGCTGCCGACCCGCTACGCCGCGGTCTACGCGTTCTTCCAGGAGGGGCTGGCGGCGGCGTCGCTTCGGCTGAAGACGTTCGTGTCGCGAGCGGCCCAGGCCACGCTGGTCGGCGACGTGTTCGACGACGCTGCGACCGGGCAGGGGCTGCTCAACTTCTTCCTGCGCGGCATCAACTGCGGCGCGTTCGGCGAGGCCGACGCGCTGGCGACCGGGCTCACCGTCGACGAGCTCCGCTCGCGCTCGTTCTACCAGATCCTGATCAACCGGCGCGGCCAGGGCGGCGGCGCGCCGGGCTGAGGAGGTCCACCCCATGGACCGCCGGCGGCCGCGCTCGACCAGCGACGAGATCGACCTCTACATCCGCACCTACTACTCGTTGCTCCGCTCGAGCGGCGACGTGCGGGTGAGGGCGTTCGAGGAGGCCCACACCTTCTCCGACTCGAGTCTGCACACCGGCGCGCGCGATCCGTCGCCGGACGTGGCGGCGTTCGCCTACAGCGCCGGGCGCCTGCCCGACTGCTTCCCGCACGTCCACCGGGTGGTGCTCGGCCAGAGCATGGAGCAGTTCGAGCAGGCCGGCCTCGCGGTCCGCCAGTTCGAGTCGGTGCGAGCGCGCGGCCGCCGCCGCGCCATGGGCTGGGACGGGCAGGGGCTGCTCGCGGTCTTCATCACCAGCGCGAGCGACATCGACGATCTGGTGCCGATCGTCACCGCCTATCAGATCGAGTGGAACAAGCTGCACGCGCTGCTCGGACCGGGCGCGGCGTCGGAGTCGCCGGCCAGCGCCCCGGATCCCGACCGGCGCGCGGCGGTCGCGCTGGCGCGCCTCCAGCTGGGCGAGGTCGACTCGGAGCGCCTGTGCGCCGCGCTCGGGCCGAGCTGGGCCGGCGCCCTCGAGATCATGGCCGCGCGCGAGTCGGACCTGTCGATCCGCCTGCTCTACGGATCGTTCAGCCAGTACCAGACGTCGGCCCAGCGCTGGTGGGGGGCCATCGAGAAGCACTACGTCGCGCCGCGCATCACCGCCGGGGAAGGGTCGGTGCCGGGGCCGCCTCGCGCCCACCGCCGGCCGATCTACCTGATCTCGTCCAACACCCACTCGCTGCCCAACCTGGTCGGCGGCTATGCGCGCGCACACCGCGATCAGATCGCCGAGTTCGCCCGCCAGCGCGACCCGGAGCGGCTCGGCGCCCCGCTCCAGCAGGCCCAGGCGCGCGGCGACGACCACGCGGTCTCCAACTACCTCTACTACCTCCTCCGCGACTACCTGAACCACGTCGACGCCGGCGCCGAGGTCCGCGGCGCGGTCCAGGCGTTCGACAGCGAGAGCGGCATCACCTCGGTGCCGAGCCCGGGCCGCATCGACGTGTCGGCCCAGCTGATCGAGGTGGCTCGCCTCCGCCCGGACCGCATGGACCCGCGGGTGCGGGTCGACGGGGCCGAGCGCCTGGCCGGGTCGGACGCGGTCATCCTCAACATCGACTACCCGCTGGGCATGGCCGCCTACCACCACCTGTCCCGGGTGGCCCAGGGGGTGGACGAGGTGCGCGGCATCTACGTGATGGGCAAGGCCGCCACCCTGAACGGGCGGGTCGGCGACGTGCTCATCTCGAGCGCGGTCTACGACGAGCACTCCCGCAACACGTACCTCATCCGCAACTGCTTCTCGACCGGGCTGCTCCAGCCCTACATGCAGGAGGGGACGGTGCTGGACAACCAGAAGGCGGTCACCGTCCGCAGCGCATTCCTGCAGAACCGCGACTACATGAGCCTGTTCTACGGCGAGGGCTACACCGTGCTCGAGATGGAGGCGGGGCCCTACCTCTCGGCGGTCTACGAGATCATCAGCCCGGGCCGGCACCCGAACGACGAGATCGTCAACCTTTCGACCCAGGTCCGCTTCGACCTCGGCGTCCTCCACTACGCGTCCGACACGCCCTACTCGCGGCGGCAGAGCCTGCTGTCCAAGAGCATGTCGTTCTTCGGCGTGGAGAGCACCTACGCGTGCGCGGTCGCGATCCTCCGACGCATCTTCGAACAGGAGGTCTCACTCGCCAGTGGGACCCCCACCGACCCGGCGCCGCGCAGGCCATAGAAAGTCCTCCGCCTCTCACATCCCGATAATTTCGGACGCGAGAAGCACCGTGGCGTCAACGGCCTGAGACGGTCGAGTCACGTGCTGAGCAAGGACCGTTCCATCCACCATAACGCGCCCGAACCGCGACACTTTGATCGTAGCTGCGCGACCTTGCGAGTGATGTTGGCCGTAGGCACCAAGGGGGACCTTCCACCCCGATGCGCTCCGAAGCAGCGGGCAAGGCCGGCTCGGCGATCGGACGTGACGCAACCTAAGTCAGCGCCGGCGCGGCGGGAGTCGATGTAGGGGATTCGCGTCCCCTTGCACTGCCGGGGTCATCCGGACACTGGAACAACCGTTGCACTGCCGGCTCGTGCGGCCCACTGTCGGGCCCGGGGAGGTTTTTCCAATGAACGCTCGTATGGAGCGAATCTGCCTGAGCGGGACGCTGCTCACAGCGCTCATCGCCTCCGCCGGAGGATGCAGTGGCGGAGGCGAACCTGGTGGCGAAGTTGATCCCGAGTGCGTGCTCGAGGATGAGGCCGAGAAGTCGCCGGGTTATCCCTTCGACTTCGCGGTCTTCAAAGATGACATCGCCCCCACCCTCGTGGCCAGTTGCACCGCGGGTGCCTGCCACCTCCCCGGTTCCGATCCAGCCAACGCCGATGGACTCGGCTTCGGCGGGTTCACGGTCTGGGCCGGCGCAGCCGATGATGACTGCGATCGGGTGAAGACCTTCAAGAGTTTCCGCGACAAGGCGGATACGACGACCCCCGACAACAGCCGGGTCGCCTACTCGTTGAACGGCGGCCTCGCGACTCACCCGGTCAAGACGACGGATGGGACGATCGAGCAGGCCGTCGCCGACAAGCTGCTGGCCTTCATCACGGCGGCCAACGTGGCCTGCGTGGCCGACGGCGGCTGCGCCCCGGTCACCGGCGGGGTCGACTACTTCGACTACGCCGTCTATCAGAGCACCATCCAGCCGGCGCTGGACGCCGCTGGCGCCGGCATCGGATGCTCGTCGTCCGCGGCCTGCCACGCCGGGCCGGTCGGCCAGCTCGGCGTCATTCTCAACCCGGCTCCGGCGGCGGATAGCGCCGAGATGGCGGCCAACTACGAGATGGTGAAGTCGAAGATCAGCCTCGACGGCGATCCCAAGACCTCGCTCCTCTACGTGCAGGCGACCATCAAGCACGGCGGCGGCGTCTCCACCACCATCGACGCGGCGGGAGCCACGGCGCTGGAGGGCTTCATCCAGGCCGCGATCGACGCCCGAGGCGCCGTGGATCCGGGCACCGGTTCGGGTGGCTGCGCCAACCCGGCGCTGCTCGACGTCGGCGTGTTCGAGGACGAGATCCTTCCGATCCTGAACGGCGAGATCGACCTCAACGATCAGAACAACGAGGGCACGGCGACCGGCTGTACCCGCCAGACCTGCCACGGCGTGGCCCGGCCGGGGGCGCTCACCCTGATCCCGACCGACCCCATCGAGACGCAGCTCGCCAACTTCGCCTGCTTCGTCAACCTGGCCAGCCCGTCGAGCTCGCCGGTCCTGCTCTGCCCGAGCAAGTCCCCGGCCTGCCCGAAGAACCCGCACCCGGGTGACCGTATCTTCGACGGCGCGGACGACAACAACTACGAGCGAATCCTCTCGTACCTGTTCTCGGCCAACAGCGACAACATCCCGATCGACTTCGCGTTCTACGCCCGTCGCATCAACCCGATCTTCGACAACCGCAACGCGGTCGAGGATGGCGCCCAGGGCCGCACCTGCGCCGACACCAACGCCTGCCACGGGATCCAGGTCGCCACCCAGGCGCCGCCGAACGGCTCCAACTTCGGCCTCCTGCCCGACGCCGGCGAGAACGTGGCGCGCCTGAAGGCGAACTTCACCGAGGCCGCCTCGATGATCAACTTCAACACCCCGGACGGCAGCTCGCTGTTCCTCTACCCGACCAACGAGATCAACAACGTGGACGGCAACGAGTTCGCGACCGGCACCATCCATCCGGGCGGCGCCGACTTCGCCATCGACTCGGCCTTCGCCCTCGACATCCTGAAGTTCGCCGAGGGCCTCAGGCCGGACGGCGACGGCAACCAGCTCAACTGGCTGATCGCCGGCGCGTTCCAGGGTGCCAACGACATCGACGACGACACCCTCGTCGATGAGGACAACGTCCTCCCGGAGGTGTTCCAGCAGGCGGGCGGCGACGAGCTGGCCGGCAAGTGGGACGCCTTCTTCTCGGACGATGCGCTGGTCGACGTGGGCGCCTTCCTGACTGGCGACGCCGGCAGCGGCCGGATCGCGTTCGCCACCAGCTACCTCATCAACACCACCACCGTCGATCAGCGGGTCGAGGTGGAGCTCACTCCGGTGAACGACGCACGGCTCTACGTGGGTGGCGCCGTCACTGACGTCACGGCTGGCAACACCGCCAGTTTGACGGTCACCATCCCGGCCTCGCGCGCGACCGACACCCCGCAAGGCAACCGGATCTTCATCAAGCTGTTCCAGGCGGCCGACGAGGCCGATCTCGCCTTCACCGTTCGACTGCTGCGGGCTGACAACAACCAACCGTTCAATGACGTGGGCGGCGAGCTCGTACTCAAGCTCGGTCCTCAGGGAGGAATCTGAACATGCGTAGGCTCGGAAGCTTCGAGAGCTTGCTCGCCTCGACGATCGCGGGCAGCGCCTTGCTCGTCGCCTTGCTGGCGACCGGCGCGGGTTGCACCCTTGGCGTCGCGGACGACGACGACGACACCGCTGCAGACGACGATGGTGGGGATAACCCGCCACCGCCGCCCCCACCGCCCGTCATCCCGCTGCCCGCCAAGTACGTGCGCGGATCGCTGGCGCCCCTGTTCGAGCTCATCGCGGTCAATGACGAGCGCCGGATCGATCCTTTCGGCATCGCGCTCGAGGACCAGGACTTCCAGATCGTCGGCGGCGGCTTCGTCACCGTCGAGCAGAAGCTGGACGAGGTCGGCGCCCAGATCGGCAACGAGCGCGGTAGCGGCCCGATCGACCTCATCAAGGGCCAGGACCGCCTGCGCACCTCGCTGATGGCCTTCCGCGGCAAGCCGACCGACGTCAAGGCGGTCGTGGGCATCGACGGCATCCGCAAGCTGGTCGTGCCGCTCGGCGGCGACATCAGCACCCCGGGCAACGAGGTCGCCGTCTTCGACGTGGACAACGAGGACAACCCGCAGCTGGTCAAGGTCGGCATCAAGCCGATCAAGATCGCGCCGCACGAGGACGGGGTCGCGTTCGTCTGCAACCAGTACTCGAACTACATCTCGGTCATCGACGTGGCCGAGGAGGACCTGCTGCGCCGTACCGACGGCACGCCGGTCGAGATCCCGACGGAGTACTACTGCAGCGACATCCTCCTCGCCGACAAGACCATCGGCGGCGAGCAGGACCGCGAGCTGTACCTGTTCGTGGCCAACGAGTGGCGCGGCGCCGTGCTTCGCTACGACATCTCGCTCGTCACCGACGGCATCAATGACCGCGTCATCGACGTCGTCATCGACAACCCCGGCGACCCGGTCAGCACCCCGGCGAAGTACATCACCGGCGTCGGCTCCAACCCGAACAAGCTGCGCCTGAGCGACGATCAGGAGAGCGTGTTCGTGGCCAACGGCCGTGGCGGCGTGGTCGCCAAGATCGGCATCCGCAACGGCGACGTGCTCGGCGAGATCAACATCGGCGCGCCGGCGGTGGACGCCCTCCAGATCAACCAGTCGGTGTTCATCCCCACCACGATGGTCGACCGCGGCTATCTGGCCCGCAACGAGGTCACCCCGCCGGACGCCCTGCAGGCCCAGACCTTCGTCGAGAGCCCGCTCAGCGGTCAGCGCGAGGAGGCCCACCCGGGCGCTCAGTTCGACAACACCCTGGCCTACAACTTCGAAGACATTCGCGACGGTACCTCCCAGGTCAACCTCAACCTGACCGCGCAGGAGGTGTACTACACCGACAATATCTCCCCGGAGGAGAACTTCGTCGCCGAGCAGAAGGTCCTGAACGGCGCCGAGCCGGTCACCTTCGAGAAGAACGAGGCCGGCACCCTCCTGTTCGCGGCCCACGCGGGCTCGGACATCGTGCAGGCCCTGGCGGTCAACAACGGCGCCAACTTCCGCCTGACCGAGATCGGCGGCGGCAACGACACCTTCGAGGTCGATGCCCGCCCGATGGCGATGCTCATCGACGAGGACCGCAACGAGCTCACCGTCGTCAACTGGGGCGGCGAGACCCTGCAGACCTTCGACCTCGACACCCAGCAGCAGCTGCAGCGGATCGACCTGGGCTTCGGCAACATCAACACCCAGGCCGAGTACCCGGCGACCAACATCGAGATCGGCGAGTACACCTACTACAACGCCGACTGGTCGAACAACGGTCGCAAGTCGTGCGCGACCTGCCACGGCCCGATCGACCTCATCGGGGACGGCTTCCCGTTCGCGAACGGCGCGACCGCGCCGACCGCCCCGCACGAGGTGAAGCCGAACTTCAACCTGCTCACCACGGACGACTACTTCTGGAACGGCTCGTTCGACAACGGCAGCTACGCTTCGCTGGCGTTCGCCGCGCAGACCCGTACGGTCTGCGAGCAGATCGCCTTTGCCTTCGTCGAGGGTCCGTCCACTCCGGCCAACCAGCGCGTTGGTGACCCGGCCGTGGAAGCCCGCGGCTTCGGCAACTTCGACGCCAACTGCCAGCCGGAGCCGTTCGCCGAGCCGGACCTCGAGGGCCTTCCGCCCAACTTCAACGTGCCGGGCGGCATCGCCGACACCATCGCCGCGCAGAAGCTCGACGCGGCGGTGCAGATCGCGGCGGCGGTCGTGAACCTGGGCGGCCTGGCCGGCCAGAACAACTCCGGAACCGGCGCCGGTGGCGCCATCCTCCGCGAGGACGTGTCCCGCTTCATGGACTACTACTCGGTCTCGATCCTTCGCCTGCCGCCCAACCCGCTCAAGTACCTCAACGAGGCGGGCGAGCTGGCCACCGACGAGGCGGCCAAGATCCAGCGCGGCGAGGCGCTGTTCACCCAGGCCGCCTGCGTGAACTGCCATGATCCGGGCAACACCCGCGCGCCCTACACCGACGGCCTGAACCACGGCGTCGGGGCCGACTGGAACCGCCGCTTCGTCGATCAGTACAACGACGACGCTCGCGTGGTCCTGCCGGACGCGTTCATCGACACGCTCGACGGCGACAACTCGCTCGCCGACGACGAGATCAACATCCACACCAGCATCGACTTCTTCAAGCCGTTCTGCTTCGACACCGAGAGCTGCCTCCGCTTCGACGACCCGCTCGCCGTCACCGGCGACGACGTCGAGGAGAGCCGGCGCCTGGCGCTCAACCAGCAGATCAACTTCGACGACATCGAGCGCGGGTTCGTCCCGGGCAACATGGTCGGTGCGGTTCGCATCAACACCCCGTCCCTCCGCGGCGTCTGGTGGCTCGCCAGCTACCTGCACCACGCACTCGCCCGCAGCATCTACGAGGCGACGCTCAGCCCGGGTCACCCCGGCCTGCGCGAGGGTGAGAAGGGCTTCGCGGTCAGCTCGTCGGGGAACTTCAACTCCCACGGCCAGACCATGGGTCTCTCGCCGGAGGACGTTGACGCTCTCGTGCTGTTCGTGGAGTCCATCGAATAATGAACACGCACCGCCGCCGGGAGCTAGTGGCCGCGCTCGGCGCGGCCCTAGTGGTGGTGTTTGTTCATGGCCGCGAGGCCAGCGCAGAGCGACTGTACACGGAGCGACCTGCCGAGCTGCGCTCGTCCCCCGGGGATGACTCCCAGGTGGTACGGCGCGTCGGCAAGGGCAAGGCCCTCGAGGTAGTGAAGAGACTCGGCACGTGGGTAATGGTCGAGTACGAGGGTAGGACTGGTTGGATCCGCCGCACCGCGCTGTCCACGGAGCCTGTCTCCGGGGGCAGCGCGGGTGACGCGGACGACGACCAGAAGGACGCGAAGAAGGACAAGAAGAAGAAGGACAAGAGCGACGACACCGCCGCGGACGACGACTCGAGCGTCGAGCCCAAGGCCGCGGCGGGCGGCGCCAAGAAGACGGCAGCCAAGAAGAAGGCCGAGCGCAAGAAGTCGCGCAAGTCCCGTCACTCGGCAGACAAGGCGAGTGACGACGAGCAGGACCAGGTTGCCGACGATGAAGGTGAAGACGTGAAGACGCGCCGCCCGCGCTCGACGTGGGCGGCGCGTGGCCGTCTCCCGGGTGGTCCGCTGAAGGTCGAGATCCAGGCGCTGTCGGTCCAGGCGTTCTCCGAGCCGGACGGCAGCGGCAAGGTGGTCTTCACCGTGGCCGAGGGCGATCGCGTGCGAGTCATCGCGCGCGGTGAGAACCGCTGGCTGCTGGTGGAGAACGGCAAGAAGCGGACCGGATGGATCCCGGCGTTTGCGGTGCGCGACAACGGCCTCTTGCCGGAGGCGCGCAAGGACGTGGCCGCGTCGGATGACGACGCCGGTGCCGATGACGCCGAGGAGGCGAGCAGCGCCGACGAGAAGGAATCCGATCGGCCGTCGCGCTCCGGGAAGAGCAAGAGCGGAAAGAGCAAGAAGACGCGGACCGCGGACGCGTCGGACGTCGATGAGAGCAGCGACGAGGGCGAGAGCTCGAGCCGCAGCTCGAGCGACGACGCCGAGGCGACCCTGTCTGGCTCGTCCGACGACGAGATGGCAGACAAGCCAAAGCCGTGGACGCTGACTGGCAGCGTGCACGCCGGCTTCACCGCGGTGGGCATGGACGTGACGCCGACCGGGCAGACCGCCGAGACGGCCAGCTACAACGGACCGATCGCGGGGCTGTCGGGCGAGCTCATGTATCGCATCCGGCCCAAGATCGGGATCCTGTTCGACCTCGACTACGACTTCGCGACGGCGCTGGGCGGGCTGACCGTATCGCCCGAAGGCGGCGAAGACGTGACCGACATCAGCCTGACCACTCACCGGGTCGGGGCGAGCGCGGGGGTGGCCTACGGCAAGCGGGCGACCGGCTCGCTGCGCCTCGGCTACCAGTACGCGATCTTCCAGATCAGCGACATCGACAACGGGGCCAACTGGCCGCGCGAATCGACCTCGGGTCCCACCGCGGGGCTCGGGTTCCAGTACCCCGAGCTCGCCGGCAAGCTGGGCATGCGAGTCGGCCTGGACGCGATGCTGTTCGGCACGCGCAGCCAGACCGAGGGTTCGCGCGACGGGGACCTGGACTCGCTGACGGCGCTCTGGGCGACGCTGCGAGTCGACTACCCGGTCGGGAAGAACCTCGTCATCGACGGTGGATATCGGTTCGGGTACGCATCGGCGTCCTGGACCGGCACGTCCGATCGGAACGGCGCGACCGCGACCGACCGAAAGGACCAGGCGCACGAGATCTCAGTCGGCGCCGGCTGGCGCCTCTAGCGCCGGCCTCTCGCGACGGGCGATCCGGCCTCCCCGATGTGGGGAGGCTGGTCCCCAGTTTCACGTGTGGGATTCAACCGCATGACAATCGCGGGTGAGCCCTCACAAAAGCGCGCCGGGGGCGGTTCCCTCGGCTTTCCATGGACCTGGGATGACGGTGGGCGAGCCTGTCGGCCGCGCTGACCTTTCTTCGGGGGTGGCTCGGTCCCTGCAAACCACGCCGAGGCGTTGTAGGGTTGTGGGAACACCGCAGCAGCCCAAGGGCCGAGAGGAATCTTCATGGTCGATGAGTCGGGTCTCGTCCTCACTGCAGAAGTCGAGGAGGACGAGAGCACCTTCGCCATGCGGGCGGAGGATGCCGAGTACGTGTTTCAGCGCTTCTGCTGTCGCGTCGTCGCCGGCCCCGACACAGGTAAGTGCCGCCAGGCCGACGGCTCCGAGCTCACCATCGGGACCGCGGCCGGGACCGACCTCGAGCTGAGCGACCCGACCGTCTCCCGGCACCACTGTTCGATCCGCGTGGCCGACCTCGGCTTCCACCTGCGCGACCTGGGCAGCACCAACGGGACGTTCGTCGGCGCCATGCGGGTGGACTCGGGCTATCTGGAGAACGGCGCCATCCTGCGGCTCGGCTCAAGCCGGATCCGCTTCGAGGTGCTGGACGAGACCGTGCACGAGCCGATCGCGACGGCGTCCAGCTTCGGCCCGGTCATCGGGCGCAGCCCGTCGATGCGCCGGCTGTTCTCGCTCCTGCCCAAGATCGCGGCCACCGACTCGACGGTGCTCATCGAGGGGGCGACTGGCTCGGGCAAGGGGCTGGTGGCCGAGGCGGTCCACCAGTCGAGCACGCGGGCCGGCAAGCCGTTCGTGGTGGTGGACTGCGGCGCGATCCCGCCGTCGCTCATCGAGAGCGAGCTGTTCGGGCACGAGCGCGGCTCCTTCACCGGCGCCCACCAGACCCGGACCGGAGCGTTCGAGTCGGCGCAGGGCGGGACGGTCTTCATCGACGAGATCGGCGAGCTCGAGCTCGCCTGCCAGCCGAAGCTCTTGCGGGTGCTGGAGAAGCGCGTGGTCACCCGGGTCGGGTCGACCACGACCATCCCGCTCGACGTCCGTGTCATCGCGGCCACCAACCGCGACCTGCGCACCGAGGTCAACGAGGGCCGGTTCCGCGCGGACCTGTTCTACCGGCTGAACATCCTGCGCGTGCGGCTGCCGTCGCTGTCCGAGCGCACCGACGACATCCCGCTCCTGGTCGCGCACTTCTACCAGGAGCTGACCCACGACCCGGACGCGATCCCGCCGCCCTCGCTGGTGGCGCGGCTCGGCCGCCAGACCTGGGGCGGCAACGTCCGCGAGCTGCGCAGCGCGGTCGAGCGGGCTCTCCTGCTCGGCGACCCGTCACCGTCGAACCACACGCCGATGCCGGACCCGACCGGCGCGCGGCCGGAGGTGCCCGGGTCGTACCGGGCGACCAAGGCGCAGGCGCTGGCCTCGTGGGAGAGCGCGTACGTCGCCGACCTCATCCACCGGTTCGAGGGCAACCTGTCGCGGGCGGCGCGCGCGGTGAAGATGGACCGCAACCACCTGCGCGCGCTGCTCCACCGCTACGGCATCAACTACGCCGGGAACCGCGCCTCCTGAGCGCGAGCAGCGCGGCCGCCGCGACCAGGCCCAGCCCGAGCTGACCGGCTCCACCGGTCGAGTCGCCGGTGTGGCAGCCACAGCCGCCGTCGCCGCCCGAGCCGCCGCCGCCGTCCGCGCCGTTGTCGCCGTCGTCGCCGTCGTCGCCGTCGTCGCCATCGCCGCCGTCATCGCCGGTGTCGCCGGTGCCGTCATCGGCGCCGGTGTCGTCGCCACCGCCGTCGTCGCCGATGGTGCCGCCGCCGGGGTGAGCGCTGCCGAGCACCATGACCGGCGCGCTCCAGCCCGTGTGCCTGCTGCCGTCGGCGAGGGTGGCCACGGCGACCAGCGCATGCATGCCGATGCCCGCGGCGGTCCAGCTGGTCTGGTAGGGGGCCGCGGTCAGCTGGGCGATCGGCTCGCTGCCGTCGAACACCTCGACCATCGACACACTGGATAGATTGCCAACCGAGAGCTCGATGGGGACGACGTCGCCCGGCTGGACGCTGGGGTAGCTGGGGTTCTCCGGGTCGGAGGGGGGCTCGACGAACGAGAGGGGCGTCTCGCGAGTGGCGTGGGCGCGATAGACGAACGCGGAGTCGCGCGTGGGCAGCCAGAACTGCTCTTCGGGCTCCTCGGCGTCGGCGTAGGGCTGGATCGCGGTGAGCGGGCCATCCCAGGTGTCGTAGTTGGCGACCCAGCCGCTCTCCAGCGGGATGTCGATGAGGTCCACCGGCCCGGCGGTCGGGTTCTGGTCGATGGGATAGCGGAGGCTCACCATGTCGGAGAGGATCTTCCAGCCCATCCGGCTGGCGTTGCCGCGCTCGTGCTCGAAGGTCCACTGGACGAAGAAGGAGACCCTGGCCCCGTCTCGACGCAGGGGGATGAAGTCGTCGCGCCGGGCGAGAGCGTCATCGATGTCGGTGTCGAGCTCTCCGAAGTAGACGATCCCGGGCACCTGGTCGAAGGCCGGGTTGTCGACGGCCTCCAGCGGCAGCCTGCCGGCCGCGCCGCCCATGTAGCCGATCGTTCGCTCGGGGTAGAGGGCGGCGAACTTGACCGAGTTGTGGCCACCCAGCGAGAGGCCGTCGACCAGGAGCGGCGCGTTCGCCACCTCGGGGTGACCGCTCATGGCCGCGAAGTTCTCGAGCGCGGTGATGAGCGTGGCCGACTGCATGGTGTCCTCGTCGGTGTCGCCGGGCGCCTCGAAGCGGGTGCCGATCGTCCCGAAGCCCATGCTGCGGGCCCATTCGATGTAGCGGTCGCGCGTGACGAGGTCGCGGGTGTCGCCGACGCTCTCGTTGAAGACGACGTAGAAGCCGTAGACGACCGGCATGTCGTCGTCGATCCACATCCGGAACTGATAGTTGGGGCTGGACTCCCAGTCGTAGGTCCCCGCGTGCGCGGAGCGAGCGGGCGACCCGACGAGGGTGAGAAGGAAGGCGAGCGAGGCGAGGAGCGATGCAGTCAGTCGATGAACTAAGATCACACGCTGAGTCTAGCCTGCCCTGACCGCGCAGCACCCTCCCTCACACTCTCACGCCGAAGCACCCACGATCGCACACAGCCGCTCCGGCGAGATGTTCCCACCAGATAGAACGATGCCGATGCGCCGTGGTCGGGAGCGCAGCGCGTCGGTGCGCAGCGCGAGGGCCACCCCGGCCGCGCCGGATGGCTCCACGACGAGCTTGGCGCGGAGAGCCAGGTGAGCGACCGCCGCGGCCAGCTCGCCGTCGTCCACGGTGTGGAGCTCGGCGCCGGCCCGGCGTGCGATCGCGAGGGTGAGCTCGCCGACCCGGGTCGGCTTGAGCCCGTCGGCGATGGTCGGACCGGGACCTACCGCGGTGACCTCGCCGCGGGCCAGGCTCTGGCCCATGGAGTCGCAGCCGACCGGCTCGACGCCGTGGATCGGGAGCCCGATGCCGTCGGCGGCCAGGCACGAGCCGGCCAGGAGGCCGCCGCCGCCGACCGGGACGACCAGCGCGTCGAGCGGCGTGCCGGCCAGCTCCGCGTCCTCGAGGAGCTCGAGCGCCGCGGTGCCCTGGCCTGCGATGGTGTGCGGGTGATCGAACGGCTCGATGATCGCGGCTCCGGTCTCGGCCTGCCGGTCGAGCGCGGCCTGGTGGCGCTCGAGCGAGGTGGTGCCGACCAGGACCACGTTCGCGCCCATCGCCTGGACCGCGTCGAGCTTGATGCGCGGGGCGTCGACCGGCATGAAGATGTCGGCGGTGATGCCGTACCGGCTGGCGGCCAGTGCGACCGCCTGGGCGTGGTTGCCGGAGCTGTAGGTGATGACGCCGCGGCGGCGGGTCTCCTCGTCGAGCAGACCGACCGCGTTGAGCGCGCCGCGCGCCTTGAAGGCGCCGATGTGCTGCAGGTTCTCCGCCTTGAGCCAGAGCTCGGCGCCGCCGGCCAGGCGATCGAGCGCGGCCGAGCGCACCACCGGCGTGCGCACCACCTGGCCGCGCAGGCGCCGGGCGGCGGCCAGCACGTCATCGCGGGTCGGCGGCGGCGCGGCGGTCACGGCTGGCCCAGCTGGCTCGGGTCGAAGCCGGGCGGCAGGCCCTCCATCGGCATCTCGCCCGGCCCCCCCTGGCCCGGGTCCACCGCCTTCTTGTCGCCGATCTTGTTCACCAGCTTGTCGCGGGTGAGCTCGACCAGGTCGGTCACCCCCAGCGCCTCGACCAGCGCCGCCTGGTTGCGGCCCTTCTCGCGCACGTAGCTCCTGTCCTTGGCGTCGGTCGCCGCGATCTCGATGACCCGATCGGCGCCGCCCTGATCGAGGGTGGACTCGGCGGCGCCGGCGTCGGCCCCGGCCACCGGGACCTGCTCCGGCTTGAGGTGGAGCGTGACGGTGGCGAGCGGCTTCTCGATCGATCGCTTCGGGTCGCCCGGCTCCGACAGGAAGATCCGGCTGGCCTTTCCGGCCAGCTTCTCGATCTCGCCCTTGTTGATCTCCATGCCGGCGGGCGGGACGAGCGGCTGGCCTCCCACGGTCACCTGCCAGCCGTCTCCGCTGGCGGCGCGCTCGAGGTGGAAGCTGCCGCCCGCGTTGACCACGTCGAACGACGCGATCCGATCGGGCTGGATGTCCACGTACGCGCCCTCCACCCAGGCCGAGGCGCGCGCGCCGACCCCGAACGCGGACAGCCCGGTGACCCCGTGGATCGCCTCCTGCCCGGCCAGGCGGACGCTGGTCTGGCGCGAGCCGGCGCTGGCGCCGACGAAGAATGTGGTGTCCTTGCCGCCCGAGGTGACGATCACCTTGCGCTGGTAGGAGTCGTCGGCCACCTCGAGCTGCTTCTCGCGCGCGGCGCCCGACGCGATCGCGCCGCGGGTGCGCATGCCGTCGATCTTGTCGAGCAGGTCGGTGACCTTGTCGGCGGTGACCGGATAGTCGTAGTGGCTGGCCAGGACCCAGGCGCTGCCCTTCTTGACCAGGTCGACGGAGGGCTTGTCGCCCGGCTTGCCCTTCGGGCTGGCCGGCTGGTCCGCCTCGCCCTCGGGCGCCCGGGCGGTGCGGTCGAACACGCGGAGGCGCTCGACCTTGTCCCTGGCGAAGGCGGGCAGGATCGGCTCGAGCTTGCCGATCGTGGTGTCCTCGCCGCGCAGCTGGAAGATCAGGACCAGGGCGATCTGGGCGGCCAGGACCCCGAGCAGGATGCGGTTGAGCTTGTTCACGGCTGCTCCTCCTTGGAGACCGACGCGCCGGCGCGGCGGTCCAGCTCGATCGGGACCAGGGTCCGCCGGCGGAGGATGCCGCTCGCCACCACGATGCCGAGGCCGAGGATGACGATGCCGTAGTTGATCCACTCCCACTTGCCGCGCGACTCGGGCGCGACCTCGAGCAGGCGAGTGTGGTTGCCGCGCGAGCGGATGGTCAGGAGGTCGGTGTCGGCCACCGCCCAGTCGACCATGTTCTGGACCAGCTCGAGGTTGTTGGCCACGTAGTCGGCCCCGGCCTGCTGCGACAGCTCGAGCAGCTCGTCGGTGACGAAGCTGGACGAGCCGACCACGATCAGGCGCGCGTCGGGCGGGGAGCGCTTGATCAGGCGCTCGTCGCCGCCGGGTTTGGCCGCGGGCGGCTTCGACTTGTCGTCGGCCGGCTTCTTCTCGTCGGCAAAGGCGCTGTCGAAGCCGCCGGTCACCGCGACCGCGAGCGGGTGGGGGCCCTTGTCGGCGCCGGGCACGTCCTGCGGCCGGCCGAAGCCGGTGTCGGGGAACAGGTTGAAGTCCGGCTGGATCTGGGGCGCCTTCTGCAGCCAGGCCTCGTCGGACGAGCTCAGCAGCACCTCGACCTTGCGCGGCGCCGGCGCGCTCTTGTCGCCGGCGGCGTCCTTGCCCGCCGTGGCCGGCTCGAGCTTTGCCTTGGCCGTCACCGGCGAGGCGAAGTGGAAGACCGCGGCGGAGAGCCGGCTGGTCATGATGTTCTCGCTCATCGCGTCGCCCGGCACGTGCAGGAAGAACGGGTAGGGCAGCTGCTTGATGTCGCGCGCGACGAGGCCGCCGCCCATGTCGCGCTCGACCGGGATCGGGAACACGTCGTTGCGCGGGTCGAGGATCACCTTGTCGGTGACCTCGATCCCCCACCTGGTCAGCAGCTTCTCGAGCCCGGTCTCGACCGGGTCGACCTGCAGGCTCTGCGCCGAGAGGTTCAGCCGGTAGCGCCCGTCGAGCACGATGACCGCGCCGCCGCGCATCAGGAACTGATCGACCGCGCGCTGCTCCTTGTCGCCGAGGTTGGCCGGCCCGGCCAGCATCAGGACCTCGGCGTCGTTGACCGACCCCGACGACAGATCGGCGGGCACCACCTCGTAGCTGCCGCGCAGCCGCTCGCGCAGGGTGTTGAAGCTCTGCGGCGGCCGGCCCTGCTGCTGCTGGGGCGGCATGCCCGGCATCTGCTGCTCCGGCTGCTCGGCCGGCGGGGTCCACAGCGCGACCGTCTTGATGAAGCCGGGCGCCGCGCGCTTGAGCCCGTCGACCACCATCTGCTTCAGCGACGCCTCGCTCACCTCCTGCGACGGAAGCAGCGGGATCTCCTTCTTGCCCACCTTCAGCACGAAGTGGAGGTAGAAGGCCTGGTTGGAAAGCAGCGACACCTGGAACGGCTCGAACCGGTAGCGATCGTAGAGCGATTGCTGCTCCGCGCGCGTCTTCGGCTCCTCCTGGCGGAACGTGAGCTTGCCGCCGGCCTGGGCCTCGAGCTCGGCGACCGCCTTCTTCAGCAGCTCGGGTGCGGTCTTGAGGTTGTCGGGCAGCTGGGACGGCGTGATGTACGCGGTCAGCTCGGCCTTGCTCTCGAGTGCCGCGAACAGCGCGTCCAGGCTCTGGAAGCCATAGGCCAGCTTCTTGATCGTGCGGGTGACGTCGTACTCGAAGTTGCGCAGCGACACGTCGATCTGGCCGACGTCGACCTGGCTCACCTCGATGAGGTCGTTGAAGGTGAGGACCTCGAACTGGTCGCCGTACTGGAGCAGGATGTGGAAGTAGGCGTTCACCACCGAGCGCTGGCGCCGGTCGGAGAAGCTGAACGGGAAGCTCTTGATCCCGTACTTCTCCTGAGCCTCCTTCTCGACCTCCTCGGAGGTCGACGGGTCGACGAACTCGAGCCGGACCTTGTCGCCGCCGACCACCTTGTACTCGCTGAGCAGGTCGCGGATCTGCGGCACCAGCGGGGCCAGGAGCGGGTGAGTCTCCTCGGTGAAGTAGCCGCGGATGACCAGCGGCTGGTCGAGCGAGCCCAGCACCTTCTCGGTCACGTCCGACAGGCTGTACTCGTTGTGCTCGGTGAGATCGACCCGCGCCGAGGAGACCGGAGCCAGCCACAGGTTGAGCGCGATCGCGTTGACCGCGACCAGGCCGACCGCCAGGCGCTGGTTCCAGCGCCGGGTCTGGGTGCGAGCGCCGTGGCCCCAGCCCTTGGCCTTGAGCAGGACGGTGTTGAGGGTGAGGAACGCCGCGATCATGCTGGCGTAGTAGGCCAGGTCGCGGAGGTCGATGACCCCGCGCGCGATGCTGTGGAAGCGGCTGCCGGTGCCGATGAGGCGCAGGGTCTCGCCGGCGTCGACCCCGACCAGCGCGGCCATCTTGTCGGCGCCGGGCAGGTAGAACACCGCGCACACGACCACGGTCATGATGAGCGAGACGATCTGGTTGTCGGTCACCGCCGACACGCACAGGCCGATCGACAGGTAGGCGCCGGCCAGGAGCAGGGCGCCGAGGTAGCCGCCGATGACCGGCCCGGCGTCGAGATCGCCCATCATCGCGACGGTGATCGGCAGCCCGATGGTGAGCAGGAGGGCGAGGGCGACCAGCGCGATTCCGGCCAGGAACTTGCCGAGCACCAGCTGCCAGTGCGGGACCGGCAGGGTGAGCAGGATCTCGATGGTGCCGACCTTCTGCTCCTCGCTCCACAGCCGCATCGCCAGCGCGCCGACCAGGAAGATGAGCAGCAGCGGCAGCCACTCGAACATGGGCCGCACGTCGGCGATGTTGCGGGTGAAGAACTTGTCCACCCAGAAGAAGGTGAACAGCACCACGCCGAGGAAGGTGGCCAGGAAGATGAGCGCCACCGCCGAGTTGAAGTAACCGCGCAGCTCCTTGCGCGCGATCGAGAGTACGTGGTTCATGCCTGCACCTCCTGGCTGGCCGCCTGGGCAGCGGGCGAGGCGTCGATCGCCGTCGCCGGGGAGGACTCGGCCAGCTCGCGGAACACCGCCTCGAGCGTGCGCGGGTCGGAGCGGAGCTCGGCCACCTTCCAGGCCTTGCCGCGCAGCGCGTCGAACAGCGCCGGGCAGAGGTCGTCGACCTCGCCGGTCACCCGCCAGCGCTGGAAGCCGTCGAGCGGCGGGCCGCTCGCCGTCTCCGGCTCGACGGTGGCGACTCCCGCGATCGCGCGCAGCGCCTCGCGCACGCCGCTCGCGCCCTTCTCGATGGCGACCACCGCGGCGTTGCCGTCGCGCAGCTCGGCCAGGCGGGCGTCGGCGCGCAGCTTGCCGCGCATGATGACCAGCACCCGCTCGCAGGTCATCTCGACCTCGCTGAGGATGTGAGTCGACAGCATGACCGTCGTGGTCTCGGCCAGCCGCTTGATGAGGTCGCGGATCTCCGCGATCTGGGTCGGGTCGAGGCCGGTGGTCGGCTCGTCGAGGATGAGCAGCTCGGGCCGGTGCAGGATGACCTGGGCGATGCCGACCCGCTGGCGGTAGCCCTTGGACAGCTTGCCGATCTGCCGGGTGAGGTACTCCTCGAGGCCGGCCGCGTAGATCGCCTCGGACAGCATCGAGCGGCGCCGGTCGGGCGGGATGTCGCGCAGCTCCGCCATCATGAGCAGGTACTCCTGCACCGTCATCTCGGTGTAGAGCGGCGCGCTCTCCGGCAGGTAGCCGATGCTCTTCTGCACGCCCAGCGGATCGGCGACCACGTCGATGCCGCGCAGCTGCGCGCTCCCCTCATCCGGCTCGAGGTAGCCGGTCAGGATCTTCATGAGCGTCGTCTTGCCGGCGCCGTTGGGGCCGAGGAGGCCGATGACCTCCCCCTTCTCGACCGAGAAGGAGACGTGGTCCAGGGCCTGCACAGACCCATAGCTCTTGGATAATTCAGAGGCTTCGATGGCTTTCATGGGGGCTCCGGCGCGCCAACAACCCGCGCGACGGAGCCGTTTATTCCACCACCGGGCAACCCGGTCAATCCGCCCGGGCGCGCTGACCCGGGCCCGGGTCAGCCCTTGGCCGAGTAGAGGACCGCGGACAGGCTGAGGTCGAGCTGGCTGCGGGCCAGGCGGAGGAGGCTGTCGAAGTCGGATTCGCTGAGCTTCAGGCGGCCGACCAGGTCGTTGCGGGTGGCGGCGAACAGCTCGTCGCGGATGCGGGCGATCCAGCGGGCCACGGTGGCGCGGTGGACTCCGTAGAGGCCGCCGATCTGATCGATGTTGAGCTCGTCGGCGAAGCGGAGGCGCAAGATGGTGCGGTCGCGGTCGGTGAGGGCGGCGCAGGCGCGGGCCAGGGCGGCCTCGAACTCGTCCGCGAACTGGGCCTTCAGGTAGCGGAGGGCGGGGTCGTCGACCGGCGGGGCCAGCGCCGCCACCTGCGACGAGGTCATCTGCTGCTCGCGCTTGCCGCTGCCGAGCAGGTTGAGGGCGGTGCGCACCGCGCTGACCCGCACCCAGGTGACCAGCGGGCCGCGCCCGGCGTAGTCGGCGATCTTGGGCGCGGACTCGCCGTCGCCGACGAACAGCTTCTGGCGGAGTAGCTGGCGGACATCGTCGGCGAAGGCGGGCGACGAGTCGAGCCGGCGCAGCGCGGCCGCCGCCTGGGGCAGGACCTGGTCCTCGAACAGGCGAAGGCCGGCCGGATCGCCGGCGGCGCACGCGCACGCCAGGTAGAGATCGGCCGCGTGGAGCTCGCCGGCCGCGGCGTCCGGGTCGGTCGCGTCGACCAGGTGGCGGGCGACGTGCGCGGCGAAGCGGTCGAGCGGGACCTCGAGGCCGGGCCACGCGGCGCGGCCCGCCTGCCACAGGCGGTCCATCGCCCCGCCGGCCGGGGTCTCGCTCATGGCGAAATTGTCGACCACTGGCCCATGGCGTTCAACCGCCACGGCGACCGCGCGCCGGGACGGGGTGGGCGGAGGCAAGGGCGCGCCTTCACGTGGCGCTTGACCCCGATGTGTTTCTACATAATATGTTGTTATGCAACCTATGGACTCGAAGGCGCTCGACCGGGAGCTCAAGAAGGGCAGCGCCGAGCTCCTGATCCTGTCGCTGGTCGAGGCCCGGCCCCGCCACGGCTACGAGATCAGCAAGCTCATCGAGAGTCGCTCCGACGGGGTGCTGCGCTTCAACGTGGCCTCGCTCTACCCGCTGCTCTACCGGCTGGAGCGGCGCGGCTGGATCGAGGGGCAGTGGGTGGAGAAGGCCGGCCAGCGCCGGCGGCGCCACTACCGGCTGACCGCGACCGGCCGCAAGGTGCTGGTCTCGCAGCGCGACACCTGGCAGGCGTTCGTCGCGGCGATCAACCGCATCACCGGGCTCGACCATGCCTGACTGGAAGGCGGAGATCGACCGGCGGCTGGCCGGCGCGGGGCTCGCCCCGGCCCGCCACGCCGAGATCGCCGAGGAGCTGGCCCAGCACCTCGACGACCGCCACGACGAGCTGATCGCCGCCGGTGCGTCGCCCGACCAGGCCCGGCGCGCGGCCCTGGCCGAGCTGAGCGGCGCGCGGTCGCTGGCGCGCGAGCTCGAGGCGGTCCGGTTTCCGGCCGCGCGTGACCCGATCCCGCTCGGCTCGGGCAGCGGCCGGGTGGTCGCCGACCTCGGCCGCGATCTGCGCCAGGCGGCGCGCGCGTTGCGCCGCAGCCCGGGGTTCACCGCGGTCGCGATCTTGACCCTGGCGGTCGGCATCGGCGCGAGCACCGCGGTGCTGAGCGTGGTCGACGCGCTGCTGGTTCGCCCGCTGGGCTACGTCGAGCCGGATCGCCTGGTCGGCGTGTGGGACCGCTCGCCGGAGAGCCCGCAGAACGAGGTCGCCGCGGCCAACTTCACCGACTGGCGGGCGCGGAACGCGGTGTTCGAGCAGATGGCCGCGCTCGCGCCGTGGAGCGCGACCGTGACCGGCGACGGCGTGCCCGAGCGAGTGCAGGGCTTCAGGGTGTCGCCGGAGCTGTTCGCGATGCTCGGGGTGCAGCCGGCGCTGGGCCGCGCGCTCCAGGCCGGCGAGGACCGGCCCGGCGCCGACGGCGTGGTCGTGCTCGGTCACGCGCTCTGGCAGCGGCGCTTCGGCGGGCGCACCGACGTGCTCGGCCGCGCCATCCGGCTGAACGGTCGGGTCCACACCGTGGTCGGCGTGATGCCGCCGGGGTTCCAGGTCCACCGCTGGGCCGAGCTGTGGGCGCCGCTGGCGCTCGATCCGGAGGCGCAGGCCGACCGGCGCTCTCACTACCTGATCTCGTTCGCGCGGCTGCGGCCGGGCATGACGCTGGCCGGCGCGCAGTCGGGCATGGACGCGATCGCGCGCGACCTCGCCCGGCAGCATCCCGACACCAACGCCGAGCTCGGGGCGCGGGTCGTCCCGCTCCGCGATCAGGCGATCGGGCCGGTGCGGCGCCCGCTCCTGGTCGTCCTGGTCGCGGTCGGGCTGGTCCTCGCCATCGCGTGCGCCAACGTCGCCAACCTGCTCCTGGCCCGGGCGGCGTCGCGCCAGAAGGAGATGGCGATCCGCACCGCGCTCGGGGCCGGGCGCGCGCGGCTGATCCAGCAGCTCTTGACCGAGAGCGTCCTCCTCGCGCTGGTCGGCGGGGCGGCCGGCGCGCTGCTCGCGGTGTGGGCGGTCCAGGCGCTCGCCGCCCACATCCCCGACGCGGCGGCCGCGTCGATCCCGCAGCTCCGCTCGATCGGGGTGAACGGTCCGGTCCTGGCGGTGACTCTGGTGATCACGCTCGCCACCGGGGTGGCGTTCGGCCTGGCCCCGGCGCTGCAGGCCGCGCGGCAGGACCTGGGCCGCGCGCTCCACCTGGTCGGGCGCGGCTCGGGCGGCGGCGACGCGCGCGGGCGGCGGCTGCGCTCGCTCCTGGTCGTCGCCGAGGTGGCGCTGTCGGTGGTGCTGCTGGTCGGGGCCGGGCTCCTGGTCCGCAGCATCGTCGCGCTGCTCGAGGTCGACCCCGGCTTTCGCACGGCGAACGTCCTCACCGCGCGGGTCACCCTGCCGCGCGCCACCTACCCGGACCGCGCCGCCCGGATCCAGCTCTACGATCGGTTGCTCGAGCGAGCCGGCGCGCTGCCCGGCGTCGAGCAGGCCGGCCTGACCAGCCACCTCCCGCTCGGCGGCAGCAACAGCGGCGCCCCGGTGCAGATCGACGGCCAGCCGCCGCCGCGGCCGGGCCACTCGCTCGACGCCGACACCCGGATCGCCAGCCCCGACACGTTCGCCGCGCTGGCCATCCCGATCGTCCGCGGGCGCGGCTTCCGCGCGGCCGACCGCGACGGTGCGCGGCCGGTGGTGGTGGTCAGCGAGTCGCTGGCGCGCCGCTATTTCCCGCCCGGGGTGGACCCGGTCGGCCGGCGAATCCGATCGGACGAGCCGGACGAGCCGTGGGCGACCGTGGTCGGCGTGGTCGGCGACGTCCGCCACCGCGGGCTCGACGGCGAGCCGGCGCCGACGCTGTACTACCCGTACGCGCAGCAGCCGGAGGGATCGATGGTGCTGGCCCTCCACACCAGCTCGCCGCCGGAGGCGCTGGTCGGGCCGGTGCGCGCCGCGGTGCAGGCGATCGATCCAGACCTGGCGATCTTCGACGTGAAGGCGGCCGACCAGGTGGTCGGTGAGGCGATGGTGCTCCGTCGGTGGACCGCGCTGGTGCTGGGCGGCTTCTCCGCGGTGGCGCTCCTCCTGGCCGCGATCGGCATCTACGGGGTCCAGGCATACTCGGTGACCCAGCGCGCGCGAGAGATCGGCGTCCGCCGCGCGCTCGGCGCGCGCGACCGCGACGTGCTCGTCCTGATCGTCGGTCGCGGCATGGCGCTGACCGCGATCGGCGCGGCGGTCGGGGTCGCCGCCGCGCTCGCGCTGTCGCGGCTGCTCGGCTCGCTGCTCTACGGCGTGAGCGCGACCGACGCGGCCACCTTCGCGGCGATCCCGCTGGTGCTGATCGGGGTCGGGTTCCTGGCCTGCTACATCCCGGCCCGGCGGGCGACCCGGATCGATCCGATCGTCGCGATGCGCGGCGAGTGACCCGGGGCGCGGCGCGGCGCGCTGTGACAAGCTGTGCTCATGCTCATGCGGATGGATACGCGTCACCTGGTGGCCGGATCGCTCGCGCTGGTCGGCGGGCTCATCGCCGCGGCCGGCTGTTCGAAGGAGCAAGGACAGGCGCCGGCGCCGCGGGCGGCGGCCTCGCCGCCGGCGGAGGGCAAGGCGGGCGCGGGCGCGGGCGCAGCGGCCAGCCAGGCGCCGCGCGACCTCGCGTCCGCCACCCGCGAGAACCCGCTCCGGCCGCATCCGTCGGGACCGACGGTGCGCAACGACTCCGGCAAGCCGTCGGACTCGCCGCCCCGGCTCGACGCGCTGAAGGCGCCGCCCGGCTTCTCGATCGAGCTCTACGCGACCGGCCTGCCCAACGCGCGCTCGCTCGCGCTCGGTCCGCGCGGGATCGTGTACGTCAGCACCCGGCGCGACAGCCGCGTGTACGCCGTCGTCGACCGCAACGGCGACCACCGAGCCGACAAGGTCTACACCATCGCCGAGGGGCTCGACACGCCCAACGGCATCGCCTACCGCGACGGCAGCCTGTACATCGCCGAGATCGGGCGCCTGCTCCGCATGGACGGCATCGACTCGCGCCTGGCCCGGCCGCCGAAGCCGGTGGTGGTCACCGACGCGCTGCCCAAGCTCGAGCACCATGGCTGGCGCTACATCCGCTTCGGCCCGGACGGCCTGCTCTACATCGGCATCGGCGCGCCCTGCAACAACTGCCTGCGCGAGGAGCCGATCTTCGCGTCGATCGCGCGGATGAAGCCGGACGGGACCGGCCTCGAGGTGTTCGCCCGCGGCGTCCGCAACACGGTCGGGTTCGACTGGCACCCGACCACCAAGGAGCTGTGGTTCACCGAGAACGGGCGCGATGAGCTCGGCGACGATCTTCCGCCCGACGAGCTCGACCGGGCGCCGCGGGCCGGCATGCACTTCGGCTTCCCGCACTGCCACGCCGGCGTCATCCTCGACCCCGAGCTCGGCAACCGGCCGTGCACCGAGTTCGAGCCGCCGGTGCAGCGGCTCGGGGCCCACGCCGCCGCCCTCGGCATGCGCTTCTACACCGGCAAGATGTTCCCGCCCGAGTACCGCAACGCGGTTCTCATCGCGGAGCACGGCTCGTGGAACCGCGGCCAGAAGAACGGCTACCGGGTCACCGCGGTCCGCCTCGACGGCGCCCGGTCGCTGTCGTACGAGCCGCTGGTGTCCGGCTGGCTCGATCAGAGCAGCGACCAGGCGTGGGGGCGCCCGGTCGACCTCGAGGTGCTCGAGGATGGCTCGCTCCTCATCACCGACGACTGGAAGGGAGTCATCTACCGGCTGAGCTATCGCGGCTGAGCGAGGAACCCGGGCAGCGGGATGACCACCGCGGCGCGCTGGTTCCCGTCGTCGTCCACCGCCGCGCCCGTGATGACGCCGAGCTCGTTGATGTCGTTCGCCGTGGTGAGCGGATCGTCGTCGCCCAGCCGGGCCGCCGCGTCGAGGTCGGTCATGACGCCGTCCTCCCACACAAAGGCGCGGCAGCTGGCGAAGCCGGCGGTGCACGACGTGCCGACCACCTGGCGCCGCTCGTTGATGCCGAGCCCCTGGCTGTAGACGTCGCCGGGCAGGGTGCCGAGCGGCTGGATGCCGACGCCGCGGGTCCACAGGAACGCCTGGGCGCGGAAGGAGCCGCCGGCGGACGCCTCCACGTTGGAGAACCCGACCACGTCGCCGCGCCGGTTGATCGCCACCGGCGTGTTCCACGAGATGCCGCCCAGGCTGCCGAGGTCGGTGGCGACCCCGTCCTCCCACATCACCGCGTGGGCCGCGCTGAAGCGGCCGACGGCGTTGTCGCAGATACCGGAGATGCCGACCACCTGGCCGCGGTCGTTGATCGCCGTGGCGGCGCTGGTCGTGTCGCCCGGCAGCGGCGGCAGCTCCTGGATCTGATCGCGGCCCGGGCCCCACACCACCGCGCGGAACTGCAGCACCTGGGGCGGATTGCAGGTCGGGTCGGCGATGGTGTTCTCGGCCCAGCCGACCACCTGTGCGCGGCGGTTGGCGCCGGTGGCGTAGCCGTTGTTGCCGCCCAGGGTGGGCAGCGCGCGCATGACGCCGCGCTCCCACACGAAGCCGCGGCAGATCTTGCCCGTGACCGTCGGAAAGAAGGCGGAGCAGCTCCACGCCTCGCCGAGCGGGTCGTCCTCGGCGGTCTCGGCGATCCCGACCACCAGGCCGCGGTCGTTCTTCACCGGCCACGACACGCCGCTGTTCGGCCCGCCCAGGGTGCCGAGGTCGGTGGTCGCTCCGTAGCGCCACAGCGTCGCGTGCTGGGTCTGGTTGCCCGGCAGGGTCGACGAGCCGGCCACCCAGCCGAGATCGTTGATGCTGTTGCCGCTCGCGGTGCCTCCGCCGAGCGAATCGAGCTCGAGGACGAGGTAGCGGGTCGCGGCGCGGTGCGCGAGGGCACCGTCGGTGACGAGCGCCTCGCCTACCGTCTGATCCGTCGCCTGGTCCACCGCCTGGTCCGGATCGCCGTCCTCGAGGCCCGCGCAGGCGGCCGCGCCGCACGCGAGCGCGATCACCGCCGCTGCTCTGCAAGATCTCTTCATGGCACTCTCCTTGGGTCTGCGTTGATGCCGCTGTCGCGGACCAATCTGCATCCGGGGCGCCGCCGTCACCGGCCGCTTCCGGACCTCGACAGGGCCTGTCAGCGACGGCAGCGCGCGCCGGAGAGTGCGGGGACGCGCGCCGCTGGAGCGCCGCTCCTGTCGCTACCGGCAGAGCTCGCCGGACACGTCGACCAGGAACGCGTCGCCGACGACGAGGCCAGCGAAGAAGAGGTCGCCGGTCACGCCCTGGTATCGACCGGTGCCGGTCAGCGCCTCGCCCCATGACGCCAGCACCGGGCCGTTCGGGCTGCCGGTGCGGCTCGAGAACATCCCGGTCTCGCGCAGCTCCACCACGCCGTGACCGGTCGTGATGGTCAGGATGCCGCTGAACACGCTCGAGCCGGCCGGCGGGGTGCCGGCGCTGTCCTCGACGAAGGCCACGGTGCCGTCCAGCCCGAAGTTGCCCTGGATGGTCCCCTCGGTGAGGTTGATCTCCCCGCGGATCCGCTTGCAGTCATCGGCCCGCGCGGACCCGGCAATGGCCAGAATTCCGGCCGACAGCGAGATCATCAACGCA
>DATHKR010000145.1:0-50130 GCA_035489015.1 Kofleriaceae bacterium | reverse complement strand
GCGACGAGCCGCGCGGCGAGCTTCGCGCCGCGCTCGCCGACGGAGAGCAGGCCCTGCGCAGCGGCGACTTCCGCGGGGCCCTGGTCATCGCCGAGCGCGCTCTTCGGCACGGCGCCGGTCCGGCCGCCCACGCGCTGCGCGCCCGCGCCAGCTGCGGCATCGGCGACCTCGGCAACGCCAAGGCCAGCTACCTGCGCATCCCGCGCCGCAACCGGATCCTGCGCCGGCTGGTGGCTGCTTCCTGCACGCGAGCGGGCGTCGATCTCGGCCCCTGATCTCGTCGGCTCGAAGTCCGCGAGATCGCCGCGAGCTACCAGTACACCTGCCATTCCCCCTGGTGAAAGAGCGCGTGCCCCTGGAGGGTCACACGGGCGTCTCCCGCCGCCAGCTCCCAGGGAGCGATCTGGTGGACGACGTGGCCGGAGTGAACGACGAGCGTGCCGATCGCGTAGGCGTGATGGACACCCGCCCGCTCGCAGGTCAGCTCCTCGGTCGCCTCCCACTGGCGGAGGTCGCGGGCGGCGGCGTGCTCGTCGACGTCCACGCTGGTCACCGACTCCCAGACCAGGAGGCCGCCGCCCGCCCGTGGCAGTGACAGCGGCAGCGTGAAGCTCGCGAAGCGCGACAGCTCGAGCTCGTCGGGGAGCGCCGGCTCCCACGGCATCGTCAGGAAGTTCCAGTCCCAGTGCGGCCCGGCGACGTTCCCGCGCGGGTCCGCCAGATCGTCGCCGACCAGCAGGACCTGGAAGCCGGGCAGCGCGAAGCCTGGTCCGGGCACGACCGGTCCGTCGTGCGCGCCGCGCAGGGCCGGCGCCAGGGCACCGAACAGCGCCGCGTAGAGGTCCGCGAACGCGCCGGCCAGGATCGGGTTGAGCCCCTCGGCGCGCGCGCGGTAGGCGTCGCCGCCGAGCGCGAGGTACGAGGCGGCGCCGAGCGCGTACGCCTCGCACGCGGGATCCAGCCGGTGCCAGTGCCCCCGCAGATCGAACACCCGATTGCAGAATGACATGCACGCGGCGGACGACAGCAGTGGATGGGAACGCGGCAATTGGATCATCGCGACTCACTCACCCTATCGCGCCGCGCCCCGAGCGGCCAGCGCGGCGCGCGGCGCGCGCGCCGTCGCGAATTGCCTTGCGCGACGCGAACGGCCCGCAGTAAGTGTTTTTCGGGACTGTCAGTTCGCCTTGCGGCAGCGCGCGGCCGAGGGGCGACGATGGCGGACGCATGCCGTGTCCGCCGCGGTCTCGCGTGTCGTCGCCCATCCGGGCGGCGAAGAAGGAGAGAGCCAATGAAGAAGCAGAACGTGACCGAGCGGCCCAGCGAGAGCCGGAAGCTCAAGGTCAACATCGAGACCGTCCGCCGCCTGACCGACCTGCAGTCCGGCCAGGTCGTGGGTGGCTGGGTCAAGACCGAGGGCTGGTAGGCCCTCGATCTCAGTCATGGACTGAGATGGTGTTCGACTCACGCCGGCGCGCGTCTCCCTCGGAGGCGCGCGTCTGCGTGTTTTTCTGCGCGCCGTCGCTGTTGCCACGTGGAAACGGAGACAGCGGCGCGCTCACGCCGCCAGGTCGGCGCAGTAGCGCGACAGCCCCTCCTCCAGCGCGACCGGCCGCCGGCCGAAGCCGGCCCCGCGCAGCTGCTCGAGGTCGGCGCAGGTGTGGACCTGGTAGCGCCCCTCGAGGTGGGCCGGGAACCGGATCCAGACCAGCTCGCCGCGCCCGTGCAGCCGCACCACGCAGCGCGCGAGATCCGCGAAGCTGCGCGCGGCGCCCGAGCCGCAGTTGAAGATGCCCTCGATGTCGGGGTGCGCGAGGAAGTGCATGTTGGCGGCCACCACGTCGTCGACGAACACGAAGTCGCGCCGGAAGCCCTCGCTGCCCTCGAAGATCTCGGCCCGGCCGGTCCGCTCGATCTGACGCCAGAGCTGGAGCGGCAGCGACGCCATGTCTCCCTTGTGGTCCTCGCCGGGCCCATAGACGTTGAAGTAGCGCAGGCCGACCACGCGGCTCGGGGCCAGCGCCGAGGACGCGTGGCGGGCCCGGACCAGCTCGTCGAACAGGAGCTTGGAGCGCGCGTACGGGTTGAGCGGGCCCTCGCAGCCCGGCTCCTCCCGGAAGCCGCGCTCGCCGTGGCCGTACACCGCCGCGCTCGACGCGTAGATCAGGCGCGCGCCGACCTGGTCGGCCCGGGCGAGGAGGCGGGTCGAGTACTCGAGGTTCGCCTTCATCATCTTGCGCACGTCCGGCTCGGTCGTGCTGGTGCAGGCCCCCTGGTGGAGGATCGCCTCGATCCGCAGGCGGGGCGCCGCCTCGAGCAGGGCCTCCGGTTCGAGCCACGCCGCGCAGCGGAGCCCCTCCAGCCCGCGGCGCGTCCTCGCCGCCGCCTCCGGCACGTCGTCGACCAGGAGGAGGTCGTCGCGCCCGATCCGGTTCAGCCCGCGGACCAGGTTGCTGCCGATGAACCCCGCGGCGCCGGTGACGACGATCATGGCACTCCCTCGGCGAGGCCGACGAGCGGCGCGATCGGCGCGGGCACCGTCGCCTCGTCGCCGGGCTCCACCAGCGGCGCGCCGGCCAGCGCCGCCTCGACGTCCAGCAGCGCGTCCTCGACCTCGTCGAGCCCGACCGCCGCGACCCCCAGCCGCCCGACCGAGACCGCGGCGGCCGCGTTCGCGAATCGGCAGCCGGTCCGGACATCCAGACCGCAGCCGAGCGCCAGGGCGAGCGCGGCCACCACGGTGTCGCCCGCCCCGGTCACGTCGCGCACATGGGCGGCGTGGGCCGCGAACAGGTGGAGGCGCCCGCTCGAGAGGAGCGCGAGCCCGTCCTCGGCGAGCGTCACCAGGCAGTGCTCCAGCCGGTACTCCTCGACGAGGACCTCGAGCGCCACGCGCAGCGAGGACGGGTCGTCGAGGCAGAGCCCGGTCACCTCCGACGCCTCGCGCCGGTTCGGGGTGAGCGCCGTGGCGCCGCGATAGCGCGCCCACCCGCGCCCCTTCGGATCGCAGAGGCTCGGGATCCCGGCGGCCCGGGCCGCGCCGATCACGCGCTGGCACAGGTCCTCGCCCAGGACGCCCTTGGCGTAGTCGGACAGGAGGACGACGTCGGCGACGGGTCCGCCGGGACGGGACAGGGCCGCGTCGACGCGAAGCCAGAGCTCCTCGGCGACCTCGGGCGGGAGGGGCTCACGGCTCTCGGCGTCGAAGCGGAGCAGCTGGCGGTCGGCCGCCATGACCCGCGTCTTGTGCGTGGTCGGCCGGCGATCGTCGACCACGAGGCCGTCGAGGACGAGCCCGAGCTGGCTCGCCTGCCGGGCCAGGCGGCGGCCGGGCTCGTCGTCGCCGACCACGCCGAACAGCTCGACCTGGGCGCCCAGCGCCATCAGGTTGGCCGCCACGTTGCCCGCCCCGCCGAGCGCGCAGCTCACCCGATCGACGTCCACGATGGGGACCGGCGCCTCGGGTGAGATCCGGGTGCAGCGACCCCAGCGATAGTCGTCGAGGAGGACGTCCCCCACGACCACCACCCGCGGTCGTCCCGCCACCGCCATCCGCCTGCGGATGCGGGCCGCGATGCCCTCCGCGCGTCCTCGATTGCTCGTCACAGGAGCCCCCGTTCCGGCCGTGCCCTGTCTGGCAGTCCGGAGGTCACGCTATGCGGAGCGGTTGAAGCCGGTCAAGCCGCGCTCGATCGGAGGCTCGATCGCGCGCAGTCAATCTCGGTGTCTTGACTGCATCGTTCACTGGGACCTACGGTGAGCGACGATGAGCGCGCTGCTTCGAGGGGCATCCAGCGGGCCGGCCGACGCCGACCGGGCGGTCGGCGCGGGTGGTCGCGCGGCTCCGGCGCGCTCGCGCTGGCTGCTGCTCAGCGGGCGCGGGGTCGATCCGCGGCTCGTCCGCCTCGCCGAGGACATGCTCGCGACGCCGGCGCGGCCGCTCGAGGGGGCGCGGGGTGGCGCGGCCGCCGACGGCGCCGCCGCGCTGGTCCTGTGGAGCGCGGCGCGCGGGTCCCTCGCCGGGACCGGCGTTTCGCTCGAGGCGCTGGCCTCCGACGGGGTCCCCTTCGGCCTCATCCCGTCCCACGACCCCGACGTGGCCGCGGCCTTCCTGTCGAGGACGCTGTCCTCGCCCGAGCTCCCCGACCGCGGTCGCACGGCCGTGGTGTCGACCGCCTTCGAGGCGGCCGGCCGCCCCGCCTGCATCAACGACTCCGACCCGTCCGTCGTGGCGCTGGTCCGCGACGACCTCGATCTCCTCGTCCTCCACGGGCACGGCAACGCGCTCGATCTCGACCTGGGCCGGAGCGCCATCCTGTGCTCGCGGGCGCGCGTGCCCCGCCCGGCCGGTCCGGGCCTGTTCCCCTGCTTCCAGCCGGGCGGCAAGTGCTTCCGCCAGGTGCGCGATCACGCGGCCGCCGAGCTGGTCGATCCGGGCGGGCTGAACGCCCGGCTGGTCGTCACCGTGTCCTGCCACGTCGTGTCCGCCGGCGTCGGGGCCTACCCGACCGACGTCGGCATCGTCCCCTCGCTGATGGCCGGTCGGATGGTTGCCGGGCTCTTCACGATCGGCGCGACCGCGATGGGGGGTGAGCTGGTCACGCTCGCCCTCTGCCTCCTCCACGAGGGCCGCCCGCTCGGCCAGGTCGCCCGCCTCCTCAACGAGTTTCACGCGGCGCAGGGTGTCGCGACCGGCATCGGCCCCGGCTGGTCGCCGTTCGCGGTGATCGGCAACCCGCGCGCGCGGCTGGTCACCGATCGGCTCCAGCGAGCCCGCGTGGTGGGCAGGCCCGGCGGCGCGATCGTGGCCCGCCTGCCGCGGGATCCGGAGGGCGGGGCGCGCGGCGCGTTCGTCCAGGTCCCCCTGCGACCGTCGGACCTGCCTGGCTCGCCGGTGGCCCGCGCGGTCACCAGCGCTGGATCCTGGAGCAAGGTGGTCGTGCTGGCGGCCGCGGGCGAGCGCGCCGCCTACGCGTGGCTGGGTCCCGACACCCGGCTGCGCGCCCGCACCCTGCGCCTCGAGGCGCCGCCCGCTGACCTCCGCTCCGCCGCCCGGACGCTCCAGTGGTGCTCCGAGCGACTTCGCGTCTGGGAGTCGATCCTGGACTGGTACATCGAGGAGCGCGCGGAGGACGCGGCGACGGTCGAGGTGGTCGAGCGGCTCGTCCTCGGCCTGGTCCGGCTGCAGCGGTTTCTGTCCGGCATGGCCGGCGCCATGCACGAGGGCCGGGCCGAGCCGGGATGGTTCGAGTCGGCGCTGGCCGCGCTCCGCCGGGCCGGGACCCAGCTCCTGGCGGTGTGCGTCGACGTCGCGACCGCCACCGGCGTGCCGGACCTCGGGCTGCACATCGCGATGCGCGCGACCGGCGAGGTCGGCGACGCCGGCCCCTGCGCATGCGGCGAGTGCCCGCTCCGCAGCCAGGCCTATGGCCGCGCCGAGGACGGGCCGGCCGACCTCCTGCGCCTGATGTGCGGGTGCGGGGACGCTGGCCAGGAGTCGGCCGGGACCCCGGCGCGCCTCGAGGTCACGACGCGTCGGGTCCGCCGCGGCGAGCGCACCCGCCTCACCTTGCGCTGCAGCGCTCCGCCCGACCGGTTCGTCCTCGCACAGGGGGTCGTGTCCCTCGAGCCCTGGCTCGACAAGCGCCCCGTGCACGGGCCGATCACCGAGGTGCTGGTCCAGCCCGGCCGGTCCGCCGCGCTGGCGTGCGAGGTGCGGATCCCGCGGCGGGTGAAGGCGGGGCTCTACCCGGTCTCCCTGCTCGCGGTGGTCGGCGGCGGGCTGGTCCACCGCAAGACCCTGTTCCGGATCGAGGACTGAGGCCGGACGCGCCTTCGCCCGGCCCGCCGGTTGTCCGCGTGCCCCACCGGGTGCCAGAATCGCCCGCTCACCGGCGCGAGCGCCGCCGGGCCGCCCGGTGATGTCGCCTCGCACGACCAGACCTGACGCCGTCGAAGAGGACATGGCCGAGCTCGCGCTGGGCGGGCTGTTCGAGCCGGCCGGCCGGATGATGGTCGCGGGCGAGGCGGACGACGCGCTGGCCGACGGGCTCGCCGCCCGCGGCGCGGAGGTGATCCGCTGGCATCGCTTCGCCGCGCCCGGCCGCCGCGCCACGCCGTGGCCGCCCGACATCGAGGCCGATCAGGCGATCCTCCGCCTGCCGCGCGCCCGCGCCTCCCTCGACTTCGCGCTGCACGGCCTGGCCGCCCGGCTGGTGCCCGGCGGCTCGCTGTGGCTGGTCGGGACCAACGACGAGGGCGTGCGGTCGGCCGGCCGGCGCATGGAGGACCTGTTCGACGGCGTGGTCACCGTCGACGCCCGCCGGCACGGCCGGCTCCTCCGGGGCAGGCGGCGCGAGCGACCGGTGGGCCTGCGCGACTCGCTCGACCAGTGGCGCGCGGTCGGTTCGATCCGCCTGCCCGGCGGCGAGCGGCCCTGGATCACCTACCCCGGCCTGTTCGCCCGCGGCGAGCTCGATCCGGCCACAGCCTTCCTGCTCGACGCGCTGCCGCCGTTCGAGCCCGGGGCCCGGGTGCTCGACTTCGGCTGCGGCGCGGGCACCATCGGCGCGGCGCTCGCGCAGCGCGGCGAGGTCGCGCTCGACCAGCTCGACGCCGATGCGCTCGCGGTCGAGGCGGCCCGCCAGAACCTGCCGGCCGCCCGCACCTGGCTCGGCTCGAGCCTCGACGACCTGACCGGCGCCGGGCCGTGGGACCGCGTGGTCACCAACCCGCCGATCCACGAGAGCGTGCTCCGCTCCTACCGCGTGCTCGAAGAGCTCGCCCGCGCGGTCGGGGCCAGGCTGCGCCCGGGCGGCGAGGCCTGGGTGGTGGCACAGCGCCAGGTCCCGGTGGCCGAGATGTTCCAGGCGACCGATCTGCGCGCCGCCATCGCCGACCAGCGCGGCGCGTTCCGCGTGTGGCGCGCGGCGCGCTAGGCGAGGAAGGGCCGAAGGCCCGCCCGAGGCCATGGTCGGAGCCGACGACTGGCTCGCCGAGGTCTACGCGCTTCGGGCTGGCCCAGGCGATCGCGATCGCCGGTCGAGGACCAGCACGAAGCGCTCGCCGACCAGCTCGATGGCGGCGATCGCGAAGCCGCCGCGCCGGGCCACGGCCACGATCTCCTTCACCGACACGTGACTTCGCCACGGGGTGGCGGACCGGGTCCGGTCGCGCCGGTCGCGCAGGGCCGGGACCAGGTCGGTCGCGGCGTAGGCCATCACCACGCGCTCGGTCTCGGGGTGGTGGAAGAGCTCCGCCAGGAGCCGCAGGACGTCGTCGACGTGCTCGAGGACGCCGCCCAGGAAGGCGACCCGCGCGCCGGTGCGCGGGAACGGCGCGGCGCGCAGCTCCTCGGCGAGCGTGCCGGCGCCGCGCGCCCAGCGCTCGGTCGGGACCAGCGCGGTCCCGGCCGGCAGGAGCGCGCGCAGCTCGTCCTGCCCGCAGCCGATCGCCACCACCGGGCCCGGCCGATCGAGGTGGCGCACCATGGCCGCCAGGCACTCGCGCCGCTCGGGGTCGCCGGCGCGCCGGTCGCCGTCGACCTCGCGGGTGGGCGAGGCCAGCGAGGGGGCCAGGAGCGCGAGCGCGCCGCGCACCGCCGCGGCGATCCGAGCGTGACCGTCCGGTCCCGGGTGGACGCCATCGACCAGATCGGCCGGCCCGAACAGCGGATCCGGATCGACGCGGAGCACCCCGCGTCGGTCGCACACCTGGGCGGTCAGATCGCGATACGCGTGGATCTGGTCGGCCCGGAAGCTGCGGTCGCGGTCCCACGCGCACGGCGTCGTGCGCGCCTCGTCGACCTGGTAGATGTCGACGTACACGACGAGCGGCGTGAGCCGCGCGGCCCGGCGCAGGAGGAGGTCGAGGTTGGCGGCGAAGGCCAGCGGCGGGACCTTGGGCCCGGGATACTCCACGCACAGCTGGGTGTCGTTGAGGCCGACGTCGAGGACCGCGATCGTGCCGTTGCGCGCGGTGAGCTCGGGCCCGAGGCGCAGGATCGCGTCGTAGGTGTCGTCTCCCATCACGGAGAGGTTGTAGAGCTCGGCGTCGATTCGATCGGCCGCCAGCGCCGAGCGCAGCCGCACCACCCACCCGCCGCCCGGGTCGCCGCAGCCGTGGGCCGTGCTGGCGCCGAAGACACATATCCGTTCGGTCACGGAACATTCATTCTCGGATTGGGCATCTCCGTCAAGCAATAGACCGCGAGCGACGATGTGCCAGTCTCGGCCAGTCGAAGTCCGGCGCGCGCAGGCAATGTCCTTGACGGGTGCGCGAGCAGTGTCGTAGCTACGAACGAACGGTCGGCGCCTTCGATCGCTCGAAGGGCGCCGGCGGCGGGGGCGTAGATCCGGATGAGGACCGTGCGCGACGTGCTCTTCAACATCGACGACGTCGGAGTGCTCCACTCCGTGAACGCGGCCGCGCTGGACATCGTCCGCCGCGGCGTCGTCCGGTCGGTGTCCGTGGTGGCGCCGGCGCCGTGGACGCCGGGCTTCGTGGCCCAGCTGCGGGCCGAGCGGCTCGAGGTCGACGTCGGCGTCCACCTGGCGCTGAACAGCGAGTGGTCGGCGTGCCGGATGCGGCCGGTCCTGGCCGGGCGGGTCCCGTCGCTGGTGGACGTCACCGGGTACCTGCACGCGTCGGTGGACGAGCTGGCCGCGGCGGTCGACCTCGAGGAGGCGCGCCGCGAGCTCCTGGCCCAGGTCGCCCACGTCCGCGGGCTCGGCGTCCGGCCCACCCACCTCGACGCGCACATGCTGTTCTACGAGGCCGGCCCCGGGCTGCGCGCCGTCCTGCTCGACGTCGCCGAGACGCTCCGCCTGCCCGTCCTGCTCTACTGCGCGTCGTCGATCGCCGCCGCGCGGGAGCGCGGCGTGCCGGCCCCGGACTTCGGGACCCTGGCCAACTACTGGTTCGCCACCGGCGAGCGGCGAGGCGGCTACCTCGATCTGCTCGACCGGCTGCCCGCGGCCGGCGTCAGCGCCTTGACCGTCCACCCGGCGCTCGCGTCGAGCGAGCTCGACCGGTGCATGGGGGGCGAGGAGGCCGCGCACCGCGCCGAGGAGCACGCGATCTTCGCCGACGACGAGCTCTTCCCGACCAGCGGGATCCGCGTGCGCGCCCCGCGCGACCTGTGGGGGGAGCGGTGAGCCGGTCGGGCGAGCGGCGGCCGCCGGCCGAGCGCATCGTGTACCTGCCCGAGGGAGACTGGCGCGACCCGGCCAACTACTCCGGGACGCCCCTCTTCCTCGGCCGGGCCCTCGCGCGCCGATGTCGCGCGCGCGGCGTCGAGCTCGCGGTGGTGCAGGTGCCCGAGCTCATCAACACCGAGCCGCTGTGGCGCATCGCCGAGGCGGCCATCCGCGGCCGCGGCCTGCGGGCGGAGGTCGCCGCCCTGCCTGCCCGCCAGCGCGACGCCGCGCAGACGGCGCAGCTGGTCACGCGCCTGCGCGGCGCGCGCACCTGGCGCGACGCGACGCCGCTCCTCGGCTCGTACCTCGACGACTTCACGCGGCTGACCACCGCCCGCCTCCGCCGCGTCGCCCACGCCCGCAGCGCCCTCCTCTGCCTCAACACGATGAACCCGCCCTGGCGAGCGGGGTTCCGGGCCTGGTACTACCTCGACGCGCCGCTCGCGCCGCTCTACTTCGACGAGCAGGTCGGCTTCGTCCGCTCGGCCGCGGCCGGCCCCGAGGCGGTCTCGCTGTTCAGCGAGGTCGAGCGGGAGGCGATCGGGCGCGCCCGCGGGCTGCTCTTCTTCAGCCAGTTCGCGTCGAGCGCCTGCCGCGCCGCGTATCCATCGGCGCGCGGGAAGTCGCACGTCGTGGGAGCCGGCGCCAACCTCGGACGGCTCCCCGACTACCGGCCGGTCGACCGCGCCGGGCGGATGCGGCTCCTGTTCGTCGGGCGCGACTTCGGCCTGAAGGGCGGCGACCTCCTGCTCGAGGCCGCCGCGCGCCTGGACCCGGCGCGCTTCGCGCTGACCGTGGTCACCGAGTCGCGCTTCCACCCGCGCCCGGCCGATCGACCAGCATGCGCGTCGTTCCGAGCGCCGGTGTCCAAGGCCGAGGTCGCGGCGCTCTACGCCGCCCACGACCTCTTCGTCTTCCCCACCCGGCTCGACGCCTTCGGGATCGTCGTGTGCGAGGCGATGGCGCACGGCATGCCGGTCCTGGCCACGCCGGTGCGCGCCATCCCGGAGATCCTCGGCCGCTCGACCCCGCGGTTCGACCCCTACGTCACGACCGCGACCGAGCTGGTCGCGGCGATCGAGCGCGCCGCCGCCGATCCGGCGACTTGCCGCGCGGTCGGCCGGCGGAACCACGCGCGTGCCGGCCGGCGATTCGACTGGCACGGCGTGGTCGACCGGATCCTCGACCGGATCCTCGACGACGAGGCTCGCCCCAACGCCCCAGCAACGAGAGGCACCGATGCAACCGTTTGAACCCGACCTCGCGATCTCGACCGCCCTGCCTCCGCTCGGCCTCCCCGCGGCCGCGCGCGGCCGGCACGGCAGCCCGCTCATCGAGTCGAACGCGGCGCTGAACCGACAGGAGCTGGCCGACAAGGCGCTGCTGCTGCGCAGCCGGCCCCAGGTCGTCTTCGTCGAGCTGTCGCGGCGCTGCAACCTCGCCTGCTCCATGTGCCACCGGTGGACGCTGCCGCGCGGCTCGTTCGTGGACATGGGCGACGAGCTCATCGAGAGCCTGGTCGACGAGCTGTTCCCGACCGCCGGCATCGTCGACCTGCACGGCCTGGGCGAGAGCACGCTCCACCCCCGGTTCTCGGAGGTGGTCCGGCGGACCGCGGCGCGGGGCTCGCGCGTCCGCCTGGTCACCAACATGAACGGCCTCACCCACGAGGTGATGCAGACGCTGGTCGACGTCGACGCCTACGTCTGCTTCTCGCTGGGGGCGCTGGGCCAGGAGGCCTACGCGCGCATCTACGCCAAGGGGGACTTCGCCGACCTGTCGGCCAACCTTCGCACGCTCCAGCGCCTGCGCGCGCAGGCGGGCACGTGCCGCGACATGACCTGCATGTCGATGATCTACCGCCCCAACCTGTCCGAGATCGCCGGCATCCTGCACTTCCTGGCCGATCACGACGTCCGCCACCACCGGATGTTCCCGATGTACCTCAAGCCGGGCGATCGCCGCTTCATGGGCGAGCACCTCGACGAGTGGGCCCGCGCCGTCGACCAGGCGTTCGACCTGGCCGACCAGCTCGGTATGGAGGTGCGCGTCATCGACTGGCCGGTGCCCCCCGGCACCTCGCACAAGACGCTCGCCGCGCACACCTGCCACCGACCGTGGACGCACGTGCACGTCAACGTCGACGGCAAGGTCGGGCTGTGCGACTACAACGAGCACGTCGACGCCATGGCGACGCTCCAGATGGCCCCCGGGAGGGCCGACGCGATCTGGAACGGGCCCATCTACCAGGCGATCCGGCGCAACTTCCGCGACGGGGAGCCGTCGCGGGCGAGCTCGTTCTGCGGCGACGTCTGTCGGCACACCAAGTACGTCGACTTCGACGACAAGGTCCTGCCCGAGCTGGGCGAGCGGGTCCTCAGCAACCGAAACCGGGGGCTGTAGAGAGAGCGAGATGACCGGCCCGCTCTCGATCGATCGCGCCCTGCAGTCCGGCGGCGGCCTGTACTGCGCCGCCTACACCGGCCTGGGCGACGCGCTCCTGCTCGGCCCGATCCTCCGCGAGCTGTCCCGCCGCTACCCCGGTCGGGTCTTCTACCCCGAGAACCCGGTGCTCGCGCTCTACCGTCGGCTCGGCGTCCCCGGTCTGGTCGATGTGCAGGGCAGCGATCCCGGGCTGCGCCGCCTGCTCGATCCGCTCGACCCGGCGCTGCTCGCCTTCCTCGAGCGCCACCGGATCGCCGCGGTGCTCAACTTCCGCCGCGACCTCCTGCAGCACGGCGACGCCTACCGGCGGGGCGCGGCGCTCCTGGCCGCGCGCGGTCTGCACGTCAGCGATCTCTGCTCCGGCACGCGGGCGTCGCACCACCAGACCCGCCACGTGGCCGAGCTGGCCGCCGAGTACGCGGAGGGGCTCGGCGTCTCGGCGCCGGCGTCGCCCGGGTGGCTGCGGGAGGCGGCCGGTCTCCCGCGTTCGCCGGCGCGCGGACCGGTGGTCCTCTACGCGGGCGCGGGTCAGGTGCACAAGCGGCTCGGGCCGGCCTTCTGGATCCGCCTGGCCGGCCTCCTCCATCCACACGCGGCCGGTCGGCTGGTGGTGCTGGCCGGCGTGACCGAGCCGGAGCGCCGCGACGGGCAGGCGATCTCCGACGCGCTCCGCGCGGCCGAGGTCGACCATCAGCTCCTGGTGGCGCTCGATCTGTTCGACGTCACCACCGTCCTCGCGCGGGCGGCGGTCGCCGTGTCGTGCGACACGTACCTGGTCCACCTGTGCAGCGCGCTCGACGTCCCGCTGGTCGGCCTGTACCCGGCCACCTCGGCCGTCATGTACGGGCCCCATCACCCGCTCGCCGTCTCCCTGTCCAGCCCGTACTACCGGCGGTGTCCCTCGCGCAACGCGATGGGCAACTGCGACGCCTGGGAGCACGGCTGCGACGACACTCCCTGCCACGACGAGCTGTCCGCCGACGACACGGCGGCCCACGTGACGCGCCTCGCCGGGCTCGGGCCCGGCGCCGCACGCCCTGATCCGATCGAGGTGGTCGCGCCATGCCCCCCCTGACCCAGCCCATCGCCCCGGCCGCCCGCCGGCCCTACCTGTTCCTCGACCTCGGCTTCTACGCGGCGTGCAACCTCAAGTGCACCTACTGCCGCGACGAGATCGTGCGGGACGACCGCGCCTTTGCGCTCGCCGACCTGATCGCCCAGATCGAGCTCTTCCAGGCCCGCTTCCGCGCCGGTGTGGTGAAGCTGTCGGGCTACGGCGAGATCACGATGTGGCGCGACTTCCGGGCCGGGCTCGACTACCTGGCCGCCCGCTTCCCGTCGGTCCAGGTCATCTCGAACGGCACCTTCGGCGACGCCGCCCGGGACGCGGTGTTGGCGCATGGAAACATCTCGCCCAACATCACGCTGGACGGACACCTCATCGGGCTCAACCGCCTGCGGGTGGGCGACAGCATGCGCCTGCACGGCCGCATCCTGGACAACGTGGCCGCCTTCCTGCGCGCCGGCCGCCCGATCGAGATCAACTGCGTGCTGCACGAGCACAACGCCGACGGCTTCCCCGCGTTCTGCGACCACCTCGAGCGGCTCGACGACGGACGCGGCCTGCTCATGCTCTTCCCCTTCCCGGTGAAGTCCTTCGACCGCGCGCGCGGCGCGGCGGCGCCGCTCCGCACCGGGCTGCAGCGGCTGGCCGACCGCATCCCCGACCTCTGGCGCGACCACGCCGCCATCCTGCCGGCCGCCTCCTACGGCCGCGAGCTGTCCTCGGTCCTCGAGCAGGGCCAGCGCGACGGGGCCTGCCACGTGCACTGGGCCAACCTGGGCTCCGGCTCGCGCAACGAGCGGCTGCACTGCCCCAACTACGGCGAGGATCTCTCCTACGGCGCGATGCTCGAGTCGCTGGGCGAGCGGGCCGACGCGATCGGCCGCGAGGAGGCGGCTCACCTGCGCGCCGGGCACGTCGGGCCCAACTGCGCCGGCTGCTACAACCACTTCCACGTCATCAATCACTACCTGGAGGGCGCCATGTCGCTGTCCGACCTGTGCCGGATCCCCTCGCTCCGGCCGCCCGGGGTGGCCCCGATCGCGCAGGCAGTGAAGGACCTCTTCGACGTCGCGCGCCGCGCCGACCCGCCCACCTTGCACGCATCGGCGACGCCATGACCTCGCTCCGCCTCCACCACCTCTCGCTCCGGGTCCGCTCGGCCCCGGCCAGCGCCGCCTTCTACCGGGACGCGTTCCAGTTCGCCGAGCGGCGCGCGCTGTCGAAGCCGGACGGCAGCCGCATCCTCCATCTGGCGGCGCCCGACGCCTCGGTCCTCCTCGAGGTGATCGAGGGCGAGCCGGTCGATCCGGGCGAAGCAGTGCACCTGGGCTTCTCGTGCGCCGACCTCGACGGCGCGATCGCCGGGGCGTGCGCCGCCGGCGCCGAGGTGGCGCGAGGCCCGCTCGAGGTCGGCCGCGAGCGGATCGTGTTCCTGCGCGATCCGGACGGCTACTGGATCGAGCTCAATGACGGGCTGGAGCCGTGATGAGCCGGTCCACGCCTCGCGCGGAGCCGGTCGGCTCCGATCCCACGGCACCGTCGGTGGCGCCGGCGGTGGCGCTGGTCTGCATGCCGTGGGCGATGGCCAGCCGCCCCTCGATCGCGCTCGGCATCCTCCAGAGCGTGCTCGATCGGGCCGGCGTCTCGAGCCGCGTGTTCTCGCACCACCTCGGGTTCGCCGAGTACCTGTCGCGGCGAGGGGAGGAGTCGGGTCCGCCGATCGCGCTGGCCGACTACGAGGGCGTGGCCGAGGACCTGACCCACGTTGGCGGAGGCGACTGGTGCTTCGACGTCCCGCCCTACCGTCCCGCCGACCCGGCGCGAGACCGAGCCTATCTCGAGCGGCTGCGCCCGGAGACGACGGCCGCGTCGATCGACCTCCTGCGGCGGATCCGCGCGCTGGTGCCGGACTTCCTCGAGGCGTGCGCCGACGAGATCACCGCGCTGGCCCCGCGCGTGGTCGGCTTCACCAGCACCTTCTGCCAGAACGTCCCCTCGCTGGCGCTCGCCCGGCTGGTCAAGGACCGGCTCCCGGGAGCCGTCGTGGTCTTCGGGGGGTCGAACTGTGACGGCGAGATGGGCGCCGCGCTGCACCGCAACTTCCCGTGGGTCGATGTGGTGGTGCGCGGCGAGGGCGAGGCGGTGCTGCCGCGCCTGGTCCGCCAGGTGCTCGACGGTGATCCGATCGAGGAGCAGCCGGGCCTGTGCTTCCGGCGCGACGGACAGCCGGTCCACGTCGCCGAGGCGAGCCCCGAGGTCCGGCTCGACGACGTTCCGGTCCCGACCTACGACGAGTACTTCGAGCGGCTGGCGGCGGGCCCGCTCGACTCGGATCTGCGCGCGGCGCTCTCGATCCCGATCGAGGCCGCGCGCGGCTGCTGGTGGGGCGCCAAGCATCACTGCACGTTCTGCGGCCTGAACGGCCGGAGCATGGCGTTCCGCAGCAAGTCGCCCGCGCGGGTGCTCGACGAGATCCGCGCCCTCGCGTCGCGCTACCGCTGCCTCGACTTCTTCGCGGTCGACAACATCATCGACATGGACTACTTCCAGTCGGTCCTGCCCGCCCTGGGGCAGAGCGGCTGGAACCTGTCCTTCTTCTACGAGACCAAGGCCAACCTCCGTCGCGAGGACGTCAAGGCGCTCGCCGCGGCAGGGGTCAAGGTGATCCAGCCCGGCATCGAGAGCCTGTCGTCCGCCGTGCTGGCCCTCATGCGCAAGGGCGTGTCGGCCCTGGTCAACGTGCGCCTGCTCAAGCTCTGCGCCGAGTACGACGTCGTGCCGCGCTGGAACCTCCTCTATGGATTTCCGGGCGAGACCGAGGCGTCGTACGCCGAGATGCTCGACCTGGTCCCCTCCCTCCTCCACCTCCATCCGCCCGGCTCGATGGGCAGCCTCCGGATCGACCGGTTCAGCCCCTACTTCGTCCAGCGCGAGGAGCTCGGCATGCGGGTGGGCGGGCCGCGCTGGTTCTACCGCCACCTCTACGACGTGGACGAGGCGAGCCTGGCCGAGCTGGCCTACTTCTTCGACGGCGCATCGACCTTGCCGGGGCCGGATCCGCGCGTCCACGACGCCCTGCGCGTGGAGATCGAGCGATGGTCCGGGCTCCACCGCACCGCGTATCGCAGCCTCCGCTACCGGGTCGGCCCCGGCTTCCTCGTCCTGACCGACCAGCGCCCGGGCTCGGGGGCCGCGCTGCGCTACGTCCTCGAGGAGACCGAGGCGCGCATCTACCTCGCATGCGACGCCGGGGCCAGCCCCGCGTCGGTCGTGCGCAGCCTCGGTCCCGACGCCGGCATTGGCGCGGACGACGTGCGCCAGTTCCTCGACCAGCTGGTCGCCGCGCGGCTGGTGTACCGCGAGGGCGACCGCTACCTCGGGCTGGCGGTGGCCGAGAACCCGACCGCCGTCGAGCGGCTGCAGCGGCCCTCGACGGTCGCGGGCGACGGCGGCCTCTCCTCCCTCGTCACCCTGGCGGGACGCCGCCAGCCGGCGAGCGCAGCCGGATGATCATCCCGGGCGCGCTCGACGCGATCGACGCGGCGCTCGCCGAGGGGATCTCGCTGCGCCAGCGCCTGCGCGAGCAGGGCGCCGCGATCGCCGCCGCGGCCGGGGTCGTGGTCGATTGCCTCCGCGCGGGCGGGACCCTGCTCCTGTGCGGCAACGGCGGCAGCGCAGCCGACGCTCAGCACATCGCGGCCGAGCTGACCGGGCGCTTCCGGCTGGCCTCGCGACCTCCGCTCGCCGCGCTGGCGCTGACCACCGACAGCTCGGCGCTCACCGCGATCGCCAACGACCTGGGCTACGCGCGGGTCTTCTCACGCCAGGTGGAGGCCCTCGGCCGGCGAGGCGACGCGCTCCTGGCGATCAGCACCTCGGGCCGGTCGCCCAGCGTCGTCGAGGCGGCCCGCGCGGCGCGCGAGCGCGGGGTCGCCGTGATCGCCCTGACCGGTCCGGTCGCGGGGCCGCTCGGGGAGCTGGCCGAGCATGTCCTCAGCGTCCCGGGCGAGAGCACCGATCGCATCCAGGAGCTCCACATCACCGTCGGCCACATCCTGGTCGACCTCGTCGAGCGGGCGCTGTGGCCATGAGCGACGGGCTGCGGCCGGCGGCCTTCCTCGACCGCGACGGCACCGTGATCGAGGATCGCGCCTACCTGGGCGATCCGGACGGCGTCCGCCTGGTGCCCGGGGCTCCCGAGGCGGTGGCGCGGCTGACCGCGGCCGGCTACCGGGTGGTCGTCGTCACCAACCAGTCCGGCGTCGCGCGCGGGCTGTTCGACGAGGCCGCGGTGGACGCGGTGAACCGGCGGGTGGCCGAGCTCCTGGCCGCGTCGAGCCCGGCCGCGGTGATCGACGGCTTCTACGTCTGCCCTCACCTGGGCGGATGCAGCTGCCGCAAGCCGCTTCCCGGGCTGTTCGTGCGCGCCGCCCACGAGCGCCAGCTCGACCTGGGCCGGAGCCTGGCCATCGGCGATTCGCCCAGCGACGTCGAGGCGGCCCGGGCGGCCGGCTGCCCGCGGACCATCCAGGTCGGCGACCGGATCTCGCTCCTCGAGGCGGTCCAGCGCCTGCTGTCGGCGCCATGAGGTCGCTCGAGGAAAAGATCGTGAGTCGCCTGGAGCTGGCCGGCCTGCGCCGGCGATCCACCGCGGAGGGGCTCAAGATCGTCTTCACCAACGGATGCTTCGATCTGCTCCACGTCGGTCACGTGCGGCTGCTCATGGCCGCGCGCGCTCGAGGCGACCTCCTGGTCGTCGGTCTGAACCGGGACGCCAGCGTCCGCCGCCTCAAGGGGCCGACCCGCCCGGTCGTGGCGGAGGCAGATCGCGCGGCGGTCCTGTGCGGGCTCGAGGCGGTCGACTTCGTGACCCTGTTCCGCGAGGACACGCCGCTCGAGGCGATCGTCGCCCTGCGACCGGACGTCCTCGTGAAGGGAGGCGACCACCAGCGCGACGCGATCGTGGGCGCGCGCGAGGTGACCGCCTGGGGCGGTGAGGTCTTCGTCTTTCCAACCATCGCAGGGCGCTCGACGACGGGACTGCTGGCGAGCGCCAGGCAAGGAGCGTGACGGCCATGCAGAAACGATCGATCGAGCGCGCCGGCCAGGGCCTCACCGAGCTCCCCCGCGTCGTCCGGTACTCGGAGGCCGCATTCCCGACCGAGCTGGGCTCCTTCCGCATGGTCGTGTACCGGGCGGGCGAGCTGGAGCACCTCGCCCTGGTGCGCGGCGATCCCGGCGCCGAGGGGGTGCTGTGCCGGGTCCACTCCGAGTGCCTCACGAGCGAGGTGTTCGGATCGCTCAAGTGCGACTGCCGGGCTCAGCTCGACCAGGCGATGGCGGCGGTCGCGGGGGCCGACAGCGGCGTGGTCGTCTACCTCCGCCAGGAAGGCCGCGGAATCGGCCTGGGCAACAAGATCCGCGCCTACGCCCTCCAGTCCCAGGGCCAGGACACCGTCGAGGCCAACCTCACGCTGGGCTTCGGGGTCGACCTCCGCACCTACGACGCGGCCGGCGCGATCCTGGCCGACCTGGGCGTTCGCTCGGTTCGCCTGATGACCAACAACCCGGACAAGCTCGAGGGGCTCGAGCGAGCGGGCGTGTCCGTGGTCCAGCACCTGCCCTGCTGGGTCGGGTCCCACGAGCACAACCGCGGCTACCTCGAGGCCAAGCGGATGAAGCTCGGCCACCTGCAGCCGGTGGCCGGCTCCGATCCGTAGCCCGGCTCAGCCGGGCACGACGTTGGCGTTCAGGCGGAACTGGTTGCCCGGATCGAGCTTCTTCTTGAGCTGGACCAGCCGCGCGTAGTGGGAGCCGTAGTTCGCCGCCACCCGCTGGTACTGGTCCTCGGACATGCTGTTGACGTAGAAGCCGCGGGTGTGGGGCTCGATCGGACGCCAGGCGGCGCGCAGGGCCGCGAGGCGGCCGGCGTCCTCCTCGGCCTTCCACCAGGACGAGACCAGCATGAGCCAGTAGCGGGCGTCCCGGTTGGGGAAGGCGCTGTCGTCGGGCCGGACCCGCCCGATGGCCCCCCCGGCCTGCTGGATGAAGAGGGCGACCTTGCCCGGCGGCGCCGCCTCGACGCTGCCGACCAGCGCGTCGATCGCGCGGGGCGTGAGCTCGGTCAGGAAGCCCGACTTGTTGTGGTACCTCATGCCGCCGCGGGCGCTCTCGTCGTCGCTCGACTGGAGCTCGGTGTAGGGGATGGCCCGGATGCTGTCCTCGGTGGTCCGCCCGAACGCGCGGAGCGGCTTCAGGACTCGCTCGCCGCGGGCCGGATCCGCCGACCAGCACGCCTCGATGCCGATCATCGCGGCCCCGTCTCCCCCGTTGAACGAGAACAGATCGAGGTTGAGCTCGTCGGGCGCCGACGCGCTGAACTCGGCGTAGAAGGTGAGCACCTGGCGCGCGACGGCGAACGGCCACACCAGGATGCCGGCCAGCACGGTCGGGTTCATCGGGTGGAGCTGATACTCGAACGAGGTCGCGACGCCGAAGTTCGCGCCGGCGCCGCGCAGCGCCCAGAAGAGGTCGGGGTTCTGGGCCTGGCTGGCGGTGATGAGCTTGCCGCCGGCGGTGACCAGGTCGACGGAGCGCAGGTTGTCGCACGCGAGGCCGAACCGCCGCCCGACCCGACCGAGCCCGCCGCCCAGCGTGAGCCCGGCCGCGCCCGTGTGCGACACGGTGCCGGTGGTGGTCACCAGGCCGAACGGGCGCGACTCGCGGTCGAGGTGCTGGAGGAGAGCCCCGCCCTCGACCCGCGCGATCCGCGAGCGCGGATCCACGCGCACGCTCTGCATCGGCGACACGTCGATCACGATGCCGCCGGTGCAGGTCGACTTGCCCGCCTGACTGTGGCCGCCGGCACGCACCGCGGTGAGCAGCCGGTGGCCGCGCGCGAAGTCGACCGCTCGCATCACGTCGGACGGCGAGGCGCAGCGCGCGATGAGCGCCGGGCGCTTGTCGTAGACGGCGTTCCATACCCGTCGAGCCGCGTCGTAGCCGGCGTCGCCGGCCACCAGCACCTGGCCGCGCATCGAGGCGGCCAGGTCCTTGATGTCGGCGCCGCGCAGCGTGGTGGCTCCGCCGGTCAGCGACCGGGCGGGGATGTCGGGCAGGCCGGCCGCGAACGCGGGCATGAGCCGCCTGGCCTGCAGGACGGCCGTCGCGGCCAGGACCGAACCCATGAAGTTGCGCCGATTCATCGCTGCTCTCCTCGGTAGACGGCTCGGTTTTGCTCGACGGACGCCTCCCTCGGGGGGACGTGCGGTGCGGACCTCCGCGCTGGCCGTTCGCCGCCCAGCTGGGTCGCGACCAGGTCGGCGTAGATCGAGCCGACCGCGAGTAGCTGCCCGTGGGTGCCCGATTCCGCGATCGTGCCGCCGGCCATGACGAGGATCTGATCGGCCCCGACGACCGTGCTCAGCCGGTGAGCGATCACGATGCGCGTGCAGCTGAGCCCGATCAGGGCCGCCTGCACGCGCGCCTCGGTGACCGCGTCGAGTGCGCTGGTCGCCTCGTCGAGCAAGAGGACGGCGGGGGCGGTCACCAGGGCGCGGGCGAGCGCCACGCGCTGGCGCTGCCCGCCCGAGAGCGACGCCGCCCCGTTCAAGAGCGGGGTGTCGTACTGCATCGGCATGTCCATGATCTCGTCGTGGATCTGGGCCAGCTTGGCCGCGGCGACCACGCGCTCGAGGGGCAGCGTCGGATCGGCCAGCGCGATGTTGGCCCGGATGCTCTGCGCGAAGAACGAGGGGTTCTGAGGCACGTAGCCGAGCTGGTGCCGGACCGACTGCAGGTCGAGCTCGGCGAGGTCGAGGCCGTCGTAGAGGATGCGTCCACCGCCGGGTGGGTAGAGGCCGGCGAGCAGCCGGGCGAGCGTGGACTTGCCGCTCCCCGAGTGACCGACGATCGCCACGAACTGGCCGGGCAGCACGGTGGCCGAGACGTCGCGGACGACCGGGGCCGACGCCGGGCCGTACCGGAACGAGAGATCCTCGAGGATGACGGCGCCGCTGAGCGAGGGGGCGCGCGAGACGGTCTGGCGGTCCTGCTCGGTCGCCGTGCGCCAGATGTCGGCGATGCGCTCGAGGTAGGTCGACATCACCTGGAGCTGCGCGGCGGTGGTGACCAGGTTGGCCAGCGGGTTGAGGATCCCCGCGGCCACCGCGCTCAGCCCGAGCAGGGTGCCGAGGCTCATGCCGCCGTCGAGGACCAGGAGCGCGCCGAACCCCATCACCAGGAGCGGCGAGGCGAGGTGAAGCGCGCCGGCTGCCGCGTCGACGTGGGCCTGCAGCCGACCGCGGTCCAGCGACACGTTCAGCGTGTCGACGAACAGATGAGACCAGTGCTCCGACGCGCGCTCCTCGGCGCCCATCGCCTTCAGGGTCTCGATGCCGACCAGCATCTCGACCTGGTACTCCTCCGACTTGGCCTGCGCGATCAGCGCCTGGCTGCCGAGGTCGCGCTGGCGGCGGCGGGTCACCACGAACACCAGCGCCTGCGCCGTCGCCAGGCACGCGACCATCCCGGTCAGCGCCGGGCTGGCCAGGCCGAGGATGACCAGGTAGGAGAGCGCGAGCGCAGCGTCCAGCACGCCGGAGAGCACGGTCGAGGTGAGGATCTCGCGCACCGTGGCGTTGGAGTTGAGCCGCAGCATCAGGTCACCCACCGACCGCCGCTGGAAGAAGTCGTACGGCAGCCGGAGCAGGTGGCCGAGGAGGCCGAGGGTCATGTGCGCGTCGAGGCGCGTGCGCAGGTAGAGCAGGAGGTGGCCGCGGAGGAGCTGGGCCAGCCACTGGAAGACGGCGAGCAGGAGCAGGCCGACCCCGAGCGCCATGAGCAGCGAGCGGTCGCCGCGCGGCACCACACCGTCGACCACGGCGCTGGTCAAGATCGGCAGCGACAGCGCGAACAGCTGCACCAGAAGCGAGATGAAGAGGATGCGCAGCCAGAGGGCAGGCTGCATCAGCATCTGGCGGACGTAGCGGCCGAGGACGCCGCGCTCCTTGCGCTCCGGCAGGAACCCCTCGCCTGGCTGCAGCTGCAGCGCGACGCCGGTGAAGGCGCGCCGGAACTCGGCCATCGACACCCGCCTCCGTCCGAACTCCGGATCGACCACCTGGACGGTGTCGCGATCGAGCTTCTCGAAGACGACGAAGTGCTTGAAGTCCCAGTGCAGGATCGTTCCGGCGTCGATGAGCGAGAGCGCCTCGACCTCGAACGACACGCATCGGGCCTGCATGCCGTACGAGCGCGCGGCCTGGGCCAGGCGCAGGGCCGACGTGCCGTCCCGGTCGGTCCCGGTGGCGTCGCGCACCGCGTCGAGCGGCACGTCCTTGCCGTGGTACGACAGCACCATGGCCAGGCAGGCGGCGCCGCACTCGGTGCCGCTCACCTGCGGGATGAAGGGGATCGCGCGCCTCCGCCGGCGGAGCCGCAGGCGCTTCACCGCGGGAAAGTCGTCGCCGAGGTCGTCGTCAGTCGCCATGATCGTCGAGTAGCTGGGCGAGGCCGGGGACGATCGCCAGGAGGACGGGCCGCGAGCCGACGTGCACGCGCGCGGTGCCGGTCATACCGTCGCAGTCGCCGGGGTCGACGCCGCGGCCTCGGTATCCGACCGCCGGCAGCCGCGACCGGACCAGCACGTACGAGCCGGCGCCGACCGCGACGGAGGCGCGGCCGCCCAGGAGCCGGTTGGCCTCCTCCGGCCCGAGCAGACGGTCTCCGAGCCGCTCGATGACCACGTCGTGGTGCCCGTGCGGATCCCCGCTCAGCTCGACGCGGAGCGCCGCCCCGGGACGAAGCAGGGATCGCTGGGGACCGGGCATGAGCGCGATGAGGGTCAGGTCCGACCGCGGCTCCACCACCGCGGCGAGCCGCTTCCCGGTCGCCACTGACTGGCCGCGGCGGACATCCAGCTCGCCCAGCCGGCCCGCGATCGGCGCGCGGACCAGGAGGAGCGATCCTTCGCCGCCGGTCGCCGCGCCGGGGCGCGGCCCGCCCCCTCCGCGCTCGTCGCCCCGGAGGCGCAGGATCACCTGGCCCGCGGCCAGCGCGTCGCCGGGCCGCGCATCGATGCTGGCGACCACGCCGGCGCCCGGCGCGACGACGTCCACGCGGCTGTCGTCGACGACCAGGGCCGGCCCGGCGGCGAAATCGTCGATCCGGCCCAGCCACAAGTAGACCGCGCCGGTCGCGGTGAGGGCCAGCAGCAGCCACCACGTGTGACGCATCCAGGCCGGCGAGATCCGGAGCAGGTCGCCTTGGCGCCGCGAGCGCGCGCGATGCTCGAGCGCCTCTTGCCGGAAGATCTCGAGGTCGCGATCCCGCTCACCCATCGCGGTCACCCTACTCCACTCTGGTCACCTCGCCGAGACAGTGAGTTTCTGCTTGCCAATCGGACTGCTGCCATGATCCTCAGTCCGGCGGCTGCCCGGGCGGAACGACGAGCACCGGTGTTGCCACGTGGAAATGCCGACTCGACATCTGGAACGAAGACTCACGGCCAGCGACTCATCTGAAGTAGGCTTCTGGCCATGACCGGATTCCTTCAGGATCTCCGCTTTGCGCTGCGGCTCACGATCAAGGACCGCACCCTCAGCGCCATCGTGATCCTGACGATCGGGCTCGGCATCGGTGCGGTGACCGCGATCTTCGGGGTGGTCGACGCCGTCCTGCTCGCGCCGCTGCCCTACCCGCACCCGGACCGGCTGGTTCGCCTGTACACCGCCACGCCCGCGCAGCACCTGGATCGGTTCTGGCTCTCCGCGCCGGAGTACTTCGACCTCCGCCGCGATGCCCGGTCCTACCAGTCCGTGGCCGGCTATCACGTCGCCGCCGCGGCCCTCGGCGCCGACGAGCGGCCGATCCGCTCGCCGGCGGCGTACACGACCGCCTCGTTCGCCGAGACGATCGGCGTGCGGCCGGCCATCGGGCGCTACTTCACCCCCGAGGAGGACCTGCCGGGAGACATCCGCGCCCTGGTCATCAGCCACCGACTGTGGAAGGGCGCCTTTGGCGGCAGCCAGGCCACGGTCGGCCGACGCGTCACGGTCGACGGCATGACCGCGACCATCGTCGGCATCATGCCGGCCGACTTCGCGTTCCCCCGCGCCGACGTCGACCTGTGGCTCCCGCTGGAGCTCGACCCCGCCTCGACCGCCCGGGACGAGCACTACGTCTCGGGCCTCGGCCGGCTCGGATCGGACACGTCGCTGGCGCGGGCCCGGTCCGAGCTGGACGCCCTGATGACCGGCTGGCAGGCGGCGGGCCACGGCCACGCGCTCTCGCGCGCGGCGCATCCGATGGAGATCCACGCGCTCAAGGACGAGATCGTCGGGCCGGTCCGATCGACCCTGTGGCTGCTGCAGGGGGCGGTCCTGCTCGTGATGCTCATCGCGTGCGCGAATGTGGCCAACCTCCTGCGGGCCCGGGCCGAGGTTCGCACGCGCGAGATCTCGATCCGGACGGCGCTGGGGGCGAGCCGGCGGCGCCTGGTCCGCCAGTTCCTGACCGAGAGCGCGTTCCTTGGCCTGCTCGGCAGCGCGCTCGGCATCGGCCTGGCCAAGTGGGGGATCGACGGGACGGTAGCGCTCTTGCCGGCCGGGGCGCCGCGGGCCAGCGAGATCGGGATGAGCCTCCCGATCCTCGGGTTCGCCCTCCTCGTCGGGCTGGCCACCAGCGTGCTCTTCGGGCTGACGCCGATCCTGCACGCTCGCGCCGCCCATCTCGGCGCCGATCTCAAGGACGGTCAGCGCGCCACGACTCCCGGCCGGCAGCGCTTCCGCCGCGCCCTGGTCATCAGCGAGGTCTCCCTCGCCGTGGTCCTGGTCATCGGCTGCGGCCTGATGGTCCGCAGCTTCGTCAACCTGCACCGGGTGGATCCCGGGTTCCAGCCGGCCGGACTGGTCACGGGTGAGGTCGAGATGGTGTGGGGGGTGAAGGACCAGCCCAGCGCGGCCGAGAAGCTCCAGTTCTGGCTGCGGCTGCAGGATCGCCTGAAGGGCGAGCCGGTCCTGTCCGCCGTGACCTTGATGAGCGAGCGACCCATGGCGCGCGACATCGGCGCCCACGACGCGGTGTTCGAGGGCAAGCCTCCCCCTCCCGGCCAGACGAGCCGCTCCATCGACTACTGGCAGGTGGTCGGCGACGACTTCTTCAGCGCGATGGGCGTGCGCCTGATCCGCGGGCGCTTCCTCGGGCCGCAGGACGTCGCGGGCTCGCTCCCGGTCGTCGTCGTGAACGAGACCCTCGCCCGCAGGCTCTACCCGGGCGACGATCCGATCGGCAAGCGGCTCCGCGTCGCGCCCGAGGTCAGCGGTGGCAAGTGGCAGACCGTCGTCGGCGTGATCGCCGACGTCAAGCAGCAGAGCCTCGAGGCGCCGACCGGCACGGAGGTCTTCCTCTCGCTGCGTCAGGCCGAGGCGATCACGGGCGACACCCCCTACAACATGGACGTGATCGCGCGGGGGGCGGCCCAGCCGGACGCCGCCATGGCGGTGATCCAGCGCGTCGTGACCGAGGTCGATCCGACGGTGCCGGTTCACCAGCTCCGGACCCTGGAGGACGTCCTCCGCGAGACGGCGGGCAAGTCTCGCTTCCTCACCTTCCTCCTGGCCATCTTCTCCGGCCTGGCGCTCACGCTCGCGACCATCGGGATCTACGGCGTCATGTCCTATTCGGTGGCGCAGCGGACGCGCGAGTTCGGCATCCGCATGGCGCTCGGCGCGCGCCCTGATCTGCTCCGCCGCCGGGTCATGGCGGAGGGGCTGCTCCTCGCCGGGATCGGGATCGGCGTGGGCCTGGCGGCCTCGTTCGCCCTGAGCACGGTGCTGAAGGCGTACGTCGCTGGCGCGCTCTACGGGGTGAGCGCGGTCGATCCGGCGACGTTCGCCGGCGTGGCCGGCGTCGTGCTCGCCGTGGCGGCCCTGGCATGCCTGGTACCGGCCCACCGCGCCACACGGGTCGATCCGATGATCGCGCTGCGCCAGGACTGACGCGGCGCTCAGGCGGCCGACTCGTCGGCCGCTTCCAGCTCCGGCCCGGCGATCACGGGTGACCTGGCCACGGCGCACGCGCCGAGGAGGTCGCGCGCCTGCTCGAGGATCCGGATCGAGGACTCCACCGCCTCGCGCAGGTCCGAGTACCTCCCCGGCATGACCAGCTCGGCCTCGGGCAGCTCGGCCAGCAGGCTCGTGCTGGTCCTGATGATGCGCTCGAGCGAGCGAGTGTAGCGGGTGAGCTTGACCCCGGTCGGGCGCGCGCGCGGGGTCGAGGCCCGCACGACCTCCTCCGTCTCGGCCTGGAGGCGCTGCACGCTCCATCGCTCGCCGTTGGCGGCCGCCAGCAGGCGACGCTGCTCGGCCTCGTCCAGGCGCAGGACCAGGCGCAGGTGGCTGACGGTGATCCGGTTCCACTTGCTCACCACGCCGAGGCGCTCACAGAGCTCGTAGATCGCCACGCACCGGTAGAGGGTCGAGGCGCTCATCGGCAGGTCGGGGTGACCGGCGAGCACGCGGAACGAGGTCGTCTTCGGCCCCTTGCGGCGCCACGTCTTCATCTCCCCACCGTAGAAGTAGTGGATGATCAGGCTTCCGACGCGGATCGCGTAGTCGAGGGTCGTCTCGCGAGTGATCTGGTACAGCTTCTTCACGACCAGGTCGATCACGTCTCGCGCCGGGGGATGGTCCTCGGCGGAGAGCTTGGCAAGGGTCATTGTTCTCCTTCTCGCGTCCCGGCGGGGACGGTCGCCGGTGTGGGGGGGAGCGGACGCAGCGAGCTGAGCGCGACGATGCCGTCGTCTCGCGCCAGCGGGATCGTCGAAGCCCGGGTCCGCAGGCGTCGGCTGCGCCGCTCGCCGGTGGCGTACATCGCCTTGTACGAGTACTCGCCGCGCAGGAAGTCGACCTCGCGCACGCCCTGGGCGAGCGCCACGGCAAGCAGCCGGGCGAGCAGCACGTGCCCCGGGGAGTCGGCGGCCATGTCGCGGGCGAACGTCGCCCGGTAGGTCGACAGCACGCCGCGCCGGCGAAAGCTGAGGTCGTAGGCGATCGCGCGGTCGCCCGACCGCAGCCTGCTGAGCAGCAGCCAGCCGCGCGGCGCCAGCCGATCGACGAGCGCCTCGAAGAAGCGAACGTTGGCGGCCTCCTCGAAGGAGCCGGCCACGTCCGCGCGTGCCCGCCACTGGTCCGTGTGCATGCGGAAGTAGTCGTCGAGGCAGGCGCGCACCTCGCGCGCGTCCGTCAGGTGGTCGACCGCCAGCGGGGCCGCGCGGACCTCGAGCCGGCGCGCCTTGCGCGCATACTGGCTCATCCCGACTCGACGGCCAGGCGCCGCCCCCAGCTCCGCGTAAGGGCAGCGCGAGCTCGGCTCGATCTCGGCCGAAAGCACGTCTCGCAGCCGATCGAGCGCGGGATCGAGGATCGCTCGGGGACTGACCTCGTCGAGCTCGACTCCGTCGGTGGCGGGGTCCTCGGCCAGGCCTTCGGCCACCCGATCGATCGCTTCACCCGGGAGCGGCCCGGCCCCGATCCAGTCGTGGTAGTCGGCCACCGGCGAGGTCAGAAATCGCAGCACCGTGCGCGCGCCCAGCGACACCCGCATGAGCGGGAGGATGCCGACCGTCCTGCCGCCCCGTCGGAGTCGACCGATGAGCGGCTCGCAGCCGGCCTGCGCCCGCCCCATCGCGTCCCACCAGGCCTGGTGCCACTCCCAGCTCTGGAAGACCGTCCCCTCGGCGCTGGCTTCGTCGAGGGCGCGCCACTCGTCGCTCAGCCGGTGGAGCCGCTCCGCCCCGGCCACGAGCTCGAAGGACCAGGCGGCGGCGTCCGACCCGCGACTCGGGGCCGCGGAGGTCACGCCAGCTCCAGGGCTGCCCCGCGGAAGCGCCCCGCCAGCTCGGCGATGGCGGCGTCGTCGGCGGCGAGGTCGACCGCCAGCCCGAAGCCGAGGAAGTCGTCTCGCACGCCGATCCCGAGCCCGACGCTCCGCCCGAGCAGGTCGTCGGTGCGCGGCAACATGCCGGCGTGGTACTCGGCCCGCCGGAGGAGCTGCCCCATCGAGGCGTAGTTGTGCTTGACCGACTCCGCCAGCGTGCGGGTACCGAGGCCCTTCGCCAGCCGTCGCGCCCGATCGCGGTCGAGCGCGAGGTACACGTGCGTCGTGCAGCACTCGCCGTCCGCGTCGTGCAGCGTGCGCGCGCGCAGCCGCGGGATCGATCCCAGCGCCTCGACCAGGAGCCGCTTGCGCCGCCGCAGGTGGGCCAGGATCTGGTCGAGCTTGCGGACCTGGGCGAGGGCCACCGCCCCGGTGAGCTCGTGCATCCTCAGGTTCAGCCCGAACACGCCGTCGCCGTCGAGCGCACCGCCCTCGAAGCGGCGAAAGCCGTGGTCGTGGATCGAGAACGCGCGCTCGAAGAGGGCGCGATCGTCGGTGATCATCGCTCCTCCGTCGCCAGCGGTGATGACCTTGAAGACGTTCAGCGAGAACGCCCCGAAACGCCCCCACCCGCCCAGCGCCCTGCCGCGGTAGCGGCCGCCGCAGGCCTGGGCGACGTCCTCGATGAGCGCCAGGCCGTGCTGGCGGGTCAGGTCGTCGAGCGACGCCATGTCGCACGGCGCGCCCAGCATGTGAACCGCGATGACGGCGCGGGTCCGGCTGGTGATCCGCGCGGCCACGTCGGCCGGGTCGAGCGTGAGCGACTCGTCCACCTCGGCCAGGACCGGCGTCGCACCGGCGTAGACGACGCTCGCCATGGTCGCGACGAAGGTGTACCCGGGGACGATCACCTCGTCGCCGGGGCCGATTCCGAGCGCCAGCAACCCGGCCAGGAGCGCGGATGTGCCGCTGTTGACGCCGAGGCAGTGAGCGGTCCCCGACCAGCGAGCGAGCTCGGCCTCGAAGCGCGCCGTCATCGACGGGATCGGGTCGCCCGGCGCGCGGTACCGGCTCAGCTGGCGCGTGCGGAGCACCTCGAGGACCGCGTCCTCTTCCTCCTGCCCGAAGAAGTGCAGCCCGGCGCCGGCCATCAGATCCGCCCTCCACCCGGCGCGGAGCCCTGGACCTGGCCCCAGTTGCTCCACGACCTGACGATCTCGGGACGCGGCGGGGCGGCCAGATCCCAGCCTGCCGCGGCGCAGAGGTCCTCGACCAGCGAGGCGGCGAGGACGAGGTGGCCCCACGCCGCCTCGAGTGGTCCACCCCCGAGCTCGACGTGCGCGACCGGGAAGAAGGGCGCGAACCGCCGGCTCAGGGTGCGGCCCAGGTTGTGGCAGCGCTCGTCCGACAGCACCAGGTACGCCATGTCGTCGCGCTGGAGGGCGGACATGTACCTGCCGTGCGAGTAGTCCTTGAGGTCGGCCACGATCACGTCGGCCAGCGCGGCCTCGGCCAGCACCGCCTGCCAGGCGAGGGCCGCGACGCTCGTCATCCCGCCGGCCAGGGCGATCCAGCGCCGATCGCGCCAGTCGGGCGCGGCCAGGATTCGATCGCGGAGTGGTCCTCGCTGGCTGTCGGCTCGCCGGGCTCCGCCGTCGAGGGCGGCGCGGGCCTGGTCTCGCCCTGACCGGGGCAGCGCGAGCCGGAGGGCGAGCCCCGCCATCGCCAGCAGCGGCAGGACCGCGACGAAGCGCCGCTCACGCGGGTGCTCCGGCAGCACCACGACGTCCACGACCGAGCCCGACGCGGCGAGCAGGCGCTCGCACGGCGATCCCGCGAACCCGGTCAGCAAGATGACGCGCGGCGGTCGCCGGGCCGCGATCTGGCGGGCGGTGGCCTGGCTGTCGAGGTTGCCGCCGCCGTAGGTGATCAGCACGGGCGTGTAGGCCGCCGCGCCGCCGACGCAGTACTCGAGAGGCGTGAAGACGGTCCCGGCCCCCCCGACGCGCTGCCACGACCGGGCGCCGAGCTCGGCGGCGATGCGCGACAGGCCCGAACCGATCCACGCGAGCGGCGGGAGCCCGGCGAGCGCGGCCTCGAGATCGGGCGAGAGCTGGAGGCCGAGGCACTCGTCGGCCAGCGCGGCCGCAGCGACGGCTGCCGGCGAATCCGGACGGCTCGAGCGGATCGGGGCGACCTGGACACGCCTCATGGGACTTCCTCCATCGACCTGGCCCGCCTCTGGTCACCAGTGAGACAGTGACTGAGACATCGAATCACAATCCTAAACAGCATATGGACTGTGCATTCTCATTCGTTGTTAACGAATGACTCTCTTAGTCGAGGCTCATCTTGTCAAGAAGAACCCCGTGGCCGGAGCCAGATTCCCGGCCCCGGTGGTACTCACGCTCGCTCGACGATCGTGCGCGCGAACTGCGCGCGCAATTCGACCGCACGATGACTCTCACGACTCGCGGAGCTCCCGCTTCGGCGGACCAGCCACGACGTCACAGCTTCGCCGCGGCGCCCCCGCGTACCGCCCGCCCGGGGTGGCAGGCCTGCCCGATCGCAGCGGTTTCCATCTGTTGGCGATCGTATCTCAAGGCTCCACCCAGCCGGCCGATCAGCCAGGCATGACCTCGTCGTTCGTCCGGGCAGCCACGCCGGACCTGCAGGCTCATCCTGCGCCGACGATCCTGGTCCTGGACCACGACGTGGAGACCTATCGAGGGCAGCTCGCTCCGGTCGCGCGCGTGCTCGGCGCGTCGTCTCGCGATCGAGCCATCGACGTGGTGCGCGCCGAGCTCGCGTCGGGCGCGCGCGTGCAGGCCGTCTTCGTCGACCTCGCGCTGCTCGGCGGGCCCGGGGCGCTGCGCGAGCTCCTCGCGCTCGATCCCGACATGGGCTGCGTGGTGGTGACCGCGGACGATCCGCCGTTCGACGAGATCTGCGGGCTGCTCGCCCGCGAGCGCTGCGACGACTGGGAGGTCCTCCACCGGCCGTTCGCCGCCGGCGCCGTGCTCCACCGAGCTCGCCAGGCGGTCGCGAGCTGGTGGCGGCGCTGCCGCCACGCCGACCGCGCGGCCGATCTCGAGCTCCGGATCGGGGAGGCGAATGCAGAGCTCACGCGCAGCCACGCCGCCACGGCCGGCGTGCTCGCCGAGCTGCGCGGCGCCAACGATCGACTGCGTGTCGAGATGGTCGAGCGCACGCGACTCGAGGACGAGCGCCGGCTGGCGAACAAGCTCGAGGGCATCGGCCAGCTCGCGGCCGGCATCGCGCACGAGATCAACACGCCGACCCAGTACATCCTGTCGAATGCCGAGATGCTCGAGTCCGTGCTCACCGAGTGGCTGCCGGCGATCGAGACGCTGGCGACCACCGGGGGCAGCTGGCCCGAGGAGGCCGGCGGTGCCAGCGCCCGCCAGCTGCTGGCCGAGCTACCCGAGCTCGACACCGACATAAACGCGGCGGTGACGTCGATCCTGAGCGGCGCCAAGTCGATCGCGCGGATCGTCGGCGCGATGCGCGAGTTCTCGCGCAGTGACGCGCCCGAGATGCGGCTGGCCGACCTCAACCGCGCGATCCACGCGACGCTCGAGGTCGTGCGGCACGAGTACCGTCAGGTCGCCGACGTCGAGCTGACGCTCGGCGAGCTGCCCCAGGTCCACTGCCACGTCGGCGAGATCCAGCAGGTGCTCGCGAACCTGATCGTCAACGCCGCGCACGCGATCGATCGCCGCGAGCCGAAGACCCAGGGCATCATCCAGATCGAGTCGCTTCACGACAAGGCGCGCGGGCGGGTCGAGATCTCGATCGCCGACAACGGCATCGGGATCCCACCGGAGAATCGCGACCGCGTGTTCGATCCGTTCTTCACCACCAAGCCGGTCGGCCGCGGTACCGGTCAGGGGCTGGCCATCGCACACAACGTCGTGGCCCGGCACTCCGGGTTGCTCACGTTCGACAGCACGCCCGGCGCGGGGACGCGCTTCCTCGTGTCCCTGCCGGTGCGCGGCCCGGTCCGCGACAGATCATGACCCCACCGCGGCCCCGCATCCTCCTGGTCGACGACGAGCAACAGGTCGTCAGCGGGCTGCGCCGCGCGCTCTCGCGGCGCACGAACACGTTCGAGATCGCGACCGCGTGCTCGGCCGCCGAGGCGCTGGTCGCGCTGGCGATGGAGCCGTGCGCGGTGGTCGTGAGCGACATGCAGATGCCGGGCATCAACGGCATCGAGCTGCTCGACGAGATCGCACGCGTCACGCCACACGTGGGCCGGGTCCTGCTCACGGGCACGGCCGAGGCAGATGCCGCCACCCGCGCGCTACCGACCGCGCAGCGCTTCCTGTGCAAGCCGGCCAACATCAAGACCATCGCCGACACGTGCCAGGATCTCTATCACTACGCGAAGCTGGCCCAGCTCGCCGGCCCACCGGCCGAGGACGGCGGCGAGCCGCTCGCGGTGGGATCGATCACGGCGCTCGGGATCGACGCGGCCACGATCGAGCGCGCGCGCACCGCGGTGTCCGCCGGGCGCGATGCACTCCTGCAGGTGATCTGCCACCCGGCGCTCGCGGCCGCGCTCCTTCACATGACCGGGTCGGAGTTCCTCGGCGCGCGCACCGAGGTCTCGACGCTGACCGAGGCGATCGACCTCGTCGGCACCATGTACTTCGAGCAGATGATCGACAGCGGCCTGCTGCTCGCACTGGACGGCGCCGCGGCGGACCCCATCATCGCGCTCGCCGAGCGTGGCCGCGCACGCATGCAGTCGGCGGTGGATTCGGGGGCGTCCCCGACCGACGCCCTGGCCGCCCTGCTGCTCGAGGTCGACCGCCTCGGGACCTCCGACATCACCGAGTGGACCGGCCTGCGGGATCCGTGCGGTCCCGCCGCGCTGCTCGGGCTGTGGGGCGCTCCGGCCCTGCTGGTCGAGCGAATCGCCGAGCGGTGGGCCGCGGAGGTCGCCGCGGGTCGGATCGGCGACGGTTGCATCGCGAGCGCGCCGCCGGTCGTGTCGAGCGACCACACGCACATGGCTGGCGAGTGAGGACCATGAAGACGGCATTCACCGCGTGTCTCGGAGTCGTCCTCTCGCTCGCGGCCTCGCGGCACGCGGTCGCCGATGAGCCGCCCTCGCCACCGCCGGACACGCCCGCGACACCGCCCACCAAGGACGACGCCGACCGGGACGCCCGCATGCAGAAGCTCGAGGACGAGCTCGCCCAGCTGAGGGAGGACAACGCCTTCCTGGAGTACAAGGTCGACGAGGCGGCACGCCTGTCGGCCCGGTTCTCCGGCTATCTCGACGTCGGGTTCTTCGCGACCGACGGCAATGGCGCCGGCACGCGCACCGATCTCGGCAACGCGTACTTCCCCGAGTACGCCGGCATCGTGCCCGACTCCTGGGTCTTCATGGGCGACCCGCTGTCCACCGCGGTGAACTCGCGCGGCGAGCCCGCCGACACCGGCGAGTCGCGCGCCGTCACGTTCGACCCGATCGACTCGCGCGGCAAGTCGACGTTCATCGTCAACGCGCTCAACCTCGGGTTGCTGGTCGGGATCGGCGACACCGCGTCGCTGATCGGCAGCGTCGACTTCGTACCGCGCGGCCGCGACGTGTCGGATCCAATGGGTGCCTTCCTCGGCGACTACGTCGACGTCAAGCTGGCCTATGGCGAGTGGCGCCCGGCGTTCGAGCGGCTCTCGCTCGCGCTGCAGGTCGGCAAGTTCGACTCGGTGATCGGGCGTGAGTATCGGTCGCTCGAGTCACCCGACCGCACCGGCATCACGCCTTCGCTCATCTGCCGCTACACGTGCGGGCGCCCGCTCGGCATCAAGGCCCGCCTGAAGCTGCTCGACGACGCGCTGATCGCCAATGTGTCCGTCACCAACGGCAGCCACGCCATCGAGGGCTTCCCGCTGTCGGACGAGATCGATCGCAATCAGATGAAGACGGTCGCCGGGCGGCTGTCGTACCTGGCCGTCGAACGCATCGAGCTCGGAGTCTCCGGCGCGATCGGCGCACAAGATCTACAGACCGACGATGGCGTGTATCAGTGGCACGTCGGCGGCGACCTCCACGTCGACTGGAAGGACTTCGAGCTCACCACCGAGCTGGTGAAGGGCCGGGCGAATGGCGAGACCTCACCGATGGCGCCGCGCTGCGACGTCGCCGCGTGCATCCGCTACAAGGGCGCCTACGGCCTCCTCAGCCATCGGCTGACCAACGAGCTCGAGCCGTATGCGCGGGTCGACTGGCGCGACGCCGTCCACGAGAGTGGAGCGAGCTTCGTCTACATCTCGAAGCTGGTGCGCTACACGCTCGGACTGCGCAGCGAGCTGGGAGCCCACGTGATCGTGAAGGTGGAGGCCACGCTCAACCGCGAGCTCGGGCGACTGCCCCAGTTCCCCAACAACGTGTTCACGACGTCGCTCCTGCTCAAGTACTAGGGACCCCATGACCAAGCTCGTGATCATCGCGCTGGCGATCGGCGCCGGACTTCCCGTCGAGGCGCACGGCGCGCCGGCGACCGGCGAGGTCACCGGCACGGTCATCGTGAAGGACCGGAAGGACGGCGCAGGCGTCCTGGTGTACCTCGAGGGCGCGCCCGGGACGCCCGCCGTGCCGGTGGGCCACGCGGTGATCCGGCAGCGCGAGAAGCAGTTCGATCCGCCGCTGACGATCGTCGTGCGGGGCGCCACGGTCGACTTCCCGAACGACGACAAGTTCTTTCACAACGTGTTCTCGGTGTCTCGACCGGCCCGCTTCGATCTCGGGCTCTACAAGAGCGGCACCACGAAGTCCGTCGAGATGAAGCACGCCGGCACGGTCGACGTCTACTGCAACATTCATCCCAACATGATCGCGAGGGTGAAGGTGCTCGACAGCGCGTTCTACACGAACACCGATGCACAGGGCCGTTTCCGGATCACCGGCGTGCCGCCCGGCGAGCTCGCGATCGTCGCGTGGCTGCCGACCGGCGACCAGGCGACCGGTACGATCACGGTGAAGGCGGGGGAGGTCGTCGACGTGAAGCTCGAGCTGTCGGCGACGATCCGCAAGGACTCGCATCTCAGGAAGGACGGCACGCCATACGGTCGCTACAAGTAGCGCTCGTCGCGTGGCTATCGTGGAGTTGCGAGTCATCCGATGCGGCGCGGCGGTCGGTGGCCGTCGAGGCGGTCCCCGGTGATGCGGCGCCCGCCGCGGTGACCGCCGATGCGCCGCCGGTGCGCAAGGTGTTCGTGACCGCCGCCTCCAGGTGCGGCGAGTGCCACGAGAAGATGTTCGACGAGTGGTCGGGCTCGGCGCACGCACATGCGGCGTCGTCCTCCGTGTACCGCGCGGCGGCGTCGTCGGCGAAGGATGCGACGTGCGATCGCTGTCACGTGCCGCTCGGTGCGGTGGTGGCGCGCGACGCCGTGGCGATGGAGGGCGTCACCTGCGACGTGTGCCACACGCTGCGCGACCCGAAGCCCGAGGTCGCCGGCGCCGGCTTTCGGCTCGCCGTCGACGACATGGTCAAGTATGGACCGCGCTGCGATCTCACCGACCACTACTTCCATCGCATGGGCTGCTCGCCCGAGCACAGGCAGGCAGCGATCTGCGGCTCGTGCCACTGGTGGGAGCCGAACGGCCTGCCCGTCATCACCGAGTACGCCGACTGGCGCGCCGGCCCTGCCGCGAGCACGCCTTGCCAGCGCTGTCACATGCCCGCCGAGCGCGCCGCCCTCGCGGTGGGCTCGCCGGTGCGCTCGGGCGTGCCGCACCACGGGCTGCTCGGGCTCGCCACTGACCTACGGCAGCGCGCGCTCGGCCTCGGGGTCTCGTCGCGTCACGACGCGCGGGCCGGGACGACCGCCGTGACCGTGACGCTGACCAACACGAACGCGGGACACTTCGTGCCCGCCGGCCTGCCCGAGCGACGGATCGTCGTGCGGGTCACGGTGGGCGGTGAGGTCCAGACCCGCGCGCTCGGCCGCGTGCTGGTCGACGGGTCGGGCGCCGAGGCTCCGTTCTGGCGCGCGACCAGGGTCGCGAGCGACACGCGGATCGCGCCCCGCGCATCGTGGCGAGACACATTCACGTTCCGCGCGCGGGACACGGCGCTCGTCGAGGTGCTGCATCGCGCGCTGTCGGAGAGCGTTGCCCGCGAGCTCGGGCTCCACGTCGAGGAGCAGCTTCTCATCAGGACCCAGGTGGGCGTCGGCAAGACGTCGATGGTGAAGCCGCCACCCCCTGGAGAACGGCCGCCATCGTGAAGCTGCGGACCACCGTCTTTCTGTGGGTGCTGCTGCTCGTGCTCGTCATCCTCGGCGCGACCATCGGCACGATCGCGACGGTGCTCGACCGCTCGACCCGCGCGCGCGTCACTCAGGACCTCGCCAATAGCCGGCAGGTCACCCTCGATCTCCATGCCATTCGCCAGTCGCTCTACCGCCAGGAGTGCCGCATCGTGGCCGAGGAGCCCCGGTTGCGGGCGGTCGTCGCCACCGAGGACGTAGCGCGCGAGACGATCCTCGACGCGGTCCAGTCGCTGGCGGAGACCGTGCGCGCGGGCGTGTTCGTCATCGTCGATGACCGCGGGCAACTCATCGCCGATTCCGCCGCCCCCGAGGCGGCCGGCTTCGACCTCATGGACCGCGCCGTGGTGCGGGGCGCGCTCGCCGAGGGCGAGGCCTCGGGCGTGTGGTTGGCCGACGGCGTGGTCTTCCAGGTTCACGGCTGCCGGCTCGAGTTCGGTGCACGCATCGTCGGCGCGCTGGTGCTCGGCCACGCGCTCGACGACGCCGCCGCGGTCATGATGGCGCGCCACGCCGGCGGCCCGGTGGTGGTCGTCTCCGACAGCGTCGCGCTCACCCGGCTGCCCGGTGGCGTCCAGGCCGCCGACGTGCAGCGGTTGACCGACCAGGTCCGGCGCGGGGAGCGGGAGGTCACGGCGGGTGACACGCACTGGTTCGCGCAGCTCATCCCGGTCCCGGGTTACCAGGGCGAGCATCGCGTCGAGTACCTGCTGGTGCGCTCGATCGACGAGGCGCTGGCGCCGGCGCGGCGGGTGCTGCGGATCCTGCTCGCGCTGGTCGGCGCCGCCGCACTGGCGACGCTCGCCATCGCGCTGGTGCTCGCGCGGCGTCTGTCGCGGCCGATCGACGCGCTGGTGGCGCGGACGCACGCGATCGCGGGCGGCGACCTCGCCGCTCGCACGATCTCCGGACCGAGAGAGGTCGAGGAGCTCGGCTCGGCGATGAACGACATGGCCAAGGAGATCGGGGAGTCGCGGGTCGCGCTGGTCGACAAGGAGCGCCTCGCGCGCGAGCTCGAGATTGCCGCGCGCATCCAGATCTCGATCCTGCCCCGCAAGCTCGACGGGGCTCACCTCGAGATGTCGGCGCGCATGATCACCGCGTCCGAGGTCGGCGGTGACTACTACGACGTGCTCACCGTCGACGACGGCTGCTGGATCGCGATCGGCGACGTGTCGGGACACGGCCTGACGTCGGGCCTCGTGATGATGATGGTGCAGGCCGGCGTCGCCTCGCTCGTCCGCTCGCAGCCCGACGCGAGCCCGAGCGAGGTGCTGAAGACGCTCAACCGCGTGATCTACGAGAACATCCACGGCCGGCTCGAGGCCGAGCGCCACATGACCCTGTCGTTGATGCGGTACCGCCGCGACGGAACCATCGTGGTAGCCGGGGCACACATGGACGCCGTGGCGTGGCGAAGCGCGACCAGGACGGTGGAGCTGCTCGCGACGCCCGGGACGTTCATCGGCGTCGCCGAGGACATCGACCGGGTGAACGTCGAGACCACATGGCGGATCGACCCGGGAGATGTCTTCGTGCTGCTCAGCGATGGCGTGACCGAGGCCGAGGACTCCCAGGGCCAACAGTTCGGCTACGAGGCGGTGAGCGCGCTGGTCGCGCAGCACGCGACTGGACCGGTCCAGGCGATCCGAGATTCGCTGTTCGAGGCCGTGCTCCGACACTCGCCGGTGCTGGCCGACGACGCGACCCTGCTCGCGATGCGTCGGGCTTGACCCCTGTCGGGCCCACGTCTCACGCCATGGTTACGCCCGACCACCCCAGTTCCCCACTCAACGATTGCCGGGAATGGACGATATCGATCTCGTATGCAGCTCGGTCGGAACAGGCGAATCATGCGTGAAGCAGGTTTCCTCGCGAGCGCCATGGTGCTCGCTGGCGCCACGGGTTGCGGTGGCAGTGAGGAGCTGTACGACGGGATGTTCACCGCGGCCGAGGTCACCAAGCTGAATGCGCTCGGTCCGCTGCCCACCCTGCAGCCGGATACGACGAACAAGTACGCGGACGATCCGCTCGCCGCCGCCCTCGGCCAGCGGTTCTTCTTCGAGAAGGGCTACTCCGGGCCGATCGTCGTCGGCGACGATGGTCAGAACGGCGGCCTGGGCACCGTCGGCGAGACGGGCAAGGTCTCGTGCCGCTCCTGCCACCTCGAGGAGTGGTTCGTCGACACGCGCTCGCGGCCGAATGGCACGTCGCTCGGGGTCGACTGGTTCTTCCGCAACAGCCCGTCCATGATCAACGTGGCCTACTACAAGGAACAGTTCGGCTGGAGCGGCTTCAACGACTCGCTGTGGGCGAAGAACCTGATCCCGGCCGAGTTCGTGATGGGGATGGATCGCTCGAGCGTCGCGCACTTCCTCTACCAGAAGTACAGGGACGAGTACAACGCGGTGTTCGACGACACGCCGATGCCCGCCGAGCTCGATCCAGAGCACGCGGAGGCCGCGCGGTTTCCGGCCACCGGGACGCCGCTCGCACCCGAGGGCCCGTGGCAGGACATGACGCCGGCGGATCGCGACGCCGTGAACCGGGTCTACGCAAACTTCGGCAAGGCGCTCGAGGCGTACCAGCGCCTGCTGATCAGCGTGGGATCGCCATTCGATCGCTACGCGGACGGCGACACGACCGCGATGACCGACGCCGCGAAGCGCGGCCTCAAGCTCTTCATCGGCAAGGCCGGGTGCGATGCCTGTCACCTGGGCCCGACGATGACCGACGAGAAGTATCACAACACCGGCGTACCCCAGAACGGCGACCACGTGCTCAAGGCGCCCGACTTCGATCCGGGGCGCTTTGCCGGCATCGACGTCTATCTCGCGTCGGACTTCAACACCTCCGGCCCCTACAACGACGATCCCAGCATCGACCGCACCGTAGGCGTTGTCGCCACCGACAACCTCGAGGGCGCCTTCCGGACCAAGTCGCTGCACAACGTGGGCGAGACCGCGCCGTTCATGCACACCGGCGGGCTCGCGACCCTGAGGGACGTCGTCGAGTTCTACAATGAAGGCGGCGGGATGTCGGAGTATGCGGGCGTGCGCGATGAGCTCGTGCAGCCGCTCAACCTGAGCGGTGCCGAGATGGACGATCTGGTCGCGTTCCTCGAGAGCCTCACGGGAGATCCTGTTCCCGCCGAGCTGCTCGTCGATACCTCCGGTTCGTGACACGAGGATTCCGATGAATGACTTCGTGGCAGGAGATCTGAGGCTGGCTGCCAACGGGCAGCGTTCCGACGTCATCGAGCTCACGTGGATCGGACGCAGCAACGAGCGCTACCCTGGCAAGCTCCTCATGCCGTACTTCCAGGGCGTCCTGGCCGAGGCCGTCGAGCGAGGCGTGCCACTCGAGCTCCACTTCCAGAAGCTCGAGCACTTCAACTCGTCAACCATCACGATGATCATCCAGCTCATCCAGGAGGCGCGCGCGAGGGGTGTGCGGCTCGTGATGAGCTACGACCAGGCGCTCAAGTGGCAGAAGATGAGCTTCGACGCGCTGCGCGTGTTCGCCAGGGACGATCTCTTCCAGCTCAGGCCCATCTAAGCCATGCAGCCCTTCACCTTTTCGATCGACCTACCGGTCCAGAGTCACTGGCGCAACGTGGACCTTCTCCGCACCTCGGTGCACAGCTGCTTCATCGCGGTGTTCGCCGACGTCGATGGTTGCAACGCCATCGCGATGGTGACGGGCGAGCTCCTCGAGAACGCGATCAAGTACGGCCACTGGGCCGGCGACGACAAGACCCTGCGCCTGCGCGTGAACGGGCGGCGAGGCTCCGTCACGATCCAGGTCGAGAACCCGATCGATCCAGCCAACCGACAGGCCTCCGAGCTCGAGGAGTGCCTCAGCTGGATCGGCCAGTTCCCGAACGCCGAGGCCGCCTACAAGGCGAAGCTGATCGAGATCGCCTCCCGGCCGCGCACGTCGTCGGGCCTCGGCCTGGTGCGCTGCGCCTACGAGGGCAACTCGACGCTGAGCTCGGAGACCGTCGGCGGCAACGCGCTGCGCGTCACCGCCGAGATGACGTTCTAGCGCCGATCCCCTCTGCGACCCGCCAGTTGCACGGAGTTTTCCCCCGGTTCACCGGCCGGAAACACGGCACGGGTAGCGTGAAATCATGCTGCTTCGCGCCATCCGTCTGGCCGAGAACCTGGCCATCCTGTCCCTCCTGACCGGCTCCGCCGTCGCCATGCGGGTCAGCGCGGCCCGCGCTCGCCGCCCCGGTCGACGTGACGCGGCCGATCGCGTCCTCCCCCCGGCCGGCGAGTAGACGGCCGAGCCTGTCACCAGATCGGCGTCGGGAACTCGGGGCCCGGCCGCGCGAACAGAAATCCCTGAAGGAGCTGGCAGCCGTCGCGCCCGAGCGCGTCGCGCTCGCCGGTCGTCTCGACGCCCTCACCCACCACCTGGATGCCGAGCTCCTCGCCGCACAGGCGCAGCATCGAGCGAACCACGCTGCGCTTGCGGTTGCTGCCGTCGAGCCCGGTGACCAGCGCCCGGTCGAGCTTGACGAAGTCCGGCTCGAGCTGGGTGAACGTGGTCAGCCCGGCGTAGCCGGCGCCGAGATCGTCCAGCGCGATGCGGAAGCCGAGCTCGCGCAGCCGGAGGATCCGGCCCTTCAGCCCCTTCACCCCGTCGAGCGGCCACCGCTCGGTGACCTCGAGGATCACGCGGGGGGCGCAGCGCGACAGCGGCGACGTGGGCTGGTAGAGCTGCTCGTCGTCGAGGTCGAGCCCGTGCAGGTTGACGAACAGCTGCGCGTCGTGGGGGACGTGCTCGGCGGCACGCGCCACCTCGCCGCGGACCATCCGCCCGAGCTCGTGGATGCGGCCCAGCCGCTCGGCGGCGTCGAGAAGATCGACCGGCGTGGCCAGGGTCGACTCGGCCGAGCGCACCAGCGCCTCGTACGCGAACACGCGGCGCTCCGGCCAGTTCACGATCGGCTGGAACTCCATGTGCATGCGCGCCAGGGCGCTCTCGAAGCGCGCCTCGAGCGCGACCCGATCGCCCAGCCACTTGCCCTCCGCGCCGATCGCGGCGAGCGCCTCGCGCTTGAGCTGGGCCAGGCGGAACAGCTTGATCGCCTTCCTGACCGTGTCGGTCAGCTCACCGAGCGTGATCGGCTTGATGAGGTAGCGGAACGCGCCGTACTCGACCGCCTCGACCGCGGTCTGCAGCATCGGATCCCCGGTCATGAGCACCATCGGCACGTCCAGCTCGCGCTGGCGCACCGCGCGCAGGAACTCGATCCCGCTCACCCCCGGCATCGAGATGTCGCTGACGATGACCGAGTACTCGCCGGACCCGAGTGACTCGATCGCCTCGCGCCCGTCGGACGCGGTGTCCACCCGCCACCCGGCCCGGCGCAGCGCGCGCGCGTAGTCGCGCCGGACCGCCGCGTCGTCGTCGACCAGGAGGATGGTGACGGCCTCGCGCTCCTCCGGGATCTCGGGCCGAGGCACTCGCGCTCAGCGGACCTGCGCGTTGATGATCGCGCGCAGGTGGATCGCGTCGAACGGCTTCTCGATCAGCTGATTGCTGGTCCCGTCGATGAAGGCGCGGGCGCGCGGCGTGAAGGCGCCGCCGGTCAGGAAGATCATGCGCGCGGCCTGGTCCTCGGCGACGCGGAGGAGCTCGGCGTACAGGTCCATGCCGGTCATCTGCGGCATCATGAGGTCGCAGAGGATGACGTCGAACCGCTCCCCCTTGGCGATGTGGGCCAGCGCCTCCTCGGCGCTCGACAGGGCCAGGATGTCGTGGTCCTTGGACAGCGCGCGCTGGACGGTGCGGGTGATGAGCGGCTCGTCGTCGACCACCAGCACGCGGCCGCGTCGCCGCGCGGCCAGCTCGGCCAGGTTGTCCACCTTGGGCGCGTCGCGCGCCTCCTCGCGCGCGGGCGGCAGGACGATCTTGAACGACGTGCCGCGCCCGACCTCGGACCAGAACTCCATGTGCCCGTGCAGCTCGTCCACGATCTGGTGACAGATGGCCAGGCCGAGGCCGGTGCCGATCCCGATCGGCTTGGTGGTGAAGAACGGCCGGTAGAGCTGATCCTGCACCTCCTTCGGCATGCCCGCGCCGGTGTCGGAGATCTCGACCACTGCCATGCCGGCCGCATCGGTGCTCAGGCTGACCCGGACCTGGTTGTGCTCGGCGTCGCCCTCGGGGATCGACTGGGCCGCGTTGACCACCAGGTTGAGGAACAGCTGGCCGAGCTGCGCCTCGCTGGCCTCGACCAGCGGCGCCGGGGAGTAATTCTTCACCAGGCGGCCGCGGTGGCGGATCTCGTTCCACGCCATGCGGGTGGTCGACTCCAGGATCCGCTGCACGTCGACCAGGCCCTTGCGGTCCTCGCCCGAGCGCGAAAAGATCTTGAGATCACGGACGATGTTGCGGATGCGCTCGGCCCCCTCGCGCGCGTCCTGCAGCTCCTCCTCGATGACGTCGAGGTTCGGCGACGCGCCGACCTGCGCGGCCAGCTCGCCCATCCCCTGGACGGCCAGCTCCAGGTTGGCCATGACCGACGCCAGCGGGTTGTTGATCTCGTGGGCCACCCCGGCCGCCAGCGTGCCCATCGACGCCATCCGGTCGGAGATCATCAGGCGCTCCTGCATCTTGCGGCCCTCGGCGCGCACCACGGCCTCGCGGAGCTCGCGCTCGACCACCGGGACCAGGCGGGCCAGCTTGTCCTTGAGCAGGTAGTCGTGCACGCCGCTCTTCATCGCGGCGACCGCGGCCTCCTCACCGACGGTGCCGGACACGATGATGAACGGGACGTCGAGGCCACGCGCCTTGACCATGGCGAACGCCTCGGGCGCGCTGAAGCGCGGCATCGAATAGTCGGCGAAGATGGCGTCCCACTTGTCCTCGACCAGGGCGCTGGCGAAAGCCTCGGGCGTATCGACTCTCGACCACCGGGGATCGTGACCACCGCGGCGGAGCTCGCGCAGGAGCAGCTCCGCGTCGTCCTCCGAGTCCTCGACCAGAAGCACGCGCAGTGCTCCACTCATGCGATCGCCTTCACGCGCTCGCCTCCCACCTTCGAGACGGTCCCCATCCGGGTCTCCGCCTTCGCGACAATTGCCCACTCTCGCCAGCATCGGCTCGCCCCCCCGGGCGATAGGTCACCGTCGACCTTACCCGGATCGCCAGGCGCGTACATTCCGCCCTGCGGGGTGCAGCCGCGGCGGTCGTGGGTCACCGCACCGCCATGGGCTCGCCTGGCGTGGGTGATGCTGGGCGACTCGCCGCGGACGCCGGCGCGCTACGAGTCGTGGATCTGCTGAGACAGATAGTTCTCGAGGCCGACCTGGTCCACCAGGGCCAGCTGGGTCTCGAGCCAGTCGGCGTGCTCCTCCTCGCTGACCAGGATGTCGGTCATGAGCTCGAAGGTGCCGTAGTCGCCGAGGCTGCGGACGGTCTCGATGGCGGTCTGGAGGAACTGGATCGCCCCCTTCTCGAGGTCGAGATCCAGCCGCAGCTGCTCGTTGACCGTCTGGCCGACGTTGATCTTGTTCAGGCGCTGGAGGTTCGGAACCCCATCGAGGTAGAGGATGCGCGAGATGAGCTGGTCGGCATGCTTCATCTCGTCGATCGACTCCGCGCGCACCTTCGAGGCGAGCCGCTTGTAGCCCCAGTTCGCGCACATCTTCGCGTGCACGAAGTACTGGTTGACCGACGTCAGCTCGTTGGTCAGGAGATCGTTCAGAATCTCGATGACCTTCGAATGTCCCTTCATGCGGCTTCCCTCGAATCTCTGGTGAGCGCCAACGCTACCGAGATCCGAGGGCGTGGGCAATCCGCGCAGGCACTCCCTGCGCGTTCGCATCCGCGACCGGCCGCTTCCAGCATGTCGTGGATCTGCCCGCGGCACGCGCCGCAACCGGTTCCAGCGCCGGTCATCTCGCCCACGTCGTCGACGGTGGTGGCGCCGCGGTCGATGACCCGGCGGACTTCGGAATCGGTGGTGACGTGGCAGAGGCAGACGAACATGGTGAGCCTGTAATTGAAATTAGTATTCAAATCCAAACCGGTCAAGAGTGATTTGAAAGTGCGTTTCGAAAACGACGGAATCCGCGCACTTTCGCGCACATGGGCGAGTCATGACCGAGCAATTTTCGGCCCTTGCCAGGCGCGTGTACGATCCACGCTGGTGGCTCGATCGAGGCGGGGAGCGGATCGGAGCGCGCTGGTCGCGCGCGCGCTGGCGTGCTGGCTGGCGCTCGCCCTCGGATGCAGCGCGGAGACCAGGCCGACCGCGCCGCCCGGCGTGGTCCTCAGCCTGCTCGAGAGCGGACGCGAGCCGCGTCAGGCGCTGCGCTATCCGTCGGCGCCCACGCCGGCGCACAGGATGTCGCTCAGCCTGCGCCTGGCGATGAAGATGGAGGTGCCGGGCAGCCCCGTCCCTCCGGTCGCGATGCCCGGGCTCCGCCTCCTGTTCGAGGTGGAGAGCGCGCGGGACGGGGCGGCCGTCCGCTACCGGTTCAAGGTGAGCGACGCCGATCTGACCGGCACCGACAGCGCGCACCCGAGCCTGCTCGCCGAGATGCGCAAGGGCGTCGATCTCCTGGTCGGCGCGTCCGGTCAGCTGGTCGTGGAGCCGCGCGGATCGGTGAGCGACCTGGCGCTGGCCCAGCCGGCCGGCATCGGACACGAGCTCGCCCAGTTCATGAACAGCGCGCGGCTGGCGATCGGCGAGATGGTGGTGCCGCTGCCGGACGAGCCGGTCGGGATCGGGGCCAGGTGGGAGGTGGTCGAGACGGTGACCCAGGACGGCATCAGCGTGCGCGAGAAGACCTACTTCGAGCTGGTCGCGCTCGACGGGCCGCGCGCGCTGGTCCGCACCCGCACGGTGCAGACGGCCGACAAGCAGCGCGCCGCGCTGCCCGGGCTGCCCGACGGGGTCAGCGCGGAGGTGGTGTCGCTGCGCGGCTCCGGCACCGGCGAGATCGAGCTCGACCTGCGCCGGCTGGTCCCGGGCAACGCGCGCGAGGAGGTCGAGACCGACGTCTCGTTCGTGGTGCGCCAGGGCCAGACCGAGCGCGCGATGTCGCTGACCGCCGACTCCGGCCTGGAGATCCAGGCGCTGTGATCGCGCGCGCGCTCAGCTCTTCGGCTGGCACGGGGCGCCGAAGCGCTGACAGCGGCCGTCGCTGACCTGATCGCAGGTGCGGGTGAGCCCGTCGCGCGGGTCGATCATGCAGCGACCGGCCGGCTCGCACGCGGCGCCGTACTGGATGCAGTCGCCCCCGCGCGCCCGGGTGCACTTGCGGTACTGGGCGCTCTTCGCCTCCAGCATGCACTGGTCGGACGGCTCGCACGGCGCGCCGAAGTGGAAGCACTGCCCGCCGGCGGCGTACAGGCACAGGTGATAGCGGCCGCGCCCCGGGTGCAGCATGCAGGGAGCGGCGGTGCACTCGGCAAAGGCGATCGGACCCGACGGCGGCGCCGGCGGCCGGGCCCGGCCGGTCTGCCGCCGCACCGGCGGTCGCGCCCCGGTGGCCGGGCCGCCGCCCGCGCCGGCGCCGCCCGAGCAGGAGGCCAGCAGGATCGAGGCGAGCAGCGCGGCGCGCCGGATGGCGTGGGTCATCACGGGCGCGGCGGGTTGGCGTCGATGACCGTGGTGTCGAAGGTGTCGCCGGCCAGGTTGACCGCGCGAAGGATGAGCCGCTCCGGCTCGACGTCGATGAGGACGTAGTGCGGCTCGGTGCGCGCCTCGGCGGTGAACCAGCGCGGCCGCACCGGCCGGATCGGCGCGCCCGACGAGCCGGACACGAGATACGTGGTGCCGTCGATCGGCTTGGTGCGCTCGTAGTCGTGATCGTGACCGGCGACGACCAGCTCCACCCCGTGGCGGCGGGCCAGGGCCGAGACCGGCCCCTGGACGTCGGAGCTGGAGCCGTGCTCGCCCGACGAATAGGGCGGGTAGTGCATGGCCATGACCATGAGCTGCCCGCGCCGCTCGCCCTCGGCCAGCGCGCGCTCGGCGAAGTAGTACTGGCTGCAGCCCTCGCGGCACTCGATCCCGCTGTCGACCCCGACCACGCGCAGGTTGCCCCAGTCGCGCACGAAGTAGTGCTCGTTGTTCGACCACAGCGCGTGCAGGAAGTAGCGGCGGAAGTAATCGCGGCCCGATACGTCGTGGTTGCCGACCAGCGGCATCATCGGCACCTCGGCCATGAGCGGGCGCTCGATCTGGAAGAAGCGGGTCCACTGCTCCTGGCGGCCGCCGCGCTCGACCATGTCGCCGGTGTGGATGGTGAAATCGACGTGCTCGCGCTCGATCGCCTCGATGATCGAGCGGTGCACCGTGTGACCGCTCCGGGTGTCGCCGAACACGGCGAAGCGGAACCGCTTGCCCTTGGCGGCGCCGGTGCGGAACTTGTGATCGGGGGTGGTGCCGAGCGCCGACTTCACCCGGTAGTGGATGTCCGGGCCGCTCGGCAGGCCGCGCAGCTCGGTCACCCAGACATCGTCGGAGCGGCGGGCCGTGGCGGTCCGGATCTGGCCGGCCGCCTGCGGCCGCGGCTGATCCTGCGCGGTGGGCGGGGTGGCGGCGAACAGATCCGGCGTGGCCACGGCGGTGTCGGCGGAGGAGGTCGGCCCGGCCGCGTCGTCGCCGCCGTCCTTCTCGATCCACCACTCCACCGTCGGCGCCGGGATGCCGTCGGCCTTGAGCGCCACGTAGGCGGTGCCGTTCGGGCCGAGCAGGATGTACGGGCCGGTCGCGAACAGGCCCGGGTCAGGCTCGTCCCAGTCGCCGGAGCGCTCGACGCCGGACGGAACCCCGCAGCCGGCCACCAGGAGCCCCAGCCCGACCCCACCAGCCGCGAGAGAGCCGATGCGCAGGCGACCCGGTGTGGCAACGGTGGGAGAGGAACGGGCTCGCGACATCTCGCATTACCTTATCACTGGCTGTGCGATCGGCAAGCCACGAGAATCACGCGCACATCGGGCAGCGCGGTGTGCGCTAGGGACGATGGGCCTTCAGCCACCCGGTCGCCTGGCGCGCGAGCCGCTCGTCCTCGCCGTGGGCGCCTGCCAGCGCGCTCGCCGCCGCCGCGGCCAGCTGGCGCGCGCGCCCTCTCGCGGCCGGATCGGGCCAGAGCGCGCGGGCCAGCCCGAACTGCGCCCGCGCCAGCGCGATCGGGTCTTCACCGGTCTTCTCCATGGTCGCCATCGCGCGCTCGAGCGGCGCCCGCGCGGCGGCGGCCCGCCCGAGCCCGAGCTGGTCGAGGCCGAGGCCGAGCTCGGCGTGGGCCGCGTACACGTTGTCGAGGCCCATGCCGCGCCCGAGCGCGGCGAGCGCGGCCTGGTCCTCGGCCAGCGCGTCGCGGTGGCGTCCGGCGTGGCGCAGGCCGTCGGCCAGGTTGATCCGGGCGCGCACGGTCTCGGCGTGGTCGCCGCCCAGCGCGGCGACAAAGATGTCGAGCGCGCGGCGCAGGCGCGGCAGCGCCTCGGCCAGGTCGTCCAGCTCCAGGTACACGCCGGCGATGTTCTCGAGCGACGAACCGACCATCTGGTGATCGGGGCCGAGCTCGCGCTCGAAGATGGCGAGCGCGCGCCGGTGGTGGTCGAGCGCCTCGGCGTAGCGGCCCAGGTGGCGGAGCAGCTCGCCGACGTTGTGCAGCGCCTGGGCGGTGTCGACGTGATCCGGGCCGTTGGTGCGCTCGCGGATGGCGAGCGCGCGCTGCATCTCCTCCAGCGCCTCCTGGTGGCGGCCGACCAGCATGAGCGTGCTGGCCAGGTTGCTGCGCGACAGCGCGGTGTCCGGGTGATCGGCGCCCAGCATCGCGGTCCGCGCGGCCAGGACGCCGCGGTTGATCCGCAGCGCGTCGTCGAGCCGGCCCTTCTCCTCGTAGACCAGCGCCATTCCCTCCCGGGCGGACAGCGCCTCGGCCGCCTCGCCGGCCTCCTCGAACCCGCGGCGCGCGGCGGCGAAGTGGACCAGCGCGTCGTCCGGGCGCGAGCGAGACCAGTCGAGGATCCCCATGTGGTGCTCGTACTGGGCCTCCAGGCGGGTGTGATCGCCCAGGCGGTCGAGCGCGGCCCGCGCGTGCTCGGCGTACTCGGCCGCCCTGGCCAGGTCGCCGGTGCTCTGGGTCGCGGTCTCGATGAGGAGGATCCACGAGTCGGCGGCGAGCTGATCGTAGCGGCTGGCCTCGGCGGTGTGGGCGGCGCGGCGCAGGGTGGCCTCGGCGTCGGCGGCGCGGCCGGTCGACGCCTCGAGGTTGCCCAGGTAGTACAGCACGTCGGCGATGAGCGGGCGGTAGCCGACCGCCTCGGCGCGATCGCGCAGCGACTCGAGCAGCGCGCGCGATTCGCGGTAGCGCCCGGCCAGGCGCATCACGTCGGCGCGGAGGAGCTCGCGGCGCAGCGCGTCGACCCGGTCGCGCTCGGCCGGGTCGTCCGGTATCGGCGTGCGCGCCTCGACCACCTCGACCGCCGAGCAGCGGGCCAGCGGCGGCAGCCCGTCGACCGACTTGATCGCGTTGTCGGCCACGAGCGGATCGGTGGTGTCGAGCAGGACGACCACCTCGTGCAGGTCGGCCAGGCGGGTGTCGAGGCAGTGCGCGCGCAGGTCGCGCAGCTCGCCGGACTCGTCGCCGCGCTCGCCGGCCTCGCACGCGCCGGTGGCCATGCGCACCCATCCGCGCGCGTAGCGATCGAGCGCCTGCTCGATCAGCTGCCAGCGAGCCTGGCCGACCGGCGTGGCGGCCAGCGCGGTGCGCAGGGCGGCGCGGCGACCGTCGTTCCACACCGACTCGACCCGGCTGGCCTCGCCGGCGCATGCGCGCGGCTCGCCGCCGCCGAGGTCGGCGCCGGTGGCCGCGGCCAGCGCGATCCCTCCACCGACGGCGAGGAGCGCGGCCGCCGCCGCGGCGATGAGCGCGCGCGAGCGGCGCGGGCGTATCGCGTCGAGCAGCGCGCGCATCGACGGGAAGCGCTGGTCGGGGCGGAGGCGCAGGCCGCGCAGGAGGGCGCGGCGCAGCCAGCCAGGCAGGCGCGGGCGGCGCGGCAGCGGGCGGAGGCGGCCGTTCACCACCTCCTCGGCCAGCGCGAGCGCGGTGTCACCGGCGAACGGGCGCTCGCCGAACAGCGCCTCCCACAGCGCCACGCAGAAGGCGAACTGATCGGTCCGCTCGTCGGTGGCGAGCTGGGCGTGCTGCTCGGGGGCCATGTAGGCCGGCGTGCCGATGGTCGCCCCGGTCAGGGTCAGCGGCACGCGCGGATCCGGTTCGCCCGATCCGGCGTTGGGGCCCGGTCTCGCGGCGGCGTCCGCCGCGCCCGCCGCGTCCCCCGCTCCGGCCCGATCGCCGTCGACCAGCGCGCGGGCCAGGCCGAAGTCGGTGACCCGGACCCGGCCGGCCGGATCCACCAGCACGTTGTCCGGCTTGAAGTCGCGGTGGACGAGCCGGGCCGCGTGGGCCGCGGCCAGCCCCTCGCCGGCGGCGCGGAACACCTCGAGGACCTCGCGCCACCGGCGCGGGCGCGCCGCCAGCCACGCGCGCAGCGTCCCGCCCGCCACCAGCTCCATCGCGACGAACACCTGGCCGCCGGCGTGGCCGACGTCGTGCACTGCGATGACGTTGGGGTGGGCGACCTGGGCCATGGCGCGCGCCTCCCGCGCCAGTCGCGCGGCGACCACGTCGCCGTACGCGGCCAGGCCGGGCCGGATGACCTTGACCGCCACGCGGCGGCCGAGCTCCGGGTCGCGCGCGGCGTAGACCGCGCCCATGCCGCCCTGCCCGAGCAGCTCCTCGATGCAGTAGCGGCCGAGCTGGTCGCCGGGGCGGAGCGGGCCGCCCTCCCCGCCCGCGTCGGCCGCCGCGTCGTCGCCGGCCCGCGCGTACCGCAACCGCTTGCCGAGCTGGCTGCGGGTCATGTAGCTGCGCGCCATCACCGCGACCAGCGCGCGGCAGCCATCGCATCGGTCGACGTGCTGGCCGAACGCGGCCCGCCGCTCCGGGGCCAGCTCGGCCTCGAGCAACTCGACGACCGTGTTCTCGCCGGGACAGCGCCCGGGATCCGCGTGGCCCGCCTGCATCGAAGCCCTGCCTGGAGCGTGGCGGCCACACTCTAGTGCACCGCCGCCGATATGACATCAACGATCCGGTGCGCCTCACCGCCGATCGCTGCGTTGCAACTCCTCGAGCTACGGCGAGTAGCCCGTCGTCGTCGCGCCTTGCGCTCGACGGCGATCCACACCGCCTCGTTGAC
>DATHKR010000144.1:0-2448 GCA_035489015.1 Kofleriaceae bacterium | reverse complement strand
GACTTCCAGGAGGCCGAGAACGTGACCGAAGGCGAGTACGAGGAGTACGAGTGCCGCCACCGCCCGGCCAAGGAGCTCATCCCCGACCCGTACGACTACCCGCAGTGCGACGGCGAGCCGGGCGACCCGAAGTGCGAGTGCAAGGACATCGACATCTTCAGCAGCGATGAGGTGGCCGCGGACCTCGGGTTCCCCGACGGTGCGGGCAGCTACCTGACCCACGGCATCAACGGGACCGGGCAGGCCTGTGACGACTCGATGTCCGCCTCCGGCGCGCCGGTGGTGTGCGGGCGGCTGGAGCACGGCCCGGGCTCGTACCCGATGTGCATGGAGTGCGGGGTGGACACGCAGGTCGGCTGCCCCTGTGAAGTGGACGCCGACTGCGCCGGCGTCGAGGGCGACCTCACCTGCTTCGGCAGCAGCGCCGGCCAGGGCTGGGGGCCGAACGGCGGCGGGACGTGCCTGCCGAACCCGGACGTCGGCACGAACAAGGAGACCCTGACCGAGATGCCGTGGTTCTGCCTGGACAGCTGCGACTCCATCGACGGCGCCGACGACGGGCTCACCGCGTGCGTGTTCAACCAGCTCCCCAACTTCGACTTCACGCACGGGACGTGCGTGGATCTGCTGGGCTCGTGCAACGTGCCCGACGAGGGCGACATGCCCGGCCAGTGCGAGGCGGAGGGGATGCACTGCTTCGTCGAGGACGACCTGTGCCTGCCGGAGTGCGAGAACAGCGAGGACTGCGCGGCGCTCGGGTTCCCGGACTGGTTCGCGTGCGACATGGACGGAGTGGCGAAGTGCGTGCCCTCCTTCTGCGCCGGGCCGTCCCTGCCCGGAGTCGGCAGCTACTGCGCGCTGTTCTTCTGATCGCCCCTCACGGCCGCGCACCGGGGCGGATTCGCTCACGGGCGCGGCCGGCGTGGTCCCGGATCGCGCGCGCTTCGGCGGCGGCCTGCTTCATGCAACGCGGGGAGCCGGAGGCGGACCGATGAATCAACGACTTTCCGACGCGTTGCTGGGTGGTGTGGCCGGGGTGATCGGCGCGAGCGGCATGACGATCGTGCGCATGCTGGCGCACCGCGCCGGCCTCATCGATCAGATGGTTCCTCAGGCGGTGGTGCAAAAGCTCGAGCGGGGCGCCGGACGCCGGCCCGCGCCGGGCAGCTCGCGCGTCGTGGATCAGGCGCTCCACCTCGGCTACGGCGCGGCGCTGGGCGCGGCGTACAGCGCCCTCATCGACCGCCCGCGCCGCTCGCCCCGGGTGGGGCACGCGATCGGCTACGGCGCGGCGCAGTGGGCGTTCGGCTCGATGGTCCTCCTGCCCGTGCTCGGCATCGCGCGCCCGGCCTGGCGCAAGGGACTGGCGGAGAACGCGGTGGACCTCGCCGCGCACCTGACCTTCTCCGGGGTCAGCGCGTTCGTCGCCGGCGAGTTCGATCGCCAGGCCGCGACCAGCCCGCGGGCCGGGCATCCGGCGTCGCCGGCGCGGGTCGGCTGATCAGCAGCCGAACAGCGGCATGACCGCGTGCTCGGGGCACTCGAGCTCGGCCTCGAGCAGCGCGGGGCCGAGCTCGCCTCGATAGAGGCCGAGGTCGGCCCCCGGGTCACCGTCGGTGACGTCTCCCGCGCGCTCTGCTCCGGCCAGGAGCGCGGCGGCTCGATCGCGCCAGATCGGGTCGCCGGCGCGCTGGTACAGGCGGAGGAGAGAGAGCCCCCGTCCGGCCACGCCGCAGCACAGGCTGGGCGATCGATCCGGGTGCTCCCACGCGGCCCAGGCGGCGCGCTCGGCCAGGGCGAGGTGACGCGCCTCGCCGGACACGTCGTGGGCGAGCAGCCACAGGTGGACGTGCCCGGCGCTGCCCGCGCACCAGCCTGGCGCATCGTCGGGGGTTCGCTCGACGACGGGAGAGCCGGGCAGCGTCCCCGGCCACGACATGCCGCGCCCGGCCGGCCGACCCAGCGCGGCGAGCTGGTCGAGCTGCTCGCGCACCGACGGCGGCGAGCCGAGCGCGCGGCCGGCGCGGAGGAGCGCGTAGAGCAGCCCGGCCCAGCCGTGCGCGAGCCCGAGGTGTGGCATCCACCCGGCTCGCGCGAGGTCGGCGACCGGCTCGACCGCGCGCGCGAGGTCGGCGGCGCGATCGGCGACGAAGCCGCGCAGGAGCGCCTGGCCGGCCGCGGACAGCCCGCCGGCCTCGAGCAGGACGGTCCCGACCAGGAGCGCGCCGGCCCGCCCGGTCGCGAGATCGATCGGCACCGACGCGCCCGACGAGGGCTCGCCCGACGAGGGCTCGCCCGACGAGGCCAGGACGAAGCGCTCGACCTGTTCCCTCTGCATGACCGCGTCGCCGCGCGCGCGCGCGATCAGCGCGGCCACCGCGTGGAGGCCGCCGATCGAGTGAAACGGGGACACCGCCGCGACTCGCTCCGGCGTGATGCCGCGCTCGG
>DATHKR010000143.1:0-72388 GCA_035489015.1 Kofleriaceae bacterium | reverse complement strand
CGATGACGGCGACACCGATGACGGCGACGCCGATGACGGCGACGCCGATGACGGCGACACCGATGACGGCGACGCCGACGACGGCGACGCCGACGACGGCAACGACGACGGCGGCAACGACGACGGCAGCGACGACGGCGGTGACTTCGACGACGGCGGCGACTTCGGCGACGACGGTGGCGGTGACTTCGGCGACGACGGTGGCGGTGACTTCGGCGACTTCGGCGACGGGGGCGGCGACTTCGGCGACTTCTAGAACCGCTTCTGCACCGCGGCCCGACCCGGGGCGACCGGCGCCGGGCCGGACCCGCCCATCCACCCGGCCGTCGGCCGTCGCATCCGCCCGCGCGGACTGCTACGGTCGGCGGCCTCCATGAACGACAACGAGCAGACCATTCACGCCTTCTACACCGCCTTCCAGAAGCGCGACGCCGCCGCCATGGTGGCCTGCTACCACCCGGAGGTGCGCTTCTCCGACCCGGTGTTCCCCGACCTGCGCGGCCCGCGGGCCGGACTGATGTGGCGGATGCTGTGCGAGCGCGGCGCCGACCTCAAGGTCGAGTTCCGCGACGTCAAGGCCGACGACCGGCGCGGGTCGGCCCACTGGGACGCCAGGTACACCTATTCCGGCACCGGCCGCGCGGTCCTCAACCAGATCGACGCGGCGTTCGAGCTCGAGGGCGGGCGCATCATCCGCCACACCGACAGCTTCGACCTCTACCGGTGGGCCAGGCAGGCGCTCGGCCCGGTCGGCCTGCTGCTCGGCTGGACCCCGATGGTGCAGGGCAAGATCCGCCGCACCGCCGCGGCCGCCCTCGACCGCTTCGAGGCCGGCCAGAAGTCGGTCTGATCCGCCGGGGCGGGGCCGCCGACCCAGGAGATCGACCGCGCCTGGCGTCGCGCCCTTGCCCCCGCCGGTCGAGGCTGTCACGTTCCCGACGTGGACAGCCTGGCCATCGCCGCGCTCCTGCGCGAGATCGCGGCCTACCTCGTCCTCGAGGGGGAGCGCTTCCGCGCCCGCGCCTACCAGCGCGCCGCCGGCTCCATCGAGGCGACCCACGATCTCGAGCGGCTGATCGCGGAGCGCCGCCTGACCGACCTGCCCGGGGTCGGCCGCGCGCTGGCCGGGGTGGTCGAGGAGCTGTCCCGCCGCGGCAGCGCCGAGGTGCTCGAGCGGCTGCGGACCCGCTGGCCGCGCCTGGTGGTCGAGCTGGCCGGGCTCGGCGGCCTCGGCCCCGCTCGCGGCCTGGCGCTGCACGCCGCCCTGGCCCCGGTCGATCTGGACGATCTCGCCGCCATGTGCCGGAGCGGACGCGTGCGCGAGCTGCCCGGCTTCGGCGCGGTCAGCGAGGCGCGCCTGCTCGAGGCGATCGAGCGCCGCCACGCGCGCGGCCAGCCGCTGGTCCTCGCCGAGGCCCGCCAGCTGGTCGCCGGCCTGACCGCCCACCTGGCCGGCGATCCGGTCGCGGTCATCGCCGCCGCGGCCGGCCCGTCCCGGCGCTGGGTCGAGGTGTCCGATCGGATCGCGATCGCCGCCGCCACCGTCGATCCCGACGGGCTGGCCCGCCGCCTCGAGGCTCACCCTCTGGTCGTCTCGGTCGATCGCGCCCCGGGGGAGGACGACGGCCCGGCGGCGCCGCTGGCGCGATTCCTCGCCCGGCTGGCCGGCGGCGCGGTCTGCGAGCTGGTCGCCGCGCCGCCGGAGCGCTTCGGCACCGCCCTGGTCGTGGCCACCGGCTCCGACGAGCACCTCGAGCTGCTCCGCCGCCGGGCGGCCGGCGCCGGCCACACCCTCGAGCAGATCGAGGCCGCCGACGAGGCCGCGCTCTACCGCGCGCTCGGCCTGCCCTGGCTCCCGCCCGAGGTGCGCGACGGCACCGACGAGCTCGCCGCGGCCGACGCCGGCGACGACTTCGCCGACCTGGTCACCCTGGCCGACGTGGCCGGCTCGGTTCACTGCCACACCACCTACAGCGACGGCAAGCACTCGGTCGAGGCGATGGCGCTCGCCGCCCGCGAGCTCGGCCACTCGTACATCACGATCACCGATCACTCGCCGACCGCGCACTACGCCGGCGGCCTCTCGGTCGAGCGGCTGGTCGCCCAGGCGGCCGAGATCGCCGCGGCCGAGGCCGCGGTCGGCATCGCGATCCTGCGCGGCACCGAGTCGGACATCCGCGCCGACGGCGCCCTCGACTACCCGGACGAGGTCCTGGCCGGGCTCGACGTCGTCATCGCCAGCATCCACCAGCGCTACAAGCTCGACGAGGACGGCATGACCCGGCGGCTGGTCACCGCCATGCGCCAGCCGGTGTTCAAGATCTGGGGCCACGCGCTCGGCCGCATCATCCTCCACCGCGATCCGATCGCCATCCGCTTCGACGAGGTGCTCGACGCGATCGCCGACTCGCCGGCCGCGATCGAGCTGAACGGCGACCCGCGCCGCCTCGATCTCGACCCGGAGCGCGCCCGCCGGGCCGCGGCGCGCGGCGCTCGCTTCGTGCTGTCGAGCGACGCCCACTCGACCGCCGCGCTCGCCAACGTCGAGTACGCGGTCGCGCTGGCCCGCCGCGCCCGCCTGCGCCGGCGCGACGTCCTCAACACCCTGCCGCCCGACGAGTTCCGCCGCGCGGTCCGCCCGCGGCCGTAGGCGCCGAAGCCCCCTCGCCGCTACTGGCGCGACACCGCCGACGCGCCCCGGCGGAGCAGGAACTTCTGGATCTTGCCGGTCGCCGTCTTGGGCAGCTCGCTGACCATGTGGACGTGGCGAGGCGCCTTGAAGTGGGCGAGGTTGGCGCGCGCGAACGCGATCAGGTCCGACTCGGTGGCGCTGGCCCCGTCGCGCAGCACCACGAACGCGTGCGGCGTCTCGCCCCACTTCTCGTCCTTCATGCCGACCACCGCGACCTCCTGGACCGCGGCGTGGCGGAGCAGCACGCCCTCGACCTCGAGCGACGAGATGTTCTCGCCGCCGGAGATGATGACGTCCTTCAGCCGGTCGCGGATCTCGACGTAGCCGTCCGGGTGCATGACCGCGGCGTCGCCGGTCGCGAACCAGCCGCTGCCCATCGCGCGCTCGGTCGCCTCCGGGTCGCGGTAGTAGCCCTCCATGATCACGTTGCCGCGCGCGACGATCTGACCCAGCGACTCGCCGTCGGACGGCACATCGGCGCCGGCGTCGTCGACCACGCGGATCTCGCCCGAGGTGATGAGCTCGACCCCCTGGCGGGCCTTGACCGTGGCGCGATCCCCGGCGCCCAGCTCGCCGTGCTCCGGGCGCGGCTCGCACAGCGTGATGAACGGCGAGGTCTCGGTCAGCCCGTAGGCCTGGGTGACCTCCCAGCCCATCTCGCCCTCGAGGCGCTCGATGGTCGCCGCCGCCGGTGCGGCCCCGGCCGTCACCACCTGCACCCCGCGCGGCACCTCGCCGCGCACCTCGGTCGGCGCGTTGGCCAGCCCGATCAGCACGGTCGGCGCGGCGCACATCCAGGTGACTCGCTCGCGCCGGATCAGGTCGAACACGCGCGGAGGCTCGGTGCGCGGCAGGCACACGTGGGTCGCGCCGGCCGCCGTCACCACCCAGACGAAGGTCCATCCGTTGGCGTGGAACATCGGCAGCGTCCACAGATACCGGTCGGTCAGGCCGAGCCGCAGGTGGAGCAGCGTGCCCACGATGTTCATGTAGGCGTTGCGGTGCGTGATCATCACGCCCTTGGGACGCGCGGTGGTGCCGCTCGTGTAGTTGATCGAGAGCAGGTCGGTCTCGGCGATCGCCTGCGACGGCGCCGGGGCCTCGGCCGGCGCCGCGGCCAGCGACGCCTCGTAGTCGATCCACCCGGCCCGGGCCCCGTCGAGCGCGACGAACGCCTCCACCGCGGGCAGCCGATCGCGAATCCCGTCGACCGCCTCGAGGTAGTCGGAGCAGGCGCAGACCACCTTGGCGCCGGAGTGCTCGATGATGTAGGCGAAGTCGTCGGCGGTGAGCCGGTAGTTGATCGGGACCAGCACCGCGCCCAGCTGCGGGACGGCGTAGAACTGCTCGAGGTTGGCGTGCACGTTGGGCGCGATGATCGCGACCCGGTCACCGTGCCGTACGCCCATGCCGGCCAGCGCGGCCGACCAGCGCGCGCAGCGCTCGAAGAACTGGCCGTAGGTCAGGCGAAGATCGCCGTCGACCACCGCCTCGCGGTCAGGGTAGAGCCGGCGGGTCCGGCGAGCGAAGTCGAGCGGAGACAGCGCAGTCTGCATGGCGCACCACCCTCGGTTCTCCGCGCAGCGTAGCACTGCCCCGCCGGATCGTCCCGCCGCCGGGCCGCCGATCCGGCCGCGTCGCTGGCCCGGCGGATCGCTGGCGGCGGCGCGGGCGGCGCGCCGCGGCCGCGCGTATCATCCGCGCCGATGACTGCGCCGATGACCTTCGAGACCATCCTCTATCACGTCGACGGTCCGATCGCCTTCGTCACCCTGAACCGACCCGAGCGCCTCAACACCATCGTCCCGCCCATGCCCGACGAGGTCGAGGCGGCGGTGAACGCGGCGACCATGGACGAGGGCGTGAAGGTGATCGTGCTGCAGGGGGCCGGGCGCGCGTTCTCGGCCGGTTACGACTTCGGCGGCGGCTTCCATCACTGGGATCGCCACATGACCACCGACGGCGCGTGGGACGCCGGCAAGGACTTCGCCTTCTCCACCTACCAGGGCGCCGCGCCGACCCAGAAGTTCATGAGCCTGTGGCGGACGCCCAAGCCGGTCATCGCCCAGGTGCACGGCTGGTGCCTGGGCGGCGGATCCGACACCGCGCTGTGCGCCGACCTGGTCATCGCCAGCGAGGACGCCCGGATCGGCACGCCCTACTCGCGCATGTGGGGCTGCTATCTGTCGGGGATGTGGCTCTACCGGCTGGGCCTCACCCGCGCCAAGGAGTACGCGCTCACCGGCAAGCCGCTGTCCGGGCGCGAGGCGGCCGACGTGGGTCTCATCAACCGCGCGGTCCCGTTCGCGGAGCTCCAGGCCGAGGTGCGCCGGGCCGCCGAGCAGCTGGCCCACATCCCGTCGTCCCAGCTCGCCGCGATGAAGCTGGTCGTGAACCAGGCGTACGAGAACATGGGGCTGGCCACGACCCAGATGCTCGGGCCGATCCTCGACGGCCTCATGCGCAACACGCCCGACGCGCGGCGCTTCATCGACCGCGCCTCCCACGAGACCGTCGGCGCGCTGGTCGCCGAGCGCGACGGCGTGTTCGGGGACTACTCGCTGGCACCGCCGGACGAGCAGCCGGACCCGAGCCACGTGATCACGCCGCCGCGGTAGGCGCCTGATCCCGGGTCGCGATCGAGCTACGACCGCTTCGCTCGCGGGCCCCGAGGGCGCCTGGACACCGCGCGGGGCGGAGCGGGGCGGGTCGCCGGCGCGACCGCGGTGGCGCGCAGACCGTCGAACAGGATGCGGAGCAGGCGGTCGACCGCGCCCGGGTCCCTGGTCTGCTCGGCGATCCACGCGGCCGAGTGGGCGGTCAGGATCACCTCGCGCACGTCGGCGTCGGTGCGGATCTCGCCGGCGGCCTGGGCGCGCGCGAGCAGCGCGGCACCGGCGGCGGTGATCGCTTCGCAGTTGACGCACAGCTGGGTCCCGTTGGCGGCGACGAAGCCGGCCGCCAGCGCGGCGATGACGCCGCGATACGTCGTCACATACTCGACGAGCTCGGTGATCCAGCGGGCCAGCTGGGCGCCCGGCTCCGGCTCGTCGAGCAGCGCGCGGCCGCGGGCCACGATCGCCCGGGTGCTCTCGTCGAGCACCTTGGCGATCAGATCGTCGCGGGTCGGGAAGTGCCGGTACAGCGTCCCGATGCCGACGCCGGCCCGGCGCGCGATGTCCTCCAGGGACGCGCCCGCGCCGCGCTCGTTGAACTCGGCCTCGGCCGCGGCCACCAGGAGCTCGACGTTGCGCCGCGCATCCGCCCGGAGTGGGCGAGGAACCTTGGGGTTTTCGGAGGTTGCGGTCATGTCGCCGAAATCGAGGGCGGCTGGCTTGCCAGACGGAGGATGCCTCCGTATAGGAACCGGAGGATGCCTCCACTACTATCAGCACTGACTCACCCTCTGCAAGCCCTCGCTCTCCTGCCCGGTCTCGTTCTCGCCGCCGCGTGCGGCACCAGCGCCTCGGCGACTCCATCCGGGCCGCCGCCCCCGGCCGTCGGTGTGACCACCGTCGAGCTGCGCGACGTCAACCCGTCGAGCGAGCTGACCGGCCGCGTCGAGGCGATCCATCACGTCGAGATCCGCCCGCGCGTCTCGGGATACGTCACCGCGGTCCGCTACCGCGAGGGCTCCGAGGTCGCCGCCGGCACCGTGATGTTCACGATCGACCGGCGTCCCTACCAGGCGGCGCTCTCCCGGGCGTCCGCCGATCTGGCGCGCATGCGCGCCAAGGTCGACATCGCGAAAGTCGACGCCGACCGCGCCGACAAGCTGGTCGCCGCGCGCGCGATCGCGCGGGCCGAGCGCGACACGCTGGCGTCGACCGCCTCGCAGGCCGGGGCCGAGCTGAAGTCGGCCCAGGCGGCCGTCGAGCTGGCTCGCCTCGACGTCGAGTTCACGTCGGTGCGCGCGCCGATGGCCGGCCGCACCGGCCAGGCGATGGTGTCGGTCGGCGACTTCGTGGCGGCCGGCCCGGATCCGACGCTGCTCACCACCCTGGTCTCGGTCGATCCGGTGCACGTCTACTTCACCGGCGACGAGCAGACCTACCTCCGCTTCGCGGCCCACGCGGACGCGGCGGCGGTGTCGGTCGGGCTGGCCGACGAGGTCGGCTACCCGCACCAGGGCGTGGTCGACTTCATCGACAACGCGGTCGACCCGGCGACCGGGACGATCCGCGCGCGCGCCGTGGTGCCCAACCCCGACCACCGGCTCGCGCCCGGCCTGTACGCGCGCGTGCGGCTGCCGGAGGGCAACACCATCAAGGCGATGCTGGTCGACGACAAGGCGATCCTCACCGATCAGGATCGCAAGTACGTCTACGTGCTCGGGCCCGGTGACACGGTCGAGCGGCGCGACCTGAAGCTCGGCCGCATCATCGACCGGCTGCGGGTGGTCACCGATGGCCTCGAGGTCGGCGACCGGGTGATCGTCAACGGGATCCAGAAGGTGTTCCCGGGCGCGAAGGTGACGGTCGCGCCCGCGGCGACCGCGACGGCGGCCGCCGAGACGACCGGCGCCCGGTCGGGAGGTCGGCCGTGAACCTGTCCCGCTTCTTCGTCGATCGGCCGATCTTCGCCGCCGTCCTCTCGATCCTCATCTTCACGGCGGGAGCGATCGCGATCCCGCTCCTGCCGGTCAGCGAGTACCCGGAGGTGGTCCCTCCCCAGGTGCAGGTGCGCGCGGTCTACCCCGGCGCGAACCCCAAGGTGCTGGCCGAGACCGTCGCCGCGCCGCTCGAGCAGGCGATCAACGGCGTCGATCACATGATGTACATGAAGTCGGTCGCGTCGAGCGACGGCACCATGACCCTGACGGTGACGTTCGTGCCCGGCACCGATCCGGACGACGCCCAGGTCCAGGTGCAGAACCGCGTGTCGCAGGCGCTGGCCCGCCTGCCCGAGGATGTCCGCCGCCAGGGGGTCGTCACCCAGAAGCAGTCGTCCAGCATGACGCTGGTCGTGCACCTGCTCTCGCCCGACAACCGCTACGACGCCGTCTATCTGCGCAACTACGCCGCGCTCCACGTGGTCGACGAGCTGCGCCGCATCCCCGGCGTCGGCGACGCGCTCGCGTTCGGGGCCGGCGAGTACGCGATGCGGGTGTGGCTCGACCCCGGCAAGGTCGCCGCGCGCGGCCTCACCGCCAGCGACGTGGTGCGCGCGATACGCGAGCAGAACGTGCAGGTCTCGGCCGGCCAGCTCGGCGCGCCACCGACGCCGCGCCCGGCCGACTTCCTGCTGTCGATCAACGCCCCCGGCCGCCTGGTCAGCGAGAAGGAGTTCGCGGAGGTCGTCATCCGCACCGGCGAGGACGGCGAGATCACCCGGCTGGGCGACGTGGCCCGCCTCGAGCTCGGCGCCGCGACCTACTCGCTGCGCTCGCTGCTCGACAACCAGCAGGCGGTCGGGCTCGGCATCTTCCAGGCGCCCGGCTCCAACGTGGTCGAGCTGTCGCACCAGATCCGCGCGCGCATGGCCGAGCTGGCCACCGCGTTCCCGGCCGGCCTGACCTGGCAGGTCGCCTACGACCCCACCGTGTTCGTCCAGGAGTCGATCGAGTCGGTCATCGAGACCCTGCTCGAGGCCGCGCTCCTGGTGGTGCTGGTCGTGATCCTGTTCCTGCAGACGTGGCGCGCGTCGGTGATCCCGCTCCTGGCCGTCCCGGTGTCGATCGTCGGCACCTTCGGGGTGCTGCTCGCGCTCGGCTTCACCATCAACACGCTCACCCTGTTCGGCATGGTGCTCGCGATCGGCATTGTGGTCGACGACGCGATCGTGGTGGTCGAGAACGTCGAGCGAAACATCGAGGCCGGGCTGGCGCCGCGCGCGGCCGCCCACCAGGCGATGCGCGAGGTGTCCGGCCCGATCATCGCGGTCGCGCTCGTTTTGTGCGCGGTGTTCGTGCCGATGACCTTCATGGCCGGGCTCACCGGTCAGTTCTTCCGCCAGTTCGCCGCCACCATCGCGATCTCGACGGTGATCTCCGCGATCAACTCGCTGACCCTGTCGCCGGCCCTGGCCGCGCGCCTGCTCCGCCCGCACGGCGCGCCGCGCGATCTGCTGACCCGGGTGATCGATCGGGTGTTCGGCTGGTTCTTCCGCTGGTTCGATCGCGGCTTCCGCCGCGGCGGGCGCGTCTACGGCACGCTGGTCGGCGGGGCAGTCCGCCGCCGCGGCCCGGCCTTCTTGACCTACGCGATCACCATCGCGCTCGCGGTGTTCATGTTCCAGAAGGTGCCGGGCGGCTTCGTCCCGACCCAGGACAAGATGTACCTCATCTCGATCATCAACCTGCCGGCCGGCGCGTCGCTCGATCGCACCGAGGGGGTCGTCCGCGAGGTGACCAGGCGAGCGCTCGCCACCGACGGCGTCGAGCACGCCATCGCGTTCCCGGGCCTCAACGGGGTCCACTTCACCAACACGCCGAACGCCGCGGTCGTGTTCCTCACCCTCGAGCCGTCGGAGGAGCGCGAGCACACCGCCGAGGAGATCACCGCGCAGCTCAACATGAGCTTCAGCGGGATCCAGGAGGGGTTCGCGTTTGCCATCATGCCCCCTCCGGTCCTCGGCCTCGGCACCGGCGCCGGCTTCTCGCTGTTCGTCGAGGACCGCGCCGACCGCGGCGACGCCGAGCTGGCCGCCGCGATCGGCGGGCTGCAGGGCGCCGTCGCCAAGACGCCCGGCATGCTCCCGCCGTTCTCGACCTACCAGCCCAACGTGCCGCAGCTCGATCTGGCGATCGACCGGACCCGGGCCAAGGCCCAGGGCGTCGCGCTGACCGACCTGTTCGAGACGCTGCAGATCTACCTCGGCTCGACCTACGTGAACGACTTCAGCCGGTTCGGGCGCACCTACCAGGTGATCGCCCAGGCCGACGCGCCGTTCCGCGATCACGCCGAGCAGATCGGCGAGCTGCGCACCCGCAACGGCGCCGGCCAGCTGGTGCCGATCGGCAGCATCGTGCAGGTGAACCACACCTACGGGCCCGATCCGGTGGTGCGCTACAACGGCTTCCCGGCGGCCGACCTGGTCGGGCAGGCGGATCCGGCGAAGATGTCGTCGGAGCAGGCGATCGCCGCGATCGGTCGCGCCGCGCCGGGCGTCCTGCCACCCGGGTTCACCTACGAGTGGACCGACCTCAGCTTCCAGCAGGTCAGCGAGGGCGGCGCCAACCTGGTCGTGTTCCCGCTCGCCATCCTCCTGGTGTTCCTGGTGCTGGCCGCGCTCTACGAGAGCTGGGTGCTGCCGCTCGCGATCCTCCTCATCGTGCCGCTCTGCGTCCTGGCCGCGCTGATCGGCGTGCAGCTGGCCGGCGGCGATCGCAACGTGTTCGTCCAGATCGGCCTGGTCGTCCTCATGGGCCTGGCCACCAAGAACGCGATCCTCATCGTCGAGTTCGCGCGCGAGCTCGAGCGCCAGGGCAAGACCATCATCGAGGCGGCGATCGAGGCCAGCCGGCTGCGGCTGCGCCCGATCGTGATGACGTCGTTCGCGTTCATCGCCGGGGTGATCCCGCTCATCCTGTCGACCGGACCGGGCGCCGAGATCCGCCGCGCGATGGGGGTGACCGTGTTCGCCGGGATGATCGGCGTGACGCTGTTCGGTCTGGTGCTGACGCCGGTGTTCTACGTCGCCCTGCGCACGCTGACGGTGCGCTTCCGCCGCAACCCGAGGGCCACCACCCTGCACACGTGATGCGGAGCCGTGCGGTAGAGTGATCGGGTGGGAACCCGCGACCGCGTGAAGCGCCCGCCCTCGAGCGGCTACATCACGCCCGAGGGCGCCCGCCGGTTGCGCGCCGAGCTGAATCAGCTCTGGACGGTGGAGCGCCCGCGCGTCACCCAGCAGGTGTCCGAGGCGGCCGCGCTCGGCGACCGCTCCGAGAACGCCGAGTACATCTACGGGAAGCGCCGCCTGCGCGAGATCGACAGCCGGGTGCGGTTCCTGCGCAAGCGGCTCGACGTCCTGAAGATCGTCGAGCCGACCGACCGCGCCGACGGCCGGGTCTACTTCGGCGCCTGGGTCGCGCTCGAGGACGAGGACGGGGTCGAGAGCGAGTACCGGCTGGTCGGCCCCGACGAGGCCGACAGCAAGATCCGCTGCATCAGCATCGACTCGCCGATGGGCAAGGCGCTGCTCGGGCGCAGCGACGGGGACGACGTCGCGGTGGCGCGGCCGAAGGGCAGGGCGATGTTCACGATCGTCGGGGTGCGCTACCGATGAGCGCCATCGCCGGGCCGGCCCGCTTCGCCCTGCAGGGCGTCACCGACGGTGAGCTGGCCGCGCGGGTGGCGGGCGTCTCGGCGGCCGAGGCGCGCAAGCTCCTGGCCTCGGTTCACCGCGACCAGCCGCTGGCCGCGCGCCCCGGCCTGCCCGCGCGCGCGCTCGAAGCTGTCCTCGGCGCCGCGCATCTGCCGGTGCTCGCGCCGGTCGAGCAGCAGGCCAGCCGGCGCGACCCGTTCCGCAAGCACCTCCTGGCCGCGCCCGACGGCAGCCGGATCGAGTGCGTGGCGATGCCGCTCGAGCGCGCCGGCCGGGTCTCGGTCTGCGTCAGCTCGCAGGTCGGCTGCGCGCTGGCGTGCGCCTTCTGCGCCACCGGTCGGCTCGGCCTGACCCGCAACCTCGAGGCGTGGGAGATGGTCGAGCAGGTGCGCGCGGTGCGCCGCAGCTTGCCGCCCGGCGCGCGCGTGCATGGCGTGGTGTTCCAGGGGATGGGCGAGCCGCTCGCCAACCTCGACCGGGTCGCGGCGGCGATCCGCGTCATGACCGCGCCCTACGCGCTGGCGATCGACGCTCGCGCGATCACCGTCTCCACCGCCGGCCTGCCCGACGGGATCCGGCGGCTCGCCGCCCTGGCCCCGCGGGTCCGGCTGGCGCTTTCGATCGGCAGCGTCCACCCCGAGCTGCGCGCCCGGCTGATGCCGATCAGCCGCGCCCACCCGCTCGACGAGGTGGTCGACGCCGCGGTCGACCACGCGCGCGCCACCGGCCTGGCCCCGCTGTGGGCCATCACGCTCCTCGACGGCGTCAACGACGGCGTCGACGACGCGCGAGCGCTGGCCGGGCTGGCGGTCGGCTTCCGCGAGCGCACCGGGCTCACGCCGCGGATCAGCGTCATCACCTACAACTCGATCGCCCACGCGGCCGACGACCCGTTCCGCCCGAGTGACGAGCCGCGCACCGCGGCGTTCCGAGACGCGCTCGCCGGCGCCGGCATCCACAGCCACCGGCGCTACTCGGGCGGCAGCGACATCGCGGCCGCGTGCGGCCAGCTCGCCGCCGCGGCGATCTGACGATCGCGCGCGCGGCGAGCCGCACCGTCACAGCATGTCGGTGCGCGCGTTCTTGGCCCGGGCGGCCCCGATCGCGGTCTCCACGTTCTTCTCCTCCTCGGGCGGCGGCAGCACCGCCGGCAGGCCGAGCGACTCGATCCACAGCTCACGAGCCCAGCCGGTCGTGTGATAGAGGTGGTGGTCCTCCTCCTTCTCGACCTCCTGGTGGGCCTCGCGCAGGATCTTGCCCGCGTCGCCCTTGGTCTTCTCGCCGAGCACGCCGACCAGCTCCCAGTTCATGTGGTCCTTGGTCTCGGCCTCGACCACGCACTCGGCGGCGACCACCTGGGCGTCCTCGGGCTTGCCGGCCTCGCGCGCCTTCTCCATGGCCTCGACCAAGGACTTGCCGATGTGGCGGACCACCATGCGGCCCGGGGTCTCGACCTCGGGATCGAGGCCCAGCTTCTCGAGCATCCCGCGCGCGACCTCGACGTGGTGCTCGGTCTCGCTCAGGTACTTCTGCCACTCACCGCGAAGGTCTTCGTTGATCACGCACTGCAGGGCGGTCCGGTAGACCTGGACACCGCCCAGCTCGGTCTCGAGCACCTGGTAGAGCAGGTTGGCCATGCCGGCCTGCTTGTCCGCCTTGGCACCGTTTGTCGATGGCATCGTCATTTCTCCTGGCTTGATCGTTTCGCTGGTCGGACGCGGTTGCACGACGGGTGCCACCGCGCGCCATCGGATCCGCGCGTCGACGCTGGCGTCAGGGCGCAGCGCGGGCGCTCCGTGCGGGGCGAGACGCCACGCCCGCGCAATGGCGCTCATCGGGTCGCCGGCCGGTCAGCCCGCCCTCCAGGCCGATCGTGTTACGGTCGCCGGCCATGAACGACGCTCCTCCCGGCGACGAGATCGCAGGAGTCATTCCCAAGCCACCGGGGACCCCCGAGCTGACTCCCCGCGCGCTCATCGCCGGCATGGTGGTGGCCGCGATCATGGGCGCGTCCTACCCGTACGTGGTCCTGAAGCTCGGCTTCGGGCCCAACGTGTCGGTGGTGGCCGCGTTCTTCGGCTACCTGGCCCTGGGCATCTTCTTCCGCGACTTCAACCGCTGGGAGAACAACATCGTCCAGACCGCGGGCACCTCGGCCGCCCAGACCGCGTTCATGTGCGTGATCCTGGCCGCCTTCGACCTGCTCCACCAGTCGCCCAAGCTCCACTACGACTTCGCGCCGACCCGGTTCCAGTCGTTCCTGTGGCTGGCCGCCGCCAGCATCCTCGGCCTGCTCCTGGCCGTGCCGCTCCGCCGCCACTACGTGGTCGAGGAGAAGCTGACCTACGCCGACGGCGTCGCCGCGGCCGAGACGATCATCGTGCTCGACTCGCGCGGCCCCGAGGCGCGCAACCCGGCCATCGCGCTCGCGGTCGGCACCGTGCTGTCCGGCATCCTCATGTTCCTGCAGCAGCCGTGGGGCGGGCGACTCATCCCCGAGGTGGTGCTGCCCACCATGTTCGGGCTGACCGCGGCCACCACCGGGGCCGGCTTCCAGATCAGCCTGCTCTCGATCGGCTCCGGGGTCATCATCGGCCTCCGCATCACCACCAGCATGGCGATCGGCGCGCTCCTGGCCTGGGTCATCGCGCCGAAGTTCCTCATGGCCAACGGCATCATCGCCGCCCCGCTCCGGCCTGACATCCTGCGCTGGATGATGTGGCCGGGCGTCTCGATGATCATCTGCGCCGGGCTGACCGCGCTGGCCCTGAAGTGGCGGGCGCTGGCCCGCACGTTCACCAACCTGTCGCGCGGGGCGGTCAGCTCGGACGAGTTCCCGATCCGCTGGGTGTTCATCGGCGTCGGCCTGGCCACCGCGGCGCTCATCGTCCTCCAGATCTGGATCTTCGCCCTCAACTGGTGGATGCCGATCGTGTCGGTGGCGCTGTCGCTGCCGCTCATGCTGGTCGGCCTGCGCGTCCTCGGCGAGACCAACTGGGGACCGATCAGCCAGGTCACCAACCTCATGCAGGCGATCTTCGGCGCGCTCGCCCCCGGCAACGTCACGGTCAACATCGCCACCAGCGGCACCACCGGCACCATCGCCGTCCAGTCCGAGGCGATCATGCAGGACTACAAGGCCGGCCACATCATCGGGTCGACGCCGCGCTTCCTCACCTACTCGCAGCTGATGGCCGCGCCGATCGGGGCGTTCGCGGTCGCCTGGATGTACCCGCTTCTGCGCAAGACCTACGGCATCGGCGGCGACGGGCTGTCCTCGCCGATCTCGCAGCGGGTGGCCGGCTTCGCCGAGTTCCTGGTGCTGGGCGGCGACGCGATGGGCCGCTGGGCCGGCGCGGCCGCGATCTTGTTCGGCCTGCTCGGCATCGCCATGACCGTGATGGAGACCCGGTGGAAGAAGTTCCTGCCGTCGCCCACCGCGGTCGGCATCGGCATGGTGGTGCCCGGCCTGGTCGTGTTCACCATGTTCATCGGCGCCATCCTCCACCTGTTCTGGAAGCGGTCGTCGCCGCACAGCGCGCGCAGCCTGGCCATCCCGCTCGCCTCCGGCATGATCGCCGGCGAGGCGATCGTGGCGGTCATCATCCCGCTTCTGGTCGCGATCGGGGTCCTCAGCGTCATGCGCTGATCAGGGCGGCGGCGCTTCCTCCGGGCCGACCTCGATGTGGAAGAGGCCGCCGACGCTGGTGGTGAGGTAGAGCTCGCCGGTCGAGCTGGCGTGAAGGCTGACGAAGCCGTTCCCGCGCGTGTTCGGCAGCCGGGCCGGCTCCTGGGTGATGACGCCGCCCTCGGCGCGCAGGCCCCACACCGCGTCGTTGCAGAAATCGGTGAACAGGTAGGTCCCGACCAGATCCGGGTAGCAGTCGCCGCGGTAGACAGCGCCGCCGATGATGGCGCAGAAGGCGACGCCCTCGCCCGTGTTCTCGTGGGTCCACTCGTGGACCGGCAGGGTGGTGCCGATCGGGTCGCAGCCGGTGGCCGGCTCGTTGCAGTGGCCGTTGCCCTCGATCCGGTCCCAGCCGAAGTCGAGGCCGGCGCCGGTGCCGGCCGGCACGATGTCGAGCTCCTCGTAGGTGCTGAAGCCGACGTCGCCGATGTACAGGTCGCCGTTGTCGTCGAACGACCAGCGCCACGGGTTGCGCAGGCCCAGCATGTAGACCTCGGGCGCGCCGCCGCCGGCCGCGAACGGGTTGTCCGACGGGATGCCGTACAGCCGCCCCCGGTCCGGGTGGTCGACGTCGATGCGCAGCATCTTGCCCAGGAGCGACATCCGGTCCTCGGCGTTCTCGTCCGGATCGCTGCGCCCGCCGCCGTCGCCGGTGCCGATGTAGAGGTAGCCGTCCGGACCGAACGCCATCATGCCGCCGTTGTGGTTGGGGAACCGGTCCGGGATGGTGAGCACGATCTCCGCGCTTTCCGGATCGCCGGTCGACGGGTCGTCGGCGCGCGTGGTCCACCGCTCCACCACGTTGGCGTCGGCCGACGCGTAGTAGATGTAGAAGGTCCGGTTGGTCTCGTAGTCCGGGTGGAACACCAGGCCGAGCAGCCCCTGCTCGTTGGCCAGCGCGATCCGGTCGCTGACGTCGAGGAACGGGGCCGGCACCAGGACCTCGTCCTCGACGATCCGGATCTGGCCGTCGTGGTTGACCACGAACAGGCGCGGGTCGTACGGGGGCGACGTCACCAACAAGGCGCCGCCCGACTGCTCGATGGTCGCGAACCGGCGCACGACCACGTTGGTGCCGGGCCGCCGCTCGCAGCTGGCCACCGGTCGCGGTCGCGCGTCGGGCGGCGGCGCGTCGGGCAACGGCGCGTCGGGCGGCGGTGTCGGCGCGGCGTCGCCGGGCAAGGAGCCGTTCCCGCCGTCGCGGATCGCCCTGCCGTCATGGTCACCGCAGCCGGCCAGCGCCGACAGGAACAGGGCCAGTGCCAGGCAGCGCATCGGGCGATGATAGCGGGCCGGCCGGCCCGATCCACACGCGAACTCGGGCCGCGTGGTATGACGCGCCGGATGCGCGAGATCGGCGTCGGCCTGCTCGGGCTGGGCAACGTGGGGGCCGGGGTGGTCAAGCTCCTGGCCGACAACGCCCCGGCCATCGAGGCCCGCCTGGGCGCGCGGGTGGCGGTGCGCGCCATCGCGGTGCGCGAGCTGGACAAGCCCCGCCTGGTCGACGTCGACCCGGCCCTGGTCACGACCGACGCGGCCGCGGTCATCGACCGACCCGACGTCGAGATCGTGTGCGAGCTGGTCGGCGGCGAGCGCGAGGCGCTGGGCTACGTGCTGCGCGCGGTCGACCGCGGCGTGCACGTGGTCACCGCCAACAAGGCGCTCCTGGCCATCCACGGCGAGGAGGTGTTCGCCGCGGCCGAGCGGCGCGGGGTGGACGTCTACTTCGAGGCGGCGGTGTGCGGGGGCGTGCCGATCATCCGTGCGCTGCGCGAGGGGCTGGCCTCGGACCGGATCGAGTCGATCCACGGCATCGTCAACGGCACCTCGAACTTCCTCCTGACCGCGATGGCCGGCGCGGGCGCGCGCGGCGAGCGGCGCGGCTTCGCCGACGCGCTGGCCGAGGCGCAGGCGCTCGGCTACGCCGAGGCGGATCCGGCCCTCGACGTGGGCGGCGGCGACGCGGCCCACAAGCTGGCCATCCTGCTCATGCTGTGCTTCGGCGCGCGGGTGGCGGTGGCCGACCTGTTCGTCGAGGGCATCGAGCGGCTGCAGCCGATCGACTTCGACATGGCGGACCGGTTCGGCTACGTCATCAAGCCGATGGTCATCGCGGCCGAGCATCCGGACGGCATCGAGGCGCGCGTGCACCCGACGATGATCCCGCGCAGCTGGCTGCTGGCCGCGGTGTCCGGCGCCAAGAACGCGCTCTACGTCAGGTCGTACGCGCTCGGCGCGTCGCTCTACTACGGCGCCGGGGCCGGCATGATGCCGACCGCCATGGCGGTGGTCTCCGACCTGATCGAGATCAGCCGCAACGTTTGCGCCGGCGCGACCGGCCGCATGCCGCTGCGCAGCTACCAGCGAGTGCCGGCGCGGCCGCTCCGCTCGATGGACGCGCTGGAGACGCGCTACTACCTGCGCTGCGCGGTGCTCGATCGCCCCGGCGTGCTCGGCCAGCTCACCACGGTCCTGGGCGATCACGAGATCTCGATCGCCCAGGTCATCCAGGAGGGTCCGCGCGACCCGGGCCGGCCGGTCCAGGTGGTCATGCTCACCCACCGGGTGCGCGAGGGGAACGTCCGACATGCGCTGGGGCAGATCGCGCGGCTCGCCACCGTAGTAGAGCCACCTTCGCTCGTGCGCATGGCGGAGTGACGTGATCCATCAAGTGCGCGTCATCTTCGGCGACACCGACCAGATGGGAGTCGTGTACTACGCCAACTACCTGCGCTACTTCGAGTCGGCCCGGGCCGCGATGATGCGCGATCGCGGGCTGTCGGGCCGCGATCTGACCCGGCTGGGCGTGCAGTTCCCGGTGGCGGAGGCGAGCTGTCGCTACCGCCGCCCCGCCCACTACGAGGACCTGCTCGACGTCGACATCGGCGTGGCCGCGCTCGGCCACGCGAGCATCCGCTTCTCGTACGCGATCCGGCGCGGCGAGGAGCTCCTGGCGGAGGGGCATACCATGCATGCCTGCATCGATTCGAGCGGCCGGCCGCGCCGCATCCCACCCGAGCTGCGCGCCGCGTTCGCCCCCGGCGCATAGCGAGGCGGGCCGATCGGTTGATGGGGGCGTGGGTGGTGGTTTAGGCTCGCCCTGATGGGTGGAGGTGCTCCGTGCTGAATGACCGCAATCTGGCTCTCGAGGTGGTACGCGTGACCGAGATGGCCGCGCTGGCGTCCGCGCGCCAGATGGGCTTCGGTGATCGCAACCACGCCGACCACGTGGCGGTCGAGGCGATGCGCCACATGTTCGACTCGATCGACATCCGCGGCACCGTCGTCATCGGCGAGGGCGAGCGCGACGAGGCGCCCATGCTCTACATCGGCGAGCGGGTCGGGGCCGGCTGGGTCGCCGACGACGCGCGCTCGCCCAAGGTCGACATCGCGGTCGACCCGCTCGAGGGGACCAACCTGTGCGCCACCGGCGCGCCGGACGCCATCTCGGTCATCGCGATCGCCGACGACGGCCAGTTCTTGAACGCGCCCGACACATATATGGAGAAGATCGCGGTCGGCCCGGAGGCGCGCGGCGTCATCGACCTGCGCGAGAGCTGGACCTGGAACCTCGAGCAGATCGCGCGGGTCAAGAACCGCAAGGTGCAAGACCTGACGACCATCATCCTCGACCGCCCGCGCCACGCCGACCTGATCGGCGAGGTCCGGCAGACCGGGGCGCGGATCCGCCTGATCGGCGACGGCGACGTCTCGGCCGCGATCATGACCTGCAAGGAAGAGTCGGGTATCGACGTTCTGTTCGGGACCGGTGGAGCGCCCGAGGGAGTCATCGCCGCCGCTGCGCTGCGCTGCGTCAATGGCGACATGCAGGCCCGTCTCAAGTTCCGCAGCGACGAGGAGCGCGCCCGCGCCCTCGCGATGGGCATCGTGGACGAGCATCGCATCTACCACCTCGACGACCTGGCCAGCGGACACGTGATGTTCGCGGCCACCGGGGTGACCCAGGGATCCTTCCTGGACGGCGTGCGTTTCTTCGGCGGCGGCGCCAAGACCGAGTCGGTGGTCATGCGTTCGCGCTCCGGCACGGTGCGCGTGATGCAGTCGACCCACCACTTCGAAACCAAGCCGACGGCGACCTGGATGACCGGTCTCGAGTAGTTCGCTTCGACATGGAGGTGACTAGGTGCGTAGAGTTGCATTTCCCATCGCGCTCGCGATCCTGATAGGACCGCGTATCGGCGCCGTGAGCGCCCAGGAAGAGGAAGGCAGCGGCGAGGAAGAGGTCCTCTCCGAGGAGCCCGAAAGCGACGCCAAGGGCGACGACGCCAAGGGCGACGAGGCCAAGGACGACGACGACGCCAAGAGCGACGACGACGCCAAGGGCGAGGACGACGCCAAGGGCGACGACGACGCCAAGGGCGACGACGACGCCAGCGCCGAGGTAGGCGGCAGCGCCGAGGTCTCGACCGGCGACGTCACCGGCGGGCCGAGCAGCGAGGAGCAGCGGATGACGCTGCCCCAGGGGGGCGTCCTCATCCAGGCCTTCCTCCAGGTCAACCTCACCACCGACCTCGTCGGCAAGCCGGTCTCGCTGGCGCCGGACATCTGGTACGGGGTGAACGACGACCTCACCGTCGGCCTGGTCCACAGCGGCCAGGGCGCGACCGGTCTGTGGGGCGGAGTCGGCCAGGGCCTCTGCCTCACCGGCGAGGAGAACGGCTGCGCCAAGCTCTACAACAGCGTCGGCATCGACGGCCGCTATCACTTCTACAGCGAGGGCAACCTGACCGCGGCGGCCGACCTCGGTCTGTTCGCCAAGACGATCGATCCGCTCGCGCTGGCGCTGAAGCTCGGCGTGGTCGGTCGGTGGGCCAGCGGCAGCCTCGCCCTCGAGCTCGATCCGAACATCTTCTTCGGCCTGACCGAGCGCGAGCCCGAGGGTGAGGTCGATGTGGTGGTCTCGACGAACAAGGAAATCTTCACCCTGCCGATCAACGTCCTCTACGCGATCTCGTCGCAGCTCGGCATCGCGGCGCAGGTCGGCGCGACCGTGCCGTTCAACGAGACCGGTGACACGTATCTGATCGGCGTGTCGCTGGGCGTCAAGTACATGGTGAGCGAGAAGCTGGGCGTCGACCTGGCCTTCAGCCTGCCCTTCATCGCAGGCGGTGCGGATGGCGCCGGCGCCGACTTCCGCACTCTCACGCTGGGGGTGAGCTATGCGCTCTAGTCTGCTTCTGGCGAGCATGCTCGCCCTCCTCGTCTCCAACACGGCCAGCGCGGCCCCGGCGGACAAGCGAGAGTGTCATCCGGTCATGAGCTGGTCGGCGCCGGCCTATCGCTGCTCGGTGACCAAGCCGCCCCCGCCGGAGCCGGAGCCGGAGCCCGAGAAGGAGCCGGAGCCGGAGCCGGAGCCCGAGAAGCGGGTCGAGGTGAAGGAGGAGTCGATCGAGCTGTCCGAGGTCGTGCAGTTCAAGAGCGGCTCGGCCACGCTCCTCCCCGACTCCGAGAAGCTGCTCAGCGAGGTCGCCGACGCTCTCAAGGAGCACCCGGAGATCCTCCGCATCCGCGTCGAGGGCCACACCGACGCGCGCGCCGGCTCGCACTACAACCGCAAGCTGTCCCGCGCCCGCGCCCGCTCGGTCAGGAAGTACCTCATGGAGCAGGGCATCTCGGGCAAGCGGCTGGTGCCGCGCGGCTATGGTGAGAAGGAGCCGGTCGACACCAACAAGACTCCGGAGGGTCGCTACAAGAACCGCCGGGTCGAGTTCAAGATCCTCAAGCGCAAGCGGTAGCCGACCAGCACCTGCCGCGGGTGATCCCGCGGGCGATCCGGACGATCGCCTGCGGGCGCCTGCGGACCCCTGCGGGCATGGCGCTGCGAATTTGCGCTCATCTCGAACGTTCGGCGGCCTCCAGGTGACAAACCCGGACGTTTGCCGCATAGAGACGTCTGTTGGCTTCCAGGGATTCGAGACTTGCGGGGGTGCTGGTGGTTGCCGCGCTCCTGGCGGCGGCGCCGGGTGGTGCGCGGGCGGATGAGGCGGCCGGGTCGTGGGGCACGCCGGTCGGGTTCGAGGCGTCGCTCGGCACCCGGTTCCCGCTGGAGTTCGGGATCGATGTCGCGGCCGAGGCTCCGTACGGGCTGACCGCGCACCTGGGGCTGGGATGGATGCCTCACGTGTATCGCGACCTCATCAATGATGCCGCGGTCGGGTTCGACCTGTACGAGGACGCGGACGCGGCGCTGGTCGCGGCGGCGCTGGAGGACGCGGTGCTGCTGTCACCCACGATCGGGTGGCGGCCGCCGCCGCTCGGCGGGTTCGAGGTCTATGCCGGGTACGTGCTGACGTTCCTGGGCGGCTCGGTGACCCGGGCCGAGGCGGAGGAGATCAGCGGCGAGGACCTCGGCGGGGCCGGGGCCGGTGTCGCCGAGGTGCCGCTCAGCGGCAAGGCACACGGGTTCCAGCTCGGCGTGGCGTACCAGGCGGCGCTGGCGCCGCACTTGTCGCTGCGCCTGAGCCTGGCCTACTTCCAGATCGTCAGCGCGAGCGCCGGCATCGACGTCGAGGTGCAGGGCGCGGCCGCCCAGCGCATCGTCGACCGGGTCGAGGCGCGGCTCGACGAGCGGGTCGACGAGCTCCTGTCCAGCTACGTGAAGGCGCCGCTGCTCGGGGTGTCGGGGGTCTGGCGCTTCTGAGCCCGGGCTCAGTCCGGGGCGTCGGCGCCCTCGCCAAAGGCGAAGTCGAGCTTGGTCTCGTCGCCGGCTCGCACGGTGACGGTGCGGCGCTGGCTGGGCAGGCCGGGGTGCTTGAAGACCAGGTTGTAGCGGCCGGGGCGGAGCTCGGTGACCAGCGGAGTCTGACCCAGGCGACGACCCTCGAGGTAGACCTCGCTGTACGGGCGCGTCCTCAGCTTCAAGACCCCGCTGGCCGGCGGCTGGGGCGCGCTGCGCTCGTCGTCGCGGCGGCGCTCGGCGCGCGCGGCGGCCTTGCCGGAGACCAGGTCGAGCTCGATGGTGCGGTGCTCGCCGCCGGCCAGGTCGAGGGTGCGCTCGATCGCATGGTAGCCGCGCAGAGAGACGCTCAGGCGATAGCGGCCGGGCGCGACCTCCGCGAAGCGAGCCGGTGAGCGGGCGGGGGGCAATTCGCCGAGCGAGACGCGGGCTCCTGGCGGCGCGGTGACGACGTCGATGACCGCCTCGCTGGCACCGGCCGACGGCGCGGTCGCGGCCGTGGCTCGCTCCGGGATCGGCGTCGCGGTCGGGATCGGCGCGGCGGCGGGAGGCGTCGCGGGTGCCGTGGCCGGGCCCGGTCGCGCCGCGCCGGCGCCGGGGGTCGCGGGGTCCGGGCCGTGCCCGACCTGCTTCAGGGCCAGCGTGCTGGTCACCCCGACCACCGCGCCGACCGCGATGACCAGCGCGATGCGCCCGGCCCGCCCGCCGACCTGGGTGGTCGATCGCCGGCGCCTGACCGGCGCCGGGGCGCTCGCCTCGCCGCTCTCGCTCTCGAACGAATCGGCCTCCAGGTAGCGACGGAGGTCGTTCTCGGTGTCGAACTGCCGCAGCGTGTGATCGCGGGTGTCGGCCTCGAGCGTGTCGCCGGGTTGCTCGTCGGCCACGGTATCCGAGGCGCGCCCACCGCGCGGATCGCGCAGCCATTCGGCCGCCACGATGACCGAGCTCGACTCGACCTCGGCGAGCGGCTCTTCCACCACGCCCTCGCCCAGCTCGCCGGTCGACTCCAGCGCGATCGCCGACACGGTCGTGGCCAGCACCGGCGCGTCCGACACGTCGAACGCATCCAGCGCCGGGTGGACCCCGACCTGGTCGACCGCGTCCGCCTCCGCCGGCGATCCGCCCGGGTCGCGCGTGGCCAGCGCGGCGTGCGATCCGCTGTGCGCCACCGCCGGCATCGACGCCGATCCGAGCCCCGGCCCGGGCGAGGGGAGGGCGGTGTGGGTGGCCCGCGTCGCCGGGCGGGTGCCGGCCGGCACGTCGTACAGCGCCGGGTAGTTGCCGGACAGGTTGTCGCGCGGGAAGCGCGCGCGCACCCACTCGGCCAGCTCCAGCCCCGAGCCGATCCCGTCCTGCGACGCCTTGATGAACTCCTCGAGCGCGCGGCCCAGCTCGAGCGCGGTGCAGCGGTCCTCGCGGTCCGGCTGGAGCGCGCGGCCGATCGCGGCCGCCAGGCCCGGCGGGAGATCGGGCCGCTCCGCCTCGATCGGCGGGACCCGGCCGTCGCGGATCATCCGCATCCCCTCGACCGGGTCGAGGCGCGGCACCATCACCCGACCGGCCAGCAGCTCCCACAGGAGGACCGCCAGCGAGAACACGTCGGACCGCCCATCGAGCCGCTGCCCGATGGTCTGCTCGGGCGACATGTACGCGAACTTGCCCTTCACCACCCCGGGCCGGGTCTGCTCGATCGAGCTCACCGCCTTGGCGATCCCGAAATCCACCAGCTTGACCGACCCGTCGTACGAGACGAGCAGGTTGGGCGGCGACACGTCGCGGTGGACGATGTGGAGCGCGCGCCCCTCGGAATCGCGCAGCTCGTGGGCATAGTTGAGCCCGGCGCAGGCGTCGGCCCCCAGGCGAGCGACCAGCACGTCCGGCATCCGCTCGCTCTCGGCGTCCTTGATGAGGACCCCGGCGTGGACCCCGTCCACGTACTCCATCGCGATGAAGAAGTGCTCGTCCACCTTCCCGAAATCGTAGATGTGGACGACGTTTGGGTGCGAGAGCTGGGCGGCCAGCCGGGCCTCGTCCTGGAACATCCCGACGAAGTCCTGGGAGTCCGCCAGGTGCGGCAGGATGCGTTTCACGGCCACCGTGCGCTGGAAGCCCTCGGGGCCGCTCTGCCGGGCCAGGAAGACCTCGGCCATGCCACCGCGCGCCAGCCTCTTGACGAGCTGGTATTTACCGAAGGGGATGCCCGTCAAACCCTCTCTCCGCGGCGGCATCGTACCATGCGACCGATTTGACTTCGGATGTGATGACGACTGGTTGCATCGAACGGCGTCCAGTGTTTACGGCGGCTGTTCGGCAGCCGGCATACAAAAGCTCGGAGCGTCGCGGAGGATCCACCTTTAGTCCAGTCCCTCGCGTGCATTGCTGTCCGGCCGCTCCGAGGGCCGCTCTGGCGCGGCGCGGCACGCGTGTGCCATCCTCCGCGGCGGTGCGCTCCGGACGTGTTGCGCTCGCCGAGGTCGCGATCGTCGCCGCTGGCCTGGTGCCTCTGGCCTGCGCCGACCCGGGGGTGGTGGTCGAGGTCCGCGCCGACGGGCTGGTCGCCCCCGGCGACGTCGACGGCTTCTGCCTGGCGGTGGGCGACCGCGACCCGGGCGGCGGCGAGTTCGCGCAGAGCTACCGGGTGGGCGACGAGGGGGTCGGCGGCCTGCCCCAGACCCTCGCGGTCGACCCGGGCGACGCGTCCGGCGCGTTCGCCTGGGTGCGCGGCTCCTGGCGCGGGGTCGAGGTCGCCCGCGACGCGGCGGCCTTCGAGTTCGGCGGCGGCGACGAGGTCGTGCTGACCCTGGCCGCGTGCCCGGGCGGGCCAGGCGGCGAGCCGTCGCTGGTCGATCAGGGCGAGGTCGGCGCCGACAGCCTGGCGGTGCTCAGCCTCGGTCGCACCGGCAGCGAGGTGCTCGCGGTCGGCGACGGCGGCGTGGCGCTCCTGCGACCGCGCGGCGGCCGGCTCGAGCCGCTCGCGGTCGAGCTGCCCGACCCGGGCGAGGGCGCGCCGCTCGATCTGATCGCCTTCGATGCCGACGGCGACTGCGACGACGACGCGGTGGTGGTGCGCGGCGACGGCGCGGTCGAGCTCTGGCGCCGCGCCGCGGACGGCTCGTTCGCCGCGATCGACGATCCGCTCGCCGCCGAGGGCGCGCGCGCCGTGGCCGCCGCCGACGTGGACGCCGACGGCGACGTCGATCTCGCGGTCGGCGGCCCCGATTCGCTGATCGTGTGGCTGAACGACGGCGCCGGCCGGTTCGCGCGCCATCCGACCGAGGTCGCCGGCGACGGCGCCACCGACGTGACCCGGCTGGCGTTCGGCGACTTCGACGGCGACGGCGCCATCGATCTGGTCGCCGGCCGCGGCTCCGCCGAGGCCGCGCCGATCCGCGTGCTGTTCAACGCCGGCGACGGCGCGTTCGAGACCGCGCCGGCCGCGCTGCCCGAGCTGCCCAGGCGGACCCGCGCGCTGGCGGTGCGCGACATGGACGGCGACGGCGCGGTCGACCTGATCGCGGCAGGCCTGGACATGCCGGTCACGCTCTACGTCAGCCGCGGCGACGGGCGTCTCGAGGACCGCTCGTTCATCGCGCTGCCGGCGGTGGATGCGGTCGACGCCGCGTCGCTGGCCGCGGCCGACTGGGACGGCGACTGTCTGGCCGACCTGGTGATCGGGCTGGCCAGCGGCGAGGCGCTGTCGTGGCGCGGCGTCGCGGCCGGCCGCATGGTCGACGACGGCTCGCCGGGCGCGGCTGGCGCGACCGTCATCCTGGGCGACGCCGACGACGACGGCGACGCCGATCTCCTGACCGTGTCGGGCGCCGAGCTCGACTGGGCGGCGAGGTAACCGGTGCGGATCCACAGCCGAGCGCTGCTCCTGTGCGCGGCCGCGGCGACCGCGTGGCATGCCCCGCCGGCGGCGGTGGCCGATTCGCCCAGCGCCCGCATCGAGCGCCTGATCGGCCGCGGCTACGCGCTGTTCCAGGACCTCGAGTACAAGGGCGCCATCCAGATCCTGCGCCCGCTCCGCCTCGATCCGGACGCGACCCGGTCCCAGAAGCTGCGCGCGCTCGAGCTCATCGGGATCAGCCACCTCATCCTGGGCGAGAAGGCGCGCGCCACCGAGGCGTTCGAGGACCTGCTCACGATCGACGCCGGCTACCAGCTCCAGCACGACGACGGGTCGCCCAAGATCGGCGCCTTCTTCGAGAAGGTGAAGCGCGACTTCTTGCCCGGCTTCGCGGCCGGCCTGCAGGCGCGCATGGACCACTCCGCGCCGCGCGGCGCCGTGGCCGGCCGGCCGGTCGAGGTCGAGGTGGTGGTGCTGGTCGGCATCGAGCGGGTGGTCGACCTGGTCCTGCGCTGGCGGCGGAGCGACGTGCTCGACTACGCCGACGCGCCGATGCGGCGCCAGCCGTCGGTCGACCGGCCGCGCTGGCGGGCGCGGTTCACCCCGCCGGCCTCGCGCTCCGGCTACGCGGTCGACTACTACGTCGAGGCGCGCAACGCGGCCGGCGGGGCGATCGGCCGGGTCGGCGGTCCGGAGACGCCGCTCTCGCTGCCGGTCGCGCCGGGCGAGGCGGACAGCCCCGGCCCGTGGTACTCGCGCTGGTACGTGATCGCCGGCGGCGCGGCGATCCTCGCGGTCGGCGCGACCGCGCTGGCGATCGGCGCCAGCCAGGGCGGGATCGACGACGGCAGCCTCGGCCGCGTCATCCTGTCACCGTGACGGCGTCATCGCGGACAGCGCGCGCCGCCCGCGCGCCGCGAGGCTCCGCCGCGCCCACGCCCGGCCCGCGTCGCCGCGCGCGCACATCGGGCTGGGATCGACCGGCGGCGCCGCGCAGTAGGCGGCGAGGAGCTGGTCGAGCACCTCCAGGCTGACGCAGAACGGCGCGCACTTGCCGGCGCTGGCCTCGTCGGCGCAGAACGCGTCGACCGCGTCCTCGCCGCCGTCGCCGCCGCCCGCCTCGTCGTAGATCCGCCACAGCTGCTCCTCGCTGTGGATCGAACAGTCGCCGATGAGGGGATTGTCCGACGGTGCGCAGAAGCCGTAGCCGGCCGGGATCTGGTCGTGCACCTCTCCGGTCACGTCGGAGATGAGCGCCTGGAAGAAGCGGCACTGCTGGCCGTCGACCCCGACCCGCTCGGTGGCGCAGTCGCTCGGCGCCTCGCCGATCGGGTTGCCGACCAGCGCGCCCTCGCCGTCGCCGTCCGGGTCGTCGAGGTAGGTGGCGACCGGGCGGCAGTAGGCGCTGCAGGTGGCGTTGCCATTGAGCTCGACCGGGTGATAGCCGCCGGCGCATCCGTTGGCGTAGCACTTGCCCGGGAACGGACCGGAGCAGTCGTCGTTCTGCTCGCGCCCCTCGGACTCGTCCGGCACGCCGACGCAGGTCGCCTCGCCCGCCTCGTCGGTGATGCGCAGGTAGCAGGCGTCCGTCTCGGCCGGGCAGTCCTGCGCGATCGGATCGCAGACCGCGTCGCACACGCCGACGAGCGTCTCGGTGATGTCCTTGAACAGCTCGAGGTAGGTCGAGCAGCTGAACTGGTCGGGGCAGCTGTCTCCGGCGACCAGGCAGATCCGCCGGCAGCTGCCGCTGGTGCAGTCGGCGCCGGCGGCGCAATCGTCGTAGCCGGTCGCCTCGCCCGGCTCGCCGGTCACGCACGCGCCGCCCACCTCGACGGTGCCGTCCGGCACACACGCGGTGCGCACGTCGCCCGGCTCGAGCGAGAGGACCAGCTGGGCGCACTTGTCTCCCGCGGCGCAGCCGGTCTGGGCCACCGGATCGCAGACGACACCGCCGGGGCCGGCGTCGGGCGGCGCGGCATCGGCAGGAGCGCCGTCGGGTGTGCTGCCGCCGTCGGAGCCGCAGGCGGGCGCGGCGGCGAGGGCGGCGAGCAGGGCGAGCGCGAGCGCGTGAGCGAGACGCATGGATCCGCGAGCGTCCGTCGACCGCGCCACCGCCTCAACCGAAACTCGCCGCGAAACCGACCGCACGGACAGAACCTGTCAGGCGAGCTCGTGATCGAGGTCTGCGACGGCGCCCACATGCGAGGGCCACGCCCCTCGATGGCCGTTGACGCCGGTGGACGAGCCTCGATATTGTGTGCCGAATGCCCTGTTCAAGCTGTTGGTTCGCGCATCTGGCGATGTTGGGAAGGAGCTTTACTTGATGAAGAATCTGGCCTTTGCCGCCGTGCTGGCAGGCGTGACGACACTCATGGCGTGCGGCGGCGACGACGACGACGATATCCAGATCGTCGACGCCGGCCCCACCATCGACGCGGCGCCGATCGCCACCGTGTGCGACCCGGTGAACCAGGAGGGCTGCGAGGAGGGCGAGAAATGCGCGCAGCTCACGGTCGCGGCCGGCCCGCCGGAGCTCAACCGGACCGACTGCGTGCCGGCCGGCGAGGTCGAGGTCGGTGCGCCGTGCGCGCTGGGCGCCCCCGGTGAGACGAGCGGCTTCGACGACTGCACGGCCGGCGCTCAGTGCGTGAACGGCGTCTGTCGCCCCATCTGCAGCTCGCCGCCCGACACCTGCGAAGAGGGCTTTTCGTGCAGCTTCTTCGTCGACCTGTTCGACGACATCATGACGGACCAGGTCGGGGTGTGCACCCAGATCTGCGACCCGATCCTGCAGGACTGCGTCATCGAGGGCGAGGGCTGCTACCTGAGCGTGTTCGACGAGGAGGGCCAGGCCACCTGCGTCGGCATCCCCGACGACTCGGTCGGCAAGGCGCAGGGCGACCTGTGCAATGGCCCGGACGACGAGAGCTGCTACCTGAACGGCTGCGACGCCGGCTTCTGGGCGGTGGTCCCGGTCTTCACCGTGCAACCGGACAAGTCGCCGTGCGCGCGGTTCTGCCAGCCGGTCAACACCTACCTGGTGGATCCGGACGGCGACGGCGTGGGGGAGTTGGTCGAGGGCAACGACGCCGACGGCCTCGGCATCGACGACGACAAGGACCCGAAGACGCCGGCCATCGAGTGCAGCGCGGGCTTCCTCGGCGTCGCCGATCAGGAGTGCCGCTTCTTCCAGGCGATCGGCTTCTCCGACCTGCCGTTCGACTTCATCCCGGAGCAGTACGGCTTCTGCGCCGACACCGGCGTGGGCGAGGCGTCGATCGAGCTGTGGGGCAAGTGCGAGCTCGACAGCGAGGAGCGCATCGCGCGCATCTTCGACGAGGCCGAGGCCGCGGCGCCCAACACCGGCAACGACGCGATCGACACGTTCTGCAGCGAGGACCCGGATGGCCTGGCCGGCGCGTGCGCGGTCGGCTGCATCAGTGACGCCAAGGCCGAGGAGCTGTTCGACGCGTACTGCAAGCTGCTGCCGGTCGACCCGAGCGCGTTCTGCGGCGAGCCGGCGGCGAGGGCGCGGTTCATGGAGCACCGGCGCCAGCGCACGCAGCGGGCGATCGACTCGCTCGCGAAGTAGCGCCAGGCGAGAGCGCGCGACCAGGGGCGGCCGGGAGGCCGCCCCTTTCTTGCGCCCGGCTTCAGCCGCGATCGACCGGCAGGTTGTACTTCTTGACCAGCCGGTGGATGTAGTTGCGATCGATCCCGGCCTCGGCCGCCGCGCGCGAGATGTTGCCGCGGTGGCGGCGCAGGAGGTGGGTCAGGTAGTCGCGCTCGAAGCTCTCGATGAGCAGGCCCTTGGCCTCCTTGAACGGGAGATCGAGGACCTCCTCGCTGGCGCCGCTCATGCCGTAGGGGACCGCGGCGCTGCCCGGGGACGACGCGGACAGGCTCGGGTTACCGGCGGTGACCAGCTCGCTGATCCGCGGCGGCGGCTGCCCCTCGCGCCCGAGCGAGAGCGCGCGCTCGACCACGTTGCGCAGCTCGCGCACGTTGCCCGGCCAGGCGTGGCAGCGCAGCTCGTCGACCAGGCTGGGCGAGAGGTCGAAGCTGGCCCCCATGCCGTCGGCGAAGTGATGAGCCAGGAGCGGGATGTCGTCGGGCCGCTCGCGCAAGGGCGGCACCACCGCGCGCACCACCGCGAGGCGGTAGTACAGGTCCTCGCGGAAGGTGCCCTGCTTGACCATCTCCTTGAGGTTGCGGTTGGTGGCGGCGATGACGCGGATGTCCACCTTGGTGGCGCGGGTGTCGCCGATCCGGCGCACCTCGCGCTTCTCGAGGACGCGCAGGAGCTGGGGCTGGAGCTCGAGGGCCAGCTCGCCGATCTCGTCGAGGAACAGCGAGCCGCTGCTGGCCGCCTGGATCAGGCCGTCCTTGTCGGAGTGGGCGCCGGTGAACGAGCCCTTCACGTGGCCGAACAGCTCCGAGCCGATGAGGTTGGACGGGATGGCCGCGCAGTCGACCACGGTGAAGGTGTGCCCGGCCCGCAGGCTGAGCGCGTGCACCGTCTCGGCGATCGCCTCCTTGCCGGTCCCGGTCTCTCCCTCGAGCAGGAGGGTGGCGTCGGTCGGGGCGACCCGCTGGAGCAGGGCGAACAGGGTGCGCATGACCGGCGACACACCGACCACGCGGCCCAGGCGGTCCTCCACGTACTGCTCCAGCTTGACCGAGGTGTCGTTGGGGACCAGGTCGATCCCGGTGTGGCGGCCGACCCGGAGCCGGGTCGCGCCTTGCACCGTGATGGTGTCCACCCGGGTGTCGCCGTGGAAGGTGCCGTTGGTCGACGCCAGGTCCTTCACCTTGAGACCGTCGCGCAGGACCTGGAGCTCGAGGTGGTAGCGCGACACGGTGTCGTCGGTCAGGACCAGGTCGTTGTTCGGGTGGGTCCCGATGAGGGTGGTCCCGCTCTCGAGCACGCGCTCGATCCCGCGGTCGGGCCCGCTCACCACCGAGAGGCGGAACTGTCGCTCGCGCAGCTCGCCGGTCGCGACGTCGGTGTAGAGCTGGGTGGACGGGAAGATCGGGTCGCTCATCGGGACCTCGAGCGCGCGGCTCGGCGCCGAACGCGAGAGAGGATCAGGCCGGCCAGGATCAGCCCGGTCGGGCCGGCGCGGCCCGCTCCGGCGACGCCGCACCCGCCGGAGTCGCCGCGCGCGCCACCTCCGGCGTCGACCTCGCCGCCGGTCGCCGCGGCGTCGAGCGGCGCGGCCGCGTCTGGCTCGCCGGTCGGCGCGGCGTCGGGGTCGGCCTGGCCCGGTCCGGCGTCGATGAAGTCGGCGTCGGGGAACAGCGCGATCGAGGCGTAGATCTCCTCGCCCGAGCGAGCCTGCCGGCAGGTGGTGCCGGTGTGATAGCCCGCGGCGGTCGCGGTCACGCAGACCCAGCGGGGCGCCACCTCGAAGACCCACAGATCGTCGCCGCCGTAGGTGAGGGTGCGGCCGTCGTCGAGCGTCACGGTCGCCCCGGCGATCGACTCGCCGGTCTCGACGTTGCGCTCCTTGACCACGCCCTTGACCGTGCCGGGCGGCAGCGTGCCGTAGCGGACCGCCAGGTGGTTGGCCACGGCGCGCTCGACGCCGTCGGACGGCGAGGTGACCAGCTGGCCGTCGAACGACATGGCCGACGCGCTGCCGCCATCGAGCAGGAGGGCATCGCCGGCGCCGAGGTCGGCGGCCAGGAAGCGACCCAGCTGGGCGGCGGTCATGCCGAGCGAGTCGGCCTGCCAGCCGTCCACCACCACCAGCCACAGGGTGCGACGGTCGGCGGCGACGGCGACCGCGGTGCGCGGCGCCACGTCGCACGCCATCGCGATCCGGTCCTCGCATGCGAAGCTGGTGACCGCCGCGCCGCCCTGGACCAGGAGCGGCCGCCCGCCGACCGCGCCGACCACCCGCTCCTCGAGCGAGTCGACCACCTGCTCCGGCCGCGACAGGGTCACCTTGGTCCCTTCCACATCCTTGTAGAAGGACACCAGGCCGGACACGTCGTCGTCGCGGGTCCCGGCCCAGGTCGCGGACTGACCGCGCGCCAGCCCGGCCGGGCCGAAGCCGGCGGGGCGGAAGTAGTCGCCGTTCACCGCCACCACCGCGCCGGCGGCGGCGGCAAAGGCCGACGGGGTGGCGCCGCGCTGGGTGGGCGCCGTGGCGACGAGGTCGATCTCCGCCGAGCTGAGGTCCACCTCGACCACGTGGATGCGCACCGGACCGCTCGCGTCGCGCCAGCGCGTGTAGGTGATCCCGGGATAGGGAGTCTGCGGATCCCCATCCGGTTCGGCGGCGGACGCCGGCAGGACTGGCCCCATCAGGGCCAGCGCGACGGCGCAGCGGTACAACACAAGGCGAGCATATCACTGCGCCGCTGACCGCGACCGCCAAGCGAGTCCGGCCCGTGTATTGAGAGGTGGGTGAGGGAGCTATCAGTCCGGGACGGAAACCCATGACGGATCGGAGAGCTCGGGCTCGTCGGACCAGCGCTCGCACGCGGCGCTCTCGGCGATGATCGCGGCCGGCGGGGCCGCGCGGGCCCCGTACAGGCGAGGCAGCCCGACGGTGAGCGCGGCGAGGCCGAGCAGGAACAGCGCGGTCGCCGCGGCCACCGCGCGCACGCCATCGATCGCGAGGGGCAGGCGCGGGACCAGCGCGGTCATGGTCGAGCTGCGGCGCCGCTCGATCGGGTGGCCGACACGGGTCGGGTGCGGCGCGAGCCGGCCGTTCTCGTCGACTCGCTCCTGGAACACGCCGATCTGGTCGAGCTCGGCGCGAGGCGCCTCGAGGTCGAACAGGCAGATGCACTCGGTGGCGGTGCCGGGCAAGAGGTTGAACATGAGCGCGCTGGCCGACCGCGACATGAAGTAGAGGCCGAGGCCGGCGCCGCCGGGCTTGTCGTCGATCGGCTGCCTCGAGTGCAGGCACTTGTGCAGGTAGCGGAGCAGCACGTCGCGCTCGAACCGGCCGTGGCGGTCGCGGACGGCGACCGCGAAGCGCTGGCCATCGCATCCGAACTCGACCACCGCGCGGTCGGGTGGCCCGGTCAGAGCCGCGGCGCTCGCGCTCGCGCCGGTGCTGGCGTTCGTGTTGGCGGTCCGGCTGCCGTTGCGCGTGATCGGATCCGGCTTCAGCCTGGCGCCGAGCGTCGACCCGGCGGCGAGGCGCGCCTTCGCGCGCGGCAGGACCACGGGCACGCCGGCCGCGATGGCCGGCGCGTCGTAGATCGCGTTCATCATCATCTCGTCGCAGCAGCGCTCGATGCGGTCGCGGTGGAAGCGGCGCAGCCCGACCTCCGCCGCGAACGAGGAGATCTGGCGGACCGCCTCCAGCTTCTCCGGATAGTCGCCGACCAGGAGCGAGTGCACCCTCGCACCCCACGGCAGCACCTTGTCGAGCCCGAAGATGTCGCCGACCAGGAGCCGCGCGGCCATCGCGGTCAGGTCCGACACCCGCAGGTGATCGAGGGCCAGGACGCTCGCCACTCGCTGGTGCGCGCGCATCGCCGCCACGCTGGCGACCAGATCGCCGCGCGGCAGCATCACGACCACCTTTGCGCCGGCCGGGAGGCGATCCGCCAGCGCCGCCATCTCGTCGAGCTCGCGGTCGCTCCCGCCGTCGCCGTGGCCGTCGCCGCCGAGGTGATAGACCAGCAGCTCGGCGGCGAGCGGCCCGTTTCCGAGCTCGGCCGCCGACGATGTCACGTGAACCTCGGCTCCCGCGGCGGTCATCGCGCTGCGGAGAGTTCGACCAAGCGCCGCATCCGGCGTCATGGCGACCACCCGATTCTTTGGCATTGAATGAAAAACCTACCAGCGCCGACCTCGGCGCCCGCTCACCTCGCTCTCCCCTCACGCACGCATGACGACTCCACCCACGGGAGGTGAAACCGCCGCGTGCGCCGGGGACCGCCTCAGTGCTGGGTGGCCCAGGCCTTGGCCTCGGCCGCCGCGTCGTCGGCGCCGGCGTCGGTCAGCTCGCCGGCCGCGCGCTCGGCGAGCTGGTGGGCGCGCACCTTGTCGCCGCCGGTCTTCCACAGCGCGCGGGCCAGGCCGAAGCGCAGCTCGCCGAGCCGCTCGCCGTCGGCGCGGCTCTCCTCGGACAGCGCCACCGCTCGCTCCAGATCCTCGACCGCGCGCGGCGCGCGGCCGCGGGTCAGCTCGACCAGCCCGACGCTGCCCAGCGCCTCGCCGACCAGCGCGTGGTGCTCGCCCAGGTGGAGGCGCCGGATCGCCAGCGCGCGCCCGTAAGTCCGCTCCGCCTCGACCAGCTGGCCGGCGCTCTCGCGCGCGGCGCCCAGGTTCATGAGCGACGCGGCGACCTGCAGGTGGTCCTCGCCCAGCGCGGCGGTCTCGACCGCCAGCGCCTTCTCGTAGTGCGCGATCGCCTTGGCCGGCTCGCCGGCCAGGAGCTCGACGTTGCCCAGGTTGACCATGCCGATCGCGAGGAGCGGGTGGCCGGGGGTGAGCACCTCGTAGCCGAGGTCGAGGGTCTGCTGGTAGACCCGACGGGCCTGCTCGTACTCGCCGCGCGCGGTCAGCACGTTGCCGAGCTCGGTCAGGGCCAGGCCATACTGGCGGTGCTTGACCCCGTAGATGCGCCCGACGATGTCGAGCGCGCGCTGGGCGCGGGTGCGCGCCTCGTCCAGCTGGCCCAGCTCGCGCAGGGTGCTGGCCAGATCGCGCAGCACCTCGGCGACCTCGCCGCTGGCCACCCCGTAGATCTTCTCGCGGATGGCGAGCGAGGCCATCTGGCGCTCGCTCGCGCGCTGGAAGTCGCGCCCGGCGAACGACACCATGCCGGCGTTGCGCAGCAGGGAGGCCTCGAGGCCGCGATCGCCGCCGGCTCGCTGGAGCGGGCCGCGCGCCATGCGCACGAACAGCTCACCCTGGTCGAAGTCCTGCAGCTCGTAGCCGACCACGTAGACCAGCTCGACCAGGGCGCGCGCGCGGGCCAGGTCGTAGCCGGACGTCTCGGCCAGCTCGCTGGCGCGCAGGAGATCGCTCTTGGCGGCCGGGAAGTTGCCGGTCAGCGTCTCGAGCCGGCCGCGGGCCAGGCGCAGCTCGGACTCGACCGGCAGGTAGTCGGCGGTGGGGAGCTCCCCGGCTGCCTCGTCGAGCTGGGCGCGGGCCGGCTCGCCGCGGCCGACGAACACGTTGGCGGTCGCGCGCGACACCAGCGCGCGGATCTTCTCGATCGCCGCCCGGCGGGCGGGGTCCTCGGGCAGCGGGATGCCGCGGTCGAGGACCAGGGCGTCCTCGCACTGGGCGACCGGGCCGAGCGCGTGGACCGAGTCGGCGGCGTTCTCGACCACCTTGGCGTCGGCGGCGGCCAGGAGCTCGACCAGGTCGGCCATCTCGTGCTGGCGCTGGGCCAGGCACGCGCTGCGGCGCTCGTGCAGCTGCTGCGACTGCTTGCCGGCGCGGGTCGCGTCGCACGACTGCCCCGCCATGGCGGTCCAGTCGGACGCGTAGTCGTCGAGCGCCAGGTTGACCGCGACCAGCGCCGGATCCGATCGACCGGCCGAGACCGCGCGGAACGCCTTTTCCACGTCGGCCCGGCGGCCCGGCCACACCGCCGTGATCTGGTCGCCGGTCTCGTCGCACGACCCGCTGCCGGCCAGGACGGCGCCGCGATCGCGCGCCACCCACAGCCCGCCGGCCACCGCGGCCAGCGCCACGACGCCGGCGATCGCGCCGAACAGCATGATCTGCCGCCGGCGAGTGGCCGGCGAGGACATGCGCCACACCGACGGATCCGCCGGGGTCGGCTCGGCCCTCGGCCGGGTCGAGTCGGGTCGCCCGGGCATGAGCTCGGCGATCCGCTCGGAGCCGCGCTCCTCGAACACACCGATCTGATCGAGCTCGGGCCGGGCCGCCTCGATGTCGAAGATGCAGATGCACTCGGTCGCGGCGCCCGGCTTGAGGTTGAACATGAGCGAGCTGGCCGAGCGCGACATGAAGTAGAGGCCGAGCCCGGCGCCGCCGCCGACGCGGTGATCGACCTGCTGCTGGGAGTTGAGACACTTGTCGAGGTAGCGGATCAGCGTCTCGCGCTCGAAGCGGCCGAAGCGATCGCGCACCGCGACCGCGAAGCGCCGCCCGTCGTAGCCGAACTCGACCACGGCGCGGTCGCGCCCGGACAGCGCGTACGCGCCCGACCCGACCGCCGAGCTGCGCGGCAGTCCCGGGTGGGTGTGCGCGCGCGGGCGCGACATCGGCGCGCCGTCCGGCCCGATCGGCGCGTCGTAGATCGCGTTCATCATCATCTCGTCGCAGCAGCGCTCGATCCGCTCGCGGTGCATGCGGCGCAGGCCGACCGCGGCGGCGAACGACGAGATCTGGCGGACCGCCTCGGCCTTCTCCGGGTAGTCGCCGACCTGGAGCTGGTGGACGCGCGCGCCCCAGGGCAGCACCTTGTCCAGCCCGAAGACGTTGCCCAGGAGGAGGCGCGTCGTCATCGCGGTCAGGTCGGACAGGCGCAGGTGATCGAGCGCGAGCACGCCGACCACGCGCGGGTGCGCTCGCATCGCCGCCACCGACAGGGCGAGATCACCGCGCGGCACGACTGCCACGACCTGGCCCCCCGGGGGTAGGCGTTCGGCGGCGGCCGCGATGTCGGCGGTGGCCGCTCCGTCCAGGGAGTGTCCGTTCCCGTTCGAACCGCGCGCGATGTGAAAGAACATGAGCTCGGCGGACAGAGGTCCGGGATCGAGCTCGGATACCGATGCCACCACGCGGATGTCGGCCCCGGCGGCCATCATCGCGGTACGCAGAGTCCGATCAAATTCGGAACTTGGCGTAATGGCCACCACCCCACTTTTCCCCATAGATAGGAATCTATCAGATGGAAGTGTGTATTCCAGCGCGGCTAACTCATCCCTCACCCATTGGGGCGTGCGGGTCGGGTGCTGTCTGCCGTGGTCAGCGGATCTCGTCGACCAGTAGTTACGGGCAGCTGGTTCGCCGACGGAGAGACCGCTGCCCGTCGCATGTCACCCCCTGTGGGTGCGCGACCTCCTCGACGGCGGGGCTGGCGCGATCCGCGATGGCTAGATTCCGCCGCGCGGGGCGAGCTTGATGATGAGCTCGCCGCCGTCGTCGTCGTACGGATCGTCGCCGCCCGGTCGAAGCAGGCGCACCGAGAATCGCATGCCGCCGTCGTCGGGCGACTCGAACAGCTTGATGAGGATGCGGCTGCCGGTCGGCTGGTCGGACGCGCGGGTCGGCGGCACCAGGATCCGCGCGCGGGTCGACCCACCCGGGGCGATGTCCGCGATGGTGCCATCGCCGAGGCGCAGTCGAGCGCTGTTGATCGACTCGATCTCGACGTCCACCTCGCGCGGGTTGGTCGTCGTGTTGAACACGTAGGCGACCGCGTAGGCGATGCGCCCCGAGCCCGGGTTGCCGGTCAGGAACGCGCCGACGTCGACCTCCTGCTGGTCGGAGAACAGGGCATCCCAGCGGCCGGCCAGCTCGCCGCCGCTCGAGTCGTCGAAGATCTGCGGCGCGGCGGCCTCCTCGTCGATCGCGGTCTCCTCGTCCACGTCGGCGGCGCCCTGGAAGTCGCCGGCGACCAGCCAGTTGTTCTGGAAGCCCTCGCCGTCGGGGCGCAGGCCGCGGGCGAAGGTGAGGATGTCGAGCGCGAACCGCGAGTCGACCGCGAAGTCGGCGCCGCCCGGGTGATGGATGCCGGTGCCGGCCGGGTTGGTCTCGTCGAAGATCTCGTCGGTCGGGTAGAGGAAGAGCGAGCTCTGGTCGGGCGAGAGGAAGTTGAGGAAGGCGGACGCCTCGGTGAAGTTGACCCGCAGGCGATCGAGGTCGTCGCCGGCGTCCGGGATGATCGCGAGGTTGGCCCCGTTGGGCGGCACCTGGCTGGCCGCGGCCACGCCGTGGCACTCGCTGGTATCGGAGCAGGTCCGGCCCTGGGCGCCGTCCTGCACCGCGTTGCGGTTGTCGAACATCGGGTTGATGCGGCGCGCGTAGAACGCCAGGTCGATCGGCGTCGAGTCGGTGATGGCCGAGAACAGGAACGACATCAGGCGCTGGTAGTTCTGGTCGTCGGCCGAGTCGCCGAAGATGCGATCGCCCGGGTGCGGGTGGATCGCGCAGCGCGGGTCCTTGCGCGGGCAGACCAGGACCTGCGAGCTGGACGGGCTGGTCAGGCTGACGAAGCAGGCGAAGCTGGCCAGCTGGTCCTCGGGCGAATCGTCCGGGTCGAGGATGAGCGCGCCGGGGCGGCGCTCGCCGTGGCAGGTCTCGCGGGTGCAGCCGGTCGCGATGCCGCCGCCGCCGTTGAGATCGACCTCGCCGCGCAGGATCGGCAGGATGTCGTCGCGGAACACGCCGACATCGAGCCGGGCCGGGTCGGCGCAGCCGTCGTTCCCGTCGGGGCTGCGCGCGGCGATGGCGTCCTCGATCCAGTCGAGGATGGCGCGGGCGGCGTCGGGCTCGACGGTGGTCGACACCCCGCCGGCGTGGGGGACGGTGGCCCTTCTATAGAAGAGGCTCGCGCCCGGCTCGGCGTCGAGGTCGATGCGCGAGACCACCGCCTGGTAGGCCGCCTCCATCTCGTCGCTGCCGGGCGCGGGGCTGACCGGCAGGACGAAGCCGAGCTGGCCGACCGGCGGCGCGTGGCAGGCGGCCGATCCCGAGCAGCCGGCCCCGTCGCCGGCCGCGGTCAGGCCGGGGGCGATGACCTCCTCGAACACCTCGCGGTCGAAGTAGTCGCGCAGGTCGGTCGAGCAGCCGCCGTCGGCCGCGCAGGTGGCGGTGGCCGCCTCGATGAAGTCGCGCAGGAGGTCCAGCTTCTCCTGCCCGGCATCGGTCGCCCCGTAGTCGAGCGGGTGCGCCACCTCGCCGGTCAGCGCTCCGCCCTCGAGCGCATAGAGGATGCGGCTCTCGCCCGGGGTGACGAGGTCGACCTTGGCGCGCACCTGCTTGAACGTCTTCACCCGGTCGCAGGCGGTGCCGCTCGCGAACACGGTCAGGCCGCCGCTCCGCCCGGCCGGCGGCTCGGTGTCGGCGTGGCAGCCGGCGGCGATGCAGTCGGCCGCCAGGAGCGGCGCGATCTGGTCGTTCCACACCGCGATGTCGTACGGGTAGCCGGGAGAGCGCTCGGTCTCGGCGTCGCTGCCATCGAGCAAGCACTCGGGATCGATCGATGGCGGGATGCCCGCGGTGCAGCCGGACAGCGCCGCGGCGGCCAGCGCGGCGAGGGGCAGCACCGCGAGCGGCAGCGCGATCGCCGGCCGGCGCGCTGCCGTGAGTGGTTCCTGCTTGTTCGTCATGTCCGCCTCTCGCGCCCCGGCCGAGCGCTCGGCTGCGGCTGCAACCGGCGTTCCAGCGGCGTCGGCGGCCCCGCGGCGACGGCGCATGGGCCGAGCCCACGCTCTTCCCCTCCGGCGCGAGAGATCTAGCACGCTCCGCCGTGGTCGGCGCCGGGCCTGTGGTCGGTGCACCTGGGGCGGGTGGCCCCGCGCTCGCGCGCACCGGTTGTCAGCCATCAGTGGCGGAGGACCACGCCGTAGTCGTCGGAGCGATAGAACTGGGGATAGCGGGCAAACGTGATCGCGCCGAACAGGTTGATGGCGATGCCGACCGCGATGAGGACCTTGCCGGTCCGTCCCAGCGCGCGGCCGCCGACCGCGACGAGCAGGATGAGCAGGACCATGTAGTCGAGCGCGAACCGGTAACCGAACTGCAGCCAGCCGGAGTTCTGGTAGAGGAGGGAGGGGATCGCGACCAGCGCGACCGAGATCCACAGCGGCCGGTGCCACGGCCCGCGCTCGCGCGGCCACAGGAGGAAGAAGAGGATCGGGGTGGTGAACCAGAGCGCCAGGCCGTGGCCGCCGATGACCACGTACGGCCAGTGGGCGGAGAAGCGGGGCAGCAGGGCGAAGCCGACCGCCAGGTTGCGGGCCAGGTAGTCGAGGCTGAACAGGCCGCTCTGCTCCATCTGCGCCTGCTGGCGGACGGCCAGGTAGGAGTGGCCGAACTCGGTCGGCTGGTCGAAGCGGGCCAGGTTGAAGGCGACGCCGGCGATCGCGATCACGACCACCGGCGCGGCGAACCGCGCGCAGAGGAGCGCGAACCGTCTCCGGTCGGGGCCGGCCACCCGCCAGGCCTCGAACAGGAACAGCGGGAACAGGAACGCCATCGGCGTGCGGGTCATCGCGGCCAGCCCGAGGCAGAGGCCGGCGGCGATCGGGTGACGGGCCTGGACGGTGGCGAGCGCGTAGCCGAGCGCGAGCGCGACCCCGACCACGTGGGCGGTGAACCACACCCGCCCCTGCACCGCGGAGAAGAAGAATACGGTGCCGAACGCGAGGCAGAGCGCGAGCCACAGGTCCTCGGCCGGGGTGCGGCGCGACAGGCCGGCGGCGCGCAGGCGGCCGAGGGTGAAGAAGGCGAGCGGCAGGACCAGCGCCGCGACGAGCACGGTCGGCGCCACGTCGTTGGCGCGGCGGCCGTGGACGGCGGCCTGCGGCAGCATCAGCACCGACGGGAACGGCGGGAACGACACGTAGTAGCTGGTGCCGAGCGAGCGGCGGATGCGCGAGACCGGCAGGTCGTCGCCGACGGTGGTGCGGAACTGACCCTTCCACTTCTTGCTGGTCAGCCGGCGGCCGCGCACCTCGGTTCCGTCGTCGAGGAGGACGGTCTCGACCACCGCCCAGTCGTCCCCTTTTTCGGGCGGCGGATCGATCGCCAGGCGGCCGTTCAGCCACGCGTCGGCCTGGAAGACGAAGTGAGGGTCGGTCGACTGGTGGGACAGGCGAGTGGCGGCCACCGCGCAGAGCACCGCCAGGGCAAAGGCGTAGAGCGCGAGCGGGGTCCACCAGCGCTCGAGCCAGCCGCGCGTGGGGCCGCTGGCGCGCACGGATCCGACTTGCCGCTCCTCGGGGCTCATGAGGCGCGCGATGGTACCATCGCGCGGTTGACCGACCAGGTGCCCGGAGCCCGATGGCGCGAGCGGCCGGCGTGGCGCGCCACCGTGATCGCCGCCCCTGCGCTGTTCCTGGCCCTGGTGTCGTTCTGGGAGATGGTGGTGGTGTCGCGGGTGCGGGTGCGGGCGCCGTCGGAGCGCGACTGGCAGGCGCTGTCGGCCGCGGTGCGCGCCGCCCACCGGCCCGGCGATCTGATCGTGTTCGCGCCCGGGTGGATCGATCCGCTCGGCCGCCATTACCTGGGCGACCTCATCCCGCTCGAGATGGCCGGGCGGATGGACGCCGCGCGCTACCCGGTGATCTGGGAGGTGTCGGAGCGGGGCGCGCGGGCGCGCGAGACCGCCGACCTCGAGCCGGACCGGAGCCAGGATTTCGGCCGGCTGACCCTGCGCCACTACCGCCAGCGCGCGGCGGTGGTGGTCACCGACTTCGCCGCCGCGCTGCCCGGCGCCGAGGTGAGCGGGCGCTCGCGCGGCGCCCCCAGCGTCCTCCTCGAGGAGGTCGGGTTCGAGCCCCACCGCTGCGTGGTGGTGGTGCCGGCGCCGGACCAGACCGTGCGGATCCGCTACCCGGCGGTCGAGCTGGGCGCCGAGCTGGTCGGCCACGTCGGGCTGGCCGACGTGTTCACCCGGCGCGACGTGCGCGATCCGGCCCGGCTGGTGGTCTCGATCGACGGACGGACCGTCGCCGACCTCACCGTCGGGGTCGACGACGGCTGGGTCCGCTTTCGCGCGCTGACCACGCCGCACGCCGGCGCGGTGGTCGAGATCGCCGCCACCGCGATCGGCCCGCGCGCGCGCGACCGCCGGGTCTGCTTCGCCGCCGAGGCGCGCCGGTGAGGATTCCCGGCCAGAGGGTCCGCCGCCGCCTCATCGCCGCCGCCCTCGCGGTCGCCGCGCTCATCGCCGTGCTGGCGACCCAGCGCCACACCGGCATCGCCCGCGACGAGGTCCCCTACATGACCTCCGGCGCGAAGTACGCCCGCTGGTGGATCGACTTCGCCAGCCTGCGCGACGGCACCACCAGCGAGAGGCGGATCACCGACACCTTCGGCGGGGCCCACCCGACCGACAACAATCGCGAGCACCCGCCGCTCATGAAGACGCTGTTCGGCCTGTCGCGCATCCTGTTCTGCGACGTGCTGGGCTGGGCCTCGGAGCTGACCGCGTCGCGCCTGCCGACCGCGGTGCTCCACGCCGCCGCGGTGGCGATGATCTTCGGGCTCGGCGCCCAGCTGTGGGGCAGCGCGGCCGGCCTGTTCGCGGCGCTCCTTTTCCTCCTGATGCCGCGCGCGCTGTTCCACGCCGGGCTGGCCACCTTCGACGCGCCGATGGTGGCGCTGTGGCTGGCCACGCTCCTGGCCTACCACCGCTCGCTCGCGTCGCGCTGGTGGAGCATCGGCCTGGCGGTCGCCTTTGGCCTGGCGCTGGCGACCAAGCACAACGCGCTCATGCTGCCCGGGGTCATCCTCCCGCACTACGCGTGGGTGGCGTGGCGGCGGAGCCGGGTGGCGGTCGGCGACCCCGCCGCGGATCCATCCAGCGCGGCGGCGAGGCCGGGCCGGCTCGTCCGGCTGCGCGGCTTTGTCCGCGCGCTGGTGCGGATCCAGCCGTTCCTTGTCCCCGCGCTTGCGGTCGGCGGGCCGCTGGTCCTCATCGCGGTGTGGCCGTGGCTGTGGTTCGACACGGTCCAGCACGTGCGCGACTGGATCTCGTTCCACACCCACCACGTGCACTACAACTTCGAGTACCTGGGCGAGAACTACAACCACCCGCCGTTCCCGTGGCACGTCGCCCTGGTGACCACGCTCTTCACGGTCCCGGTCGCGACGCTGGCCGCGGCGGTGGTCGGCGCGGCCCACACGGCCGCGCGCGTGCGGCGCGGCACCGCGGTCGATCCGGACCGCGCACCGGTTCTCCTCATGGCCCTGTCCGCGGCGGTGGCCATGGGCGTCTTCCTCATCCCGACCACGCCGATCTTCGGGGCCGAGAAGCACTGGGCCCCGGCGATGCCGACCTTCTGCCTGCTGGCCGGCGCGGGCATCATCTCGGCCGGCGATCGAGTGTGGCGCGCGCTGGTCATGCGCCGCTGGATCCCGGTGACCGGCGGCTTCGCCCGCCCGGCCGGGGCGATCGCGGTCGGCCTCCTGGTCGCGAGCGCGGCGCTCAGCGAGACGGTGGCCGCGCAGCCGTACCCGCTCTCCTCCTACAACGCGCTGGCCGGAGGGGCGCCCGGCGGGGCCGATCTCGGCATGAACCGCCAGTTCTGGGGCGTGGCGGCGCGGGGCGCGCTTCCCTACCTCGACGAGCACGTCGCGCCGGCCTCCGGCCAGCCGCCGGTCCCGGTCTACACCCACGACGCCTCGCCGGCCTGGGGGCTCTATCGCCGCCTCGGCCTGCTCCGCGCCGGCCTGCCCGACGCCGGCGGCGAGGAGCGCGGCGTCCAGCGCTCGCGCGCGGCGCTGGTGATCCACGAGCGCCACTTCGCGCGCCACGACATCATGATCTGGCGCGAGTACGGCACGGTGCAGCCGGCCTTCGTGCTGACCTTCCAGGGCGTGCCGCTGGTCAGCGTCTACCTGCGCCCGCCGCCGCTACGGCAGGATGTCGGCCACTGAGTCGAGCACGCGGGTCGGCTGGTACGAGTAGCGCCGCACGTCCGCCCGCGCGGTCACCCCCGACAGCACCAGCACCGTCTCCATTCCGGCCTGGACCCCGCCGATGATGTCGGTGTCCATCCGGTCGCCGACCATGATCGTGTTCTCGGAGTGGACGTCGAGGTAGTTGAGCGCGGTGCGCATCATGAGCGGGTTCGGCTTGCCGATGAAGAACGGCCGCACCCCGCTGGCCGTCTCCATGAGCGCCGCCATCGCGCCACACGCCGGGGTGAGCCCATTCTCGCTCGGGCCGGACGCGTCCGGGTTGGTGGCGATGAAGTGCGCCCCGGCGGCCAGGAAGCGGATGGCGCGGGTGATCTGCTCCAGGTTGTACGCGTGGGTCTCGCCCAGGACCACGTACTCCGGCTCGTGATCGGTCAGCACGAAGCCGACCTCGTGAAGCGGCTCGCTGAGCCCGCTCTCGCCGATGACGAACGCGGTCGATCCGGACGGCCGCTGGCTGGCCAGGAAGCGCGCGGTCGCCATCCCGGAGGTGAAGATGCGCTCGCGCGGCACGACCAGCCCGCTGGTGGCGAGCCGGTGCGAGAGATCGCCCGGGGTGTAGAGCGGGTTGTTGGTGAGGACCAGGTACTCGGCCTTGCGCTCGGCCAGGCGGCCCAGGAACTCCGCTGCGCCGGGCACTGGCGCCCGCCCGTGGACCAGGACGCCGTCCATGTCGATGAGGTAGCTCTTGGGCGACGACATCGCGCCTCCTTCGTGGCTGGCGGTCAGTGACCACCGGAGCGCCGCGGCCGGGCGTTCCACAGCGGCACCATCAGCAGCGCGCCGATGACCGAGAAGCCGATCATGCTCGGCGCCCACGATCCCCAGCCGAACGAGTCGATGAGCCAGCCACCGCCCGCGCCCATGACCGATCCGCCCAGGTACTGCATCCCGTCGAACATGCCGGCGGCGGTGGCCGCGGCGCGCTTTCCGCCGAAGTCCATGGAGGCGGTGCCCGACAGCATCGAGTGCACCATCGAGATCGCGAACGAGTTGACGGTGAAGGCGACCACCACCGCGGTCACGCTGGGCGCCCGCCACACCACCGCCAGCGAGATGACCTGGAGTACATAGCCGAGGAACGCGACCGGCGGGCGGCGGTGGCCGAACACGAGGTCCGACAGGTAGCCGGCCGCGAACGCGCCGGCGATGCCGGCCACCACGATGATCATGGCGTTCTTCTGGAAGACCGGGCTGTCCAGGGTGAGGTGCTGGACCTCGGCCATGTAGCGGGGGAACCACTCCTCGAACCCCTTGCGGACCAGGCCGGTGCAGAACTCGGCGGCGGCGATCGTGATCGCGACCGGGTTGGTGAAGATCCGGCGGACGACGTAGCGGAGTGTGATCGGCTCGGTGTCGCCGCTGGTCGCGTCCTCGGGGTCGAACTCGCCCAGGCCCGCGTCGGCCGGGCTGTTCTGCACGAACAGGTAGGTGAGGACGAAGAAGACCGCCACGATGATGGCGGGCAGGAAGAACTTCCACTGCCAGGGCAGCGCGACCACCACCGCGGCGGTCATGAGCGCGTAGACCGCGGCGCGGCCGCTCTGGATCATCGAGCCGAAGATCGCCGAGAAACGGCCGCGCTCGGCCACGTGGAACCAGCCGGCGTTGACCTTGATGAGCGACAGCGCCGAGTACGACTGGAAGTACATGTTGAGCGACCACATCGTGGCCAGGAACGCGAGCAGGAGCGTGCCGGTGCCGAGGAAGCCGAGGTAGGCGCCGAGGCCGAACGAGACGTTCCAGACCGCCGCGCCGGCCGCGCCGATCAGCATCGCGCGGCGCCCGCCGATCCGGTCGGCGATCGGCCCGTTGAAGATCGCCGACAGGCCGTACAGGAGCGTGCTGAACGTGATGATCCAGCCGATCTGCGTGCGCGAGAACCCGTACTCGTCGGACAGCGCCTTGTTGGCGAAGGCGAAGTTGTAGCGCGCCATGTACATGGCGGCGTAGGTCAGGCCGAGCACCAGCCAGTTCTGCATCCGCCGGTGGCGGAACGCGCTCGAGTGCGCGGGGGCCCGGCCGATCGGCACATGGCTCGAGGACGACATCGTCGCCGCTCATACCGCGGGCCGTGGCGGGCTGTCCACCGGATCCCGGCCAGGGTCAGTCCCAGATCCAGAACTCGTCGACGTTGAGGTGACCCCAGGCGCCGCTCTCCTCGTCGACCAGCACGATCTGTCCGATCCGGCCGGCGTGGGACGCGACGTTCCACAGGACCTCTTCCATCCGCTCGCTCTGGTTGCCGGTCGCGGTCTTCTCGCGCTTGCCGTCGACCCACAGCTCGACCCGCAGGGTGCGCGGGTTGCGCCCGCCCGACATGCGGAAGGTGATCCGGCTGCCGGCCAGCGGGAAGCTCGGCGAGGTCAAGGTCCCGACCGCCTCGTCGGTGCCGTGATAGCTGGTCGCGAAGTAGCGGCCGCCGTAGCGCCGCACCGCGCCCTGGTTGCCGATCGGCCCCGAGGCCGGGTGCTTGCCCCACGCGGTGCCGGTCGGGCGCCAGCCGTCGAGCCGGCCGCTCTCGAAGTCGAACAGCACCCGCGCGCCGGGTGGCACCGGCATCGGGCGGGCCGGCACCCAGACCGAGCGCGGCGCCACGTCGGCGCCGCCGAACACGTGCGGCGATAGCGCGGCGGGCAGGAAGTCGTCCATGCGGTACGACTCGCCCAGGCCTGCCAGCTCCGGGCCGACCGGGCGGTCGTCGAGGATCACCTCGGCGAAGCGCTGCTCGCGGAGCGCCTCGCGCACGCCGCGCGCCCGCCAGGTCGCGCGCTGCTCGCGGGTCATCCGCTTGCCCTGGCTCACGTCGAGCAGGCCCATGCGATGGGTGTAGAGCGGCTTGCCGGCCATGACCGGGTACCACGGGTGATAGGGCATGAACACGTCGCCGTCGACGGCGCGGAGGTGCTCGATGAGCGCGTCACCGGCGGCGCGATCGCGCTCGGCCGGGATGAACCGGCCCGGCTGCCACCAGGCCAGCGCCAGCTGGGCGCCCAGCGCGGTGGCGGCGGCGAAGCCGAGCGCGGCGGCGGCGCGGGGGCCGTGGCGCGGCACCGTCGACGCCGCGCCGGCCAGCGCGGTCACCGCGGCGCCGGCGCTGATCGCGCCGGTCACCATCGCCGGGATGAACGCGTTGAAGTGGGCGAACTCGGTGCCCCAGCCGATCGCGCCGACCAGGACCGAGACCGCGAAGATCGGGGTCCAGTAGACCAGGGCGCCGGCGCCGGGCGGGCGGCGGCCGGTCGCGCGCGCGGCGATCGCGACCGCGATGAGGCCCGCCGCGATGAGGGCGGTCATGACCGGGAAGTGGCCCAGGATGTGGCCAAAAGACTGCGCGAAGCGATCGCGGCTGAAGTCGTGAGCCTGGTGGATCTCGAACACGTAGGTCCAGAACCAGCCGCCGGTGGCGCGGTTGAACAGCCACGCGCCGCCCAGGCCGACCAGGCCGGCCACCGTGATGAAGATCGGCAGGCGGCGCCAGTTGAGCACCAGCAGCGCGGCGCCACCCGCGGCCACGTAGAAGACGCCGGTCTGCTTGCAGAAGAACGACAGCGCCAGCACGGCGGCGGCCGAGCCGATCCGCCGCCGACCGGCCAGGCCCGGCACCCGCGCCCACACCCGGATGGCGAGCAGACCGCCGACGATCATCGCGAGGAAGAGCGTGTCGGCGCGGACCAGGTCGTACCAGCCCTCGACCCACGGGTAGGTCGCGGCGATCAGCCCGCACGCCAGCACCGCGCCGGCCCAGGCGACCAGGCGCGCGACGCGGCCGCCCGGCTCTCGCTCGCGGATGATCGCCTGGACGGCGAAGCCGAGCGTCGCGGCCAGCGCGAGCAGCGAGACGATGCGTCCGACCGCGTAGCCGATCCCGACGATGCCGCTGAGGAGCGCGAGCAGGGCCGGATACAGCGGCGTGTACAGGTAGGGGATGAAGTCGAGGCTGGGCTCGACGTAGATGCCCTGGTGCTCGGCCAGGCGAGCGGCGTGGCCGAGCAGCCCGCCCTCCATCCACTCGAGGTCGTACGGATAGCCGACCCGCGAGAACACGGCGTACGCCATGAGGCCGAGCTGGGCCAGGGCGGGCGCGATCGGCACCAGCCAGAGCAGATCGGCGGCCAGGACGCGCCGGGACCGGCGCTTGAGCTCGTTCACTTGCGCACCTCGATCGCGCCGACCTCGGCGCGGTCGTCGACCACATGGGTGGACTTGCTGGACGCGGGCCGGCGCTGGTCGCGGCGGAACAGGCCGACCCACAGGCGGTAGCGGCCCGCGCGCGCGCCGGCCGGCACCGTGACCTGGCGCGTGTAGCGCAGGAACTGACCCGCGCGCCACCAGGCGAGCGGGCGGGGCGGCTCGTGGTCGCCCTGGAAGCGCGAGCCGCCGTCGGCCTCGAAGTGAGCGAACACCTTCCAGCCGCCGTCGAGCGGACCGCGCGCCTCGAACGTGTAGGTCACCGGGAACGACGCGCCCGTTGCGACCGGCTGGGCGGGCAGGTCGACCGCGAGCAGGCGGACCTCGTCGCCCAGCTCGACGTCGAGCGGGTGAGCGATCGACGGTCGGCCGGGCAGGAGCGCCTCGGCCGCGCCGGCCGGCACCTCGCTCTGGTCGTACCAGCTGGCCAGGGCGTCGCGCACGTCGCTGCACTCGCGGCGGTCGCCGCTGAGGTCGTGGGTCTCGCCGGCGTCGCGATCGATCCGGTAGACCTCCCAGCTCGAGTGCGGGCTCACGTTGTAGATGACGTGACAGGTGCGGCTGGCCGCGGCGCGCATCTCGTGGTTGCCCTCGTAGGAGAGCTCCTGGAAGACGACTCGATCGTCGGCCGGGGCGGCGCCAGCCGGAGCGGCGCCGGCGATGACGTCGACCAGCGATCGCCCGGCGGTCCCGGGGACCGGCGCGGCCCCGGCCAGGTTGGCCAGGGTGGGCAGGATGTCGATGTGGCCGACCGGCATCGCGATGCGGCGAGCGGGCAGGCCGGGGACCCGGATGATGAGAGGCACGCGGGTCTGCGGGCCGTACAGGTGATAGCCGTGCAGATCGACCCCGTGCTCGCCGAAGCCCTCGCCGTGGTCGCCGGTCACCACGATGACGGTGCGGCGGTCGAGGCCGCGGCGGGCCAGCTCGTCGAGCAGCCGGCCGATCTGCTGATCGGTGAAGCGGATCTCGCCGTCGTAGAGGTCCATCGGGCGCGAGCCGAACGCCGCCGGGCCGGGGTGCGGCTCGTAGTCGGCGTGCGGGTCGTAGTAGTGGACCCAGAGGAAGAAGCGCTTGCCGGCCAGGTGATCGAGCAGGCCGATCGCCTTGTCGGTCTGCTCGCGCGACGAGGTGCCGCGAGTCTTGGCCGGCCCCTCGCCCGGGATGCCCTTGTGCAGGCGCTGGTTCTGGTTGTCGTACTCGTCGAAGCCCTGGTCCATGTGGCGCCGCTTCTCGAAGTACCAGTAGTTGAGGACCGCAGCGGTGGCCAGCCCGCGCCCCCGAAGCACCTCCGCGATCGTGGTGTTGTCGTCGGACAGCCCCGGCCACTGGTTGGCGATCTCCGCATACGAGACCTGCAGCGGATACCGCCCGGTCAAGATGGCCGGGATCGAGTAGCGAGTGGACGGAGCGTGGGCCCAGGCGTTCTCGAACAGAGCGCCCTCGCCGGCGACCCGGTCGAGCCGCGGCGTGGTGGCCCGCCGATAGCCATAGGCACCCATGTGATCGGCGCGAAGCGTATCGACGGTGAGCAGCAGGACGTCGAAGTCGGCCGGCACCGACGGAGGCACCGCGGCGAAGCTCGCCGGCGGCGCGGCGCGGAGCGTGGCGTCGCCACCGACGCAGTTGTTGTCGACCCCGTCATCCGGAACCTCGACCGCCCCCGGGTGAATGGCGCGGTCCCCGTCGTCGCAGTCGCCGCCGCCGAGGAACCGACTGTACCCATCGCGATCGAGATCGCCCACCCCGCGAAGCGCGCGGGCGAGAGCACCCCCCCATCCACTGCGAGCCACGGCGGCCGCACGAGCCGGCTCGGACCCGCCGGCCCACAGCGCGATCGCCGCCAGCACCAGGAGGAGCAGCGCAGGCCAGGCCCGCCGGACCACCGCGCGGCGGCCCGAAAGATGGAGCGCGGCCCGCGATCCGATCGGCCAGGCCGGAGCGAAGAGCGCGGCGGCGAGGAGAGCGACCCATAGCGGACGAAGCGGGAGCAAGGAAAGCGTCGGCCAGAACCGGATCGCAGCGCAGACGCCGCCGGCGGCGACGAGCGCGAGCGCGGCGCGGACCGGAGCGCGCGGCGACGTCAGCGCGCGGGCCAGGGCCGGGTGTCCCGCCGGATCCCGGGCCAGGCGGCCGAGGGCGAGCTCGATCGGCCGCGCGACGAGAAACGCGGCCAGCCCGGCGACGACCAGCGCCGCGAGGGCGAATCCCATGGCCGACGCGATGATGAGCCCGACGTGCTTTCGGGTGGCCAGCGAGTGATAGGCGAACCAGTAGGCCAGACCGAGCGAGCCGACCAGGGCCGGAATTCCAGCCACGACGAGCGAGAGCGAGGCGAGCGACCGGGGACCGCGAGGCTCCCGCCGCGACCGCGCCAGCGACGCCGCGACATCGCCCAGCCGGGTGATCCGCCCGAGCCCGATGGCCGCGGCCGCCACCGTAGCGGCGATCAGCGCGCCCGCCACCGCCGAGCTGGCGCCCAGGAAGACGAGCGCGCGCAGCTTGCTGCCAGCCTCCGGGGCGAACTGGTCGAGCCCGCGCCACGACCAAACCCCGTCGATGACCCCCGCCGCGGCGCCCGCCACGGCGCCGGCAACCAGCGCCGCGCCGACCCACCGGGCCGGGCCGCGCGGGCCGGTCTCGGGGTCATACTCGGGCCTGGCCCCGCCGGGCGACATCGCGTCCAACTCTACACGCAGCCGGGAGAAAAAGCCTGTCGGGCCGGGCGCAGGCGGCGGTCGGCCGCACCGTCACGCTGCCTCCGCGTCGTCAGCCAGAAGACCAAGGACGGCGACCGGCAGCGGGGCGAGGCTGGTTCCGCCGCCCATCGCGTTCTGCAAGCCCGCGAGCACCTGGTTGGCCTTGTCGTAGAAGTCCTCGTGCGCACGGGATGTGATGAGGGATGCCCTGGGTTGGTCCGGCTGCGCGTGCTCACGGAGGAGTGACAGATAGGTGCCATGGTCGCCGGCCGCCAGCACCCTGGCAGCTTCCTCTCCTCGCGCGCGACAATCTTGAAGCCACGAGGCCACACGGCTCATGAATCGCTGCCGGACATCGCGCCTTTCCGGGCGGGCCAGCTCGGTGGCGATGTTCAGCGCCTCGGGAATCGAGACCAGAACAAGAGACTCGCAGCACTTGCCAGGACACCCCCGATGACACGCAATCGTCTGTCCCGTTCGTTCTGCCAGCACGGGCAAGCGCCTGTCTGCATCACCGGCGCCGGCGTAGATCGCATCCAGGACGCTCAGCGCTTCATCACCGGAGACAGCTCGCAGCGGCGACAACTCGCCGGTAGCAAACCGTGGCTCGGTCACGAGCGCGTCCACGATCTCGTTGAGCGCCACCTCTTCCGGAGGCCGATCCATGCGCAAAGAGATTACCGGATCCGTCTCGGTTGGCAGGGCGACTCGCGGCGTCACGAGGGTGGTCGAGATGCCAGCGAACGACCCTGACCGGTGGATCGCCGAGGCCGTTCCTCGTCCGGCGGCGAGCGCGCGCCCGGCTCGCGACTCAGTCCCCGCTCGGCGACAGGCGGTCGAGCCGGGCGCGCTCGGCGGTGAGGCGTACCGGTGTCGGCTCGGCTGCCACGGGCTTCTCGGCTGACATGGAGCTCCCTCGGCGCCCCGGCTACCTCGGCGGACATCGAGGGCCGCATGGGCCCCGCCCCCGGAGAGCGCAATGTCCGCCGGCCGGATCGGAGTGACGACGTTCCCGCCGGGGCAGCGCCGGATCTCCGCGCCGTCCTGCCCGGGCCGGGCCCCCGATTCGTCGCGGGCGGCGCGATCGATGTCACTCCGCCGGAGCGCCGCTTCGATGTCCGCTCAATCAAGAGGGCGCGATGTCCGCCGGCTGCGCGGGCCGCGCCGGCCAGAGGAGGAGGCCAGCCCGGAGGCGGCGTCGAGACGAGGAAGCGACCCGCGCTGGTGATGAGGTCGGTCCTGGGGGTTGCTCTTGCGACGGGCCGGTCGGTGCATGGCGCTCGAGCCGTCCGTGCAGGCGTGGTCACGGGCCGACATCCCAACCGGGACGCTGCCGCGCGGCCGTCGGATGCCCTCGCCGAGGCGAGCATCGATGTGCGCCCCGGCCGTGCGAGCCGGCATCGCCTCGGCCCCGAGGCAACCATCGACGTCCCTTCCGGGCCGGCACAGGGGGCCGAGCCGGAGCTCGCACGTCGCCCGCCTGAAGGCCGCGCCGCGCGATGCAGATCAGAGCGGACTGCCCGGGCAGCCCTCGGTCCAGGGGGCAGCCCGACCCCGCACCTGCGGGTGGATGACGGGCCGGGACGCCGAGCTCTGCATCCGATCAGCCGCCGAGCATCGGCAGAGTGCATCAACATCGAGCTCTGCCTTGATCGAGCTCTGACTTGATTGAGCGGACATCGAGCGCATCGGCAGAGCGGACATCACGCGCGGCCTCTGGGGGCCACCGGACTCTGTCCGGACGGAGTGGCCGTCGGGCTCTGTCTTGATAGAGCGGACATCGGCTCCGTCGGACGCTCGGACAGAGTGGACAGCTGGCTCCGCCCGGACGGCGATCGGGCTGCGTGGGGAGGGAGCGGCCATCGTGTTCAGCCTTGATGGCGCGGGCATCGAGCGAATGCCCGGCGGCGCGGCACCGGGGCGGTGCCCTGAAAGAGCGGACATCAGGCTCGGCGTCCCGGCCTGGCCGGCATCGGGTCGCTCCCCGGGAGCGGTCGTCGCGCGCTGTCTTGATAGAGCGGACATCGGAGCGCGGGCCTCGGCGGTCAGGGGCTCGCTCGTGCCGCCTTGCCGCTGTGGACCCTTGCGCCCGGTCGGCCGGTCGGCCGCCTCGCCTGGCTCGCCCGCCTCGCCTGGCTCGCCCGCTGTCCGGCCGCGTGGCTCAGCCGGCGCCGGGGCCTGGCGACGGGCGGTCGAGCCGGGTGCGTTCGGCGGTGAGGCGGGTGTGGACTCGGCGATCGGGGGCGGTCCGGAGGACGGTGGCGGCTCGTTCGACGAGCGCGCGCGCGCCGGGGAGGTCGCCTCGTAGGCGGTGGCAGGCGGCGAGGTCGACGAGGGCGTCGGCGAGGGCTCGGCCGCGGCCGGGGAGTTTTTCCCAGAGGGCGATGGATCGCTCGAGGATGATCTCGGCGGCGGGGAGGTTGCCCTCGGCGGCCAGGGCGCGGCCGGCGAGGGCGAGGCAGCGGGTGCGGGAGGCGGTCGGGGGTGGATCGTCGGGGCGGCAGATGGCGACGGCTCGCTCGAGGGGCGGGCGGGCCCGGGCTGGCTGGCCGGCGTCGAGCCAGGTCTCCACGAGGTTGAGGAGGGAGACGACGACGAACCAGTGGCCGGGGCCGTGGGTGATCTCGTCGAGGGCGACCGCTCGGGCCACCGCGGCGGCGGCCTCCTCGTGGCGGCCGCCGGCGGCCAGGCTGGCGGCTCGATAGTTGTTCAGGCGCGAGCGGAGGGATGCGTTCTCTCCGACGCGGGCGAGGGCGACCTCGGCGACCTCGGCGATCGCTTCGGCCTCGTCGGTGCGGCCGAGGCCGGTGCCCAGGACGAGGACCAGGAACACCCAGGTGTTTGCGATCTGCCAGTCGTCGCCGGCCAGGGCCGCCGCTCTTGCTGCGGCGAGCAGGGTGGCTCGCGCCGGGACGGCGTTGCCCATGCGGTGCTCGAGGTTGCCGACCAGGTAGAGGCTGGCGGCTCGCAGGGGCAGGTAGTCGATCGCGGAGGCTTCGGCTGCCACGGCGAGGGCCTGCTCCATGGCCGGTTCCAGGGCGCCGCGGCTCTTCTGGTCCCAGGCGTCCTCGAGGAGGGCGCGGAGGCGGCGCACCTCGGGCGCGATCGGGTCGGGCGGCGGGAAGGCGGCGATCATCGCCTCGAGGTCGGCCGAGCCGTCGAGCGCGGCGCGGCGGAGGGCCTCGCGGTCCTCGTTGAGCTCGGCGATGATGTCTTGCATCGACGGGTAGCGCTGGTCTCGCTCGACCGACATGGCGCGGCGGATCAGTCGCTCGAGCCAGCGCGGCACCGCGGCGCTGTCGGGGAACGGGCGGGCCTGGCCGGTGAGGACCAGGCGGCGGAGGTCCTTGTACTCGAGCGCCTCGAACGGGCGCTGGCGGGTGAGCGCCTGGTACAGCACCACGGCCCAGGCGTACTGATCGGCCCGGCCGTCGACGTCCTGGTCGCGGTGCTGCTCGGGCGCCATGTACTGGGGGGTGCCGACCGCGTGGCCGGTCGGGGTCAGCGATCGATCGAGCGGCAGCGCATCGCCCTCGACCCAGGCCACCTCGCCGGCCGCGCGATCGATCGCCGCGGCGGCCGCGGTGTCGTCGGTGACGGCCGGCTCGTCGTCGGCATCGCCGTCCTCGCCGCGCGCGGCGCGGGCCAGGCCGAAGTCGAGCACGCGCACGCGGCCGTCGTCGCCGATGAGCACGTTGTCGGGCTTGAAGTCGCGGTGGACGACCCCGGCGTCGTGGGCGGCGGCCAGGCCGTGCGCCGCCTGCAGGAAGACGTCGAGCACCTCGTGGAGCGGGCGCGGCTCGCTGCCCAGCCAGCGGCGCAGGCTCAGCCCCTCGACGTACTCCATGGCGATGAAGAGCTCGCTGCCGGACATGCCGACGTCGTGGATCGCGACCACGTTGGGGTGGGCCAGCCGCGCGATCGCGCGGGCCTCGCGCTCGAGCCGGAGGGCGTGGCGTCCGCCGGCGACCCCGGCGCGCAGCAGCTTCACCGCCACCAGGCGGCGCAGGTCGGGATCGTAGGCCTTGTAGACCACGCCCATCCCGCCCATGCCGATCTGGTCGACCACGACGTAGCGATCGATCGCGCGACCGACCAGCGGCGCGTCGGGCGGGTCGGCCTTGCCGTCGTGCGGCTGGGTGCTCCCCTCCTGAAGCCGCTCCGCGCCGCGCCTGATTCGAGGATCGGTATCCCTCACGGAAGCCGGGGAAAACTCTACACGCAGGCGGATGAAAAAGGCTAACGTCCGCCGCTGCTCGTGAGGCAGAGGCTCCTCCGGTACGGCCCGCTGGCGGCGAGCGCCGCGGTCCTCGTCTGGCACTCGCTCCAGTACGGCTTCGTCACCGACGACGCGTTCATCTCGTTCGTCTACTCGCGCAACCTGGCCGAGCACGGGCAGCTGGTCTTCAACCCGGGGCTGGATCCGGTCGAGGGCTACACCAACTTCCTGTGGACGTTCCTGCTCGGCGTCCTGATGCTGCTCGGCCTGCCGCCCGAGGTGATGTCGCTCGCGCTCGGCACCGGCTTCGCGATCGGGACGCTGGTCGTGGTCGCGCGGCTCGGGGCCCACCTGTTCGAGGGCGACAGCTGGTGGGACCAGGTGGCGCCGGCGCTGCTGGCGCTGTCGGCCGGCTACGCCTGCTGGTCGTCGGGCGGGCTCGAGACCCAGATGTTCACCTTCTGGGTCTCGCTCGCGCTCCACGCCTACGCCACCGCCGACGCGGATCCGCGCCGGCTGCGCCGGATCGGCTGGGCCCTGGCGCTGGCCGCGATGACCCGGCCCGAGGGCCTCCTGGTCGCCGCGGTGCTGGGGCTGCACCGGCTCGCGATCGTCGCGGTCCGCGATCGCCGGCTCGCGCGCGGGCGCGACGAGCTCCTCGCGGTCGCCTGGTTCCTCGCCCTGTGGGCGCCGTGGTTCGCGTGGCGCTGGTGGTACTACGGCTATCCGTTCCCCAACACCTACTACGTCAAGGCGGCCGGCCCGGCGGTGGCCGGCTACGACGTGCGCCTGCATGCGGCCGGGCTTCACTACGTGGGGCAGTTCCTGCGCCAGTCGGGGCTCCTCTACGCCGCGCCGCTGGCGCTGGTCGGTCTGCTGGTCGCGCGCCCGCGCGGGCGGCGGTTCGCGTTCGGCAGCGCCGCCGCGCTCCTCGCCGCGGTCTACCTGGTCTACACCGCGCGGGTGGGCGGCGACTTCATGGGCCTCCACCGCTTCGTCATGCCGCTGTTCCCGATCGGCGCCATCGCGGTGGCGTCGGGGCTGCGCGTCGTGGTCGGCCTGATCCCGCCCCGCGCGCGCCGGCTCGCGGGGCCGGCCCTGGCGATGGCGCTGGTCGGCGCGCACGGCGCCGCGCAGCTGCGGCTCACCCGGGAGTCGACACGCCGCGGCAACTACAAGGACGACGGCGGCATCGACACGCCGGCCTTCCTCCGGGTCTATGCCCACGACCGCGCGCTCATCGGCAAGGCGATGCGGCCGTGCATGCGGCCGGACGACTTCGTCATCTACGGCGGGGCAGGGGCCAAGCCGTACTACGCCGGCGCGGCCGGGATCGACGTGTTCGGCCTGGTCTCCGAGCGGGTCGCCCACGAGGTGCCGCGCTCGCGTCCGCGCGCCGGCCACAACAAGTGGGCGCCCGACGCGCTCCTGCTCGAGCACTCGCCGACCTTCGTCTTCTCCTGCTACTCGATCCACCGCGATCCGCGGCGGCCGCAGTGGAACTGCCGGCCGGAGCCGTGGCGGCGTCACGGCTTCGAGCCGGTCACGATGCACGTGCCCGGGCTGCTCGAGAAGGGCGAGTACTACAGCTTCCTGGTCAGGCGCGACCGCGCCTTCACCTGTCCCGGCATCATCCCGCCGGCCGCCGCGACGCCGGCGAGCTCGGCCCCGGCGAGCCCGGCGCCATGACCCGGCGCCGGCGCGGGCTGATCCTGCTGGTCGCGGCGGGCGCGGCGGCCGGCCTGGTCGGCCTGCGCCAGCTGATCGTCACGCGCGATCCGCTCGATCGCCTGGCGCGCGCGCCGTCGTCGTCGCCGGCCGATCCGATCACGCACGACGGCAGCTGGTACTTCCCGCGCGCGGGCCCCTGCATCCTCGGCTTCGAGTCGCCGGACGGCGAGGCCACCCTCGCGGTCGACGGCCGCCAGGTCGCGCGCGGCCGCGGCGTGAACAGCGCGCGGGTCGTGTTCGAGGCCGGTGCCCACGCGGTGCGCTTCACCGCGCCCCCCGGCGCGCGCCTCCTCTGGCACCCGCCCGGCCGGCGCGGCCCGCTCGAGTACGTGCCGCCGTCATCGCTGGATCCCGCGCCGCCCGAGCGGGCCGAGTTCGGCGCCTGGGCCGGCAGCTCGCCGCTCGACGGGCTCTTCGCGCTCGCCCTCGCCGCGCTGGTCGCCGGCGTCGCGCTCGCCTTCTCGCTCGACGCGCTTCGCCGCGCCGATCGCCGCATGCTGGCCTGCGCCGGGCTGGTGTTCGCGGTGGCGCTGGCCGCGCGCCTGTTCGATCTCGGCGGGGCAGGGCAGACCTGGGACGAGGACGTCTACTGGTCGGCCGGGCGCAACGACGTCACCAACTGGCTGTCGCTCGACTTCCGGCCCTCGTCGTGGCGGTGGAACCTCGAGCATCCGCCGGTCACCAAGCTGGTCGCGGGCGCCGCGGCGCAGTGGGCCGACGGCTACGGCCCGGCCCGCGCCGTCTCCGCCCTCCTGGTCGCGGTGGCGTGCGCGCTCCTGGTCGCGATCGGTCGCCGGCTGTTCTCCACCCGGGTGGGCCTCCTCGCCGGCCTCATCGCCGCGCTCTCCCCGCACCTCGTCGCCCACGGGCAGATCGTCGGCCACGAGGCGATGGCGGTCTTCCTGTGGGCCGCGGCGGTGCTCGCCTGCCTGGCCGCGCACGACGGCAGCGACGGGCTGGCCGAGCCGGACGCGCGCCGCCGGCTCGCGCTCCGCTTCGCCGGGATCGGTGTGCTGGTCGGGCTGGCGGTCTTCTCGCGCTTCGTCAACCTGCTCCTCGCCCCGCTGGTCGGCGCGCTCCTGCTCCTCGGCGAGCATCCGGGCCGGCGCCGCCGCACGTTGATCCTCGGCGCCGCGATCATCCCGGTCGTCGCGCTGGTGGTCGGCTTCGCGCTGTGGCCGCGCCTTTGGACCTCGCCGTTCCACCACCTGGGCGAGGCGTGGGGCGTGCTCAGCAGCGTGCACGGCGAGGAGCCGTTCCTCGGCCGCATCACCAACCGGCCGCCCGCCCTCATCTACTTCCCGCTCTACCTCCTCGCCACCGCGCCGATCGGCGTCCTCCTCGGCGCCGCGCTGTGGCTGGGCCGGGCCGCGGTCCGGCGCGAGCGCGGCTCGCTGGTGGTCGGGCTGTGGCTGGTCGCCCCGCTCCTGGTCGCGCTGTCGCCGGTCCGCCAGGACGGGGTGCGCTACATCCTGCCGGCCCTGGTCGCGCTCGCGCTGGCCAGCGCGGCCGGCGTCGACTGGATGGTTTCCTGGCTGGGCCAGAAAATCGGCCCGGGGCGCGAGCCGCGCCTGTTCGCCGGCGCGGCCGCTGTCCTGGTCCTCTACCTGGCCGTCGTCTGCTGGCGGATCCACCCCTACTACCTCGACTACTACGGCGAGCAGGTCGGCGGCCCGGCCGCGGTCGAGCGCGACCGCCGCTTCGAGGTCGGCTGGTGGGGCGAGGGCCTGGCCGACGCGGTGGAGTACATCAACCAGCACGCCGCGCCCGGCGCGCGGGTCCACCGTGGCTGCGTGCGGCCCGGCCACCTGACCTGGCTGCGCGGCGACCTGTGGACCGAGACTCGCCGCGCGGCCGACGCCGACTGGATCCTTGTCTACGAGCCGTGGCGGCCGTGCCCGCTGCCGCCCGGCGCGCTCCTGGTCCACGAGGTCGAGGCCCAGGGCGCGCCGCTGGCCCGGGTCTACCAGCGCGCCGCCCAGCCGGCCGCCCGCGGCGGTATGAAATAGCGGCGGTTCGGTCTAGCGTATCTACCCGATGGACCGCCGCCGCTTCCTGCGCACGACCGCCAAGGCCTCGACCGCGATGCTCATCGGGTGTGCCGGCCCGCGCACGCGCACACCCGGGGCGGCCACCGCCCCGCCTGCCGAGCCGCCTTCCGAGCCGCCCGAGCCGGCCGCGGACGAGCCGCGGGTCGAGGCCACCGAGCCGACCGCGCCACCGCCCGCCACCGGCAGCGAACCGGCCGAGCTGGCCGGCGACTTCCCGGACTGGAACCTGGGCGACGATAGCGCGTCCGAGTCGACCATGCTCATGTTCCGCGGCAACCCGACCCACACGTTCTACGGGACCGGGCCGCTGGCCGAGCAACCAAAGCTGCTCTGGCGCACCCGGCTCGGCAAGTTCATGGGCAAGAGCGCCGGCAAGCCGCACGAGTGGGAGGGGACCGGCTGGACCGGCCACCCGCTGCGCTGGGGCAGCCGTGTCTTCATCGGGGCGGTGGACAGCTACTACTACTGCTTCGACGCCGCCACCGGGAAGGTGGTGTGGAAGTTCCAGGCCGGCCGGATGTTCAAGGGCTCGTCCTGCTTCTATCGAGGGCGGCTCTACAGCGGCAACGTGGACAACATCATCCGCTGCCTGGACGGCAAGACCGGCAAGCAGGTGTGGAGCTACGACACCGGGCGCGACTGCGACTCGTCCCCCTGCGTGGTCGGCAACAAGCTCTACATCGGCGGCGAGGACGGCTTTCTCAAGTGCTTCGATCCGGACACCGGCTCCTTGCACTGGAAGCGCGACCTGGGCGAGGGCAAGCACGCGCCGCCCGGCTCGGGCGGGATCGAGTCGTCACCGGCGGTGGCCGACGGCGAGATCTACGTCGGGCACTACGACGGCTATCTCCTGTGCGCCGACGCCGCGACCGGCGCCGAGAAGTGGCGGGCGTCGACCGGCGGCGACACCGACGTCTCCCCGGTCGTGGTCGGCGATCGGATCTACATCGCCGCCGAGACCGAGAGCCCGTACCTGCGCTGCTTCGACCGCTCGCGCAAGGGCAAGAAGGTGTGGGAGCTCGACAACCAGCGCGGCTGGTGGTCGACGCCGGCGGTGGTCGGCGAGCGGCTCTACATCGGCGGCAACGACGGCCTGCTCTACTGCCTCGACGCGAGGAGCGGCAAGGTCATCTGGACGTTCAAGGCCGGTGATGCGATCTGGTCGTCGCCGGCGGTGGTCGACGGCAAGGTCGCGTTCGGCTCCTATGATCCGTACTTCTACCTGCTCGACGCCGAGCGGGGCGAGCTGCTCTGGAAGTACGACATGGGCCAGCGCACCCACTCCACCCCGTGCATCGTGGGCGGCAAGATCTACGTGGGCAGCGCCAACGGCTGGTTCCACTGTTTCGGGTGAGGCGGCTCAGCCGTCGCGATCGGCGTCGCGCAGCCCGGGCTCGACCCGGACCAGTCGCCCTCGCCACACCGCCAGCTCGCGGCGCTCGTCGACCAGGCGGGAGCGCGCCTCGGTGATCTGCGCGCGCATCTCCAGCGGGCTGGGCCCGCCCAGGACCGCCCTCCGGTCGACACGGGCGGCCGCGTCGAGGGCGCGCTCGATCTGATCGCTGGCCACCTGCACCGGGCGGCCGAGCAGATCGCGGGCGCAGTCCTCGATCAGGTCGGCGGTCAGCCCGCGCGGGGCGACCGCGCGCTCCTCGGCGCGCCGCGCCACCGCCGCGACCAGCCGATGAGCCGCGCGCCAGGACAGGCCGCGCTCGCGCACCAGGATCGCGCCGAGATCGGCGAGATGACCCCAGCTGGTGGCCGCCGCCTCCGCCATCGCGCTGGTGTGGAGCTCGAGGTCGCCGACCACGCTGGCCAGCACGCGGAGCAGCCAGAACGCCGCGCGCTGGCCGCCCAGCTGCTCGTCCCAGTCCTCGACCGGGTGGTTGACGTGAGCGCGGCCGCCGGTGCGCGCGTGGGCGAGGCGGGCCAGCTCCCCGAGGACGGAGCCCGCTGGCCGGCCGGGCGCCGGCGACCCCTCGCTGGACGAGCGATCCGCGACGTCGACGAAGCCGAGCCGGTGCCAGGTGAACAGCTGATCGGCGAAGCCGACCAGGTTCGCGACCAGGATGGCGGTGGCGCCGGCTGCCTCCCACATGGCGTCGTTGTGGAGCGCGTCGCGCGTGTTGGCCGCGGTGCCGTCGAAGCCGAGCAGGGCGGCCAGCCGAGCCCGGTCGATCGGAAACAGCGTGCCGACCCCGGCGGCCGCTCCGGCCGGGCTGGTGTTGACCGACAGGAAGGCCGCCTCGAGCCGCGCGTGATCGCGCTCGGCGGCGACGGCGAAGCCGTGCAGCTGGTGGCCGACGGTGGTCACCTGTCCCTCACCGCGGGCGAAGTCCGGCAACACGGTGTGGAGGCCGCGGTTCGCGGCCTCGAGCAGCGCCTCGCGCCACGACCCCAGCGCCTCGAGCACCGCCAGCAGCGCCTCGCGGGTCTGGATTCGCCACACCACCCCGAACAGGTCGTGCCTGCTGCGCCCGGCGTCCAGCATCCCGCCGCCCTCGGGGCCGAGCTCGCGGACGAGCAGGCTCTCGCCCCGGTGCCAGTGCTCCTCGGCGGCCAGCGGACCGTCGCCGCCGCCGTCCGGATCGGCCGCGCGCAGGATCCGCAGGCAGGCGGCGGCGGTGGCGGCGTCGATCACGCCGGCCTCGCCCAGCGCGACCAGCTGGGCCAGGTCGTACCAGTGCACCGCGCGTGCGATCGACGGCAGCGCGAGCGGCGCGCCGCTGCGCGGGTCGAGGAGCGGGCTAACTGGCTCGTCCATCGAGGCGAGATCCTCCGCCGGGTCGATCTTGCTTCGGGATGGGCTCACGCGATCTCCTCGAGCGGCAGAGCTCCGGTCGTGCGGCTGCGGGCGTGAGCATGCCGTCGAACCAGATCAGCTTGCCTCGGCAACGGTGCGGTTGTCCAGGTCGGGCCGGCAGGCGGAGGTCACCATCACCCCTCACGGAGCAACGCGATCTCCCGATGGGCCGCGGTGAGGTGAGGTGAGTCGCGATCAGGCCGGCGGCCGCTGCGGCCGCGTGCGGCGGGCCTCCTCGGTCTCCATGCAGGCCGCGTAGATCGCCAGCACGCGCTCGCAGGCGGACACGTCGGCGCCGAACCGCTCGGCGTTGAGGACCTGGGGGACGAGGTAGAGATCGGCCATCGTGATCTGGTCGCCGAGGCTGAAGCGCCCGGGCTCGGCCCGGACGTGGGTCTCGTACGCAGCCAGGCCGCGCTCGATCCACCGGCGCGCCCAGGCCCGCTGCACCTCGTCGTCGGGCGAGAGGACCTTGCGGACCATCGTGTTCTGCAGCGGGTGGATGCCGGCGTTGACCAGCTGGACCAGCTGGCGGGCGCGCGCGCGCCGGAGCGGATCGTCGGGCAGGAGCGGCGGCGCCGGGATGGTCTCCTCGAGCCACTCGATGATCGCCACGCTCTCGGCCAGGATGCGGCCATCGTCCAGCTCGAGGGTGGGGACCTGCAGCATCGGGTTGAGCGGGGCGAGAACGGCCTGGTGCTCGCCGCTGGCGACGTCCACGAACACCGCGTCGTACTCGACCCGCTTGAGGGCGAGCGCCCAGCGCACCCGCCAGGACGCCGAGGATTGCCATCCCTGGTAGAGCTTCACGTCGAACCTCCTCGGGGCACGATAGCAGATGCGCGGCGCGGCTCCTGCCTGGCATCCTGGTACCCGCGAGGAGTGGATCTGGGTGTCCGCCAAGGACCGACGAGCAACGCAGCCAGCGGGAGGGATCGACGATCCGGATCCGTCAGCTTCCCGGGAGGGGAGGGCGGACGATCGCGCGGCGTTCGAGCTCGACGGCGACGAGCGCGGGGTCCTGCTCGTGCACGGCTTCACCGGGACGCCGTTCGAGATGCGCTTCCTGGGCGAGCGGCTGCACCAGCGCGGCATGACGGTGCGAGGCCTGGCCCTGCCCGGACACTCGACCACGCCGGCCGAGCTCGATCGCACCGCGTGGACCGACTGGTCCGGCCACGTCGGGCGCGAGCTGGATCGTCTGGCCGCGCGCTGCCGGCGCGTGGCCGTGGTCGGGCAGTCGCTCGGCGGGCTGCTCGGCCTGCACCTGGCCGCCCATCGCGGCGCCGAGCTGGCCGGGCTGGTCAGCCTGGCCGCGCCGATCTGGCTGTTCCGCGGGCCGCGCGCGCTGATCGCCGCGCTGCGCGGCGCGCCGGTCCTGACCGGGCTGCGCCCGATCCGCAAGCGCGGCGGTGGCTCCGACGTCGCCGACCCGGCGATGAAGGCGCGCAACCCGAGCTACCCGGTCATCCCGCTGCGCGCGCTGGTCGAGCTGGACCGCGCCCGCGCGGCGGCGCGAGCCGAGCTGCCCTCCGTGCACACGCCGCTGCTCCTCATCCACGCGGTCCACGATCACGTCGCGCCGTACGGGTCGATGGCCGAAATTGCCGCGCGGGTCGGCTCGCGCGAGGTCGAGACGATCACGCTGCCGCGCAGCTACCACCTCGTCGCGATCGATCTCGAGCGCGAGCGAGTCGCCGCCGCGGTGGGCGACTTCCTGGAGGCGCGGCTCGAGGCTCGCGGCGGTGGCGGCTAGCGCCTGGGGCCGGACGCGTTCCAGGATTGGGTGCACATCGGCTTGGTGCCCCGGTAGTACTCGGCGATGAAGAGCAGCTGGATGCCCTTGGCGTCGACGCGGCCGGCCACCGAGAAGCGGCCGTCCACGCCCTGGATGGCGGTCTTGCCGCGCCGGGCGTCGGCCTTGAACTTTCCGCCCCGGTTGGCCACGCCGCGCATGATCGGCACCGACGGGACCGTCACCACCATGGCGCGCTCGCCCGACTGCGACAGCTCGATCGTGACCTCGCGCAGGCTCATGCCCATGCCGTTGCAGTTGTTGGACACTTCCTGGAAGGTGGCGGCGTACTTGCCGGCCATTCGCGGCTCCGGCCGGGCCGGGGCCGGTCGGGGCTGAGCCGCGGCCGCGCGCGCGCCGCCCGCGAGCGGCAGCGCGGCGGCGATGAGCGCGACGCCGGCCAGGCCGGCGCGGCGCAGCGAGGATCTCGTCACCCGGTTCGACTCACGATCCGGTCTCATCGTCTCGCTCAGCGCGTGGAGGCGGTGGGCTGGGACGCGGCCGGTCGGTACAGGAACATGTTGTACGCCGACTTCACGTCGTCGTTCTCGCGCACCACCACGGTGACGAGGTTCGATCCCGGCCAGAGCGGGATGTCCGGCGCAAAGGTCATCTGCGACGTCTTCTGGCCGCCGCGGTTCGAGCGATAGAAGACCTTGCGGTTGTCGACCTTGGCGTCGCGGTTGGAGACGAACACGTACACGTCCTCGATGTGGGTGTCGTCCACCGCCTTGCCCTTCAGCTTGAACGTCGAGCCCGACACCTCGTAGCTGGGCACGTCGATCGACAGGGTCGGCGGGGTCACCTGCCAGGTCTGTGACAGCCCGGCCAGCCGGGGCGCGCGATCGGTCTTCTCGACCTGGCTGCTCCGCACGAAGCCGGACCGCTTGCCGTCGAGGTCGACTCGCAGCCAGTCGCCGATCCTGCCAGTGACGCGGAAGACCGCGCCGCGCGGCGCGCTGGCGATGACGACCGAGTCGGACGATGCCCCCTCGGACACGCGCGTGCTCTTGCCGGTCACCAGGACCTCGCCGGCGATCCGGGCCAGCACCGCGGCGCTCTGGTGGAGCGGGTAGTGCAGCTTCTCCGACACCGCCTCGCGCAGGACCGAGTCGTACACGGTCAGCTCGACCACCACTTCCTTGGCCGCGATGCTGGGCGCGGCGCTGAAGGAGAACTCCACCGCGCTGGTCTGGCCCGGCTTGAGCGGGCCGATCTCGAAGCGGGTCTTCTTGAGCAGGAGATCGGTGCCGGACGCGTTGCGCAGGACCGCGGTGGTGTCGCGCGCGTCGCCCTTGCCGATGTTCTTGATGGTCACCCGCAGCCGGTGCGGCTCGCCCTCCTGCACCACGCCGTCGCCGTTGCCGTCGTCGAGGAGCTGGTGGCTGTAGGCGAACACCGGCCGCTCGGCGGCGACCAGGCGCAGCGCCATCGGCGCCACCCGGGCGGTCGCGCCGCGCGCGTCGCGCAGGTCGAACTCGAGGTGGTCGAGGCGGTCGATCGCCTCCTCGGGCACCTTGATGTAGACCGTCCACGCCTTCGACTTGCCCGGATCGATCTTGCCGAACACGAGCTCGGTCTCGTCGAACAGCTCGTCGTCGGCCTTGACCCGGGCGTGCACCCGGTAAGCCGTCACCGCGCTGGTGTTCTGAACCGAGCCGGTCAGCTTCACCACCTGGCCGGCCTTGATGCTGCGGCCGTTGCCGTCGACCTTGAAGGTGGCGGACAGCGCCGCCTTGGTCGCGCTGGTGGCCGCGTCGCCCTGGGGCGGCGCGGTCCAGTCCACGCTCAGGGCGGCCAGCTTGTCGGACAGCTTCTTGACCTCCTGGGCCCGGCGGGTGGCCAGCAGCTTGCCGGCCCGCTTCACCATCTGCCTGCGGGTCGGCGCGCCGGCCTCGGCGGCCAGGTCGCGCGCGAGCGCGATCTCGAAGTCCATGACGAACTGATCCTCCGGCGGCGGCTCCTCCTCGTCGGGCAGGATCGACTCGTCCTCCTCGTCGGCCGGCACCCCGGCCTCGCCCTCCGGCGGGTCGTCCTTGTCCACGTCGCCCGGCGCCGGCGCCGGCCGCTCGAACAGGTACGACAGCATGTGCTCCGGCTTCGGGCCTTCCTTGGCGTAGGTCGAGTCCAGGTGCGACTTCAGGTCCTTCTCGCGGAAGCTGCGCACCGGCGGCAGGAGCCGGACGAAGCTGTCCGGCCCGTCGTTCTTGGCCGGCACGTACATGCGGCTGAGCTCGATGTCTGGAACGATGCCGAGCGACTGGATCGAGAGGTCGCCGGGGGTGAGGTACTGCGCGATGGTGAGCTTCAGCTTCGAGCCGTCGTCGTTGTCGTAGAGGATCTGCACCGAGCCCTTGCCGAACGTGGTGGTGCCGACCACCAGGGCCCGGTCGAGGTTCTTGAGCGCGCCGGCGACGATCTCCGACGCCGAGGCGGAGCCGCCGTTGACCAGCACGACCAGCGGCTGATCGACCACGTCGCCGGAGTCGCGCTCGGCCCGGCGCGCCTCGCGCTCGTTGCCGCCGACCGTGGTCACCAGGGTGCCCTGGTCGACGAACAGGTCGGCCACCTGGATGGCCTGCTCGAGCAACCCGCCCGGGTTCCAGCGCAGGTCGAGGATCCAGCCCTTGGCGCCCTGCTTGCGCAGCTGGCCGATCGCCTCGCGGACCTCCTCGGTGGATCGCCCGGCGAACTGCTCGAGGCGGATGTAGCCGACCTTGCGGCCGAGCAGGCGCGACTGGACCGAGGGGACCCGGATCTCGTCGCGGACCAGGTCGTAGCGGGTCGGGCTCGGCTTGGCGGCTCGCTCGATCCACAGGGTCACGCGGGTGCCCTTGCGACCGCGCATGCGGTCGACCGCCTCGTTGAGGGTGAGGTTCTCGGTGACCTCGTCGTTGATCTTGACGATGTGGTCGCGCGACTTGATGCCTGCCTGCCAGGCGGGGGTGCCGCGCATCGGGCGGATCACGGTGAGCTTGCGGTTGCGCATCCCGATGACGATGCCGAGCCCGCCGAAGTGACCGCCGGTGTTGACCTCCATCTCGCGCGCCATCTCCGGGTCGAGCAGCACGGAGTGCGGATCGAGCGTGCTCAGCATCCCGTTGACCGCGGCGTACTCCACCTCGGCCAGGTCGGCGCCGGGGTTCATGTTGGCCTCGATGAAGCGGAACACGCGCTTGAGCGAGCTGGCCAGGCGCCACGGAGAATCGATGTCGCGGGTGGAGAAGGTGGCCTGCTTGTCGTTGACCACCACCGCGATCTCGTCGCGGGACTCGTGGGCCTCGACCATGACCTCGGGGATGTTGTACTGGACCGAGTCGAGCGCGGCGTAGAGCATCTTCTTCGGCTCGATGCGGGACGGCTCGACGTAGCTCTCGCGCACCCGCAGGAGGGTGCGGTTGACCACCCGGAGGGCGGCGAGGTTGTGCTTCTGCGCCACGCTCGCGGCCGGTGCACCCGGCTCGGCGCGCACCTCGCGGTCACCGACGGCGATGTCGATGAGTCCCTTCGGCGAGGGCCGGGTGACCGTCAGCAAAAGCGCGGCGAGCGCCGCAGCGCCGATCAGGAGACCGTTTGGACTGATGAGACGACGCATTCCCCCGATTATAGACGGCGGGGGGTGTAGCGGCCAGGAAGCCGGAGGGTGCGGGTCAGTCGGCGCCGTCGACGGCGAGCGGCCCGGCGAACCGGAGCCGGCAGGCCAGCTGGTACAGGCGCTGGGCGCGCGCCGCGCCCGGCGCAGCGGTTGCACGCTCGCGCGCCAGATCGTCGAGCAACTGGTCGAGGGCAGGGCCCAGGTCGGCGAACAGACGCTGGATCTCCTCGCGCATCCGGCGCGCCAGGGCCGGCGCGACGCCGTCGGTGCTGACCGCGAGCGAGAGCGGGCCGCGCCGGGCCAGCGCCGGAAAGGCGAAGTCAGAGACATCCGGTTGATCGTGAGCGTAGGCAAGCGCCCCGGCGGCGCTCGCGTCGGCGGCGACCCGGCGATCGAAGGCGGGGTCGTCGCCGTGCGCCACGACCAAGAATACGCCGGAGCACATGTCGGTTCGATATCGATCGGGCCCGACCGCGCGAACCTCGGCGCCGGCGTCGCGCATGCGTGAGGTTCGTTCGTCAGCCCCAGGACCGGCGCCGACCACCAGGACGGCGCGGCCGCTGACGCGCAGGGAGATGGCCAGGGCAGGACGGCGGTCGCTCGGCGTCATGATAAGAAGTGGATCGTAGGAATCCTACCTCGCAACACAGGCCATGGCGACGCGCACGACAGGTGGAACCGGCAGGAAGAAGGCGGCGCCCGGCGCGAGCCGGCGGCGCCCCCGCAAGGCCGCCTCCGAAGAGGAGCCGGAGCTGGACGAGGACGGCGAGCCGCGCGAGGCCGCGTCGGACGGCGAGGACGAGGAAGAAAAGGACGACGACGAAGACGCCGAGCCCGACGGCCACGCCGCGGGCGACGGCGACGACGTGCTCGTCGCCGAGGTGGTCGGCCAGGACGATCTGGGCGAGGCGCCCGACGCGGCCGACGTGGACGCCGAGCTGGAGCGCCTGAGCCGCAGCCGTCGATCCGCATCCGACGATCGCCACCGCCTGGTCAAGCGCGATCCGCTGACCGCCTACGTCCAGGAGACGCGCCGCTTCGCGCTGCTCGACCGCGACGAGGAGCACGCGCTGGCGGTGCGCCTGGTCGAGGAGGGGGCCCCCGACGCGGCGCGCAAGCTCATCGAGGCCAACCTGCGCCTGGTGGTGAAGATCGCGTACGAGTACCGGCGCGCCCACCGCAACCTGCTCGACCTCATCCAGGAGGGGAACATCGGGCTCATGCAGGCGGTGCGCAAGTACGACCCGTACCGCGGGGTGAAGCTGTCCTCCTACGCCGCCTGGTGGATCCGCGCCTACATCCTCAAGTTCATCCTCAACAACTGGCGGCTGGTGAAGATCGGGACCACCCAGGCCCAGCGCAAGCTGTTCTTCAACCTGCGCAAGGAGCGCGAGCGGCTGGAGCAGCTCGGCTTCCATCCCGAGCCGGCGCTCCTGGCCGAGCGCCTCGACGTACGCGAGCGCGACGTCATCGAGATGGAGACGCGCATGGGGTCGGCGGAGGCGTCGCTCGACGCGCCGATGACCGGCCTCGACGGCGAGGGCGCGCGGACCCGGCACGACCTGGTCGCGGCGCAGGAGGAGGCGCGGCCCGACGTCCGGGTCGAGCAGAACGAGTTCACCGAGCTCCTCCGCGAGAAGCTGGAGGCGTTCGCCGCCACGCTCAAGGGGCGCGAGGAGACGATCTTCCGCGAGCGCTGGCTGACCGACAGCCCGCTGACGCTGCAGCAGCTCGGCGATCGGTACGGGGTGAGCCGCGAGCGGGCCCGCCAGCTGGAGAAGCGAATGCTGACCCGCCTGCGCAAGTACCTCGAGCAGGAGTTCGGCACCGCGGTCGACATCGATGCGCTCAGCCGCGAGTGACGGCGGCGACGCCGCCGGCCCCGGCGACGCGGCCAGCGCGACCGGCGTCCTCTACGTGGTCGCCACGCCGATCGGCAACCTCGAGGACATCACCTACCGCGCGGTGCGGGTGCTGGGCGAGGTCGACCTGATCGCCGCCGAGGACACCCGGCGGAGCGGGCAGCTCCTTCGCCACCTGGGGATCGAGCCGCGCCGGATGGTGTCGTTCTTCGAGGGGAACGAGGCGTCGCGCAGCGAGGAGCTGGCCGCCGAGCTGGCCGGGGGAGCGAGGGTCGCGCTGGTCACCGACGCGGGGACGCCCGGCGTGTCGGACCCGGGCCAGCGACTGGTCGCGCGCGCGATCGCGCTGGGGGCGCGCGTCGAGGTGGTGCCCGGCCCGGCCGCGGCGGTCACCGCGCTGGTGGCGAGCGGCCTGCCCTCGGACCGGTTCCTGTTCCTCGGGTTCCCGCCGCGCAAGCAGGGCGCCCGGCGCGAGCTGTTCGCCCGCATGCGGCGCGAGGTCGCCACGCTCATCCTCTACGAGGCGCCCGACCGGGTGGCCGAGACGCTCGCCGATCTCGCGGCGTCGCTCGGCGCGGACCGGCGCGCGGCGGTCGCGCGCGAGCTGACCAAGCTGCACGAGGAGGTCATCCGCGGATCGCTCGGCGAGCTGGCGGCGGAGCTGGCGGCGTCGCCGCGGCGCGGCGAGCACACCCTGGTGGTGGCCGGGGCCGACGAGGAGACCGCCGACGCGGCCGAGGTCGACCTCGAGGCGGCGGTGCGTGAGCTCCTGGCCGAGGGGCTCGGGCCCAAGGATGTCGCGGCGCGCCTGGTCGCCCGGACCGGGGTGGCGCGGCGCCGCATCTACCAGCTCGCGCTGTCGCTGGCCCGGACCCGGCCGGACCAGCCGGACGAGTAGGCCGCGCGTCCGGGATCAGGCCGCGCCGGCCGCCCGGCGCAGCGCCGCGACCAGCTCATCGGTGCTGGCCGCCGCGCCCTCGAACACCTGGCTGCCGATGTAGACCGTCGGCAGCGCGCGCACGCGGGTGGCGCGCGCCGCGTCCAGGTCGGCCTCGAGGCGCGCCCGCACCGCCGCGCTGGCCGCATCGGCCCGGTAGCGAGCGAGGTCGAGGCCGAGCGTGGCGGCGATCTTCTCGCAGCCCTCGGGCGACAGCTCGGCGACCGGCGCGGTGATGAGCGCCTCGGCCATGTCGTCGCCGCGGCCCTGGGCGTCGGCGCAGCACCAGGCGATTGCCGCCGGCATCGCGCCCGGATGCTGCGGGATCGGCACCATGCGGCGCACCACGCGGACCGGCGCGTCCAGATCGGCGCGCTCCAGCGCGTCGCGCAGTCGCCCGTGCAGGGCCCGGCAGTGCGGGCACTCGAAGTCGACGAACTCGACCACGGCGACCTGACCGCGCACCTGCTCGCGCGCGATCGGGAGAGGGAGGCCGGCCGACGATGAGGCGGAGACTGGCGGCAACGTCCCACCGCCGGCCGGGTGAATCCGTGTGAAGGGGAGCGCGACCGCGGCCACCGCGATCGGCCCCACCGCCGCGATCCAGCGCGCGCTGGCCCGCGGCCACGGCGTCGATCGGCGGGTCCGCGATCGATGCCATTCATGAAGGAGGAGCACGGCGCTGGCGATCGCCGTCAGGTCGGCGCCGACGCAGAGGCGACACCACGCACCGATGACGAGGGCCTGGATCGCGAGAAGGCCGACCCCGCCGGCCCCGCCGATGACGCCGACGACCAGGCGCGCGCGCGCCGCGCGAGGTCCGGCCCCGACCAGCGCCAGCGCGACCGCGAAGAACGCCACGCCGAGGACCGGCATCGGGATCCCGAGCGGCCGCGCCCAGGCGGTGTCTCGCACCGCGCCGCACCCCTCGGCCGCGCAGAACGCCGGCGCGGGCCCGAGCGAGTCGACCAGCAGAGCGGCGCTGATCGCCAGCCCGACCAGCGCGAGCGCGGCGGCGATCGGCCGCGCCAGACCTCGGCTTTCCTCGGCCATTGCCAGCACCAACCGGGGGGGTGACCTCCCTATTCCTGGTGAGTGGCGGTCTTGTCGCCGGGGTGCCGGATCGGCGGCCGACACCGCCTCACTCGCCCCGCTTGGCGCCCCGCCGCGGAAAAAAGCCCGCGTGTCGGCGTGGTTCGCCGAGATCGCCGGGCGTCGCGGCGCGTTTGTTTGGCTTCGTCGATGAGGAGGAACCCGACATGAGCCCCGATAGCCGCAAGACCGCCGCCATTCTGTGTGCAGCGGGCGGGCTGGTGGCCGCCGCGATCCTGCTGCAGAAGTCCGCGACCGGCGGACCTGCGGCGGGGCCGACCGCGGCGCCGACCCGCACCGCGACCGCCCAGCCTGATCCGACTCCCACTCGCGCGCCGGACCCGATCCCGGCCAGCTGCGAGGCCCCGGCCGGCGCCGCCAGCCGGATCACCGCTTCACTCAGCCGCGGCCGCGCGACCGGCGCGCTGTCGGCCAGCAAGATCCTGCGCGGCGGCGGCGGCAAGCTGTTCGCCTCGTTCGACCTCGGCGCGGACGCGCTGGCGATCGCCGGCCCGCGCCAGCCGCTCAACCTCGCGCTCGTCATCGACCGGTCGGGATCCATGGAGCAGGAGGGCAAGCTGGCCCGCGCGCAAGAGGCCGCGCTGCGCCTCATCGAGCGGCTCGGGGGGATCGATCGCATCGCGCTGGTCCAGTACGACGACACCGCGCAGACCCTGGTGCCCTCGATCGCGGCCGACTCCGAGGGCAAGGCGCGCCTTCGCGCCGCCGTGGCCGGGCTGCGCCCGGGCGGAGCGACCAACCTGCACGGCGGGCTCAGCCTCGGCCGCGACGAGGTCCAGCGCCAGATGGCGCCCGGCCAGGTGAGCCGCGTCATCCTGCTGTCCGACGGGCTGGCCAACGCCGGCGAGAGCAACCCGACCGTCATCGCCGACGCCGCGCGCGCGGCCGCCGACCAGGGCGTCCGCATCACCGCGGTCGGCGTCGGCATCGACTACAACGAAGATCTCATGGAGGCGATCGCCGAGTCGGGCCGCGGTCGCTACTACTACGTGCGCGACGCGGCCGGGCTCGAGCCGGTCCTGGCCGGCGAGCTCACCTCCGCGCAGACGACGGTCGCCGCCCAGGTCGAGCTGCGCCTGCGCCCGGCATGCGCCGGCGTCGAGATCGGCGAGGTGTTCGGCTACGAGAGCCGCCGCGACGGCGACACCCTGGTCGTGCCGCTGGCCGATCTGGCCGGCGGCGACGCCCGCCGCCTGGTGGTCGCCCTGAAGGTGCCCGACCGCGTGGCCGGCCGGCAGAGCGCGCTGGTCGCCGAGCTCAGCTACCGCGACGCGATCACCGGCGACGCGAAGACCGCGACCATCCCGCTCGCCCTCGACGTGACCGACGACTACCTCGCGGCCGAGAAGTCGGTCGACGCCGAGGTCATGGCCCTGGTCCTCAAGGCCCAGGCCGCCGACAGCGTCCGCCAGGCCGCCCGCGCCTACGAGAAGGGCGACGTGGCCGGTGCCGCCACGCTCCTCCGCGACACCCGCAAGCAGGTGGAGCAGGAGGGCGGCCGCTACGGCGTGTCGGCCGCGGCGCTCGCCCCGGCGCTCGAGGGGATGAGCTCGTTCGCCGACCAGGCCGAGACCAACGCGCCCGGCTCGGCCGGCGGCAAGGCGCTGCTCAAGGAGCGCAAGCTCAGGGCGCGCGAGATGTCGAAGGGACAGTGAGGACCGCCATGACGACACAGACCGCGACCCGAGCGGCGGCGATGCCCGCCATCCAGTTCGAGGACCACCCGAGCTTCCACCGCGCGGCCCTCCACATGACCGTGGCCGGCGCGCTGGCCGGCCTGGCCGCCCACGTCCTCACCCTCCTCGAGCCGCGCCTGGGCGGGCTGGCCGCCCCGTTGCCGCTGGCGATCGTCGCCGGCGCGGCGCTGCGAGGCGCGGCCCCGCGCGAGATCCGCGCGCGAGCCTCCGACCTCGCGCTGGTCGTCCTCGGCGCGTCGGCCGCCGCCTTTGCGCTGAGCGCCCCGCTGCGCGGCCACCTGGCCGCCGGCTGGGGTGCGGCCCTCTACGCCGGCGCGCTCGGCCTTGTCGTCGCGCGAGGCCTGGCCGGCCCGCGCCGCTGGATCGCGGTCGTGGCCGGCGCCGGCGTCGCCCTCCTCGCCCGCTACGTCCTCGGCTCGGTGGCCGCGGCGGAGCCGGGCCCGGCCTGGGCCGCGGCCGCGCTGGCCGGCGCCTCCTTCGGCGGAGTGGCGCTGCTTGGCACCCTGGCTCGACACCTGGTCCTGGTCCGCCGACAGACCGGAGAGGTCGAGGATCTGCTCGGGCGCGCCAGGGCCGCCCTCGGTGCCAGCGAGCGATCGGGCGACGACCCGGTCGTGCGCGACGCCATCCGCGCGGAGGTCGACCGCCTCACCGAGGTGGCCCGCCGCTGGCAGGAGCTCGAGCGGCGAGTCTCGTCCTCGCCGAGAACCGACGAGCTGACCGCGCGCCTCTCCGACCTCGACCGCCGCATCATGGCCGCCAGCGACCCGGTCGCCCGCGGCCAGTTCGAGCAAGCCCAGGCCGAGGTGGCCCAGCAGCTGCGCGACGTCGAGTCGATCGGCAACGCCCGCGAGCGAGTGCTGGCCCGCATGCACCACACCCTGGCCTCCATCGAGCG
>DATHKR010000142.1:0-10337 GCA_035489015.1 Kofleriaceae bacterium | reverse complement strand
ACCACCGACAGCGTCGCCTCGCCGCCGTCGCGGGTGGCCCGCACCCGGACCACGCGGCCCGGCTCGCTGTACTTGGCCGCGTTGAGCAGGAGGTTCGACACCACCTGGATGAGGCGCGTGATGTCGACGTCGACCGCCACGTCGCGGTCGACCTCCAGCTCGAGCGCCTGCTGGCGCGCGTCCAGCTCCGGCTGGCTGAGCGCGATCGCGCGATCGACGATGTCGGCCAGCGCGACCCGCTGGCGGCGCAGCTCGATCTTGCCGGACGTGATGCGCGAGACGTCGAGCAGATCGTCGACCAGGCGGGTCAGGTGGGCGACCTGGCGGTCGAGCGCCTGGCAGGCCCGCTGCACCACCGGATCCGGGATGCTGCGCGAGCGCAGGAGCTCGATGCTGGTGACGATCGGCGCCAGCGGGTTGCGCAGCTCGTGCCCGAGCAGGGCCAGGAACTCGTCCTTGCGCCGGTCGGCCTCCTCGAGCTCGAGGCTGTAGCGCTTGAGGTCGGCCTCGACCTGCTCCAGCCGCTCGACGGTCCGGGCCAGCTCGGTCGCCTCCTGCGCCATCGCCGCCGCGCCGCGCCGCTCCTTCTCCATCTGCTCGCGCAGCGCCTCCGCCTCCCAGCGCTGGCGCTCCTCGGCCATCCGGCGGGCGTGGTCCTGGCGCTCGGCGTCGCGCAGGAGCTCGGCCTGGCGGGCCACCTCGTCGGCCTGGCGGCGCAGCTCGACGAACACCGACGCCTTGGCGCGGAGGACCTCCGCGACGATCGGCTTGAACAGGAAGTCGACCGCGCCGAGCGCGTAGCCCTCGAGGACGTCGCGGTCGTCGCGGCTGAACGCGGTCACGAAGATGATCGGGACGTGGCGGGTGCGCAGCCGGCCGCGGATGAGCCGCGCGGTCTCGTACCCGTCCATGCTCGGCATCTCGATGTCGAGCAGGATGAGGGCGAAGTCGCGCTCGAGCAGCCAGCGAAGCGCGTCGGCTCCCGACTGCGCGGTGACCAGGTTGAGGCCGAGTCCGGACAGCGCGGCTTCGATCGCGAGGAGGTTCGACGGGTTGTCGTCGACCACCAGGATATCGAAGGACGGCCTCACGTCTTGCACGGCGGAGCGATCATGCCACTCGGGCGACTCGATCTGGCGCGGCGGGGCGGTGACTCTTCACCCGCCTGGTCGGCGCGCCCGCGTCCACGGTCGCCCACCGCGGACGTGATAGCGTAACTGGGCCAAGTCCCAGGGCCAACCATGTCAACGGATTCTCGTTCGGATCTCCTCGCCGCCATCGCCGGGGAGCTGCCCGCCGACCTCCTGACCCGCGAGCCGGACCAGCTCGCGATCTATGGTCGCGACTGGACGCGGGCCTACACGCCGGCGCCGCTGGCGGTGGCCCGCCCGCGCACGACCGCGGAGGTCGCGCGCGTGATCGCGCTTTGCCGCCGCCATGGCCAGGCGGTGGTTCCCTCGGGGGGACGCACGGGGCTGGCAGGGGGCGCTGTCGCACAGAGCGGCGAGCTGGTCCTGTCGCTGGACCGGATGTCGCACATCGGCCCGATCGACACGGTCGGGCGGACCGTGCGGGTCGAGGCCGGCGCGGTCACCGAGCGGGTCCACGGCGAGTGCGCGGCGCACGGGCTGTTCTGGCCGATCGATCTGGCCTCCAAGGGCTCGAGCCACATCGGCGGCAACCTCGCCACCAACGCCGGCGGGGTGAAGGTGATCCGCTACGGCCACGCGCGCCACTGGGTGCTCGGCCTCGAGGTGGTGCTGGCCTCGGGCGAGGTGCTCGAGCTCGGCGGGGCCCTGGAGAAGGACAACACCGGGGTCGATCTGCGCCAGCTGTTCATCGGCAGCGAGGGGACGCTCGGGGTCATCACCGCCGCCACCCTCAAGCTGACTCGCCCGCCCGACCGGGTCCGGGTCGCGCTGTTCGGGCTCGACAGCATCGACGCCGGGCTCGCGCTGTTCGCCGACGCGCGCGGGGCCGGGCTCCCCTTGACCGCGTACGAGCTGTTCACAGAGAGCTGCATGGCGCGGGTGCGCGCCCACCGCCGCATCGCGCCGCCGCTGGACGGCCCGTCGCCCTGCTACGTCCTGGTCGAGGCCGAGGCGCCGGCCGGCGCGCTCGATCCGCTGGAGGCGTGGACCGAGTCGGCGCTCGGCGCGCGCGGGGTCGAGGGCGGCGTCCTGGCCCAGAGCGCAGCGCAGGCGCAGTCACTGTGGCGGCTGCGCGAGGGGATCAGCGAGAGCCTGGGCGCGACCGGGCTGCCGCACAAGAACGACGTGGCGCTGCCGATCGCGGTCCTCGGCGACTTCTGCCGCGAGCTGGAGGCGGTGTTCGCGGCGCGCTACCCGGGCTGGGAGATCTGCCTGTTCGGCCACGTCGGCGACGGCAACATCCACATCAACGTGATGAAGCCGGACCGGATGGAGCGCGACGAGTTCTTCCGCCGCACCGGCGAGGCGGACCACGCGGTGTTCGAGCTGGTCCAGCGGTTCGGCGGCAGCATCTCGGCCGAGCACGGCGTCGGCCTGGTCAAGAAGGCGTACCTGGGCTACACGCGCGGCCCGGCCGAGATGGCGCTCATGCGGACGATCAAGCGCGCGCTCGATCCGGACAACATCCTCAACCCGGGAAAGATCTTCGACCTGTAGCGCGGTCGGGTCCGCGCGCTGTCTATACTGGGCGGCCCGGCCGGGAATGGTGGCCGCGCCCTCGCGGTACTGCTCGAGATGGAGGTCATGATGAAGGGAGAGCTCGTCGCGGGACGCTACCGCCTGGCCGAGCCGATCGGCGAAGGCGCCACCGGGACGGTGTACCGGGCGGTGGTCGAGCCGGGCGGCGAGGCGGTCGCGGTCAAGGTGCTGCGGGCAGGCGCGCGCGGCGCCGCGGCGACCGAGGCGGCGCGCCGGTTCGAGCGCGAGGCGGTCGCCGCCGGCAAGCTCGATCACCCCAACCTGGTGGCGATCCGCGACTTCGGCGCGCTGGACGACGGGCGGCCGTACCTGGTCATGGATCTGATCGACGGGCGCAGTCTGGCCGAGGTGCTGGGCGACGAGGGGCGGCTGCCGGTCGAGCGAGCGCTCGCCATCGTGGCCGATGTGCTGCGCGGTCTCGGCCGCGCCCACGAGGGCGGCGTGGTCCACCGCGATCTCAAGCCGGCCGACATCCTCCTGGTCGAGCGCGACGGCGCGCCGGAGGCGGCGGTCCTGGTCGACTTCGGCGGCGCGGCGCTGGTCGGTGCGGCCGGGGCCAGCGCCGAGCAGCTCACCGGCGCGGGAGCCGGGCCGGGCGCGCCGGCGTACATGGCGCCCGAGCGACTCGACCCCGACGCCGGGTCGGTCGACGGGCGAGCCGACCTCTACTCGGCCACCTGCGTCCTGTTCGAGATGCTGACCGGCCGGCCCCCGCACGGCGCGGCTGGCGCGGTCGCGCCGGAGGAGCTGGTCGCCCGCCACGCCCGGGGCGCGGCGCCCCGCCTGGTCGACGCGGTGCCCGAGCTGGAGGCGTCGGCGGCCCTGGAGGCGATCGTGGCGCGCGGGCTGGCCCGGGCACCGGCCGACCGGTTCGCCGACGCCGGCGAGTACCTGCGCGCGGTCGAGGCGCTGCGCGAGGGGCGGCTGGACGCGGCGGCGGTCGGCAGGCCAGAATCCCGGCCGGCCGGAAAGCTGGCCGAGCCGGATCCGAGCAAGGCGACCACGGTGTTTCACGGCGCGCCCCGGTCGGCTGGCGCGGCGCCGGCGAGCGCGGCTTCGGCGCCGGCGGGCGCGGCTTCCTCGGCCGCGGCCGCACCATCGTCGCCGGCTGCTCCGCCGGCCGCGGTTCGCGCGCCGGTCTCCACCGCGGCGGCCGCGCGCTCGCGCGCGATCAAGCTCGCCATCCTGGTCGGGAGCGCGGTCGTCCTGGTCCTCGCCATCGGGATCTCGATCCGCGTCTTGAGCCAGCGCGGCGGCACCGGCGACCCCGGCGACGACCCGATGGCCGGGGCGCTCAAGGCCTGGCGCGCGGCCGGGCTCGAGCCAGGCGAGTTCGCGCCGGTCGACGGCGGCGCGTATGGCGGCGGCGTGTGCAAGAAGGGCGTGGTCAGCGGGGTGGTCGTGGTCCTCTGCCAGCACCCGACGCCGCAGCAGGCGCTCATGGCCCGTCGGGCCGGGCTGCGCGCGATGAGGGGCGCGGGCGGCGCGCGCTCGGCCATCCCGTCGGGCAAGTGGATCCTGTTCGCGTCGATGAACAAACCTCGCGATCCCGAGCGCACCCTGTCCAGGGTGACCAAGGCGTTCCAGAGCCTCGCGCCGGAGGGCGGCGCGACCAGGCCGCGGCGCGCGGGCGGCTCCGCTCAGGAGATCTGACCGGCCGGGATCGGCCGACGCCGAAAAGTTGGCAATCGGCTCGCGGCCGATACCATGCCGGCATGAACACGACCATTCCGCGCACCCTAGACCCGTCTACGCGCCCGCGGCGCGCGCGCGGGCACAAGCTCGCCGCGGCGATCGTCGCGGCGCTCTCGCTCGGCCTCGCCGGGTCGGCCATGGCCCAGGGCGACATGAAGACCGGCGCCGGCGCCGGGGCCGGCCCCCTCGGCGTGGGCGTCACCGCGATGCTGACCGGGCCGTTCGGGCCGTCGATCGTCTACGACACCGGCGTCTTCCACATCGAAGGGATCGTCGGCTTCCAGAGCAACGACGCCACCACCGACTTCGACCTCGGCGGGCGCTTCTACTACCACGTGCACGCAACGCAGGCGGCCGACTTCTCGCTCGGCGGCGGCGTCGGCATCACCACCACCGATCCGGACGGACCCGCGGAGAGCTTCACCGACGTGCACATCGAGATCGGCCCGCAGCTGCGCGCCTTCGTGGTGCCGAGCGTGGCGATCAGCGCCTCGGCCGGCCTCGCGATCATCACCGGCGACAACGGCAACGACAACCTCCTCCTCGTCGGCGACCTGGTCGGCTCGGCCGGCATCACCTACTACTTCTGAGCCCGGGCCCGTCCGCCGGCCCTGCCTGGCGGACGTGGTATCGTCGCCTCGCGCGCCTTCGAGCGCGCGGGGCATGATGTCGGGACGAACCTCAACCAGAACCGGGCGCCTGTGCCTCGCCGCCGCGCTGGGCGCGGCGATCGCCGGCTGCGGCAAGTCGAAGGACAGCGGCGCCGCCGCCAGGCCGGAGGGGCCGGCGGTCCACGTGGTGGTCTCCATCGACTGGGAGGGGGCGTACTTCCGCTCCGAGGCGCTCGACGCGCTCGAGCTGTTCCGCAAGGACAACCCGGGCGTGCCGATCACCCACATGCTCAACGCGGCCTACTACACCAAGCCGCAGGCCGATCCCGCCGAGGCCACCAAGGAGATGCGGATCGCGGTGAAGCACGGCGACGATACCGGGCTCCACGTTCACGCCTGGAAGTCGCTGGTCGCGGCGGCCGGGGTGACGCCGAAGCTGACCCCGTCGTTCCTCAGCCGGACCAACGAGCTCCTCCCGTTCGAGGACGACACCGGCTTCGACGTCGACCTCAGCGCCTACTCGGTGGCCGAGCTTCGCTCGATCCTGAGGAAGTCGCGCCAGCTGATCGAAGCCCAGAAGCTGCCGCTGGGCTCGAGCTTCCGCGCGGCCGGCTGGCTGGGCACGCCCAACGTGCTGGAGGCGGCGCGCGCCGAGGGGTTCACGATCGACACCTCGGCCACCGACCCGGCCTGGCTCGACGAGCCGGAGACGCCTTATCTACAAGAGAGGCTCCGCGTGCTGTGGGTCAAGATCAACCAGACCACCCAGCCGTTCTGGATCGACACCCAGGCGGGACGCATCCTCGAGATGCCGGACTCCGGCGCGCTGGCCGACTACACCACCGTCCTCGAGATCGAGGGGCACGTGGAGCGGGCGGCCGCCGCGGTCAAGGCGTCGAAGAAGTCGATCATCGTGCACCTCGGCTTCCACGCCGAGACGGCCGACGACTTCGCGCCCCGGCTCAGCGAGGCGCTGTCGCGGCTGCGCGGCAAGGGCACGCCGATGGTGTTCGACACGGTGTCGACCGCCGCCGAGCTGGCCCGGCGCGAGCTCTCGCCGGCGGCGCGCTGAGGTCGGCGGGGCGCGGACTTTTGCGCCGAGCTGCCCGGATTGACGGGCAGAATCGCCGAAAGACGAAATAAGTTTCAGATCCTTGAACCGGGCTGTGGGGCCGGCGATAGAGTCAGGTTCCCATGACTCAAGAGCTCCGTTTCGACGGTCGCGTCGCCATCGTCACTGGCGCCGGCAACGGCCTCGGCCGCTCCCACGCGCTGCTCCTGGCCTCGCGGGGGGCCAAGGTGGTGGTCAACGATCTGGGCGGCGGGATCCGGGGTGAGGGCCAGAGCCAGAGCGCGGCCGATCGCGTGGTCGAGGAGATCACGGCGGCGGGCGGCCAGGCGGTGGCCGACTACCACTCGGTCGAGAATGGCGACCAGATCGTGCAGCGCGCGATCGACGCGTTCGGCCGCATCGACATCGTGGTCAACAACGCCGGCATCCTGCGCGACGTGTCGTTCGCCAAGATGACGGCCGACGACTGGGACCTGGTCTACCGGGTCCACGTGCTGGGCGCGTTCCGCGTCACTCACGCCGCTTGGCCGCACCTGCGCGAGCAGAAGTACGGGCGCGTGGTCATGACCGCGTCGGCCGCCGGCATCTACGGCAACTTCGGCCAGGCCAACTACAGCATGGCCAAGCTGGGGCTGGTCGGGCTGTCGAACACGCTGGCGGTCGAGGGGCGCAAGGCCAACGTCCACGTCAACACGATCGCGCCGATCGCCGGCTCGCGCCTGACCGAGACGGTGCTGCCCAAGGAGCTCATCGACGCGCTGCGCCCGGAGTACGTGAGCCCGCTCCTGGCCTGGCTGTGCCACGAGAGCTGCGAGGAGACCGGCGGGCTGTACGAGGTCGGCGGCGGGTTCATGGCCGGGCTGCGCTGGCAGCGCGCGGCCGGCGCCACCTTCCGGCTGGGTCGGACGATGACGCCGGAGGCGGTGCAGGAGGCGTGGAAGCAGGTGACCGGGTTCGACGGTGGCGCGCGCCCGCCCGAGTACCCGGCCGACATCACCTCGTCGATGGCGCCGATCCTCGGCAACATCCAGGCCGGCCCGTCGAAGGGCGGCAACCAGTTCATCGACGTCGACCGCGCGCTCGGCTACCAGGCGCCGCCGATCGAGACCAGCTACGACGAGCGCGATCTCTCGATCTACGCGCTCGGAGTCGGCGCGGCCGAGGACCCGCTCGACGACAACGACCTGTCGCTGGTCTACGAGCTCCACTCGAAGGGGTTCCGCGCGCTGCCGACCTACGCCGCGGTGCCGGCGCTGAACGGGATGCTCACGATGGCGCGCGAGGGGCGGTCGGCGCCGGGGCTGAACGTCGGCCCCGATCGGATCCTCCACGGCGAGCAGTACACCCGCATCGTCCGGCCGCTGCCGCCCCGGGCCCGGCTGACCCACAAGACCAAGCTCGCGAAGATCTACGACAAGGGCAAGCACGCGCTCCTGGTCTACGAGACCCGCTCGTACGACGAGACCGGCGAGGAGATCATCTTCAACGAGACCACCTCGGTGGTGCGCGGGGCGGGCGGCTGGGGCGGCGAGCGCGGGCCGAGCGAGCCGGACAACGTGGCGCCGGCGCGCGCGCCCGACGCGGTCGAGCGCCAGCGGATCCACGCCAACCAGGCGCTGCTCTACCGCCTGTCGGGCGACTGGAACCCGCTCCACGCCGACCCGGGCTTCGCGCGCGCGTTCGGGTTCAACGCGCCGATCCTGCACGGCCTGTGCACCTTCGGCTACGCGGCCCGGCACGTCATCAAGACGTTCGCCGGCGGCGACCCGCGCACGTTCAAGAGCATCAAGGTCCGCTTCGCCGACAGCGTGATGCCGGGCGAGACGCTGGTGACCGAGATGTGGAAGGAGTCCGGGACCCGGATCCTGTTCCAGTGCAAGGTCGCCGAGCGCGACAAGCTGGTCATCTCGAACGGGGCGATCGAGCTGTATCCTGAGGTGCCGGCGCCCAAGGCGAAGCCGAAGGCGGCGGCGCCGGCAGCCGCGGCGGCGGGGCCGTCTGCACCGTCGGTGCCGACCAGCGCGGACATCTTCGCGGCCATGGCCCGCTACGTGCGCGAGAACGCCGACGCGGTGAAGAAGGTCGGCGTGGTCTATCAGTTCGCGCTGACCGATCCGGCCAGCGTGTGGACCGTCGATCTCAAGAACGGGGCCGGCAGCGTCACCGCCGGTGAGGCGGGCGCGCCGGAGTGCAAGCTGGAGCTGGCCGACGCCGACTTCATGGCGATGTGCACCGGCCAGGCCGACCCGCAGAAGCTCTACTTCGGCGGCAAGCTCAAGATCTCGGGCAACGTGATGGCCTCGCAGAAGCTGAGCTTCCTGTCGAAGATCGATCCCGCGTGGGTGCTCGAGGCGATGCGCGCGCGCGGGGCCGGCGACGGCCAGGCGGCCGCGGCCACCGCGGCGGCGTCGGGCCAAGGCGCGGCCGACGGCACCGCCGGACCGAGCAGCGGCGACGTGTTCGTGGCGATCCGCGACCACGTCGAGCGCAGCCCGGAGCTGAAGAAGATCGCCGTCGTCTACCAGTTCCGGCTGCGCGACCCGGACAGCGTGTGGACGGTGGATCTGGTGAAGGGCGAGGTCGCGTCCGGAGAGAGCGCGCCGGCCGGCTGCACCCTCGAGCTCGACGACGTCGACTTCATGGCGATGGTGGCGGGCAAGGCCGATCCGCAGAAGCTCTACTTCGGCGGCAAGCTCAAGATCTCCGGAAACGTGATGGCGTCGCAGAAGCTGACGTTCCTCAGCAAGATGGACCCGGAGCGGGCCAAGCAGGCGGTGCTGGCGGCGCGCGGCGCGGCGGCTCCGGCCGCTCCGGCCGCCGGTAAGCAGGCAGCGTCGGCCCGCACGTCGGCCTCGGCGTCGTCGTCGGCGCCGGCTGCTCCGGCGCTCATGGACAAGCTGGCGGCGCGCATCGCGGCCAATCCGGGCTGGGTGAAGGAGGTCGCGGCGGTCATCGGCCTGGTCCTGACCGATCCGGCCAGCCAGTGGACGATCGACCTCAAGAGCGGGGCCGGCTCGGTCGCGGCGGGCGCCCCGTCCGCCGCCGACTGTACGCTGACCCTGAGCGAGCGCGACCTCGGCGCCCTCATCCGGGGCGAGACGCCGGTGCGAGCGCTCTACCAGGGCGGCAAGCTGCGAGTGGACGGCGACGTGCGGGTCGCGCAGCGCCTCGAGTTCATGAAGTCGGTCGCCGCGAACATCCTGCCGAAATCCTGATTCGGGAGCGTCCGGGGTCTCACGCGAGAAAGGAACCAGCCATGGCCAAGCGAGTGAATGTCCTCGGCGTCGGAATGATCAAGTTCGCCAAGCCGGGCGAGAGCGACGATTACCACGTGATGGCCGCGGGCGCGGCGCGCGCGGCGCTCGCCGACGCCGGCGTCGACTACAAGGAAGTCGAGCAGGCCTACGCCGGCTACGTGTTCGGAGACTCGACCTGCGGCCAGCGCGCCCTCTACGAGGTGGGCCTGAGCGGCATCCCGATCTTCAACGTGAACAACAACTGCTCGACCGGCTCGACCGCGCTCATGCTCGCCGCCCAGGCGGTGGCCGGCGGCATGGCCGAGTGCGTGATCGCGGTCGGGTTCGAGAAGATGGAGAAGGGCGCGCTCGGCTCGAAGTTCGGCGACCGCGCCAACCCGGTCGAGCAGCACGCCGGCGTGATGGTGAAGCTGCAGGGCTTCACCCAGGCGCCGCCGGCCGCGCAGATGTTCGGCGGGGCAGGGCGCGAGTACCGCTGGAAGTACGGCACCCGCAAGGAGACGTTCGGCCAGGTCTCGGTCAAGGCGCGCAAGCACGCCGCGAAGAACCCGTACGCCATCTTCACCCAGGAGCTCAGCCTCGACGAGGTGATGCAGGCGCCCGAGGTGTTCGATCCGCTGACCCGCTACCAGTGCTGCCCGCCGACCTGCGGCGCCGCCGCCGCGGTGGTCTGCACGGACGAGTTCGCGCGCAAGAAGGGCGCCTCGAAGCCGGTCTGGATCGCGGCGCAGTCGATGCGGACCGACTTCGCCAGCTCGTTCGGCGAGGACAGCATGATCAAGATGGTCGGCTACGACATGGCCGCCGCCGCCGCGCGCGACGCGTACGAAAAGGCCGGGCTCGGCCCCGACGACCTCGACGTGGTCGAGCTGCACGACTGCTTCACCGCCAACGAGATCCTCACCTACGAGGCGCTCGGCCTGTGCAAGGAGGGCGAGGCCGAGAAGTTCATCTGGGACGCCGACAACACCTACGGCGGCAAGGTGGTCACCAACCCGTCGGGCGGCCTCCT
>DATHKR010000141.1:0-7614 GCA_035489015.1 Kofleriaceae bacterium | reverse complement strand
TCCAGGAGAACTGCGGTGAAGAGCTCTCCGCGGTTTCGCTCGGGTCCGTCGCGCGCGACTTTCCGTTGCGCCGGGCCGGGCGGGATGTCATAGGAGAGCGGTCGGCCCCCGGTCGACGTTTGATGCGTGCGCACTCCTGAGAGCTGATTTCGTCGCTGGGCGCCTGGTTTTGGGCGCCTGCAGATGGGTTCTCCGGGAGGTCGTGTATGCCAGTCGTCCGCTTGGTGCGGGCGGAGCTCGCCCATGAGGGCGGGGCCGCCATTCTTTCGGATCTGAGTCTGACGTTCGAGCGCGGGTGGACCGGGCTGATCGGCGCGAATGGCGCCGGCAAGACCACGCTTCTGCGCTTTGTCGCCGGGGCGCTGTCCCCGAGTGCCGGTGTGGTGGAGATCGAGCCGCGTGATGGGTCGATCCGGCTCATCGAGCAGCGGGTCGACCTTCCGCCCGACGGCGCCGCGGCGCTGGCTGGCTCTTGCGAGGCGGAGGCGCTGGGCTGGATCGAGCGCTTTGGCCTCGAGCCGGACGCGCTGTCGCGCTGGGCGACGCTGTCGCCGGGAGAGCGGAAGCGCTGGCAGCTGGCGGTGGCGCTGGCGGCCGGCCCGGATGTGCTGCTCCTCGATGAGCCGACCAACCACGTCGACGCCGGCGCGCGGGCGGCGCTGACCGGCGCGCTGGCTCGCTTCGATGGGGTCGGGCTGGTGGTCTCGCACGACCGCGGGCTGCTCGATGAGCTGTGTCGGCGGACGGTGCGGCTCGAGGGAGGTCGGGCGGCGCTGTATCCGGGTGGCTACAGCGCGGCGCGGGTGCTCTGGGAGGCCGAGGCCGGGCGCCGGCACAGGGAGTGGGAGGACGCGGACGCGGAGCGGCGGAGCACGGCCCGCAAGCTGGCCCGCGCGCGGCGTGACGAGGCGGGGGCGTCGCGCTCGCAGCGCACCTCGGCTCGCATGAAGGGGCCGCGCGACTCGGACGCGCGCTCGATGGCCAAGACCAACCGGGCCGGCTGGGCGGCGGCGCGCGCCGGCCGCTCGGTGTCGGTGTTGCGCGGCCGCCTCGACCAGGCCGAGCGCGCCGCGGACGAGCGAGCCCTGGAGCGGCAGCGCGGCGGCGCGATCTCGTTCGCGTGGGAGCTGGCGCCGCGGCGGCGGCTGGTCGGGCTCGATGGGGTCGACCTCGAGGTGGCCGGGGTCGTGCTCGCGCGCGAGATGCGCGGCGTCGTCGAGCGGGACGGTCGTATCCACCTCCGCGGCCAGAACGGCGCCGGCAAGACCACGTTGCTGCGCGCGCTGGCCGCGCGGGCGTCGCTGCCCGCGGAGCGCGTGCTTCACCTCGAGCAAGATCGCCCGGCCGCGGAGAGCCTGGCCATCGCGCGCGCCATCGCCGGGCTCGATCGCGCGACGCGCGGCCGCCTCGGCCAGATCGCCGCCGCCCTCGGGATCGATCCGGACGCCGCGGCGCGCTCGGCGGCGCCCTCACCCGGCCAGGCGCGCAAGCTCGAGCTGGCGCTGGGTCTGGCCCGACGCGCCTGGCTGCTCCTCCTCGACGAGCCGACCAATCACTTCGACCTCCCGTCGATCGAGCGGCTCGAGACCGCCCTCGCTGCCTACCCGGGGGCGCTGGTCCTGGTCAGTCACGACGACGCGCTCGCCGCCCGGACCACCGTGACCACCTGGACTCTCGCCGGCGGGCGGCTCGAGGTCGATTGAAGGGACGGTCAGTCCCGAGCAGCGCCGCCGCGCTCCGCGGCTTCCTGCCGGTGCTGCTCGTTCATCACCAGCTCGGCGAGCTCGCGCTTGATCTCGTTGAACGGGGCGGAGCTGGGGTCGCGCGGTCGGGGTAGGTCGACGCGGAGGTCGCGGCGGATGGTGCCGGGTCGGTAGGTCATGACCACGACGCGGTCGGCGAGATAGATGGACTCGTCGATGCTGTGGGTGACGAAGAGGATGGTCCGCTCGAGCTCGGCCCAGAGGCCGAGGAGCAGATCCTGGAGAGAGGCGCGGGTCAGCGCGTCGAGGGCGCCGAACGGTTCGTCCATGAGGAGGACGGGGGAGTCGATGGCGAGGACGCGCGCGATGGCGACGCGCTGGCGCATGCCGCCGGAGAGGTCCTTGGGGTAGCGGTCGCCGAAGTCGGCGAGGCCGAGGCGTCCGAGCAGCTCGGCGGCGCGCTGGCGGGCGGCCGCGCGACCGACCCCCTTCACCCGGAGGCCGAAGGCGACGTTGTCGGCGACGGTCATCCAGGGAAAGAGCGCGTACTCCTGGAACACCATGCCTCGGTCGGGGCCGGGGCCGACCACCGGCGCGTCGTCGACCAGGATCCGACCGCTGGTGGGATGCAGGAACCCGGCGATGGCGTTGAGCAGCGTCGACTTGCCGCAGCCGGACGGGCCGAGCAGACAGACCAGCTCGCCGCGCTCGACGGTGAGGTCGATGTCGCGCAGCGCCACCACCGTTCGACCGGGCGAGCGGAACTCCTGTCCGACTCGCTCGACGACGATGTGGGCCGTCATCGCTCCAGCTCCTGGTGCCAGCGCAGGAGATACCGGCTGATCCGGCTCATGACGGTGTCGATGGCGAGGCCGATGAGCCCGATGGTGAACATCCCCGCGATGACCTTGTCGGTCCAGGTGTACTCGCGCGCCTCGAGGATGCGGTAGCCGAGCCCGCCGTTGACCGCGATCATCTCGGAGACGATCACCACGATGAAGGCGGTGCCGATCCCGATGCGCGCCCCGGCCAGGATGTAGGGCGTGGCGCCGGGCAGCATGACGCGAGTGAAGATGGTGACCCGGCCGGCGCCGAGGTTGCGAGCGGCGCGCAGGTAGACGGCGTCGAGGTGGCGCACGCCGGTGATCGTGTTGATGAGCACTGGAAAGAACGCGCCGATGACGATGAGGAACACCGCCGGCGGGTTGCCGAGGCCGAACCACAGGATCGCCAGCGGGATGTAGGCGATGGGCGGGATCGGCCGGAGCACCTGGAAGAGGGGATTCAGCAGGCGATGCGCGCGATCCGACGCGCCCATGAGCAGGCCGAGCGGCAGCGCCAGCCCGGTGCCGATGGCGAACCCGAGCAGCACGCGATAGAGGCTGGCCAGCGCGTCACCGACGAGCTCGCCGGACAAGATCCAGCCGAGCCGGCTGCTCTGCGCCGGATCGAACGCCTCGGGCGGCGCCAGGTACTCCCACCACCGGAGCAACACGTCGAGCGGCGACGGCAGCGCCTGCGGACTGGCGAGACCGGCGCTGGCGGCGGCCTGCCAGGCGGCCACGAGCAGGACCGGGACCAGAAGACCGGTGAGGAGGGGGCGCGCCCGCATCGCTCACTTCACGCCGAGCGACTTCTTGGCGGCCTCGAGGAGATCGGTCTTCACGAACTCGGTGGCAACGGGGGCCTTCTTCAACTTGCCGACGCCGAACTTGACCATGAGGTCGGCGGTCGCCTGGATGTGCTGGGGAGTGATGTCGTACGAGTAGGGCGCGTTGGCGATGCCGGCGTCGAACTCGGCCTCGCTCACCTGCCCCTTGAACAGGGTCTCGCGCACGTAGCGCGACGCCAGCTTCGGATCGGCGATGAACCCCCGGGTCGACATCACGAAGCAGCTCATCAGCTTCTGCGCGACCGCCCGCTTCTCCTTGTAGAACTTCTCGGTCATGACCAGCGTGCGGATCGGCGAGCCGATCGGCGTGTCGTACGGCTTCAGGATCTCCACCCCGAAGCCCTTGGCGAGGGCCTGCGAAGACTGCGGCTCGCTCTGCATGATGGCGTCCAGATCCCCGCCCTGGAGAGCCTGGTTGAGGTCGGCAAACGCCAGGTACTGGAGGAAGACGTCCTTGCCCGACCGATCCGAGTAGCTGAGCCCCGCCTTGGCCAGCTCGGCGATGAGCAGGATCTCCTGGATCCCACCCCGGGTGACCCCGACCTTCTTGCCCTTCAGGTCGGCGACCTTCTTGATCCCCGCCCCGGGCCGCGCCAGCAGGCGAGCCCCGCCCTTCGCGAACCCGGCCACGATGTAGATCGAAGCCCCGCCGGCACGCGCGGAGATGGCCGCCTCCGACGCCGTGGCGCCCACGTCGAGCGCCCCGGCGATGAGGGCCTGCATCACGTCGGGCCCCTTGGCGAACATCCGCTCCTCGACCTTGATCCCGCACTTGCTCCCCAGCTGCGTCATGTACGAGACGGCGCCGTAGTGAGCAAACTTGAGGTTCCCGAGGCGGACGACGTCCTCGGCGCGAGCCGGCCTGGCGGTTCCGACCAGCGAGCAGAAGAGCGCGGCCACCAGGGTGGTGAGATGAAGGCGAGTCCGGGCCATGCGCGACTATATCGTCAGGTCACCTGGCGCAGAAGTCGGCAGCGGCGGCCCCGTGCACTCACGGATATTCGAAGTCGCCGAACATGCCCGTGTTCCGGTACCAGGCGCTGCCGTAGGCATCGCCGTTGAAGCGAAGGTCCTTGTCGGTGAGGGCCGTGTAGACCCTGCCGTCGACCCAGTAGCCGGACAGGACGTCGGTGTCGACCTCGGTGCCCCAGCCGCCGCTGTTGAGGCTCAGCTTGAAGTTGCTGGTGCCGTTGCAGGACGCGAGCAGGGCGCGGACCTTGTCGGCGGCGTGACCGAGCTGCGACGACGCCGTCCGCTGGGTCTGCGTCGACGACACCGCATGGCACCACCACATGGAGTCGTACCACTGGTCTGCGCCGGCGTTGATCTGCATCAGGCTGCACTTCTCGTCGACGAAGTCGTTATCGCCCGACCCGCCGGCGCAGTAGTGCGAGCGGAGCGTGGGCCGCGGCGGGATGAGCGGCGGGGCCTCGGCCGAGCCGGCCAGGGGCACCCGGCCCGATTCGGTGCGCCGGCGACAGTCCTCCTCCAGCTCGGGCGGCACCTTCGCGCCATGGGCCAGGTCGGCGTACAGATCGGAGGGGCAGCGCCAGTGCCGCTCCAGGTCGTTCACGTACGCGGGCGTGTGGAGCATCGCGGTCTCCACCACCGCGACGCCATCGTCGAAGGCGCAGAAATCGACGGTCGACCCGGTCGGCGTGGACAGCCGGTCGAGCAGGTTCCTGCACGGCTGCGGCATTTCCTCGGTGCTGGCCGACTCGGTGAGCTCCGCGTCGTCGATGGCACAGCCGAGAAGAAAGAGGACGGGCAGAGCGATGGCGAGCTTCATGGCGGATCTCCTCCTGCGCCGGTGGGCGCGGCGCGCCTCCCTGGCGCTCCGAGGTAGAGCGCGCCGGCCCGCCCGCGTTTCACGGCTCGACCACTGCGTCGGCGCGGCCCGGCAGGACGCCGTACGATTCACCCGTCATGCTGGTGCTGTTCGACATCGACGAGACGCTGCTCGATCACAAGACCACCGAGCGGGCCGCTGCGGCGGTGCTGCACCGGATCGCGGGTGTGAGCGGACCGGTCGAGGCGTTCGTGGCCGCGTGGTCGGACGCGCTGGAGCGGAACTTCCAGCGCTACCTCGCCGGTGAGCTGTCCTACGACGAGCAGCGGCGCGCTCGCGTGCGCGAGGTGGTCGGCGCGCTCGACGACGAGGCCGTCGATCGACTGCTCGAGCAGTACCTCGAGGTGTATCTGGCCGGGTCGACGCTGTTTCCGGATGTGGTGCCGTGCCTCGACCGGCTGGCCGGGCACCGGCTCGGGATCATCTCGAACGGGCAGACGGCGCACCAGCGGGCCAAGCTGGTCCGGTCCGGCATCGTCGATCGCTTCGAGTGCGTCCTCGTCTCGGAGGAGTGCGGCTTCGCCAAGCCGAGCGCCGAGATCTTCCACCGGGCCTGCGCCCGGCTGGGCGAGCCGCCCGCCGGCGCGGTCTACATCGGCGATCGCTACGACGTCGACGCGGAGGGGGCGCGGCGCGCCGGGCTGCGCGGCATCTGGCTCGATCGCTCGCGCGTGGCCGGACCCGACCACCAGCCGCCCATCATCGCGAGCCTCGACGATCTCGCCGCGATCCTGTGATCCCGACCGTGGCCGCGGCGGCCAGCGGAGCGGCAGGTACGCCAAACCGCTTCAAGATCCGGCTGGTATGACAATCCCGTACATTGCCAAACAAGGACACTGTTGACCAATACGGTGGTCTTACCTACATTATTTGCCGCGGGGGACGTCTGGAACGACCAGTCGATACGGGGAGAGAGTGTCCGGACTGCGGGGCGGCTGCCGCGGCGGGACGCGTATGTAGCCATGCTCAGAGCAACGCGCGTCACCGCGTTGCCGACCCCGTCGGGGCGCACCCCGCGGATGTCGCCACCTCCGCGAGCAGTCTCATCGGCAAGATGCTCGGCCGGAACTACCGCGTGGTGGAGCCGATCGGCGCGGGCGCGATGGGCATGGTCTTCGTGGTCGAGCACGTCCACCTGCCCAGGCGGTTCGCGGCCAAGATCCTCGCCCCCGAGCTCGCCCGCAACCCCGAGGCGATCGCGCGCTTCGAGCTGGAAGCGCATGCGGTCTCGCAGCTCGAGCACGAGAACATCGTCAGCGTCGTCGACTACGGGAAGACCGACGACGGCTGCGTCTTCATCGTCATGGAGCTCCTGCTCGGAAAGACGCTGCAGGGGCGCATCGATCAGGGGCCGCTGTCGCTCGACGAGATCGTCTGGATCATGATCCAGGTGTGCCGGGCGCTCGGCGCCGCGCACGCCGCCGGCATCGTCCACCGCGACATGAAGCCCGACAACGTCTTCATCCATCAGGGGCCGCGCATGCGCCCGCTGGTGAAGGTGCTGGACTTCGGTGTGTCCAAGGCGCGCGAGGGCTCGGTGCTCGACGGACGCATCACCACGCGCGGGCAGATCCTCGGCAGCCCGGAGTACATGTCGCCCGAAGCGTCGCGCGGCGAGGAGGTGGATGCCTCGGCGGACGTCTACGCGGTCGGCATCATGCTCTACCAGCTGCTCTGCGGTGACGTGCCGTTCCGCCACGAGAACTACCTCAAGGTGCTGCAGATGCACGCCACCCAGGCGCCGGTGCCGCCGCGGGTGCTGGTGCCCGAGCTGTCCGGCTCCGTCGAGCAGCTCATCCTGCGCGCGCTGGAGAAGGATCCGGCGCGCCGTCAATCCTGCATCGAGGAGCTCGAGCTCGAGCTCACCGCCGCGATGCCGGAGGTGGCGGAGCGCGTGATGGTCGCGGCCCAGACCCCGCCGTTCCCGCCGTGGGCGCGGACCTCGGCCGTCCACTCGCAGGTGCCGGCAGAGCCGAGAGCGGGCACCACGTTCGTCACCCGACGTCGCCGCGGCAGCCGCGCGCTGCTGATGGTGGTCGGGGGCCTCGTCGGCGTGCTGGCGGCGGCCGGAACCGGCGTCTGGCTGCAGCAGCGCGATCGCGGCGCCGATCGAGCGCCGGCCCCCGCCGGCGCGGCGGCGATCGACTCGCGAGCGGAGCCGGCTGAAGGGCTGGCTGACCGCGCCGACACGCGCGACGACGGCGACGAGACACGGCCTTCTCCCACCACCACCACCTCCTCCTCCTCCAGGGCCGGCGACGTCCACCTGCGCGTCGATAGCTCGCCGCGGGGAGCGAACGTCTCGCTCGAGGGCCGGCGGCTCGGCCGCACGCCGATCGACATGCAGGTGCCGTCGGCCCGCCGACGCGGCGATGTCGTGCTGGAGCTGC
>DATHKR010000140.1:0-2443 GCA_035489015.1 Kofleriaceae bacterium | reverse complement strand
CGTCCAGCCTGTCGTCGGTGGATGGAGTCTCCATGAACCGAAGCCCCGACGCCACGGCCGGTGCGAGCTTCGCCCTGCATACGAGTGTCTCGGGCCTCGCGTCGAGCCCGGGCCGGCGTGCGTCCGGGGCGGGATTCTGAGGCGGCGGGGGGGAGGAGCAGGCGGGCGGAGGAGTCACGGGCAGCGGCGGAGGAGCGGCCTGGTCTGCGCCGGCCGCGGATCGCGGCGGATCTCGGGGCCGCGGGGCCCGTCGCGAGCGGTTGGCCGCGGTCGCCGGTGGCTCCGCCGTCCGCACTCGTGACGGTTGGGCAGCGGGTCGCAAGCCGGATGCCGTGGCCACGCGGCCGGGGCGTCGATCGCCGGGTTCTCGTGGGCCGAGCCGATGTCCGGCGGGCAGGCCACCGCCGCGTCGAAGCGGAGCGTCGCCATGCCCCGATCACCGAGACGTGCGCGCCGTACACGCCGCGGTGCAGGACCCGGACGCGCCGGGCGACGGGCGCGTCAATTCTCGACCGCAACGAGACCGGCCGGCGGGCCGCGCCGCGTCGAAGCGCGCGTCGTCACACCCCGATCACCGAGCCGTGCGCGCCGTACACGCCGCGGTGCAGGACCCGGAGGCGCCGGACGACGGCGCGCGTCCATTCTCGACCGCCAGCGAGACCGGCGGGCCGGCCAGTGCCGCGTCGAAGCGGAGCCTCGTCACGCCCCGGTCACCGAGACGTGTGCGGCGTACACGCCGCGGTGGAGGACCCGGAGGCGCCGGACGACGGCGCGCGTCCATTCTCGACCGCCCAGCGAGACCGGCGGGCCGGCCAGTGCCGCGTCGAAGCGAGCCTCGTCACGCCCCGATCACCGAGACGTGCGCGCCGTACATGACGCGGTGCAGGACCCGAACACGCCAGGCGACGGGGCGCGCCATTCTCGACCGCCAGCGAGACCGGCCGGCGGGCCGCGCCGCGTCGAAGCGGCGCGTCGTCAGACCCCGATCACCGAGCCGCGAGCGCCGTACACGCCGCGGTGCAGGACAGAATGCGCCGGACGACGGCGCGCGTCCATTCTCCGCCAGCGAGACCGGTGGGCAGGCCACCGCCGCGTCGAAGCGGAACATCGTCACGCCCCGATCACCGAGACGTGCGCGGCGTACACCCCGCGGTGCAGGATTCCGAGTGCGCCGCGCAGCAGCGCCTCGATGTCGGTCGGGCCGGTTCGGGCCGCTGCGGCCACCGCCGCGCGAGCGTCGCCCGCGGCGATGCCGAGCCGGCGCAGGGCGCCGATTGCGTCGGCCTCGAGAGGGCCCATGTCTGCCGCGACCGATCGCGGCGGGCCAGTTCGCGGCGGCGGGTGGATGCCGGCCTCGAGCCCGTAGGGAGCTCCGTCGGCGCGCTGGAACACGAGCCGATCGGGCGCGGTGCCGGACAGGCGAAGCGCGCCGTCGTGGACCCGGGCGTGGTGGGCGGAGCACATGACCAGGAGGTTGCCGGGCTCATGCGGCCCTCCGAGCGCACGCGGCACGATGTGATGGACCTCGAGAAACCTGGCGGCCCGGCAGCCGGGAACCTGGCAGCGGCCGTGGTCGCGCCGCCAGACCTCTCGCCGGATCCGCGGCGGGATCGACTGCGACGCGGCCGGCGCTGCTCGACCCACGAGGGTCGAGCGGATGGGCTCGGGCGGCTCGTGGCGACACTCGACGACTCGGACCGCGTCCGCTTCGCCCGCCTGCCGACCCGCGCCTGTTTCCATTTCCGCCGGTGCTGCGCGGCCGGCTGCCTCGGTGCCCACGCCTTGCTCGGCCCGGTCGCGACCCAAGTGGGTCGCTCGGTCGACCCTCGGCGCCCCGGAGGGAGCCGCGACCTTCTCGGACGCGACCTCCTCGGACGCGACCTTCTCGGCCACGACCTCCCCGGACGCGATCTTCTCGGACGCGACCTGCTGGGACGCGATCTGCTCGGACGCGACCTCTGGGCGTCCTCCCGCGCGCATTCCCGTGGTCCCGCCGCGACCCACGTGGGTCGCGAGACGTACCTTCCCCGGCGGGTCGGAAGGAGCCGCGACCTCCGGAGACTCGACCTCCGCGGACTCGACCTCAATGCGTCCGCCCGCGCGCATCCCCGCGGCCCCGCCGCGCCCCACGCCGGTCACGGCCCGCGCGAGCACCTGCGCATCGCAGCGAGCCGCGTCCACCTCCTCCGCCGCGACCGCGAAGGTGCGCCCGGCGCCGTCGCGGGTGCCGTGGCCGCACTGCTCGCACACGGTCATCGCCACCTGGTAGGCCGCGCGGCCGGGGTCGCTCGGCCCGCCGAGCGCGTGGTGGGCGAGCATGCGGACCAGCTCGTCGTCGTCGAGGGTGTGGCCGACGTCGAGCTCGATCCGCTGGCGAGCGTCGCGGAAGGCGGCCAGGGCATCTCCCGAGACTTCGAGGCGAAGAATGTGTCGCCTCGCGGCC
>DATHKR010000139.1:0-38254 GCA_035489015.1 Kofleriaceae bacterium | reverse complement strand
GCCGCGGTCGCCGCCGAAGACGCCGCGGTCGCCGCCGCACCGGTCGGCCGGGACGCCGCGCCCCGCTCGCCCCGCCCGCCGCCGCCGACGAACAGAGACGCGATCAGCACCACCCCGCCCACAACCACCGGCGCGGCCAGCAGCAGCCGGTTGCGCGGCCGCTGCCACCACAGCCGCGCCCGCTCGCCGAAGGGCAGCGCCACCGCCGGCACCGAGCGCGGGTAGGATCGTCGCGCGTACAGCGCGCGCAGCGACGCGCGCACCTCGGTCGCGGTGGGCCGGTCGCTCGGGTCCTTGGCCAGGAGCCGCTCGACCAGCTCGTCCAGCCCCTCCGGCACGTCCGGCCGGATCGACTTCAGCTGCGGCGGCGTGGCCTGCAGGTGCGCGATCATCACGTCCGCCGCGCTCTCCGCCGCGAACGGCGGGCGCCCGGCCACCATCTCGAACGCGATCAGGCCGAGCGCGTAGAGGTCGGCCGGCGTCCCGACCAGGTTGGCGCGCGCCTGCTCGGGCGCCATGTAGTGGGGCGTGCCGACCAGCACCACCGACCCGCGCGAGCGCTGCGCCTCCTCCGCCTCGGCCGCCTCGGCCGGGGTCGCCTCGCCCATCAGCCGGGCGATGCCGAAGTCGAGGATCTTCACCTGCGGCCCGTTGGAGACGTCCTCGAGGAAGATGTTGTCGGGCTTGAGATCGCGATGGACGATCGGCACCGCGTGGGCCGCCTCCATCGCCTCCGCGATCTGCTCCAGGATCGGCACCGCCTCGTCGAGGTCGAGCGCCCCGTAGCCCAGCCGCTGGGTCAGCGTCTGCCCGCGCAGGAGCTGCATGACCAGATAGGGCCGACCGTCGGGCAGCGTGCCGAGCGTGTGGATGTCGACCACGTGGCGGTTCGCGATCTGGTTGGCGGCGCGCGCCTCGATCACGAACTGCTGCACCACGCCCGGGTCGCGACAGAGGTGGCTGGCGATGACCTTGATCGCGACCTGCCGGTCGATCATCGGATAGCGCGCGCGATAGACCGAGCCCATCCCGCCGGCGCCGATGAGCTCGACGATCTCGTAGTCGCCGACCCTCGAGCCGGGCGGCAGGAGATCCTCGGGCGCCGGCCCGACCGGTCCGGGCGCCAGCGGCTCGGTGTAGCCCAGGATGGTGTGCGCGGGGTCGACCATCGCGGACGGCACCGCGGACGACACCGCGGACGGCGTCCCCCTGCTGGCCTGCGGGGGCGGGGGGAGCGCCCGGATCGTCGCCGGCCCCGTCGCGACGACCGGGGCGGCACCGCCGGGCGGCCGCGCTCGAGAGGGGGTCTCGCGATGGACGGGGGACATGGATGCAGTCGTATGACAGGCGCCGGGTCCGAGTGTCGCGCGAAGCGATCACATCTCGCCCCCGACGGGCGATATCGAGCCGATCCGGACCGGCTCGAGGTGGGCAATCGGTCACCCCTTGTACCGGTCAGCCCCCCATCCCCCTACCCCCAATCCGTGAGAAATGGCCCTTCTTCCCGCCTGCAACGAACGATCGCAGGGTCAAGGCCGCAGGGGACCCGGCCTCAGCGTCCGACCGGCACGAACGTGGCCTGGCCCACCGCCATCACCTCGCCCTCGCGGCGGACCTCGGCCTCGGCGAAGAGGAGCCTCTTGCCGGTGTGCAGCACGCGGGCCCTCGCCTCGAGCCGGCCGTCGAACACCGGCCGCAGGAAGCGCACCGAGATCTCCGCGGTCGCGACCGGGTGCCGGCCCGCCGCGCGGAAGCACAGCATGCCCATCGCCGAGTCGAGCAGGGCGTGAATGACCGAGCCGTGCACCACGCCGTTCGAGTTGCGGTGCATGGCGTCGACGTTGACGCAGACGGTCGGACCGTCAGGGGCCTCGCGATCCAGCTCGAAGCCGAGCCGCTGCACGAAGTGCAGGTCGCCGCTCACCTTCGCGACTCTACCATGCACTTCGAGTACGATGACTTCATGTCGACTTTCCGCGCGAACGTCTATCGGATGTACGACAAGGCGGTCGGCTTCATGGGTCTGCCCGCGGGGCTGGCCGAGCGCATCAAGTCGTGCAGCGTCCTCCTGCATGTGCGCATCCCGGTGCGAGTGGGCGACGAGATCCGCCTCATCGACGCCTATCGCGCACAGCACTCCTTTCACAAGAAGCCGGTCAAGGGCGGCATCCGCTTCGATCTCGAGGTCTCCGCCGACGAGGTGGTCGCGCTCGCGACGCTCATGACCTTCAAGTGCGCGCTGGTCAACGTGCCGTTCGGCGGCGCGAAGGGCGGCGTGCGGATCGATCCGCGCGCGGAGACGGCCGAGACGCTCGAGCGCGTCACCCGCCGCTACACCGCGGAGCTGTTCTGGCGCAACTGCATCGGCCCGGGCGTCGATGTGCCGGCGCCGGACATGGGCACCGGCCCGCGCGAGATGGCGTGGATCGCCGACACCTACGCCACGCTCGCCCCGCAGGACATCGACCCGCTCGCCTGCGTGACCGGCAAGCCGGTGTCACAGGGCGGCATCCGCGGGCGCAACGAGGCGACCGGGCGCGGCGTGCAGTACGGCATGCGCGAGTTCTTCCGCAGCCCGGCCGACCTGGCCGCCTGCAAGCTCGACGGCGGCCTCGAGGGCAAGCGCGTCATCGTCCAGGGCCTCGGCAACGTCGGCTACCACGCCGCCAAGTTCCTGCAGGAAGAGGACGGCTGCAAGATCGTCGGCATCATCGAGCGCGACGGCGCCCTGTGGAACGAGGCCGGGCTGTCGGTCGAGGCCGTGCACCAGCACATGGTCCAGAACAAGACCATCCGCGGCTTCGCCGGCGCCAAGCTGATCGAGGACGGCGTCACCGTGCTCGGCTCGCCGTGCGACATCCTGATCCCGGCGGCGATGGAGAACCAGATCACCGCGCAGAACGCGGAAAAGGTGCAGGCGCGCCTGGTGGTCGAGGCAGCCAACGGGCCGACCACCGCCGACGCGGCCGAGATCCTGGCCCGACGGGGCATCTCGGTCCTGCCCGACATCTTCATCAACGCCGGCGGCGTGACCGTCTCCTACTTCGAGTGGAGCAAGAACCTGGCGCACATGCGGTACGGCCGCATGTCGCGGCGGATCGACCAGCAGCGGCGCGGCCAGCTGATGACCGCGATCGAGGACATGACCGGCAGCAAGTTCAAGCCGGAGCAGTGGGCGACGGCCGGCCAGGGCGCGAGCGAGATCGACCACGTTCGCTCGGGCCTGGACGACACGATGATCGAGGCGCTGGGCGAGATCCGCGAGGCGCGCGATCGCTACAAGACGCCCGACCTGCGCACGGCGTCGTTCATCGTGGCGATCCAGAAGGTCGCGACCGCGAACTTCGAGCTCGGCCTCTGGCCGTGAGCTGCGTCCCCCGCGTCTCCTGAGCCGCCGACGGCGGCCCGGGGGGCGCGGCGCTGCGCCGGAAAAAGGCCGTTGACGCCCCGGCCCCCCGGTGCGCAGATCGCCACGTGCGTCCGCTTCCGACCGGTCTCGGCGCCCTGGTCCTCGGGCTGGGGCTGGCCGCCTGCAGCTTCAGCGAGAGCGAGCCGCGCTACGATACCGGCCTCGACCGGGTCGAGGTGGTGTCGGTCCAGCCGTCGGTGGTGGTGCCGGGCACGGTCATGGTGGTGGAGGGCCGCGCGTTCAGCGACGGGGTCTGGAAGTACGCCGACCTGATCCTGACCGGTCGCTTCACCGGCGGCGGCCAGGAGCGCGACGTGGACGTCCGCCTGCCGCTCCGGTTCGTCGACGCCGAGCACCTCGAGACCGACGACGTCCCGGCCCTGATCGACCAGCTGGGCGCGAGCGACGGAGACTTCGCCGGCACCGCGGCGCTCGAGATCTCCAGCGCGGTCGAGAGCCGGATCCACACGACCGCGGCGGTCACCGCCTCGCTGAGCGTCCGCGCCGAGCTCACCCCGGATCTGATCGACGTCGGCCAGCCGGCGACCATCTTCGTCAACGACGAGATCGACGTGACCGGGGACGGCATGCTGCTCGGCGGCGACGAGGGGACCACCGTGGCGCGGGTCGAGGGCTGCTTCGCGGCCGAGCAGGACGGCGGCGAGCCGGGCGAGTGTCTCCCGGTCGGCCCGGTCGACGTGCCGGTCGCCCCGGTCAGCCGCTTCGACCGCACCCACGGCCGGTTCCGCTTCGCGCCCGAGATCGCCGGCATCCGCGCCGGCGAGTTCCGCGGCCAGGTCCTCCTGCGCAACCAGCGCATCGCCGGTCCGTCGAGCGAGAGCGGCGCGCTCGACGCCACCACCCGTCTCACCGAGGCCGAGGTGCACCAGATCGCGCCGACCCAGGTCAGCCTCGGCCAGTACCTCGAGATCGGCGGCGGCGGCTTCGTCGGCGGCGCCGACGACCAGGTCACCCTCCTCCACCTCAACGGCCAGCTGCTCCAGCCCGGCGCCCCCGGCCCGATCGCGATCGACACGATCCTGGTCCCCGAGTTCGTGAGCGGCACCGCGGTCCGCTACGTCATGAACGAGGACGACGACCTCGGCCAGGTGCTCGGCCTGCGCGGCGGCGGCGGCACCTTCGATGGAGTCATCACCCCGATCGTCTCCTTCCGCGACGACGAGGTGACCGGCGCGGCCCTCGATGTGAACCTGCGAGTCGCCCCGCTCCGCCAGGTCGTCTACCTCCACTTCACGCCGCAGTACGCGAGCAGCCTGCAGCACTTCGGCCTGCAGGCGGTCGAAGCCCAGATCCGCCAGCGCGTCATCGACGTGGTCGAGCGCGACTACCGGACCATCAACGTCGACGTTCGCACCGATCCCCCGGCCGACTTCGCCCTCTACGCCGAGGTCGAGATCGGCGGCCCCGACCCGAACGGCCTCGGCCTGCTCGGCTACGACAACACCCCCGGCAAGGACGTCGGCAACCTCCGCCTCTCCGACCGCATCGGCGGGGTCAACGCCACCACCCAGGCCGACGGCTTCCCCGGCTACGGCGGCGTCTTCGTCGAGTCCCTGTTCACCTTCTCGACCCACCCCAACGGCCTCGCTCCCGACTCCCCGGCCCAGGACGAGCTCTTCGACGAGGTCTTCGACCACTTCCGCCGGGACACCGACGGCGACGCGGTCGCCGCCACCGAGGCCGCCGTCATCGGCACCCCCGACGCCACGTCCTGCCCGGCCAGCAACCGCCTCGACCGGATCGAGTGCGCCATCTGGGTGCTCGGCTCCCTCATCGGCACCACCGTCAGCCACGAGCTGGGCCACTCCCTGGGCCTGGCCAACCCCGCCGGCGGCGACGTCCACATCCTCACCGACGAGCCCGACCGCCTCATGGAGTCGGGAGGCGGCCGCCCCTTCCTCGAGCGCGCCGAGCTCGAAGGCCAGGGCCCCGGCCTGTTCTGCGACCAGGAGTACGCCTACCTCCGCACCATCCTGCCGAGGGAAGAGCCCGCCGACCCGACCTCGCGGCCTGGCTGCAACTGACGCGCGGCCGCGCGGTGGGCCGAGTTATCCTGCCACCATGGTTCAACGGTGGAGCGCGGCGGGGCTGGCGGTGGTCGCGATGCTGGGCGGGTGCGGCGGTGACGATGACGGAGGTGACGACGGCGGCTCGACCGCCGACGCGGCCGGCGGATCGCTCCCCGACGGAGGAGGCAACGGCGGCGGCGATGGCGGCGGCGGGACGCGGTCCGACGCGGGCGATCCGGACAGCGGAGCGCGCGACGCGAGCCTGCCGGGCCGGCGGGACGCGGGCGACGCCGACGGCGGATCGCCGGACGCCGCGACCGGGCCGGGCCTGGTGAGCGTGACGTTCCGCGTGGCGCCCTACGCGCCGGACTCGGCCGACGTGTTCTTCCTCCGCGCCGACGACTCGGTCATCGACGTGGTGCGAACGGACTCGAACGGACGGGCGGAGGCGACGCTCGACGAGCCGGGCACGGTGGTCCTTCACTTCAAGGCCGGCGTGCCGCCGTCGCAGGACGCCTTCATCGCGTATCTGAAAGTTCCGCCCCGGACCGACATCACCTTCATGGCCGAGCCGCTCGAGACGACCGGCAGCCTGACCGTGACCGGACCTGCCCCGGCCAGTCCGACCGGCTTCGGCGTCGAGACCCGCTGCGGGACCGTGTCGGTCCCCGGGACGACTCCGACGGCGACCGTGGGGCTCGGGTTCTGCCCGCCGGTCATCGACGTGATCTGGACCGCCACCGGGCTGGTCGAGGGTGTGCCCCGCGGGTTCAGCGCGTTCCGCGCGGCCGTGCCGGTCGCGACCGGGCCGATCACCGTGGTGGGCTCGCTCCGGCCCGACCGGATCCAGACCAGCCGCCTCGTCGGACTTCCGGACGCCGCGGCGGCCGATGCCCGCGCGCTCGTGTTCGGCGATCGCGGCGCCGTCCAGCACGGGCTCGATCACGACAGCCTGGTCCCGACCGACGGCTCGCTCGACTTCGTCGATCCGCTGCACGATCTGCGCGGCCTCGGCCTGCGCGACTGGGTGTACGCCCAGCTCTACACCGACGACAACGTCATGGACCTCGTCGCCGTGGTCGACCACATCGGCAACCCCACTTACGACGTGAGCGCGGTGGTGACGCCGATCCTGGCCGGCTCGGTCTTTCACCGCGACACCGCGAGCTGGACCTGGACCGAGGTGGGGCCCGGCTCGGTCACCGCGGTCCACGGCACCGTGTACGCGCTCGCCGCCGACGAGCCCTTCTACTGGCGCGTGCTGGCTCCGCACGACGGGACCCCGCCCCGCGTCCCTCGCCTTCCCGCGCCCTTCGATCGCTTCGACGTCGGCCCGACCACGCCGGTCTCCAGTCAGCGGTTCGAGCTCTACGGCCACACCGACGGCTATGGGGCCATCCTGAGCCAGATCGAGGGCTTCATCTATGGCCTGGGCGAGGCCGGCGACGTCGGCGCTCTCACCTATGGCTTCAATGATTCGGTCGAGTGAGCGCGCCTCTCTGGACAGAGGTTGTGAGGGGGGCAGCGCGAGGTCCCGCGTGGTAAATCGGTCCCGGGAATGAAGACCCACGTGACGCCTCGCTCGCCTCGCCTCCTCGTCGCCACCGCCGGGGCGATCCTATCGCTCGTCCCGGCGTGCGATGGGTCGCCGGTCCGGGTGGTGGCCGAGGTCGGCCTGAGATGGCCGACCTGCGGGACCGGCAATCCGAACGACATCGTGCTGCACTGCCCCGCGACCGTCGGCGTGTGGATGCGCTCCGACGCGGGGAGCAGCAGCTACCTGGACCAGGCATGCCTCGACGTCGACAGCGGCGACTTCGGGCAGACCCTGGCCGGCCTGCCCACGCGCCTGGCCGGCCTGCGCATGGAAGCCGACCCGGGCGAGCGAGTATGGGTCGAGGTGGCGCTGTTCACCCCGCGCTCGGCGGGCGGCTGCGTTGCGCCCGGCGATGTCGAGCCGGCGGACGAGCGGCCCGAGGTCATCCTGCATGGCAGCGGCGAGAGCGAGGAGCTGTCCGGCTCGCGCGGGGCGGTGGAGGTGGCCCTCGACTGCGCCGACTCCCCCGAGCGCACCGCCCGCGAGACGTGCCACCAGGACTGCGCGACCGGGGAAGACGACTGCATCTTCGGGGCCGCGACCCGCGAGTGCCAGGATCAGCGCGACCAGTGCCTGGCGGGGTGCGAGGACGACGCCTGCCGCGAGGCCTGCACCGACCCGTACGAGGCATGCCTGGCCGGGAGCGTGGACGGCTCCTGCCGTCTCTCCTACGAGCGCTGCATGGCCGACGATCCGGGCGGCCCGTGCGCCGATGTGTACGACGACTGCATCGACACCGGCTGCACCGAGCAGCACGACGCGTGCAGCTTCGCCTGCCCGGCCCCGGGATGTGCCGACTTCCCGGATCGGCTCTAGCGGCCTCGTCTCGCGCCGGACCCGATGCGCGCGCCGTTCCCCGATCAGTGCTTCCTCGGCGCGCCCGGCCGCGTGTCACCGGTCGACGTCCGCTTCGATCCGTCGCGGGCCGCGCACCTCCACCGCGAGGGGGATGAGGTGGTGTTCCGGCTGCAGACGGAGCCGGGGTTCGCCGAGGTCCACCTGGTCCTGTCCGACGCCTGGTCGGCCGCGCTCGACCGGGTCGGCCAGTCGACTCGCTTCGAGTTCTGGGAGGCGCGAATCGCGCCTCCGCGCGACCGCTTCGCCTACTCGTTCGCCCTCCGGCGCGACGGCGGCGATTGCCACTACCTGTGCCCGGCCGGGCTGACGATCGCGATCGACCGGCTCGACCGCTGGCAGCTCGAGGTCGCGGCGGTCCCCTGCATCGACGTGCCGGCGTGGGCGCGCGGCGCGGTCCTCTATCACGTGTTCCCCGACCGGTTCTGCAACGGGCGCCCGGCGCTGTCGCCGGCCGACGTGGTCCCCTGGGGCAGCCCGCCCACCGCGCGCGGGTTCCAGGGCGGGGACCTGCCCGGGATCGGCGACCGGATCGACCACCTGGTCGACCTGGGGGTCGACGTCGTCCTCCTGAACCCGATCTTCCGGTCGCCGTCGACGCACCGGTTCGACACCGTCGACTTTCACTCGGTCGACCCGCGGCTGGGCGGCGACGCGGCGCTGGCCGATCTGGTCGGCCTGCTCCACCGGCGCGGGATCCGCCTGGTGCTGGGCGCGTCGTTCAACCACTGCCACCCGGGCTTCTTCGCGTTCCGCGACCTGATCGCGAACGGGGCGTCCTCGCCGTACCGCGACTGGTTCGACGTGTGGGACTTCCCGGTCCGGATCGGCTGGCGACCGGGCCAGGTCGACGGCGACACCCGGGCCGCCCTCGACGAGCTCCATCGCGAGTCGGGGATGCCGCTGGTCGAGCTGGCCGGCGACGGCCCCGCGGTCGAGACCACCTACGACACCTACAACGGCGTGCCCGGCATGCCGCGGATCGATCTGTCGTGCCCGGCGGCGCGCTCGTACTTCCTGGCGGTGGCGCGCCGGTGGGTGGCCGAGCTCGACATCGACGGCTGGTGCATGGACGTCCCGCGCTACGTCGACCCCGACTTCTGGCCCGAGCTCCGCCGCGCGGTGCGCGAGGTCAAGCCCGACGCCTACCTCCTGGCCGACGTGGTCGGCGACGGCTCGCCGTGGCTGCAGGGCGACGCGTTCGACGCGATCCACGACTTCGCGCTGCGCGAGGCCATCCTCGACTTCGCCCGCGACCGCATCAGCGGGATCGCGCTGGCCGACCGCCTGCTGCGCCTGGCCGCCGCGGCGCCGGCCGGCATGGCCGACGTGACCCACGCGCTCCTCGGCGGGCAGGACGTCGCGCGGCTCCGCCACGAGGTCGGCGGCCGGGCCGGGCGGGCCCGCCTGGCCACCGCGCTCCAGTTCGCGGTGCCCGGACTGGTCGGCCTCTACTACGGCGACGAGATCGGGATGACCGGCGGCTGGGACCCCGGCTGTCGCGGCGCGTTCCCGTGGGATCAACCGGACACGTGGGACACGGCCCAGCTCGAGCGGGTGCGCGGCCTGTCGCGGCTGCGCCGGCGGTTCGCCTGCCTCCGCCGCGGCGCGCTCCGCGTGCTCGGCGCCGACGCCGACGGCCTCGCGATCGCGCGCCAGCTGGGCGACGAGCGGATCGTCGCCGTGGTGCGGCGGGCCGGCGCCGGGCCGGTGGTGCTCGACGCGGCCGGCGAGCCGACCGTCGTGCTCGGGGCCGGCTCGGCCCGCTCGTCGGGCGGGCGGCTCGTGGTCGAGCTGGAGCCGGGCGAGGACGCGGTGTTCGTCGCGCTCGGCGGCTGAGCCGGGTCAGACCCGGTGCGCCTTCCACCCGCCGCGGCGGAACTGGATCACGGCGAGAGCGGCCAGCACCGCGAAGCCTACCGGGACGGCGGTGAGCACCCCCTCGGCTCCGAGCCCGGCCGGCCGGGCCAGGATCCAGGCGAGCGGGATCTGGACCCCGCAGAACGCGGCCAGGTTGAGCAGCGTCGGCGTCCAGGTGTCCCCCGCCCCGTTGAACGCGCAGCAGAGCACCATCGCGTACGCGTTCATCGGCAGGCCGCAGGCGATCACGCGGATCGCGGTGGCGCCGAGCGCGTGCATGGCCGGGTCGCCGGGGAACAGGCGGACGATCGGCCCGGCGGCCAGCGCGAGGACCAGCGCGACCCCGCCGAGGAAGGCGAGGTTCCACCGGGCCACCGTCCACACCGCGTCCTCGGCGCGGCCGGGCTGACCGGCGCCCAGGCTCTGGCCGACCAGGGTCGACGCCGCCAGGGCCAGGCCGGACGCCGGCAGCACCGCGAACATGATGACCCGCATGGCGACGACGTACCCGGCCAGGGCCGGGCTGCCGTACGGCGCGAGCAGCCGGGCCATCCCGATCCAGCTCACGGTGCCGACCAGCATCTGGCCGATGCCGACCGCGCCGACCCGGACCAGGCCGGCCAGGACCGCCGGCTCGATCGCGAGGTGGCGGCGGCGGATCGCGAGGTGGCCGGAGCGGCGGACCAGGTGGGCGAGCTGGTAGAGGACGCCGGCGCCGCGCCCCACGGTGGTGGCCACCGCCGCGCCGGCCACGCCGAGCTCGGGGAACGGCCCCCAGCCGAACAGCAGGCACGGGCCGAGCGCCAGGTTGACCGCGTTGGCCAGCCACAGCGTCCGCATCGCGATCGCCGGGTCGCCGGCGCCGCGGAAGACCGCGTTGGCGGCGAACAGGAGGAACACCGTGACGCTGCCGCCCAGCATCACCCGGGCGAAGTCGCCGTGCTGTTCGATCGCCGCCGGGTCACCACCGAGGGCGGCGAGGAGGCGCGGCGCCAGGATCGCGCCTGCCGCCCCGAGCGCGACGGCGACCGCGGCGGCCAGCCCGAGGACCTGCACCGCGGCGCGCGCCGCCCCGTCCGGATCCTTCTCGCCGATCCGGCGCGCCACCACCGCGGTGGCCGCCATGCCGAGCCCGAGGGCGACCGCGTAGAGGACCGCCATCATCGACTCGGTGAGCCCGACGATCGCGACCGCGTCGGCGCCGCGGTGAGAGACCCAGAAGATGTCGACCACGACGAAGATCGACTCCATCAGCATCTCGATCACCATCGGGACGGCGAGGAGGAGGATGGCCCGCCCGAGCCGCTCCTCGGTGAGATCGTGGGTGCGCCCGGCCAGCGCCGCGCGGACCACGCGCCAGAACGGCCGGCCGCGCCCGTTCGCCGCCGCGGTCATGCGGCCGGATCGGCGCCGAGGCCGAGGGCGGCCAGCCGCGCGCGCAGCCGCAGCCGCTCGCCGAAGAAGTCCCCCCGCCGCCAGGTCGCGATCTGGTCGTCGCTGGTGCTCCAGCACTGGAGGACCGGCCCGACGTCGTGGATGCGCGCCGGGGCGCGCCCGGACCGGCTCATGACCAGGTCCTCGCCGTTGCCGAAGCCAGCCAGCTCGGTGATGCCGAGGCGGCGAGTCGTGTCCAGGCACGTCCGCGCCTGATCGGCAGTCAGGAAATAGCCACCGGTCAGGGTGTCCACGACTGTATCGGTTCCAGTGACACCTGTATCGAACGGGTAGTCGCCGGGGCGGGACCGGATCTCCGGGCGTTGCACCTTCTCTCCTTCGAAGCCGTGCGGGGCGGTGGGATCCCCATGCACTTCCTCGACCAGCCGCCGGATCTGCTCCGGGAACAGGAACCGGTCGTCGTCGACCGTCACCGCGATCGCGCAGCCGAGCTCGGCCAGGAGCTGGAGCCGGATCCCCTGGCGGGTCGGCGCCAGCTGATCGATCAGCACCAGGCGGGGATCCCGGATGGCGATCCAGTCGCGCAGCCGCACCGACGGGTCATTGTTGCTGATCACGACCCGCTCGACGAAGGCGCACTTGAGGAACGAGCGCGCGACCATCTCCATGTTGGGGGCGCGCGCGTAGCTGAGGAGGACCACGCCGCAGGTGAGCGGGGTCGCGGCGTGGACGGTGGGGCCGCGGGTGACCGCCATCATCCAGCGCGCCGCGTGGGCCAGGCGGCGCGGCACCTCGGGCAGGTGGGGCAGCATCGCGCGCCAGCCGCGCGCCCGCGCGCCGGCCGCGAAGCAGTGATACACCTGTTTCACCTGAAACAGCATCCAGCGGGCAGCGAGTTTGTTCATTGCCAATCTCCGGCTCGACCGATATGCACAGACTACGATGCAGAGCGAGCCAATCTACTTCGCGCATCCTCTCGCGGCCAGTCGGTTCGCCTGATGTGCGGGATCGCCGGCGTCTTCCGCCCGGGCGGCGGCGCTCGCGCCGAGGAGGAGCTCGTCCGTGCGATGACGCGCTCGCTGGCCCACCGCGGCCCCGACGACGAGGGTTTCTTCACCGACCCGGCGATCGCGCTCGGCCACCGCCGCCTCCGCGTGATCGACCTCTCGCCGCGCGGCCGCCAGCCGTTCTTCAGCGAGGACGGCGGCGTCGTGCTCGCCTTCAACGGCGAGATCTACAACCATCGCGCGCTGCGGGCGCGCCTCGCGGCCCGCGGCCACCGCTTCGCCAGCGACTCGGACGGCGAGGTCATCGTCCACCTGTACGAGGACGAGGGCGACGGGTGCGCGGCCTGGCTGGAGGGGATGTTCGCGTTCGCCCTGTACGACCGGGCCCGCCGGCGCCTGCTCCTGACCCGCGACCGCACCGGCGAGAAGCCGCTCTACTACGCGGTGGCCGACGGTGGCCTCTACTTCGCGTCCGAGTCGCGCGCGCTCCTGGCCGCGCCCGGGCTGCGCCCCTCGCTCGACCCGGCCGCGCTGCTCGGCTACTTCGCATACACCGCGCCGCCCGCGCCGTACTCGATGTTCACCGGGGTGCGCCGCGTGCTCCAGGGCCACACGCTGGTCGTCTCCGACGTCGCGGCGCTCGAGGAGCGGCCGTACTGGCGGATCGACTACACCCGGAAGACCGAGGAGTCGTTCGACCAGGCGACCGACCACCTCGACGACCTCCTCGGCCAGGTGGTCGAAGAGACCGTGGTGAGCGACGTGCCGGTCGGCGTGACCCTGTCCGGCGGGGTCGACTCGTCGCTCGTCCTGGCCCGCATGGCGGCGATCGGCGGCCGCTCGTACGACAGCTTCACCCTGGGCAGCGCCGACCCGGACGCCCGCGACGAGGAGCTCGAGCGCGCCGCGGCGGTGGCCGACGCCTTCCGCACCCGCCACCACGTCCTGCCGTACCAGCGCACGTCGTTCGTCGACCTCGAGCGCGCGATGGCGGCCTTCCAGGAGCCGGTCGGCCTGTTCGACTCGATCCACCTGACGTACCTCTACGACTTCATCCGCGGCCACTCGACGGTGGTGCTGGCCGGGAACGGCGGCGACGAGGTGTTCGCCGGCTACCCGACCTACCCGGGGCGGATGGCCGAGGCGGCGCCGCTCCAGGCCGAGCTCGACGCCACCCGGGACCGCCAGGCCTACCTCATCGACTGGGTGGCCGGACGGCACGCCGAGCTGGTCCGCGACGCGGCCAGCCGGCTGTTCGGCCCCGAGCTCGAGGCGGTCGCCGCCGCCCACGACCCGCGCGAGGATCTGACTCGCCTGGCCGGGCTGGCCCGGTTCGACCGCTTCCTCGACGCCGAGCTCTTCTTCGAGCTGATGGCGGTCCTCAACCACACCGCCTGGCTGTGCGACGTCACCTCGATGGCGAGCTCGGTCGAGACGCGAGCCCCGCTCCTCCACCACCGGATCCTCGAGTACGCGGCGTCGCTGCCGGACGATTACAAGGTCGGCCGGGTCGACCGTCCGGGCCAGGACAAGCGGATCCTGAAGGAGGTCGCGGCCCGCTACCTCCCGCGCGAGGCGGTGTTCGCGCCCAAGCTGGTGTGCGGCCAGTTCGTCGACTGGCTCGGCACCATGCGCACCGCGTGGGCCCGCCCGATCCGCGAGCTGCTGTTCGAGGACGCGCGCGCCCTCGGATGGTTCTCGATGCCGCGGATCGAGCGGCTGTGGAGCGGGTTCCTCGCCGACCGGGCCGACCCGGCCGACACCGCCGCCCTGCGCAAGCTGATCCTGTTCCTGGCCTGGCACCGGTCGCTGGCATGAGCGGCCGGGTCCGGATCCGGCGCGCGGCGCTCGCCGCGTTCGTGATCGCCGCGCCGCTCGCCGTGACCGCCGCGGCCGCCGCCGGGCTGGACGGCGCGGCCGGCTCGCCGGCGATCGCGATCCAGCTGGCCGCCGCGGCGCTCGCGCTGGTACCGCTGGCGCTCGCGTGTGGGGAGCGGCTGCTCGGCGCCTGGGTGATCGCGACCGGCGGCGATCCGGTCGCGCGGCGCGCGTCCGACCCGGCCGCGGCGGCGCCGGGCGACGCTCCGCCGCTCACCGTGCCGCTCACCGTGATCGTCATCCCGGTCTGCCACGAGGATCCTCGCGCGGTGTTCGCCGGCCTGCGCGCCATGGTCGGCGACCTGGCCGGGCGAGGCGCGCTGGCCGGGTTCGAGGTGTTCGTCCTCAGCGACTCGACCGATCCGGCGGTGGCGGCCGAGGAGCGCCGGCAGTGGCGGGCCGCGCGCCGCGACCTCGGCCCCGCCGTTCGCGTCCACTACCGCCGGCGCGGCCAGCCGAGCGGGCGCAAGCCGGGCAACGTGGCCGACTTTTGCCGCCGGTGGGGCGCGCGTTACCGCTACATGATCCTGCTCGACGCCGACAGCCTGATGGGCGGCGAGGTGATGATCGAGCTGGTCCGCCGCATGGAGGCGAGCCCGCGCACGGGCCTCCTCCAGGTGCCGGTCCACTTCGTCGGCGGCCAGACCCTGTTCGCCCGCCTCCTCCAGTTCCGCGCCGGAGTCGAGGCCGATGTCTACATCGCGGGGGCCGGCGCGTGGCAGGCGAGCGGCTACCACTACCTCGGCCACAACGCGATCGTGCGGCTGGCCGACTTCGCCCGGCTGTGCCGGCTGCCCCACCTGCCCGGCCGCGAGCCGCTCGGCGGCGAGATCTTCAGCCACGACCTGGTCGAGAGCGGGCTGCTCCGCCGGGCCCGGCTCGAGGTGTGGCAGGCGGCCGGGCTGCGCAGCTACGAGGAGCTGCCGCCCACGCTCATCGACTACGTGAAGCGCGACCGGCGCTGGTGCCAGGGCAACCTCCAGCACCTCCGCCTGCTGGTCGCGCCCGGGTTCGACGCAATGAGCCGGATCCTGTTCCTGAAGAGCGCGGCCACCTTCCTGACCGGGCCGATCTGGGCGCTCCTCGCGCTGGCCACCGCGGTGGTCCTGGCCCGCGATCCCGGCGCGGCCGACGCGGCGCTCGCGGTGCAGGCGCCGGCCGCGCTCGCGCTGTGGCTGGTGCCGCGCGCGGTCGCGGTCGCGCTCTCGGCTGGCCGACCGCGCGCCTCGGCGGCCGGGCTCGCCGCCGGCCTGGTCGTCGAGCTGGCCGCCGCGCTGGTGATCGCGCCGGTGCTGGCCGCCGCGTTCACCGGGTTCCTGATCGGCACCGCGCTGCGCCGTCCGGTCGGGTGGCCGGCCCAGGCCCGCGTCGGCCACGAGGTCTCGCTGGGCGAGGCGGTGAGGGTGCACGGCTGGCACGCGCTGGTCGGGCTCGGCTGCGCCGGGTTCGCGCTCGCCCGCGGTCCGTCGCTGACCGCCGCCGCGCTGCTCGTGTTCGTCGCCGCGCCGCTCCTGGCCGCGATCCCGTTCACGGTGCTGACCAGCCGGACCCGGCCGGCCCGGGCGGCGCGGCGCGCCGGCCTGTTCGTCACCGCCGAGGAGCTCGCCACCCCGGTGATCGTGTCGCGCCGCGAGCGCGAGCTCGCCCGCTGCGCGGCGGCCGACGAGCCCGGCGGGCCCGGCGACCCCGGACCGGACCCCGAGGCCGCCGCGCCGCCGCCGGCGCCGCTCGCCATGCCGATCGCGTCGCTGACCCGATGGTCCCGGTAGTGCTCGGCGCTGGCGCGTCGTCTCGCCGGCCGACCGCCGCGGTCCTCTTCGCCCTCGCGGCGGCGGGGCCGGGCCGCGCGCGGGCCGAGCCCGGCCGTCCGACGGTGCGCGCGGCGCCCGCGACCGGCACGATCGCGATCGACGGCGAGCTGTCGGAGCCGGCCTGGGCCCGGGCCGCGGAGATCGCCGGGCTGACCGAGCGAGTCCCGGTCCCCGGTCGGGCGGCCGCCGGCGAGACTCACATCCGCGTCCTCTACGACCGCCGCTACCTCTACGTCGGCGCGACCCTGCGCGCGGCGCCGGGCGGCAACCTGGACGCCTTCGAGATGCAGCGGGACAGCTTCGGCACCTTCGACGACGAGCACCTCGGCGTGTACGTCGGCGCCGGCGACGGCCGCAGCGCGCGCTACTTCGGGGTCAACAGCAACGGGACTCAGTACGACGGCGCCGCGGTGAACCGCGGTGAGCGGCTCTACCGCGAGTTCGACGCCGTGTGGTGGGCGGCGGTCGAGCGGCGCGGCGACCGCTGGTCGGTGGAGATGCGCATCCCGCTCCACGCGCTCGACCTCCGCCTGACCGGGCCGCACCCGCTGGTCCCGCTCCAGCTGATCCACCGCCACGCGATCGGCGGGCAGCAGCACATCGACGACTGGTCGCTCACGCCGGCCGGGGTCGCCCAGGACACCCCCGAGGTCTTCGGCCACCTCGAAGGGCTGACCGGCGCGACCGGCGGGCGCGTGGTCAGCCTCCTGCCCTACGTGCTCGGCTCGTCGCGCGGCAACGGCGAGCCCGCCCGGGCGCGCGCCGGCGGCGACGCCCGCTTCACCCTCGGGCGCGAGACGTGGGTCCACCTCAGCCTGTTCACCGATCTCCAGTCCGGCGTCGACCTCGATGACCCCCACGTCAACCTGAACCGGTTCGGCTACTACCTGCCGGAGCGGCGCCCGTTCTTCCTCGGCGGCCTCGACGTCTTCGAGCGGACCCGGGCCGACACCTTCTCGCTGTCGACCTTCTGGCTCGGCTCGCCGTTCACCATCCTGCCGTTCTTCTCGCGCGCGATCGGCTACGCGCCCGACGGCGAGCCGGTCGACGTGTGGGGCGGCGCCAGGGTGTACGGCCACGCCGGCGGGACCGGGTTCGGCCTGCTCGAGATGGTCACCCAGGCGCCCGACACCGCCCACACGGTCGCCCGCGTGATCCAGAAGGTCGGCGACGGCGGCGTGGTCGGCGCCATCGTCACCGCGCGCAACCGGACCGGGGCCGGCGACTACCTGGTCGGGCTCGACTACAACCAGAGCGCGTCGCGCGGGCGGCTGCGCCTGTCGGCCTCGGCCGACAGCGTCGCCCCGGAGGCCGGCCAGGCGTGGCGCCCCGCCGAGCACGGCGCCGGGTCGGCCGCGATCGCCTGGCAGGCCGAGCCGTTCCGCCCCAGCCTGACGCTCACCTGGATCGGCGAGCGCTTCCTCCCGCCGCTCGGGTTCACCGAGCGCACCGGCGTGGCCGGCGCGCGCGCCGCGTTCCCGCTGGTGTGGCGCAACCTCGGCCCGCTCGCCGAGCTCCGGCTCGAGGGCGGCACCCAGATCCTCGCGCCCACCGACGATCTCACCCGGATCACGACCGCCATGAGCGCGGCGCGGCTCTCCGCCCTGCTCGCCTCACCGGCCCTGTTCTTCCAGGAGGCCGCGGTGCAGGTCGGAGAGGTGTACGAGCTGGTCACCGACCCGTTCGAGCTGTTCCCCGGCCACGTGGTGCCGGCCGGCGATCACGGCGGGCCCGCGATCGTGGTCTCGCTCGGGCGGCCGCGCTTCAACGCCCCCGGCGTCAACCTGAGCGCCACCTGCAGCGACGCGTACCTCGGCGGCCGGCTGCGCCAGGCCTCGATGTCGCTCGACTGGCCGCTGTCGCGCCACCTGCGCCTGCGCGGCGTGGCCGAGCCGGGGCGCGCCATCTTCGGCGACCAGGTGTTCGACTTCGCGGCCGCCTCGGGCACCGCCGTCGCCGCGCTGTCGCCCGACCTGACCTTCGACGCCACGCTGCAGTACTCCAGCCTGACCCGGGCGTACACCGGCCTGGCCCGCCTGCGGGTGCGGCCGTCGCCGGCCTGGGAAGTGCTGGTGCAGTACGACGCGACCGGGCCGGCCGGCGCCGTCGCCCACGAGGCGCTGCTCAAGGTCTCGGCCTGGCACGACCTCTTGCTGTGAACCCCAACCCGGAGCTGCAGATGAACTGGATCGCAGGCAGTGACCACGCGGGCTTTGCCATGAAGCAGCACCTCGTCGCCCTCCTCCGCGCCCTCGGCGACGACGTCGAGGATCTCGGCCCCCACTCGGAGGCGGCGGTCGACTACCCGGCCTACGGCGCCGCGGTGGCTCGCGCCGCGGTCGCCCGCGGGGCGCGCGGGCTCCTGGTGTGCGGCACCGGGATCGGCATCGCGATCGCCGCGAACAAGATCGCCGGGGCGCGCTGCGCCGTCGTCACCGACGAGTACACCGCGCGGATGGCGCGCAGCCACAACGACGCCAACCTGATCGCGCTGGGCGCCCGCGTGGTCGGGATCGGCGTGGCCGAGCGGGCGGTCCAGGTGTTCCGCGAGCAGACCTTCCTGGCCGCCAAGCACGGCCGCCGGGTCGACCAGCTCGCCGCGCTGGAGCGGGACGGAGGGACTGACGCTCTCACCGCCGAGCGTAACCACCCTGCGACGTGACAGTGATACAGGTGCAACCGAGTCAACTGCCAGTCTCGTCGACGAGCCTTGTCGCCGCCCCGGCTGCTGCCCATGATGCATCGATGAGCCCGCGCCCGATCGCCCCCCACCCCGTGAAGGCCCCCGCGGCCAGAAAGTTGGCCTCGCGATGATCACGCAGCGCACCGCCGAGTGGTCCCGTTCCCCCGGCGACGTGCCGGTCGCCGAGCGCGGCGTCTACGTCGCCGTGTCCGGCAACACCGGGGCGGGCAAGTCCTCGCTCATCGCGGCGGCGGTCGAGCTGGGCGCCCGCCGCGGCCTGCCGATCGTCGGGGTCAGCGAGCGGACGTTCCACCACCCCCTCCTGCCGCTCATGTTCAGCGACCCCGGCACCTACGCCTTCTCGGTCCAGCTCAACTTCATGCTGCAGCGGCACATGTTCCTGCTCCGCCACCTCGGCCTCGGCCACACGATCTTCATGGAGCGCTCGCACCTGGACGACGAGATGTTCGTCCGCGAGCACGAGCTGGGCGGCCACATCGATCAGGCCCAGCGGGCCGTCTACGACGCGCTGGCGGCGGTGCTGCACGCGGAGCTGCCCGCGCCGGACGCGCTCCTCTTGCTCGACGTCTCGCCGGAGACGTCGATCGAGCGGGTGAAACAGAGCGAGGACGCCGGCCAGCGCCCGCGCGAGTTCCCCGACGAGGAGTCCAAGCGGGCCTGGATCCACCGCTGGTACCGCCTGTACGGCGCTCTGCACGCCCAGCTGCACCGCCGCGCCGACGGCGACGCCCGCCTGGCCGGCACCCGGCTCCTCGACCGCGACGCGGCCACCCCGACCCAGATCCTGGCCGCCGAGGTGGTCGACCTCGTCGCGGCGCTGCGCCGGTAGGAGCCGTGCCGACCGTGAAGACGCGCACGCCGCTCGACCGTCGCCACCGTGCCGCCGCGCTCCCCTGCCCGGCGCGGCCGTTCCTCGATCGCCTGGTCCGGGCCGGCTCCGACCTGGGCCGGCAGCTGGCCGGCAACCTCGACCTGTCGGTCCGCGACTACGTCGCCTCGCTCCTGCCGGCCGCGCCGCCGCCGCGCAACCCGCACCGCGAGGTGGTCGCCCAGGCGCTGGCCGAGGTCCTCGACGTGGCCGGGATCGACGACCTCGACGACGTCTGCGAGCACCTCCTCCGGGTGCCGGTCATCCAGCAGGCCGATCACGCCAACCTGCTCCTCGACCCCGAGACGTTCGCCAACAACTACCTCTTTCACCTCGGCTGCCGCGAGCGCGGCGTGGGCCTCATGGTGGTCTCGCAGTGCAACACGGTGAGCTGCCTGTCGCGGCGCGACCCGGTGTGGGGGCCCGTGTTCCTGCGCACCCGCGGCGGCCTGTACCAGGTCTTTCCCCACTCGAAGCGGCAGCTCAAGGACTCGACCTTCTGCGCCCTGCCGGCGCCGACCCGGCTGTCGTTCGACCGGCTCGAGGGCGACCGCGACCTCGCCCGCGACCCGCTGGCCTGGCGCCTGGTCGGCCGCGAGGTGGTCGATCCCAGCGCGGCGTACCGGGTCGCCAACGACGAGATCTGGGACCTCTTGCCGATCGAGCGCAAGACCCGGCGGGTCCAGGTCGACGAGTCGCTGGCGTCGCACGCCGCCGCGCTCGAGATCTCGAACCCGCACGGCGCGATCACCCGCCTCCTGTTCGACCCGGCGGTGCGCGACCGCTTCCACCGGGTCAAGCGCGAGCTGGTCGCCTCGCGCGCCAACCTGACCGTGAACCGCGCCGAGCCGGATCACCTGTGGCTGCGGCGCGAGTCGCGCCTGGTGCCGGTGGTCCAGCGCCGCTCGGGCGTGCGGGCCGAGATGACCCTCGAGGACGGCTCGTCGCTGCCGGTGCCGTTCCGCCCGGCCGAGGTGGCCGCCGCGCTCCGCGACGGCACCCTGTTCTGCGACCGCGTGCTGGCGTACCTGGTCCGCTGCCTGTTCCCCGCCATCACCGCGGTGGGCGGCACCAGCCAGCAGGACTACGTCGCCCTCTACCGCGCGATGGTGCTCGAGACCCACCGGCTGGTCCCGTTCCTCGACGAGGACGAGCTGCGCGCGGTGTCCGACCCGGGCGCCTCGCGCCTGGGCGGGGCCCCGCTGGTCGAGCTCGGGCCGCGCCAGCACCGGATCGTGCAGGAGCTCGGCGCCGGCGCCGACCTGGGCGAGCTCGAGGAGTCCTTTCTGGACCGGCCGCTCGCCGAGACGATCGGGTCGCTCTCGTGCGCCGGCTACTTCCACGGCCTCCTGGCCAGACGAGGCGAACCGTGACCTTCCTCGGCCTCAACAGCTTCTTCGAGCATCCCGCGGCCGCGCTGATTCGCGACGGCGAGCTGGTCTTCGCGGCCGAGGACGAGCGCTTCACCGGGATCAAGCACGGCCGGCGCTACACCCCGTTCAAGAGCTACATGCCGCTCGACGCGATCTACCACGCGCTGTCGTTCGCGGGGCTGACCACCGCGGATCTGGCCGGGGTCGGCTACTCGTACAGCAGCGCGCTCCACCTGAAGAGCCTGGGCGGCTGCCTGACCGGTCAGCGGATCTCGTCGCTGCGCGAGGAGCTCGAGGCGTTCCGCTCGTGCCGCAACAACCGCCTGGTGCTGACGTCGGGCTACGAGCTGCTCGAGAAGCACCGCCGCGTCATCGACCCGGCCGACTTCGGCCGCGCCCGCTACCAGGAGTGGGACCACCACCTCTGCCACGCCGCCTCGGCCTTCTTCGGCTCTGGCTTCGAGCGCGCGCTGGTGATCGTCGCCGACGGCAGCGGCGAGGCCAGCTCGACCAGCGTCTACCTGGGCTCCGGCCGCACCCTCGAGCCGGTCGACCGCTACCCGATCCCGCACTCGCTCGGGATCTTCTACTCCATGGTCACCCGCCACCTCGGCTTCGAGCCGTTCTCCGACGAGTTCAAGGTGATGGGCCTGGCCGCCTACGGCGAGCCGCGCTTCGTCGGCGAGCTGGAGCAGGTGCTGGTGCTTGGCTCCGACGGCGGCTACCGGGTCGCGCTCGACCGGCTGCAGGCGCTCGAGCGGCTGCTGGGCGAGCGCCGCCGCCCGTGGGAGCCGCTCCTCGACGTCCACCGCGACATCGCGCGGTCGGCGCAGGTCCTGCTCGAGCGCGCCATCGAGGGGCTGGTCCGCCGCCACGTCCGCCAGACCGGCGCCGATCGGCTGTGCCTCGCCGGCGGCGTCTTCCTAAACTGCGTGTCGAACGGGCGCCTGGCCGAGAAGGGCCTCGTGTCGGACATCTTCGTCCACCCGGCCGCACACGACGCCGGCACCGCGGTCGGCGCCGCCACCCTCAGCTGGATCGCCGCCGGCGGCGACGGCCGGCTCCGCTTCGACTCGATGGCGCTCGGCACCCGGGCCAGCCCGGCGGAGGTGACCGCCGTGCTCGACCGCGGCGGCATCCCGTACACCCGGCTGGGCGAGGACGACATGACGGCGCGGCTGGCCGGCCTGCTCGCGCGCGGCGCGATCGGTGCGCTGTTCCGCGGCCGCATGGAGTTCGGCCCGCGCGCGCTCGGCATGCGCAGCCTGGTCGCCAGCCCGGTCCTGGCCGAGACCCGCACCCGGCTGAACGACATCAAGCAGCGGGAGCAGTTCCGCCCGATCTCGCCGATGGTGACCGAGGAGGCCTTCTCCGACTTCTTCGACGGCTTCCGGAGCCGCTACATGCTCTTCACCGTGAAGGTGCGGCCGGGGGTCGCGCACCGGATCGCCGCGGTCGCCCACGTCGACGGCACCGCGCGCGCCCAGGTGATCCGCCGCGCCGACGATCCGTTTCTGCATCAGCTGCTGACCCGGTTCGGCGAGCGCTCCGGCGTCCCGATCCTGGTCAACACGTCGTTCAACGTGCGCGGCAAGCCGATCGTCGAGAACGTGTCCGAGGCGCTCGGCTGCTTCTACGCCTCGGGGCTCGACTTCCTGCTCCTGGACGACGTCCTGGTCGAGCGCGCGCCGGATGGGTCGCGGCGATAGCCGACCCGGGGCGGTCAGCCGACCGAGGCTACCGCTCGAGCGGCCGGCGCGCCCTCACCCCGTACATGTACGGGGCCACCGCCTGCCCGTCGCCGCGCTCCCAGCGGCCGTCGCGCTCGCGGTCGAGCTCGGGGAACAGCGGATACGAGCAGTACGGGTACTCGGCGAGGACCTCGATGACCAGGCCGGCCGCGGCCAGCGCGCTCACCACCTCGCCGACCGGGTGCTGCCAGAGGTACTCGGTGACCTCGAACGAGGCCGCGGGCGCCGCGTAGCTGCCCCGCTCGCGGCTCTCGAACGGCCCCGCCGGGAAGTAGGACGCCCGCCCGGTCAGCTTGCCCGGGTGGATGAGGTCCATGAGCGGGTGGAACTCGACCAGCGCGAAGCGGCCGCCCGGGCGGAGCGCGCGCGCGATCCCGCGGGCCCAGCGGCCCAGGTCCGACAGCCAGCAGAGCACGCCGTACGAGGTCACGACCGCGTCGAAGGCCGCGTCCCACGCCGGATCGAGATCCTGGGCGTCGCCGCGGACGAAGGTCGCCGCGAGACCGGTCGTCTCGGCCAGCTCGCGGGCCAGGTCGATCGACCGGTCCGACAGATCGACGCCGGTGACCCGCGCCCCGAGCCGCGCCCACGACAGGGTGTCGAGCCCGAAGTGACACTGGAGGTGGAGGAGCGCCTGATCGCGCACCTCGCCGACCAGCTCGCGCTCGGGTGGGCGCAGGGTCAGCGCGTCGGCCCGGCCGCGGAAGCCGTTCACGTCGTAGAAGCCGGACCCGAAGTGATCATCCGCCTTCTGGTTCCACGCCGCGCGGTTCGCCTCGGTCCGCGCCTCGAGCCCCCGGGGGTCACGCATGATCATCCCTCTTCCTCTCGGACATCGCCCCACGCCGCTCGAGCCGCTCGTCGCGCTCGGCGACGCGCTCGGCATCGAGCTCTACCTCAAGCGCGAGGACCGCATCGACGACCTCGGCTGCGGCAGCAAGGTGCGCAAGGTCGCCCACGAGCTGGCCGCGGCGCGCGCGCTCGGCGCCGGGGTGATCGTGACCAGCGGCAGCGCGCAGTCCAACCAGTGCAAGGCGGTGGCCGCGTACGCGCCGCGCGCCGGCATGCGGGCCCACCTGGTCTACGGCGGCGACCAGCAGCGCCGCCCCGAGGTCCCGACCGGCAACTACCTCGTCACCGCGATCATGCGGCCCGCGATCACCTGGTTCGAGCGCTGGCCGTGGGACCGCATGGAAGAGAAGGTGGCCGAGGTGGCAGAGGCCCACGCGCGCGCCGGCGAGCGGCCGTACGTGATCGGCCCGGGCGGCTCGAGCTGGCCGTCGCTGCTCGGCCCGGTCGACCTCGGGCGCGAGCTGGTCGACCAGATGGCCGGGCGCGGCCGGCGCCGCGGCCACATCGTCGCGGTGGCCGGGACCGGCGAGACCTGCGTCGGCCTGGCCCTGGCCAGCGCGATGAGCGCGGCGACCTGGACCGTGCACGGGATCGTGATCGCGGGCGACGCGGCGGCGCGCGAGCGGACCGAGGCCGCCCTCCTGGCGGTGTGGCGCGAGCGCAGCCGGATCCCGATCGCGACCGACCCGGTCCGCTTCCACGACTTCGCGGCCGGGGGCGGCTACGACCGCCACGCGCCCGACGAGCTCGACTTCGCGGCCGGCCTGGCCCGCGACCACGGCCTCCTGTTCGACCCCAACTACATGGCCAAGGCGGCGCGCGGGCTGGTCGGGCTGGTCGACCGCGGCGCGATCGCGCGCGGCGAGGCGGTGGTCCTGCTCCACAGCGGCGGCAGTCACGGCCTGTTCGGCGACACCCCCGACCTGCGCCGGTGGGCCGCCGCTCACCCGTAGTACCTCGCCGCAGTGGTCTTGACCGGTCGCGTTGACGTGGTGGTGGTCGTGGACTCTGACGGCGCCGGCGCCGTGGACGTGAGCGCCACCGTTGTCAAGGCGCGCTCCTGCGCCCGGCTCTGGCAGGACGTCACCCATGGACCTGGTCTACTTCGTCACCCATTTACCTGGTCTGCACCGACAACACATCGAGTCAACGACCATGGTGGCGCTCACGTCCACGGCGCCGTCTTCGTCGACGACCAGGTCAACGTCGTCGTCACCGTCAACGAGGGCCGCCGCTCACCCGTAGAACGCCGTCTGGCACACGCACCGCTGACAGGCCGCGTCGTTCTTCACGTCGAGCTCGGCGCGCATCCGCACCGCCGCCGGCGAGTTGAGGACATCGCTCAGGGAGCCGTCCCGGCCCACGACGCCGTAGGCGTCGAGCGGGAAGCACGGCCGCACCGCCCCGGAGTACTCGACGATGGCCGAGGTCCACGGCGAGTTGCACGGTCGGTCGGGGAACGGGACCTGGCCGGCAAGGGCTCGGTAGTAGCGCAGGACGTTGCGGTCGAGGTCCTCGGGGGTGTCGCTGATGTAGCCGGACGCGAACTCCTCGCCGCACTCGGCCCGCATGCGGGCGAGCTCGTCCTCGAGGACGCCGAGGTCGTCGCCGGCGATCCCGAGCGCCTCGACGTAGTCGCCGTCGATCCGGTCGTGGCGCTGGAACGCCTCCTCGTTGAAGAGGTCAGTGCCGGAGAAGCTGATGCTGCTGAGGCCCAGGTCGCGCGCCGCCCGCACCGTCTCCGGCAGGTGGCGGAAGTTCTTGCGGTGGATCGCGCAGCGGCCGCTGATCTCGTAGGACGGGTCCAGCGCGCGCACCGTGGCGATCCCGTTGCGCAGCATGCCGAACGCGTTGCGCACGCCGCGGGTCACGTCGTGGATCTCCTGCGGGCCGTCGAGGCTGGCCCGCCACACCTCGCAGTGCTCGAGCAGGCTGGCGGCGTGCTTCGGCACCAGGTAGCCGTTGCTCAGCAGCTCGACCGCGATCCCCTCGTCCCGGATGATCTGGCACATCTCCCACACGTCGGAGTGGAGCAGCGGCTCGCCGCACAGGATGACGATGGGGACGCCGAGCCCACGCCAGTCGGCGGCCCAGGCGCGGATCTGATCGAGCGAGAGCCCGGTGCCGAGCTTCTCCTTCCAGATGTCGCACATGATGCAGCGCGAGTTGCATCCCGAGGTCAACCACAGGAACAGGCGCCGGAGCGCCACCACGGGCTCGTCGGTCACGAGCGGGAGGCTGGTCTTGATCATGGATCCTCTGGCTTGTAGGGCACGGCGGCGGGTGGGCGTGCGCCATGCGTGACGTGTGCCGTCTGGTCTGCCTGAACATCGACGGAGGCGTCCACCGGCCGGCCCTCCTCGACTTCCTCGCCCGCCACCGCGACGCCGACCTGTTCTGCTTCCAGGAGGTGTTCTCCTCGGCCGGCGACCTCGTGGTCGGCGAGCCGTGGGGCGCGGTCACCACCCACGAGGAGCTGCAGCGCGCGCTGCCCGGCCACCAGGGGCTGTTCTTCCCCGCGGTCGGCTGGGCCGAGAGCGACTGGGCGAGCGCGCCCGGCGGACACGGCCTGGCCCTGTTCGTGCGCCGCGACCTGGCGATCGTCGACGTCCGCGCCAGCCTGGTCCACGGCGATCCGGCCCGGTTCGATCCGCGGGTGCGCGGCACCCTGCCGCGCAACCTGGCCGCCGTGGTGGTGGCCGGGCCGGGCGGCCCGCTCGGGGTCGCCACCTTCCACGGCCTGTGGACGCCGGACAAGGGCGACACCGCCGAGCGCCTGGCCCAGTCGGCCGCGGTGAACCGGCTGATCCGCGCCTGGCTCCCCGACCGGCACGTCCTGTGCGGCGACTTCAACCTGCGGCCGGACACGCGCAGCCTGGCGCTCCTTGCGGACGGGCGGAGAGATCTGGTTCACGAGCTGGGGATCCCGGGGACGCGCAGCCGCCTTCACCGGTCGGCGGAGCGGTATGCGGACTACGTGATGGTCGGCGGGCCGATCGCCGTGGACGACTTCGCGGTCCCCGACGAGGTCTGCTCCGACCATCTACCACTCTTCGCCTCGCTGCGCCTGTGTCGCGACGCACGCTGACTGAGGTGTAACGAATGAACTGTTCCTGAAACATGCAGATTGTGTCACTCGCTGTAGCAGTCTTTTCATCTGCGCGCGGGCCGCTACAGTGCAGTGGATGGCACCGCCGAACATCGAGCGCCTGCTCTCGCTCCTGGGCGCGCACGAGGATCGAAGCCTCCACTCCTTCCACTTCACGCCGCCGGAGAACGCGATGTCTCCGCTGGCCCGGCTGCCCTTCGTGCTGGACGGCTACGGCCGCTATCACTTCCACGGCAAGTACAACTTCCACGGCGCGCGCGAGCTGGGGGCGATCGAGCAGCAGATCCTGATCCCGCTCCTCCGCAAGCAGGCCCGCGCGCGCCACGTGAACGTGCGCCCGCTGTCGGGCCTGAACTGCATGACCGCGGCGATCGCCGGGCTGTGTCCGCCCGGCGGGACGGTGCTGTCGGTCCCGGCCGACGCCGGCGGCCACATGAGCACGCCGGCGGTGGTCGAGCGGCTGGGCGCCCGGGTGGTCGACCTGCCGATGCGCGGCCCGCACGAGGTCGACCTCGCCCGGCTCGAGGAGGTCGCCCGCGAGCACCGGCCGGCGCTGGTCTACCTCGATCAGTCGTCGCAGCTCTTCCCGATCGATCCCGGCCCGATCCGCGAGCTGCTCGATCGCTCGTCGCCGGGGACGCTCATCCACCTCGACTCCAGCCACACGAACGGCCTCATCCTGGCCGGCGCGCTGCCCAATCCGCTCGAGCGCGGCGCCGACTGCTTCGGCGGCTCCACCCACAAGACGCTGCCGGGCCCGCACAAGGCGTTCCTGGCCACCAACAGCGACGAGGTGGCCGCGCGCCTCCACCCCCACCTCGAGAACCTGATCAGCCAGCACCAGATGGCCGGCATCGCCTCGCTCGCGATCACGCTCCTCGAGCTCGAGGAGTGCGGCGGCGCGGCGTACGCCGCCGCGGTCCTGGCCAACGCGCGGGCGCTGGCGCGCACGCTCGACCAGCGCGGCCTCGACGTGGCCGCCCGCGAGCGCGGGTACACCGGCTGCCACCAGGTGTGGCTGGCGCTGCCCGACGGCGTCGACGTGGAGACCTGCGTCGAGGGGCTCTACCGCGCCGGCATGGTGGTGAACAGCTTCGACGGACTGCCCGGCCTGCCCCGGCCGTCGCTCCGCCTCTCGGTCGCCGAGGCCACCCGGCTCGGCGCCGACCAGGCGGACATGATCGAGTTCGGCGCGATCCTTGCGTCGTCGATCCGGCGAACCGAGGAAGAAGCGGTCCTGCGATCGCGAGTCCAGCGACTTCGAGGCCGCCTGTCCGCGCCACGTTACTGTTTCGATGTTTCAGGTGAAGCGAGTCAGGGGCTCTCCCCGCGGCTCCAGGCCCTCGCGAAGCAGCTGCAGGACCTCCTCACCGCGCCGGCCGGCAGCGACGGCGGCGCGGCCCCCCATCCACCCGCTGGCAGAAAGTAGGGCACCCGCATGGCTCACCTCCCCGTCCTCATCGACAGCGCGAACGGGACCCGCGCCTCGCGCGGGCAGCGCGACGCGGTGACGAAAGAGATCATCCGCCGACTCGATGTCTCCGGATCGACGCTCGCCGACGCGATCCAGAGGCGCAGTCTCTATTTCCGTATCTCGGTCATCGGGACCTGCAACCTCTCGTGCAAGTTCTGTCACAACGAGGGCGCCCCGGCGAAGGGCCGGCTGACCATCGACAGCGCCACCCGGGCGATCGAGTCGGCCCTGCGGGTCGGGTTCCGCCGGGTCCAGTTCACCGGCGGCGAGCCGCTCCTCCACAAGGAGATCGGCGGCTTCGTCGGGGCCGCGCGCCGCCTGCTCGACGACGTCGGCGTCACCACCAACGGGACCTTCCTCCAGGCCAAGCTCCCCGAGCTCCTTGCCGGCGGCATCCACCGCATCCACGTCTCGCTGCAGACCGAGTCGCTCATCGAGGCGGGCACGGGCGGCGCGTGGGGGATCCCGGACTTCCTGGCGCCCACCCTCCAGCACGCCCGCGAGGGCGCGTTCAAGCTCCGCCTCAACCTGCCTGTCCCGGCCGACAGCCTGCCCGCCTCGGAGGCGTTTCTCGAGGCGCTCATCCCGTACGGCTGCGACATCCAGGCCTTCTCGATCCTGCCGGAGGGCGAGACCGCGGCGGACCCGTTCCCGATCGAGGAGCTCGAGGCGGTGGTCGCCCGCTCGAACGGCCGCCGGCGCGAGCGCGGCTCGCAGGCCCGGGTCCTCCTGCGCGGCTTCCGCCCGCCGACCGGCATCCGGTGCCCCACCTGCCTCGACCAAGGCCGCTGCAAGGAGCAGTCGCACTCGCTCCGGCTCGGCACCGACAACATCCTCAAGCCGTGCCTGGCCACCCGCTTCTGGGACACCGAGCTCGACCACGACGACCTCGACGGCAGCATCCGCGAGCTGGCCCTGCTCGCGCTGGACTACGAGTGGCCCGAGCTGGCCGCCGGCGCCGCCCCGAACGGCGGACCCGGGGCATCCCCAGCCGGCGCCGATCGTGGCAATCTCCCGTCGTGCTCGACATCGAACTGATCCGCAGGGAGCCCGACCGCGTTCGCGCCGCGCTGCTGAAGCGCATGGACAGCGTCGACCTCGAGGCGATCCTCGAGCTGGACGGACGCCGCCGCCAGCTGCGCGGCGAGCTGGAGGCGCTGCAGGCGCGCCGCAACCAGACCGCCAAGGAGATCGGCCAGCGCAAGGCCAAGGGCGGCGGCGACACCGCCGAGCTGGAGGCGGCCGCCTCGGGCGTCCGGACCGAGATCGCGGCGATCGAGGCGCAGGTGACCTCGGTCGAGGAGAAGCTGCAGGTCCTCCTCGACGAGCTCCCCAACATGCCGGACGACCGCGTCCCGGCCGGCGGCAAGGAGGCCAACCAGGTCGTGCGCACCTGGGGCGAGAAGCCGACCCCGGTGTCGAAGCCGCTCGACCACGTCGAGCTCTGCACCCGGAACGGCCTCATCGACTACGAGCGCGGCACCAAGCTGGGCGGGAACGGCTTCTGGCTCTACACCGGCGTCGGCGCGGCGCTCGAGTGGGCGCTGCTCGACTTCTTCTGCCGCCAGCACGTGGCCGACGGCTACCAGTTCCTCCTGCCGCCGCACCTCCTCATCGAGGAGTGCGGTTACACCGCCGGCCAGTTCCCCAAGTTCCGCGACGACGTCTTTCACCTCCAGACGGCGCCGGGCGAGCGCAGCCGCTTTCTCCTGCCCACCTCGGAGACGGCGATCCTGAACGTCTACCGCGACGAGATCCTCCCGTTCGAGAAGCTGCCCATCAAGGCGTTCGCCTACACGCCGTGCTACCGGCGCGAGGCGGGCAGCCACCGCACCGAGGAGCGCGGCACGATCCGCGGGCACCAGTTCAACAAGGTGGAGATGTTTCAGTTCACCACGCCGGAGGGCGGCGAGGCCGGGCTCGAGGAGCTGGTGGGCAAGACCGAGTCGCTGGTCCAGCAGCTCGGCCTCCACCACCGGACCTCGCTCCTGGCCGCCAGCGACGCCAGCGCCTCGATGACCATGACCTACGACGTCGAGGTCTGGATCCCGAGCATCAAGCAGTACAAGGAGGTGTCGTCCGCCTCGTGGGCGCGCGACTACCAGGCCCGCCGGGCCGGCATCCGGTTCAAGCGGGACAAGGGCAAGAAGTCGGAGTTCGTCCACACCCTCAACGCCTCCGGCCTGGCCACCAGCCGCATCGTGCCCGCCCTGGTCGAGCAGCACCAGCAGGAGGACGGCTCGATCAAGGTCCCCGCGCCGCTGCAGGGCTGGCTGGGCACCGACCTCATCCGCGCGCGCTGACGGTCGCCGGCTCGCGAGCTGGTAGAGTTCGCTCATGACGGTGACACTGGTCCCCGAGGCCATCGAGAGCTACGCGCAGGATCACAGCGACGACGTGGAGCCGCTCTTCAACGAGCTGCGCGACGAGACGTTCGCGCAGATGTCGAGCCCGCAGATGCAGGTGGGCCGGCTCGAGGGGCGCTTCTTGCACCTCCTCATCGAGTTGACCTCGGCTCGCCGGGTCCTCGAGATCGGGATGTTCACCGGCTACTCGACCTTGATGATGGCCTCGGCGCTTCCGGCCGACGGGGAGCTCATCACGTGCGAGATCGATCCGGCGGCCGAGGCGATCGCGCGGCGCTACTTTGGCCGCCATCCGGATGGCGGGAAGATCCAGATCCGCATGGGGCCGGCGCTCGACACGCTGAAGCGGCTGAGCGGCCCGCTCGACTTCGTGTTCATCGACGCCGACAAGGGCAACTACGTCGCCTACTACGAGGCCGTGTTGCCGCTCGTGCGCCAGGGTGGCCTCATCGTCGCCGACAACACGCTGTGGAGCGGGAGGGTCCTGAATCCGGAGGCGGAGTCGGATCACGCGATCGTCCGCTTCAACGACCACGTGGCCGGCGACTCGCGGGTCGAAAAGGTGGTCCTGACGGTGCGCGACGGGATGACGCTGGCGCGAAAGCGGTGAGCTGAGCAGCGCGCGTCCTCGCGATCGAAATCGCCGATCCGGCGGGGAAGATCCGGACAGGCCGTCGTTCTCGTGGCATGCGCACCATCGTCCGTCTCCTGTCGTGCCTGCTCCTCATCAGCGCCGCCTGTTCCGGCGGCGACGAATCGACCGGCGAGCTCGCCGGTGACGTCTCTTCCCGAGAGTCCACCCTCGCCGATCAGTCGACCCCACCCGAGGAGGCGGGCTGGCCGGGCGGGGTCGCCGTCCACCTCGACCGCGGCTGCGGCGGCGCGAGCTGCTCCGCCCCGTCGCTCGCGGTCGAGCTCGAGAACCTGCGCGACGAGAACGTGCAGGTGGCCGCCTTCCTGGGCGGCCAGGGGCTCGACGGCCGCGCCGCCCAGATCCGGATCGACGGGCTCGGCCAGGGCAGCGCGCCGCTGAAGCCGGGCGAGCGCCGCCGCTTCACCATCGACGCCTCGGCGCTGCCGGTGCAGAGCGTCGGCACGCTGTCGTCCGTGCGCGCCGAGGTCACCGTGACCGACGCGGCCGGGACCTACGGCTCGATCTCGAGCGACCTCGCGATCGAGCACGACGCCTCCTACCGCACCGTGCTCTCTTATGACGAGGACGGCGCGGCCGAGCGCGCTCGCCGCATCGACCCCGCGGTCCTGCTCCGGCCGGTCGGCCGGGTCCTGGTCGACGGCCGACTGGTCGACGTCACCACCCTGCCGCCCCAGGGCGGCAAGGGCTACACCCTGGGCGGCGGGTCGACCACCCTCGAGCAGGCGCCCGCGCCCCAGCCGTGGAGCCCGCCGCCGACCGGCGCGCGCGTCTGCTTCGATCTCAAGGTCTCCTACGTCGACGCCGGCTTCGGCGAGGACTACGTGAACGCCGGGGCCAGCGGCGGCGTGCCGGCGGTGCAGGCGGTGAGCGCCTCGTACATGCGGGCGTGGGTCAAGCCGGCCTTTGCGCTGTTCAAGGTGTGGGACGGCTACCTGAACGCGGCCGGCTGCACGCCGCAGCTCGACCTCGACGGCTCCTACGTCATCACGATGCAGAGCGAGGTCGAGAAGCAGGCCGGGCCCAACCCGACCGATCTGGCCCACTACACGGTCAAGCTCCACACCGCCTCGGGCGACTCGACCAAGACCTGGAGCCGGTCGTTCTCGATCAGCGGCACCCAGGTCGTCACCGTCACGCCCAGCTCCTGGGACCGGACCCAGAACGTGCTCGGCGTCGTGGCCCGCATGTTCGTCGGCCTGGACAACTGGGTCACCCCGGGCACCAGCACTCACTTCGTCGACAAGGGCTGCCCGACCGACAACCCGAACATCCCGCCCACCGACTCGTGCATGTCGAGCGGCTCGGTCTACGTCGGACCGGGCGAGCCGCCCGACAAGCCGGTCCAGTCGCTGAACAAGTTCCTGGTCGCCCACGAGTTCGGCCACCAGGTGCAGTTCAAGAACTTCGCCGTGGGCGGCTTCAACTACGACGCGGTCATCGATCCCACCCACCTGCTCTGCCGCTGTGACCACGTGACCTCGGCCAACGGCCTCCACTGCATCCAGTCGCTCGAGCAGTACGCCGCCGGCTTCATCGAGGGCTTCGGCCACTTCTACGCCAGCAAGCTCTTCAACTCGCGCTCCCAGAGCGATTGCAAGTTCGTCTACTACAAGGAGATCTCGATCATCTTCGGCGTCCTCGACCCACCCATGGGCGTGGACTGTGACCTCTCGATCCAGTGGCGCGACCAGTACTGCAGCCACATCGCCAACTCCTCCACCGAGATGGACTTCATGCGCTTCCTGTGGCGCCTCTACGCCGACGGCCCCAACCGCCTGTCGGCCGACGAGATCGACGCGTTGTTCACCCAGGCCGACCTCCCGGCCGGGGCGATGACCTGGACCCACCTGCACAACGCCGCCGCCGCGGTGCTCGGCCTCGGGTCGGCCAAGTACGACAACCTGGTCGACCTCGCCAGCGAGCAGGCAATCGACGACGACCTCGGGCTGTGAGGCGTACGACCGGAACATGAGGTCCGAGCCCGCCGGAGCGCGGGCGGTGCCCTGGTTCGAGCCACTTCGGCCCGACCGGAACGCGGTCGAACCGGGCCACCGCTCGCGGCGCCGGAGGGCGCGGCCGACAGGCGCGAGATCGCACGGCGCGCGGCTGGCCCGACGCTTGAAAGGAGGGGTGATGCCCGGCCGTCGGCGGGCCCACCTACGCGGAGGTCGATCGTGCGTGTGCTTCGCCGCCTGGCCCCTCATCTGGTCGCCGGCACGCTGATCCTGGCGCTCGCCGTCCACTTCGGGTTCACCCTGCTCTACCTGGCGCCGGCCAACGCGGTCGGCCTCCGCGCGCGGCCGATCGTGAACCGCTACATGGAGCCGTACTTCCGCCAGAACTGGTCGCTGTTCGCGCCGGACCCGCTGGTCGACACCCGCCACCTCCTGGTCTCGTGCCGCGTGTCCGACGGGCGCGGCGGCACCCGCGACACCGAGTGGGCCGACATCACCACGCCGCTCCGCGAGAAGCGCGCGGTCTACCGGGTCGGCCCCTCCGCGCCGCTCGAGCGGACCCAGATGGGGCCGCTCCACATGATCCTGGCGCCCGGCGATCGGCTGGTCGAGCGGCTGGCCCGGCGCAAGGATGCCGAGGCGCAGTTCGCCTCGCTCCTGGCCGAGTACGAGTCCGAGCGGGCCCGGGCGGCCGAGCGCGGCCACCGCCTGCTCCGCCGGGTCGCCTCCGCGGCATGCGACCGGATCCTCGGCGCGGGCGCGACCAGCGCGGTGGCGATGCGGATGCGGGTGACCGAGTCGCCGCCCTTCTCGCACCGGAGCGACCCGCTGTCGACCAGCGCCAGCCGCTACGTCGAGTTCCCCTGGGGCCCCTACGAGCGCGTCACCCTCTTCTGAGCGAGGACCACCATGAGCTCCACCGACCCGTCCGCGCCGTCCCCCCGCCCGACCGTCGTCGCGTCCATCGCCGGCGCCTGGTCCCGCTTGCTCGGCTTCGCCAGCAGGCCTCACTTCCTGACCGGTGCCAGCGTGTTCCGCATCGTCGCCGGGCTCGCCTTCCTCTACCAGCTGCTGGTGGTCTACGCTCAGCGCCGCTACCTGTTCGGACCGGACGGCGTCTACCCGTACGACCTGTTCCTCGACCAGCTGGACGCCGGCAGCTTCTCGCTCTACGCCCTGTCGCGCAGCCTGGTCGGTTTCGAGGTGCTCTACCACGCCACCATCGCGCTGGCGGTGGCCTGGCTGGTCGGCTGGCGCACCCGGCTGACCACGCCGCTCCTCTGGATCGCGATCTGGTCGCTGCGCGAGCGCAACCCGTTCCTGTGGGACGGGGGCGACAACGTCATGCAGCTGGCCCTGATCTTCGCCTGCTTCGCGCAGGTGGGCGGCCGCTTCTCGTTCGACGCGACCCGGCGCGAGCTGGCCGGGGCCGGGCCGATGTCGCCCCTGGCCGCGATGGCGCACAACGCGGGCGTCCTGGCCTGCGCGATGCAGATCTGCCTGGTCTACGGGGTGGCCGGCCTGCTCAAGGTGCAGGGCGAGAGCTGGCAGAACGGCACCGCGCTCTACTACGCGCTGCGCGGCGGCGAGTTCACCTGGCCCGGGTACAGCGAGTGGATCTTCGAGAACGGGCCGCTGCTGGCGCTGCTGTCCTACTCCACCGTCGCGTTCCAGGTGAGCTTCACGTTCCTCCTGTTCCTGGGCCGGAGGCTGCGCGTCGCCGCGGTCCTGGCCGGGCTCTCGTTCCACATCGGCATCATCGTCTTCATGTCGCTCACCACGTTCGGCGCCTTCATGATGGCGGTCGACCTCATGTTCGTCACCGACGCGGAGTACGCCGCGCTCGGCCGGCGGGTGGCCGGTGTGCGCCGCCGGGTCGCCTCGCTCGCGACCGACGTGGTCAGGCGGGTACCGAGACCGGCCCTGCGCCGGATCCGTCATCGGGCGTGAGCGCGATGGACTCGTCGCGGGCGCGGAACGAGGCCAGATCGATGGCGAAGCGCTGGCACCAGCGGCGGACCTGGATCGGCGCCTTGCCCATGGCGCGTCCGGCCGCGGTCACGTTCCCGCGGGTCTGACGGAGGATCTCGACCAGCCTCTCGCGCACGGCGCGGTCCTCCGGCCGGAGACCCGCGCCGGTCGACGCGCGGTGGAGCCGGATCGGCTCGGGGAGGTGCTCCACGCGGATCGGGCCGCCGCCGCACAGCACCACCGCGGTGCGCAGGGCCTGCTCCAGCTGCCGGACGTTCATCGGATACGAGTAGGTCAGGAGCGCGCGCGCGGTGGCCGGGTGCAGCGTCACGCCGGCCGCGTCGGGGCCCAGCCGGCCGAGGATCGACGCGATCAGGCTGCCGACGTCCTCGGATCGCTCGCGCAGCGGCGGCAGGGTGAGCTCGAAGCCGGCCAGCCGGGCGTACAGGTCCTCGCGGAACCGGCCCGCGGCGATCCGGCTCTGCACGCACTGGTGAGTGGCGGCCACCACCCGGACGTCGACCGCGATCGCGTCGCTGGCGCCGACCGGCCGCACCTCGCCCTCCTGCAGCACCCGCAGCAGCGCGACCTGCGACTCGGGCGGAAGCTCGGCGACTTCGTCGAGGAACAGCGTGCCGCGATGAGCCCGGCGGACCAGACCCTCGCGGTCGTCGCGCGCGCCGGAGAACGCGCCGCGCCGGTACCCGAACAGCTCGCTCTCGACCAGGTTGGGTGGGATCGCGCCGCAGTTGATCGCCACGAACGGACCGGGCCGGCCCGACAGCTCGTGGATCGCGCGGGCGACCAGCTCCTTTCCGGTGCCGCTCTCGCCGGTGGCCAGGACCGTGACGTTGGACGCGGCGATGCAGCGGAGCTCGGTCATGCGCCGCTCCAGCTCGAGCGCGAGCGTGCGGAAGGCGGCCGGCGCGGCCTGCTCGGCCGGATCGGCGAGATCGCGGTCCGACGCCATCGCGCCGGCGGCGGCCGGCCCGCTCTCTCGGAAGACCAGCATGGTGCCGCCGATCTCGACCACGTCACCGTCGATCAGGATGGCCCGCACGCAGCGCTCGCCGTTCAGCGCCATGCCGTTCTTGGATCCAGCGTCGACCAGCTCCCACCCGGCCGCGACCTTGCGCACGACCGCGTGACAGCGCGACATCTGCTCGTCCTCGATGAACAGCGTCGCGCGCCGGCCGGCGCGGTCGACCCGACGCCGTCCGCGCGCGAGCCGGAGCTCCTCCACGCCGCGCAGCGAGACGCGCTGGCCCGGCGTCAGCGGCCGCTGGCACGACATCGCCAGCACCAGGCGAGGGAGGTCGACCGCGGCCCCCTCCACGCCGGCGCGGTCGAAGCTGGCCGACGCGGTGATGGTGTGGTCGCCCGACGCGAAGGAACGAATCTTCATCGAAGGTGCACCCATGCAGCGAGCGTGCCGGTGAGTTGCTCGCCCGGGACGAGCGAGACGCCCCATGGGACGCGCGCGCGATCCGACCGTCCGGGTGAAACAGGCGAAACAGAGCGTCGCGCGCGGCCGGGCCGCGGTCGCCATCGTGATCGCCGCCAGTTCGGGGCGACCGGTACAGGCACGAGCGATCGCGCGCCGCAGGGAGGTCCTCGGAGCGGGACAAGGCGCCGAACCCACGCGGGAAATCGGTGGCACGTCGGTTGTACATGACCCTTCGCTCAGGAGCCGAATCGCCGCCTTCCGGAGGTCGCCGTGCACGCAGAGCATCCTCTCGTCCCCGCCCCGCTCGACGCCCCCGCGCCGGTGCCGGTGATCCTCTACGACGGCGACTGCGGCGTCTGTCAGCGCGTCGCGGCCGGGCTGACCGCGCGCCACGGCGGCAACGTCGCGGTCTGGCGGCCGTGGCAGGGCGAACCACAACTCCCCCCCGGTCTGTCGACCAGCCGGCTCGGGCGCGAGGTCGTGATGGTCGGAGCCGGGGGCGAGCTCATCGGCGGCCACCGCGTGTTCGCCCGCGTCCTCCGCCGCACGCCCGGCTGGCGCGGGCTCGGGCTCTTGCTCGGCGTGCCGGGCGCCGGTGTGGTCGCGCGGCTGGTCTATCGCCTGATCGCGTCGCGACGGCGATGGCTCTCGCAGCGCCTCGGCCTCCAGGCATGCCCGCTTCCTCGATCGACATCCCTTCCGCGAAAGGAAAGACACGAATGAAACGACTGCACGCACTCGTCGCCGCCCTGTCCCTCGGCGGCGCCTTCGCCGCCGTCTCCGCGGCGCAAGCGGCGGACTTCGATCCGGTCGAGGCCGGGTCCATGGGCGGGCCGGGCGCCGCCGTGGAGGCACCGCTGACGCGCCGGCCACCCGACCAGATGGAGGTCTTGCTGAGACTCTTCAACCCGCCGCCGGCGAGAGACATCTACGTCGCCGCGGGAGGCACGTCGCCGCGCTCGACCGTCGCCGTCGACGCCATCCTCGACCTGACGCCGGACAGCCGGCCGGTCGCGGCGCGCTGATCGCACCTGTCCCGTCAACGAAAGGAGAGACACTCATGAAACGAATGCATGCACTCATCGCCGCGCTGTCCCTCGGCGGCACCATCGCCGCCGTCTCCGCGACGCAAGCGGCCGTCTTCGATCCGGTCAGGGCCGGATCCATGGACGGACCGGGCGCCGCCGTGGACGCCTCGGCCGAACACGAGCCCTGGTGGCGGCAGTTCTTCATGCGAGAGCTCCCGGCCGGCGACCTCATCTGGGTCGGCGGCGCCGGCGCCCGATCCATGGCCGGACTGACCGACGCAGCGCTCGATCTGTCATCGGCCGAGGCGGTCCCGCTCGACGTCGTCTACTTCAAGGCCGGCGACGTCATCCACGCGTACTACCTCCAGCAGCAGAGACCGCAGTTCGCCGGCGGGGCTGGCCCGGCCCGATCGATCGCGACCGAGGCGACGCTCGATCTGCGCCCGTCGTCCGACCCGGACCAGGTGCGACCGTGAACCGGCTCGGTACGCTCGTGGCCACACTCTCGCTCGGCGGATCGATCGCCGCGGCCTCGGCGGTCGACGCCTCCGCGTTCGTCCCGACCGCGTCGGTCGCGCCGGCGGTCTCGCTGACGATCTCGCCGAAGGAGCCCGTCATCGTGCCGGACTTCTGGTACTGGGTCAGAGGCGGCGACCGCGGTTCGCCGACCGCGCATCGAGAGCTGGGCGACGCCGTCCTCGACCTTCCCGTCTCCGAGGTCCGCATTCCGGACCGGGTGTTCATGCTCCCGACCGATCTCTGGGTCTTCAACCCGCCCCCGCCCTCGGTCTTCGCCGGCGGCACCGCGCCGCGCTCGACCGCGACGGTCGACGCCATCCTCGACCTGACGCCCGACGGC
>DATHKR010000138.1:0-13506 GCA_035489015.1 Kofleriaceae bacterium | reverse complement strand
CCCGCGATGGCGGCCATGACCACGAGGAGCTCGCGCGAGGCGTCACGAGATCGGCGCATCACCCGGCTGCGTCCCGTCCGCTAGATCCCGACTCGCTCGGGGACCAGCGTCTTGATGATGACCGAGCGGCCGTTGTCGCTGCGGGTGAGGCGGGCCGTGCCGGTGACCGGTGTGCCGTTGGCGATGAAGGTGATCGTGATGGCCGTGCCCCAGGAGAGGCGGGCCGCTGCCTTGGGCGCGACCCAGGTCATCTCGCCGATGCCGCTGTTGCGCATCCAGTCGTTGGTGGCGTCCTGGTCGCCGTCGCTGAACGTGGGCTGCTCGATGACGAGGCCCGGGCCCATGGGCAGCGTGAGGGCGCTCAGCTTCGGGTCGAAGTCGTGGTTCATGAGGGCGTAGACGTAACGGAACCGGCCGTTGCCCAGGGCCGTGGCGGTGACGGCGATCTGCGCCGAGCCGGCGGTCGGATCCTTGTACGTGACGTTCAGGCGGTTCGGATTCGGGACGGCCGGATCGACAAAGGCGTCGAGCACCGAGCCCTGGCGATAGGGCGTGTTGAGGCCGAACGTCCAGTTGTTGCCGTTGAGGCTGGGGACGATCTTGCGCCAGCCCATGCTGTTGAAGATGTTGATGTCGTCGCGGACGACGTACCAGCTCGCGAAGTAGTAGTTGGCCCCCGCCACCGAGAGCTCGGCGTCGCTGGCGACCAGGCGGTGCACCAGGACGCTCTCGCCGCCGCCGTCGAAGTCTCCCGAGCAGAACGGGGCGACCTGGTCGAAGTGCGACGGCGTGTTCGGCGCGGGGAAGTTGCAGTGCAACCAGGTGCCGGCGTGCGGCCGGATCTCCGTGCGCGGCGCCAGGTGGGTGCCGTTGGTGCCGACCCCGTAGACGTCCTCGCAGCCGAGGCCGAGCACGCTGCCGATGCGGCACGCGCCGGGCGCGCAGTTGGCGTTGATGGTGAGAAAGGCGTGCTTCACGTCGCTGTAAGCGATCGGCTCGAAGACCCCGCCGATCTCGCGGAAGAGCGACCACACGAGGTAGGGGTGCTGATCGGTGTTGTACGGCGGGAAGTTGCCGGAGAAGCGGGCCTGCCACGGGACGTTGGCAGTGCCGACGTTCTTGAGCACGGCCGACGGGGTGATGACGACCTTGTCGCCGAGGCGGCCCTGCTGCTGGACGGCGTCCATGGCGATGAGCGCCACGTCGACGTTGCCGGAGAAGTCATCGCAGGCGGCGAGCGGGGCGGCGCCGTCGTCGACGGTGGCCGAGCGCGCCGAGGCCGAGACGCCGAGGGAGGCCGGCGCCACCCGGGCGCGCAGCGACAGCGTGCCGACGACGGTGCCGGCGAGGTGCGGCGCGTCCCACATGGCGGCGAGGGCCGGCGTGACGGTGAGGTCGACGTTGAAGACGTCGAGCACGCCGGAGGCGGCATCGATCTGATAGTGGGGCAGGGTGCCCAGGAGGACGCGGTCGCCCGACGCGGTGACCACGTCGAAGGTGCGCGGCTCGTCGCCCACGCGCAGCTCGAAGCCGGTGAGGCTGACGGCGCGGCTGCCGCGCGACAGCGTCGGTCCGCCGGTGTGAGCGATGCGGCCGCTCACGAAATCGCTGAGGTGACCGCCTTCGACATCGACCGCCATGCACTCGGACGCGCCGTCGAACGAGCTGGCCGGGCCGGGCAGGATCGAGAGGGCGTGCTGCGGCGCGGCCGCGGTGGCGCCGGCCGACTGCGCGGTCACGCCCAGCTCGCGCAGCACGGCGGGGTTGAACGACATCGTGGTGACCACATCGGCGAGCTGGGCCTGCTGCTCGCCGAGGTTGCATTCGGTGGGCGTCAGCGCCACCTCGGCAGGGTCGGGGTTACATGCGGCGAGAGAGGCGAAGAGCGTCGCTGCGAGACCGGCGGTGCGCAGAGCGGAGCCAGCTGTCATGGTGCGTCCTTCGGGTTGGGGTGCGGAGACGCACTATAAGGGCCCGCGCATGAACAAGTCGCTCGTTCTCGCGGCCGATCCATCCCGGCTGGCGGCGTCGCGGCTGCGCTTCCCCCGGCCTTCGCCGGGGCAACTTCGATCGATTCTTGCTGCGGACCGGTGCTCAAGTACGTCGAGTACGTTCCGCGCCGGTTCTCGCCGCTCCTTGCCATCCGGGCGGCTCGACCGCGAGAATCGACCGACTTGTTCATGCGCGGGCCCTGGGGCAACGACCCGGAAACGTATCGATGGCCGCGACGTTCCCGCGGCGGGCCACGGCGCGTGTGGAGGGTACAATCGTCTCGTGACGACCCGCGTCGCGCTCGCGCAGTTCCTGCGCTCCCGGCGGGAGCGGATCCGGCCGGCGGACGGCCGAGCGCGCCCACCTGTTCGCGCTCGCGCACGGCCCGACCCGACCCGCGCTGGCGCCGACGGAGGTCAGCCCGGCGCTGCGCCGCGTGCTCGACGCCCACCCGAACCCCGCGCTCGCGTCGACGCTGCGCTGGGACGTGCTGGCCTGGAACCGCGCCGCGTCACTGCTCTATGGCGACTTCGCCGCGCGCCCCGAGCGCTTCCGCAACGGCGTGTGGTCGATGTTCATGGACCCGGCGCGGCGCACGCAGCTGCCCGCCTGGGAGGAGGCGGCGGTGAAGACGGTCGCGCGGTTCCGCCTCGACGCCGCGCGCGCCGCGGATCGCCGCGACTTCGACGCGATCGCCGACGAGCTCGCCGCGGTGAGCCCGGAGTTCGCCCGGCTGTGGAACGACTACGAGGTCGTCGAGGTGATCGAGGACGTGAAGGAGATCGTGCACCCCATGCTCGGCAAGATCGGGTTCGAAAAGGTGCACCTCGGATACGTCGAGCCCGACGGGCGCGAGCTCCGGGTGTCGCTGTACACCCCGCTGCCCGGCGAGAGCGAGGCCCGCGCGCGGCGGCTGTTCACATCGTGAACGGCACGGTCCAGCGCTCGCTCGCGCCCCACAGCTGCTCGGCGGCCTCGGGATCCATCGCCCATGGCTTCACCCCGTACGCCAGCTCGGGATCCGCGACCGGCGCGGCGATGTCGCAGTCCTCGCAGTAGACGCCGCCCATGCCGGCCAGCTGCGCGCTCGACGCGCACCACACGCTGGTCGCGGCGCCCTGCGACGCCGTCTTGAAACCGTCCGGGCCGAGGCGAGCGCGCAGCTCGTCCAGCTCGGGGCCGAAGGCCCTGGACAGCAGCCCGGTGTCGATCGTGCCGGGATGCAGCGAGAACGCGCGAACGCCGTGCGCCTCGCCGCGCCTGTCGAGCGCGAGCGCGAACAGCGCGTTCGCGGTCTTGCTCATCCCGTACGCGAGCCACGGGTCGTACGGACGGCGCTCCGACATCGTGTCCTCGAAGTCGACCGCTCCGTGGCGGTGGCCGCACGACGACACCGCGACCACGCGCGCGCCGCTCGCCGCGCGCAGCGCCGGCCACAGCCGCGCCGCGAGCTGGAAGTGGCCCAGGTGGTTGGTCGCGAACTGCGCCTCGTAGCCACGCGCGTCACGGGTGAGCGACTTCGCCATGATGCCGGCGTTGCCGATCAGCATGTGAAGCGGCCGGCCGGACGCCAGGAAGCGCCCGACGAACGCGTCGATCGACGCCGGGTCGAGCAGATCGAGCGCCACGACCTCGACGCGAGGCATGCCGGCGACCGACGACGACGACGACCGCGCCCCGACGATGACCGTAGCCCCGGCCTCCGCGAGGGCGCGCGTGGTCGCGAGGCCGATGCCGGCCGCGCCGCCGGTGACGATCGCGATCCGGCCCGCGACATCGCCGACGACCTCGTGCGCCTCGGTGTGCGCGCCGAAACCGGAGTGGATGGGAGCCTGCTTGCTGGCCATCCGCGCACTGTAGCGACCGGCGCACCGCGCGCAAGGAGGTCACCTCATCGTAGGACTGCGAGTACCAGGCTACGGAGGCCGGTTCGGCGCATGGGGCCTCGCGGGCCTTTCCGGGCGCTCGCCTCTACAGCGCCTTTTCGACCGCGTCGGCGATCGTCTTGCACGTGGTCACGCGGGCGTACCACTTGTGGTCGCCGGCGATCGGGACCCAGGGGACCTCGGCGGTGCTGGTCCGGGCGAACATGTCGTCGATCGCCTCGGAGTACGCGTCCCCCTTCTTGCGGTTGCGCCAGTCGTCGTCGCTGATCTTCCACTTCTTGTAGGGGTTGGTCTCTCGCTCGCGGAAGCGGCGCAGCTGCTCTTTTCTGGAGATGTGGAGGAAGAGCTTCACCACCGCGACCCCGTCGTCGACCAGCATCTTCTCGAAGGCATTGATCTCGCCGTAGGCACGCTTCCAGGCCGACTTCTTGGCCAGCTTCTCGACTCGCTCGACCAGCACGCGCCCGTACCAGCTGCGGTCGAACACGGCCCAGGTGCCGGGCGTGGGCAGCTTTTGCCAGAAGCGGTACAGGTAGTGGCGGCCCTGCTCGTCCTCGCGCGGCGGACCGATCGGCCACACCCGGAACCCGCGAGGGTCCATCTTCGCGGTGAGCCGCCGGATCGCGCCTCCCTTGCCGGACGCGTCCCAGCCCTCGAACACGATCACCGCGCGCTGCTTGTGCTGGTACGCGCGCTGCTGCAGGCGCAGGAGCCGGAGCTGGGCCTCGGCCAGCGCCTCCTCGTAGGTCTTCTTGTCCTCGATGGTGGCGGAGAGGTCGATGTCTTCGAGCCGGAGGGCCTTCACGCTGGCCAGTCTACCCTCAGACCCAGCGAAACACCGCCACGGTGAACGCGACCGAGATGGCGGTCGCCGCGATCAGGTGAGAGCCGAACAGCGCGAGCCAGCCCAGGTGGATGAAGGCGCTGCCGAGGAGGGAGATGAACAGGCGGTCGCCGCGGGTGGTGTCGAGGCCGAGCACGCCGTGGCGCGGGCCCCCGCCCGGGGAGCGCCACTCCCAGATCCCCATGGCGAGGATCGAGGCCGCGATGAACAGGAAGAAGACCGCCGTCTGCCAGGTCCACGCCATCCACGAGAGCGACAGCCCCATTAGACCCTTCCCAGGGCGAAGCCCTTCGCGATGTAGTTGCGCACGAACCAGATCGCGACCGCCCCGGGGATGATGGTGAGGGTGCCGGCCGCGGCCAGGAGGCCGAGCTCGTAGCCGGAGCTGGAGGCGGTCCGGGTCATGGTCGCGGCGATCGGCTTGGCCGCGACCGACGTCAGCGTCTTGGCCAGGAGCAGCTCGACCCACGAGAACATGAAGCAGAAGAACGCGGTCACCCCGATCCCGGACGCGATGGTCGGCAGGAAGATCCGGTTGAAGAAGCGCCAGAACCCGCAGCCGTCGAGGTAGGCGGTCTCGTCGAGCTGGCGCGGCACCCCGGACATGAAGCCCTCGAGGATCCACACCGCCAGCGGGATGTTGAACAGGCAGTGGGCCAGGGCCACCGCGATGTGCGTGTCGAACAGCTTGATGGCCGAGTAGAGCTGGAAGAAGGGCAGGGCGAACACGGCGGCCGGCGCCATGCGGTTGGTCAGCAGCCAGAAGAAGAGGTGCTTGTCGCCCAGGAAGCGGTAGCGCGAGAACGCATACGCCGCCGGCAGCGCGACCGTCACCGAGATGACGGTGTTGATCAGCACGTAGATGATCGAGTTGCGGTAGCCCCGGTACCAGACCGGGTCGGTGAAGATCTTGTGGTAGTTGTCGAGAGTGAACTTCTGCGGCCACAGCGTGAACGAGCCGAGGATCTCGTTGGTCGACTTGAACGACATGCTGATGAGCCAGTAGATCGGCAGCAGCAGGAACAGCACGTAGAGGGTCGGGATGACCCAGCTGACCTTCTTCATCCTCGGTCCTCTCCCCGCGTCATGACCGTGTAGAACAGCCACGACAGCGACAGGATGATGAGGAAATAGATGATCGACATCGCGGCGGCCGGCCCCAGATCGAACTGGCCGAGCGCGATCTTGACCAGATCGATCGACAGGAGCGTGGTCGAGTTGCCGGGGCCGCCGCCGGTCAGGACGAACGGCTCGGTGTAGATGTTGAAGCTGTCCATGAAGCGGAGCAGCACCGCGATGGTGAGGACGCGCCGCATCTTGGGCAGCTGGATGTAGCGGAACACCGACCAGGACGACGCCCCGTCGATGCGCGCCGCCTGGTAGTAGGCGTCCGGGATCGAGCGCAGCCCGGCGTAGGCGAGCAGCACGACCAGCGAGGTCCAGTGCCAGACGTCCATCGCGATGAGCGTCGCCCACGCCGCGATCGGCTGCTGCGTGTAGTTGTAGTGGATGCCCATCCCGTTCACGAGCTTGCCGAGCATGCCGATGTCGGGCAGCGCGAAGATGTTCCACATCGCGCCGACCACGTTCCACGGGATGAGCAGCGGCAGCGCCATCAGCACCAGGCAGACCGACACGCCCGGCCCGCGCCGCGGCATGGACAGGGCGATGATGACGCCGAGCGGGACCTCGATGACCAGGATGATGCCGGTGAACAGGAGCTGGCGGAGCAGGGCGGCGTGGAAGCGCTCCGAGTGGAGCACCTGGCCGAACCACTTCATGCCCTCGAAGAAGAAGACGTTGTTGCCGAACGTCTCTTGCACCGAGTAGTTCACCACCGCCATGAGCGGGATGAGCGCGTTGAACGCGACCAGGAGCACGACCGGCAGCACGAACAGCCAGCCCTTCTGGTTCTGGGTCTTGTCGCTCACGGTCGGGTCACTCCACCAGCCAGCCGTCGGCGTAGAGCCGGGTGTGGCCCGGATCGAACCGGACCCGAGCCTCGCCGGACGGCACGGTCACGCCCTCGCCGGCCAGGAGCTTCATGCGGTGCTCGCCGAGGCGCACCTCGACGATGCGATGGCGGCCGGCGTCGCTGGTCCGCACCACGGTGACCGGCAGGCCGTCGCCCTCCTCGGCCAGCGCGACGAACTCGGGGCGCACGCCGATCTCGAGGCGCCCCTCGATCGCGCCGGGCGGCGCGTTGTCGACCGGCACCGCGTGACCGTCCACCCTGGCGACCCCGCCGGACAGCTCGCACGGCAGGATGTTCATCCCCGGCGAGCCGATGAAGTGGCCGACGAAGGTGTGGCGCGGCCGCTCGAACAGATCCACCGGCGAGCCGACCTGCACCACCTCGCCCTGGTGCATGACCACGACCTGGTCGGCGAAGGTCAGCGCCTCGGTCTGATCGTGGGTCACGTAGATCATCGTGCGCGCGATCCGCTGGTGCAGCTCCTTGAGCTTGGAGCGCAGCTGCGACTTCAGGTGCGGGTCGATGACGGTCAGCGGCTCGTCCAGCATGATGACGTTGACGTCGGAGCGGACCAGGCCGCGGCCGAGCGAGATCTTCTGCTTGCCGTCGGCGGTGAGGCCGGACGCGCGCCGCGACAGCATGCCCTCGAGGTCGAGCATGCGGGCGATCTCGCTCACCTTGGCGTCCACCTCCGGGCCGGCCAGGCCGCGGTTGCGCAGCGGGAAGGCCAGGTTGTCGCGCACGCTCATCGTGTCGTAGACGACCGGGAACTGGAACACCTGGGCGATGCGACGCCGTTCGGTCGGCACCTCGGTCAGGTCGACCCCGTCGAACAGGACCCGCCCCTCGGTCGGACGGACCAGCCCGGAGATGATGTTGAGCAGGGTGGTCTTGCCGCAGCCGGACGGGCCGAGCAGGGCGTAGGCGCCGCCGTCCGACCACTCCATCGCCATGTGCTTGAGCGCCCAGTCGTCGTCGCCCTGGGGGACGGGCTGGTAGCTGTGGCGCAGGTCGCTCAGGGTGATCTTGGCCATCCGCCCGCTTTCATGACGCGATGAGCTTTCCGTCGCCGTCGAAGTACAGGCATCGATCGACGTCGATGTAGAAGCGGGCGGTCTCGCCCACCGCGGCGTCGTGCACGCCCTGCGACTGGGACACCCAGTCGAGCGATCCATGGGAGAAGTGGATGACGCTCTCGGAGCCGCTCAGCTCGGCGATCTGCACCCGGCCGTCGATCGCCGCGCCGCGCACCGTCGGCGACGGCCCGATGTGGTGCGGGCGGATGCCGACCGTGTAGGTGCGGTCGGGCAGGCTCTTCACCGCGCCGCGCGCCTCCCAGGAGACTCCGTCGCCCAGCGCGATCGTCTCGCCGCGCTTGGTGACCGGCGCGGTGTTGATCGGCGGGTTGGAGAAGACCTGCGCCGTGGTCAGATCCGCCGGCCGCCGGTACACGTCCGCGGTCGGCCCGAACTGGGTGATGCGCCCCTGATGCAGCGTGGCGGTGTGGCCGCCCAGGAGGAGCGCCTCGACCGGATCCGAGGTGGCCAGGACCACGGTGGCGCGGCGGCCGGCGAAGAACGCGGGCAGCTCGTCGCGCAGCTCCTCGCGCAGCTTGAAGTCGAGGTTGGCGAGCGGCTCGTCGAGCAGGACCAGGTCGGCGTCCTTGACCAGCGCGCGGGCCAGCGCGGTCCGCTGCTGCTGCCCACCGGACAGCTCGGTCGGCCGCCGCTGGAGGACCGGGGTCAGCTTGAGCATCGCCGCCACCCGCTTCACCCGCTCGTCGAGCTGCGCCCTGGGCACGCGCGCGATGCGCAGCGGCGACGCGATGTTCTCGTAGACGGTGAAGTTCGGGTAGTTGATGAACTGCTGGTAGACCATCGCGGCGTTGCGCTTCTGGACCGGCACGCCGGTGACGTCGGCGCCGCGGAACCAGACCCGGCCGGCGCTGGGCCGCTCCAGCCCGGCCATGAGCTGCATGAGCGTGGTCTTGCCGGAGAGCGTGGTGCCGAGGAGGACGTTGAAGCCCTCCTCGGCGAGGACGACGCTGGTCTCGTGGATGTGCGTGTCGGCGCCGACCCGCTTCACCACGCCTCTCAGCTCCAGTGCCACGCGGCGGTCACTTGGCCGGCTGCGGGTCCGGCGCGGCCTTCTCGTCGGCGGGGGCCTTGTCGGCCGGCGCGGCCGGCGTGGTCCCCTCGGTCTTCTGCCCGCTCCCCTCGGCCGCGGTCCACCGCTTGACCAGCTCGTCGTAGTCGACGGTCTCGCCCTTGGGCTTCTCGTTGGCGAGCAGCGCCTTGGGCCCGTTCGGCTTGCCCAGCCACTCCTTGGGGTTCTTCTCCGGGCCCAGGCGCGGGCCGCAGCCGCCGTACACCTTGGCCTTCTTGTCGGCGTCCTCCATGCGGGCCATCACCTGGTCCATCTCCTTGGCCAGGCGGTCCATCGCCTGCTGCGGGGTGAACGCGCCGGAGTTGACGTCGCCGATGTTCTGCCACCAGAGCTGGGCCAGCTTGGGATAGTCGGGCACGTTGATGCCGGTCGGCGTCCAGTTGACGCGGTCGGGCGAGCGGTAGAACTCGACCAGGCCGCCGAGCTTGGGCGCGCGCTCGGTGAACGACTTGTCGCGGATGTCGCTGTCCCGGATGATCGTCAGCCCGACGTGGCTCTTCTTGAGCGACACGCTCTTGGACACCACGAACTGAGCGTACAGCCAGGCCGCCTTGCGCCGCTCGAGCGGGGTCGACTTGAAGAGCGTCCACGACCCGCAGTCCTGGTAGCCGAGCTTCATGCCCTGCTCCCAGTAGGGGCCGTGCGGCGACGGGGCCATCTTCCACAGCGGGGTGCCGCTGTCGTCGACGGTGTTGTTGCCCTCGCTCTTGGGCGCGACCATGTTGGCGGTGAAGGCGGTGTACCAGAAGATCTGCTGGGCCACGTTGCCCTGGGCCAGGGCCGGCAGCGACTGATAGAAGTCGTAGTCGGCCGCGCCGGGCGGGGCGTACTTGCGAAGCCACTCGTCCCACTTGCGGATCGCGTAGACCGACGCGGGGCCGTTGGTCTCGCCGCCGCGGCTGACCGACGCGCCCGACGGGTTGCACGAGCCCTCCTCCATGCGGATGCCCCACTCGTCGATCGGGCGGCCGTTGGGCACGCCCTTCGAGCCGGCCCCGGCCATCGACAGCCACGCGTCGGTCATGCGCCAGCCCAGGTCGGGCGCGCGCTTGCCGTAGTCCATGTGGCCGTAGATGCGGACGCCGTCGATGTTCTTGACGTGCACGCTGAAGAACTCGGCGATGTCCTCGTAGGCCGACCAGTTGACCGGGACGCCCAGGTCGTAGCCGTACATATCCTTGAACTTCTTCTGCAGCTCGGGCCGCTTGAACCAGTCGTAGCGGAACCAGTAGAGGTTGGCGAACTGCTGATCGGGCAGCTGGTAGAGCTTGCCGTCCGGACCGGTGGTGAACGACTTGCCGATGAAGTCGTCGACGTCGAGGGTCGGCAGGGTGACGTCCTTGCCCTCACCGGCCATCCAGTCGGTCAGGTTGACCGCTGACTGCAGGCGCGAGTGGGTGCCGATGAGATCCGAGTCGTTGATGTAGGCGTCGTACAGGTTGCGGTTGGTCTGCATCTGGGTCTGCACCGCCTGCACGACCTCACCCTCGCCGAGCAGCTGATGGTTCACCTTGATGCCGGTGATCTCCTCGAAGGCCTTGGTCAGGGTCTTCGACTCGTACTCGTGGGTCGGGATGGTCTCCGACAGCACGTTGACCTCGAGGCCGCGGTACGGCTCCGCCGCCTTGATGAACCACTCGAGCTCCTTTTGCTGGTCCTCCTTGGAGAGAGTGGTCGGCTGGAACTCGGTCTCGGCCCATTTCTTGGCCGCGGCCTCCATCGCGGCCGGGTTGGCCGCCTGGCCCGCGCCGGTCGCGCCACCGCCCTCGGCCCCACCCCCTGCGCCCTTCTTCGAGTCGGAGCCCGACTTCGAGCTGTTGCACGCCGCCAGCGCCGCGACGGCGACGAACGCCATCAATCGTGTCCTCATGGCTGATCTCCTCCCCAGGCTGTCGGGACAGCTCTGGCCATTCGACACGGGCGAGGCAGCCACCTCAGGCTGTCCAGCGCGTGCGAGGGAAACACCCTTCGATCGAGACAGCAGAAGCGACTCAGAGCTAAAATCGAATCAAAACGAAAGTCAATGGAAACATCCCCGCGCGAATTCCGAACCTTCATTTTCGAATTGGCCGCCAATGCCCGTCCCTGATAGCGTTTCGCGCGTCTCCATGGAGCGCTTGAAGCCGCGGCAGGTGGACATCGTCGCGCTGGCCAAGTCGCAGGGGCGGGTGGAGGTCGAGACCTTGACCGACCGCTTCCACGTCACCGCCCAGACCATCCGCAAGGACCTGAACGACCTTTGCGAGCGCGGCCTGCTGCAGCGCTTCCACGGCGGCGCGATCCTCGCATCGGGCACCGCGAACGTCGGCTACGAGGCCCGCCGCCACATGGCGACCGAGGCCAAGCGGCGGATCGGCGCGCGGGCCGCCGCGCTCATCCCGGACGCGGCGTCGCTCCTCATCAACATCGGGACGACCACCGAGCAGGTCGCCCACGCGCTGCGCGCGCGCCACGGCCTCCTCATCATCACCAACAACATCAACGTGGTGAACATCCTCAAGGGCTGCGAGCACATCGAGATCATCGTGGCCGGCGGCGTGGTGCGCCATTCCGACGGCGGCATCGTCGGTGAGGCGGCGGTCGACTTCATCCGCCAGTTCAAGGTCGACTACGCCGTCATCGGCACCTCCGCGATCGACGACGACGGGACCCTGCTCGACTTCGACTACCGCGAGGTCAAGGTCGCCCAGGCGATCATGGAGTGCGCGCGCAAGTCGATCCTGGTGGCCGACGCAATGAAGCTAGAGCGAACCGCGCCGGTCCGGATCGGCCACATCTCGCAGCTCGACTACTTCGTCACCGACGCGCCGCCAGCCGCGCGCCTGCGCGACATCTGCCGCCACGCCAGCGTCCAGATCGAGATCGACTGACGGCGGCGCGGCCGCGCTCGAGGACGGCCGGCCCCGCCCCGAGGGCGCGCGAAACGGTATAACCGGCGCGTGGATCGCGAGGACATCCGGCACCTGCTCGAGCAGGTGAGATCCGGCCAGGTCGAGCCCGACGAGGCGCTCGAGCGCCTGCGCCGGCTCCCCTTCGAGCAAGTCGGCGCCTCGGCGCGAGTCGACCACCACCGCGAGCTCCGCTCCGGCGCCCCCGAGGTGGTCCTCGGAGAGTTCAAGACCGCCGACCAGATCGCGGCGATCCTCGTCGCGCTGGCCGGAGGCGGCGCCGGCGCCCTCGCCACGAGGGTCGACGCCGACAAGGCCGCCGCGGTCATCCGCGCACTGCCAGGCGCGCACTACCACGCCGAGGCAAGACTGCTGGTGGTGGCGGGAGAGCGGCCGCGCGAGGATCGCGGCCGCGGCGTCATCGCGGTCGTCTCGGCCGGGACCAGCGATCAGCCAGTGGCGGAGGAGGCGGCGCTGACCGCGGAGTTCCTCGGCCATCGGGTCACCCGGGTCAGCGACGTCGGAGTCGCCGGGCTCCACCGGATCCTGTCGGCCAGCGAGCAGCTGCGAGCCTGCGCCGTGATCATCGTGGTGGCCGGCATGGAGGGAGCGCTCCCCTCGGTGGTGGCAGGGCTGGTCGATCGCCCGATCGTGGCGGTCCCGACCAGCGTCGGCTACGGCGTCGGCCTGGGCGGATTCGCCGCCATGCTATCGATGCTCTCGTCCTGCGCCCCCGGCGTGACCGTGGTGAACATCGACAACGGCTTCGGCGCCGCGGTCGCCGCGGCGCGCATCAACCAGCGCGACCCGGCCGGCGCGGCCAGCGGTCCGGCGGAAGGGCAGGGCGACCTTGGCTGAGCATCTGCGAGGCCTGCACCTCCACATCGACGGCGCCAGCGGCGCGGCCGGCGACATGATCCTGGGCGCCCTCCTCGACCTCGGCGTCCCGCGCGAGGTGTTCGAGCAGGCGTTCGACCGGGTCGGGGTGGGGCGAGAGCGACTCCAGATATCGCGAGTCCTGAAGCACGGCCTCGCCGCGGTGAACGTGACGATCTCGGTCGAAGGCGGCGCGGCGGTCCTGCGCGGGGCAGACCATGCGCATGGGCACGACCATGCGCACGGGCACGACCATGCGCACGGGCACGATCATGATCACGACCACGGGCATGTGCACGGCCACGTGCACGGGATCGGGCCCGGTCCGGTCGTCGGCCATGTGCACGGGATCGAGGGCGGCCACGATCATCACCCGTACCGCGACATCGTCGCGCGCGTGCGCGGCGCCGGCCTCGAGCCCGACGTGCTCGGCCGCGCGCTCGACATCTTCGATCGAGTCGCGCGCGCCGAGGCGCACCTCCACGGCACCACCGTCGACCAGGTCGCCTTTCACGAGGTCGGCGCGATCGACTCGATCGCCGACATCGTCGGCGCCGCGGCCGGCCTCGCCTACCTGGCCCCGGGCGCGGTCAGCGCCTCACCGATCGCGATGGGCCACGGCCAGGTCCGCACCGCCCACGGCGTCCTGCCCGTCCCGTCGCCCGCGGCCCTCGAGATCCTCCGCGCGGCAGGCGGCGCCACCTGCGACGGCGGCATCGCGCGAGAGCTCTGCACCCCGACCGGCGCCGCAATCGCGGCCCACGCCGTCAGCACCTGGACCGCCATGCCGCCCCTCCAGCCGGTCGCCGTCGGCTACGGCGCCGGCGACGCCGACCTCCCCGACCGCCCCAACGTCCTCCGCCTCGTCCTCGGTCGCCC
>DATHKR010000137.1:0-59164 GCA_035489015.1 Kofleriaceae bacterium | reverse complement strand
AACATTGCCGCAATCAATCGGGCAACACGATGAGCGGCGGCGCGGGCAGGCGGCCGGTGCCCCGCCGGGTCAGGCGACTCCTTCGAGCCCGCCGAGCCGAGCCGGAAGGCGAAGGCGAAGGCGAAGGCGGAAGGCGGTCCTGCGTCATCGCTCGCCGCCCGCCGCCCGCCGCGAGCGATGCCGCAGATCGGAACCCGCGGCCAACCCCCGCCACGGAACATTGCCGCAATCAAACGCGCAACGAGAAGGGCCCCGGGGCCGACCTCGCGCGTGCATGTCGTTTCGATCTTCGTCGCGGCGCCCGAGGCGTCCATCGCGGCGGCGGCCACAGCGGTCCGCGCAGCTCACTCTCGAGCAGGCTCGCAAGCCGACCCGGCGCGGCGGGTGGCGGCCCGGCGCGGGGCGGCCTCGTGGGCCGGGCTCGGTGGTGCACGGGAGACGCGAGCAGTTCGCGTCGCGGTTTCCTCAGCACGTCACGCTGCGCGTGGCGGGCGGCGTCGCAGCGCGCTCGAGATGAAGAGCATGCGCGGATGCCACCGCCGGGAACATTGCCGCAATCAAATTGCGCAACACGATGGGCGCGGGACCGACATCCCGCGTGCATGTCGCTTCGATCTTCTTCTCGGTACCCTGGTCGTCCCTCGCGGCGGCGGCCAAAGCGGTCCGCGCAGCTCACTCTCGATCAGGCTCGCAAGCCGACCGGGCGCGGTGGATGGCGACCCGGGGCGGGGCGGCCTCGTGGGCGGGGCTCGGTGGTGCACGGGAGACGCGAGCGGTTCGCCTCGCGGTTTCCTCAGCACGTCACGCTGCGCGTGGTGGGCGGTGTCGCATCACTTCGCCGACATCGGTCGATGCGGGTGGTTCGGCGGGCGATTTTCGATGGCGGGCATCGGGCCGACTTTCGCGTCGTCGAGTTCAGCGTGCAGTCCAATCACCTTCATCTCATCGTCGAGGCTGGCGGTGCCGACGGCTTGACCCGCGGGATGATCGGCCTGGAGGTTCGACTGGCGCGTCGCCTGAACCGGGTGCTCGGTCGGCGCGGTCGGTTGTTCGCCGAGCGCTATCACGCTCGGTCGCTGCGCACGCCGACCGAGGTCCGCTTCGCCCTCCGCTACGTGCTCCTCAATCATCGCCATCACGCCGGCGCGTCGGGTGCGGCGCTCGACCCCTGCTCGAGCGCTCTCTGGTTCGACGGGTGGAAGACCCGCGTGCAACCGTGCGAGGCGTGGCAGCGAGAGCTTCTTGGCGTCCCTCGACCGCACGCGATCGCCACGGTCTGGCTGCTCACGATTGGCTGGAAACGCCGCGGTCTTCTCGATCGCGACGACGCGCCCGGCGCCGGGTAGCCGCTTGCGAGGCCGTCGTGGTCTACCGACGGGAACATCGCGCGACCGCCGGCCGGCGCGGCAGTGCAACCACGGACATCCCTGACACTGCTACCCACGGACGAGGTGGCCGAGGGGGATGGCGCTTCGATGCGGGTCACCTGACTGAACGGGTCGAGTTCGGCCTTCACGAGCGGACGGGGATGGAGGCGAGCCGAGGGCGTATAGATCATCGCCGGACGCTTCATGTTGAGAGCCTCGTGGGGGCGCTCATGGTTGTACTCACGCCGCCAAGGATCAAACGTGCGTTGCGGGGCTCGACAGCGGGCGGCCGGCGGCGACGCAGTCTCGGCCTGGGGGGTGCGGTGCAGCCGTTCCAGGCGGCCATGCTGTTGCGGCTCGCCTGGAGCGATGCTCCGACCCGGATGCCGAGCTGAAGAAACCAGACCGAGCACTCGGTCAGCCGCGCCGGCCCGGTCGACGCAAAGGGGGGCCCGCCGTTGCGGCGCGTCGCGGTTGCGGCATCAGCCGGGAACATTGCCGCAATCAATCGCGCAACCAGAAGGGCCCGGGACCGACGTCGCGCGTGCTTGTCGTTCCGATCTTCTTCGCGGCGCCCTGGTCGTCCATCGCGGCGGCGGGCCCGGCGCGGGACGGCCTCGCCGCGGGGCTCGGTAGTGCACGGGAGACGCGAGCGGTTCGCCTCGCGGGTTCGCCGGGCGATTCTCGAGGGCGGGCATCGGGCCGCTCCCCGGCGACCGTGGTGGCTTGCGCGGTCACGCGGCCTCCGCTAGGCTGCCGCCGGATGTGGTCGGAGGTGCGTCAGTGGTCGAATCCCAGGTGGGCTCGGCGCAAGCTCTCCCGACTGATCCGTGAGATCCCGCTGGCTCGCTTCGTCCGCGATGTTCCCATCGAGCAGCTCCGCCACGACGACAAGCAGGCCCACGTCGCCGAGGGTTATGGCGGCCGCCCGATCGAGCTGTTTCCGCCGTTCCAGTTCTTTGCGCTGCACGAGAGCGGCCGCGCCGACGAGGCTCGCGCGCAGTTTCATGCCTGGTACCGGCGTCAGTTCGACAAGTACTCCGGCGTTGGCAAGGACGCCGGTGGCATGCGCAACGGCTCGCTGTACAGGCTCGTGGTCGCGGAGCACGCTCGCCTGGGCATCGAGCTGGCGCCCGGGCAGCCGGCGTTCCGGACCGACATCGTGGATGAGGCCATCCGCGCCCGGGTCGAGCAGCGGTTCGAGTTCCTTCGCTCCATCAAGGAGCGGGGCTATGACCGGTTGCGGACCGATCCGATCATTGGCATCGCTCGCGGCGCCGATACGGTCCATCTGACCGGCGGCCACCACCGCGCGGCGGCGCTCAAGGCGCTCGGCCAGCCGGTCCTGCCAGGGGTGGTCGTGCTTTCCCCGGTGGCGCGCTACGTGTTCCGGAAGCTAAGGATCGCCTGACATGGAGCAAGAAGAGTTTCGATCCTGGGTCAAGGGCCAGGACTGGTACCAGACCATCGAGCTGAGCGACGGCCTGGTCACCCCGGGCAAGATCGACTCGCGCCAGCGCTTTCGCTTCCTCGAGTCGCTCGACGTGAAGGGCAAGCGCGTGCTCGACGTCGGGTGCAACTCGGGGGCGTATTGCCTGTGGGCCAAGCGCCACGGCGCGCGCGAGGTCGTCGGCGTCGACATCGACGAGAACCGGCTCGAGCAGGGGCGGGCGCTGGCCCGGCACGAGGGGCTGGACATCACCCTCATGCGCCGCGGCGCGACCGAGATCGGCGACCTCGGCCAGTTCGACGTCGTCCTCTGCTTCGCGGTGCTGACCGAGATCCCGGACCTGCTGGGCGCCCTGGCCGCGCTGCGCGGCGCGATCGCCGGGCAGGCCCTCATCGAGCTCGGGCTGGCCCGGCCGCTCCTCTACGTCGCCCGGTCGAGCCTGTTCCGGCGCGGCTTCAAGGCCAGCGTCGGGCGGAACGCGGTGCTCGAGCTGCGCAAGCACAAGCGCGGCTGGATGCTGGCGCCCACCATCGAGGTCATCTCGGCGGTGTTCGGCCCGGAGTTCCGCATCACCGATCTGGGCCGCAGCGTGCGCTACCAGATGCTCAAGTTCGACCGCACCGCGGGCTAGGGAGCGCGCGCTCCGGCATCGATCTCTCGCTCGTGAAGAACGTACTGGTCATCGGCGCCGGGCGGCGGGTGCGCGGCGCGGTGCTGCCGGCGCTCTGGTGCCTGCCGGATCGGTTCCGCGTCGCCGCGGTCCTGTCCCGCACCGCCAGGGAGCTGCCCGCGGGGCCGGGTCGTCCGCCGCTGACCACGGTCACCTCGCTCGACTCGGTCGACGTGCCGGGGCTCGATCTCATCGTCGCCGCGCCGACCATCGGCGAGGTGCCGCGTCTCCTGGCCCAGCTGGTCGAGCGCGGGGCCTCGCGCGCCGCGCTGCTCCTCGACACGCCGGTGCTGCCGCCGACCGGCCTTTGGGCCGCGAGCTACTTCTCGTCCTTCGCCCGCGTGCTCGCGTCCGAGGACAGCATCGCGCTGCCGCCCTTCCTGCTGGCGCGGCGGCTCATCGACGCCGGCGCCGTCGGGCAGCTCCAGCGGCTGTTCTTCTTCCACAACGGCTACAAGCACCACGCGCTGGCCAGCCTCAAGCTCCTGACCGGTCGCTCGCCCATCCGCCGGATCGTCGGCCGCAAGTTCGGGGGCAAGCGGCGACAGAAGCAGCTCGCCTTTGCCAACGGGATGTCGGCCACCATGTACGAGCCGCGCGACTACGCCACCGGCAGGTTCCTCTTGCAGGGCGACCGCGGCGCCATCGCCGACTACGACTACGCGGTGCCGCCGGTCGAGCGGATCGGCTACGTGGTGGAGCAGGGCATCTACCGCGGCCTGACCCTCAACGGCGAGCCGGTGCCGCCGGCCGGCCTCGACCAGGACTACCTCGCCAACATCGGCACCGATCTGTTCGACGCCACGCCGATGACCACGATGAAGATCCGCGGCCTGATGGACCTCCTGGTCGCCGCCGGCGAGGAGAGCTCGCCGCTCCACTACGATCCAGCCGAGGCGGTGGCCGATTTTCTGGCCGCCCAGATCCTCGACAAGGTCAGCTACCTGCCGTCACCGCACCTGCTCGAGCACCTGCTGCGGGCCGGCGAGCGCCTGCCGGTCGCCGCGTACCTGCGCGCCCGGCGCCGCGGCCCGTAGGGCTACCGGAGCTGCTGCCAGCTCGCTCGCGCCTTCAGGTACGGGCCCCTGAACGGCGGCGCCGCGGCGCTGGCCGGGCCGAGCACGTAGTCCGCTCGACGATTTCCGCGCTCGTCGACCCCGTCGGCGGTCTTGACCCGGAGCACCTCCTCGCCGAACCCGGCGTACGCGATCGGAAGCGCCAGCTTCTTGCGGCGGAAGTACGCGGCGATCGCGCGCGCCCGGTCGAGCGAGAGCTTGCGGTTCTTCGCGCTGGTCCCGACGGTGTCGGTGTGCCCGGCCACGTAGAGCCTCATCTTCATGAAGCGCTCGCTCCGCCTCGCGATCGCGGTGATCTTGGCCAGGCTGGCGTCGAGCTTCGCCTCCTCGGAGGCCGCGATGACCGCGCTGTCAGTGTCGAAGTGGACGTCCTCGTGATCGATCGTCACCGACCAGGGAACCAGCTCCACGCGGGTGGCGATCCCGTCGGCGGAGACCGCGCGCAGCTTCAGCGTCATGACGCGCGCGCCGTCGGGCTGCGTCCACGTGATCGACAGCCAGGTGCCGGCCGGCTCGCGCCCGTACGTGGCCGAGCCGGTCCCGAGCTCCGCGCCATCCTCGCCGACCGCGACCACCTCCGCGCTCCCGGCCGCGCGCGACAGCCGGAACTGGAGGGTGTGCCGGTCGAGGTCGAGGTGCTCGAGGTCGTAGCTCACGTGCATCGAGGCGCGGCCCAGCTTCACCGGGGCCTGCGCGCTGGCGGCCCCGAACCTGGCCCCGCAGGCGAGTACGGCCACCACGAGCGCGCCGGTGCGATGCATGACCCGATCTTCGCGCCGCCGGCGCCCGCCGTCCATCCCGGCTGGCATCCGCGGCCTCTCCGTCTATCCTCTTCTCTCCCCCTCTCCGGGGACCCTTCGGAGGCCAGCGGTGAGCGACGACGACCAGAAGCGGCGCGACGAGGCGATGAAGAGGACGGCCGTGCTCCAGCTCCCGGGAATGGACGCGGTGGAGGTCGAGCGCGAGCTGCGCTACGGCGACGGCGGCACGTTCGACCTCTACTCGCCGCCGGGGCGGAAGCCCGGCACCAGCACGCCCGCGGTGGTGTTCGTGTTCGGCTTCCCCGATCCACTGTTCGCCCAGGGCCTGCGCCACATGGGCGCGTACAGCTCGTGGGGGCGCCTGCTCGCCGCATCGGGGATGAGCGCGATCGCGCACAGCTACCGCGATCCAGTCACCGACACGGTCGCGCTCCTGCGCCACCTGCGCGCCAGCGCCCCGGCGCTCGGCCTCGACCCCGAACGCCTCGGCCTGTGGGCCGCCTCCGGGAACGTGCCCACCGCGCTCCACCTGCTCATGACCGAGCCGCCCGACGCCTTCCGCTGCGCCGCGCTCCTCTACGGCTACATGCTCGACGTGCCCGAGGCCGCCATGCAGTTCGGCATCGCGGCCCCGTCGGCCGGCCGCTCGATCGATGGTCTGCCGGCCGAGTTGCCGCTCCTGGTCGTGCGCGCCGGCGGCGACGAGACCCCGCTGCTCAACCCGTCGATCGACCACTTCGTCGCGGCGGCCATCGCGCGCGACCTCCCGCTCACCTTCGTCAACCAGTCGCGCGCGCCGCACGCGTTCGATCTCTTCGACGACAGCGAGGCCAGCCGCGACGCCATCCGCGGCGTGCTCGGCTTCCTCCGGCATCACCTGGGCGCCTGACCGAGCTTTCGGGGCGGGCGGCCGCCACAGGCGGTTCCGCTCTCGCGTGCTAGGCTTTGCCATGGCTGGCTCGATGAAGGATGCGCTGCGCAGGGTTGGGCTCGTCCCCGAGGGGCCCGCACCGGGACGCATCTCCAAGAAGTTCCGCGAGGAGCTGTCCGAGGACGAGAGCTTGCCGCCGCCGTTCGACGCGCCGGCGATCACCGTGGCGGTTCCGCTCGGCGAGCCTTCGCCGGCAAAGAAGCCCTGATCGGAAGCGGGGCCGGATCTGTCATGCTGGCCGCGGCCCATGACGATTCCGACCGAGCCCATCGGCAGCATCCCGCGACCCCGCGCCCTCATCGAGGCCGTCGCTGCCAGTGGCGGGAACATCGATGACCCCCGGCTCGAGCCGATGTTCGACGAGGCGATCCGCGACACCATCGCGCGCTTCGAGGAGACCGGCTCTCCGGTCGTGTCCGACGGGGAGCAGCGCAAGTACCACAACTTCTGGGACTACTGCGTGCACGGGCTGCCCAACGTGGCGTCCGACGGCTTCAAGATCCCGTTCGCGGCCGGCCACACGCGGAGGATGCCGCGGCTGACCCGCGCCCCGTTCCGCTACAAGGAGCACGCGGATCACTACCTGGAGGTTGCGAAGCGCTACGCGACGGCGCCGGTGAAGCAGGCGGTGATCTCGCCGTCCGCGCTGAGCCTGCTCTATCCGGCGGACGGGATCCCGGGCTACTCGCGCGAGGAGTTCATCGAGGACCTGCTCGCCGAGCACGTCGGCGAGGTGCGCCGCTGCCTGCAGAAGGGCGCCCACGCGGTGCAGATCGACTTCACCGAGGGCCGCCTGGCGATCAAGCTCGACCCGACCGGCGCGCTCCTGGCCAGCTTCATCGACCTCAACAACCTCGCGCTGGCCCGGTTCACCGCCGAGGAGCGCAAGCGGATCGGCGTCCACACCTGCCCGGGCGGCGACCGCGACTCGACCCACAGCGCCGACGTGGACTACGCCGAGCTCCTGCCCAGCCTGCTCCAGCTCAACCTGACCAGCTACTACGTGGCGCTCGCGGGCGAGAAGGACCGACCGCGCGTCCTCCAGGGGATCAAGGCGCACCTGAAGCCGGGCCAGCGCATCTTCGTCGGGGTGGTGTCGCCGATCGACCCCCGGATCGAGACCGCCGAGGAGGTCCGCGACCGCATCCTCGAGGCGGCCCAGTACATCCCGCTGGCCCAGCTGGGCACCACCGACGACTGCGGCTACTCGCCGTTCAGCGACGACACATCGACCACACGCGACACCGCGTTTGCGAAGATCGCGGCCCGGGTCCGCGGCACCGAGCTGGCTGCCTCGGAGCTCGGAGTGGCGTGATGGAGCAGTCGGACGACGAGGACAAGCTGCTTCGCTCGGCCGCGCTGCAGAACATGCAGAGCATCCTCGCCGCGCGTCAGCGCGCCGAGAGCGAGCTGGTGAAGACCAAGGAGGCGCTCGAGGAGGAGACGCGCTTCCTGGACCTGCTCAACCGGACCGGCTCGATGCTCGCCTCCAAGCTCGAGCTCCACGTCGTGGTGCAGGCGGTCACCGACGCGGCGACCGAGCTGAGCGGCGCCGAGTTCGGCTCGTTCTTCTACACGGTGAGCACCCCGGAGGGGGACGTGTTCACCCTGTACGCGCTCTCGGGCGCGCCGCGCGAGGCGTTCGAGAAGCTGGGCCACCCGCGCGCGACGCCGATCTTCGCCCCGACCTTCCGCGGCGAGGCGGTGATCCGGATCGCCGACGTGCGCAAGGACCCGCGCTACGGCCAGTGGGAGCCTCACCGCGGCATGCCGCAGGGTCACCTGCCGGTGTGCAGCTACCTGGCCGTGCCGGTGATCTCGCGCTCCAGCGAGGTGATCGGCGGGCTGTTCTTCGGCCATAGCGACCCGGACGTCTTCACCGAGCGGGCCGAGCGCCTGATCATCGGGATCGCCGCGCAGGCGGCGGTCGCCATCGACAACGCGCGCCTGTACGAGGCGGCCAGGCGGTCGGCCGACGAGCGCGCCCTCCTGCTCGACGCCGAGCGGGTGGCGCGCAGCGAGATCGAGCGGGTCAGCCTGATGAAGGACGAGTTCCTCGCCACGCTGTCGCACGAGCTGCGCACGCCGCTCAACGCGGTGCTCGGCTGGTCCGAGATCCTGCTGTCACGGGTGACCGACGACTCGCAGACTCGCCGGGCGCTCGAGACGATCGCGCGCAACGCGCGGGCGCAGGCCCAGCTCATCGACGACCTGCTCGACATGAACCGGATCGTGTCGGGCAAGATCCGGCTCGACGTGCAGCGGTTCGAGCTGGCCCCGATCGTCGAGGCGGCGCTCGACTCGGTGGGGCCGTCGATCGATGCGAAGGGGATCGTGGTCCGCAAGACGATCGACCTCAGCGCCGGCCCCCTGGTCGGCGATCCGAACCGGCTGCAGCAGGTGGTGTGGAACCTGCTCACCAACGCGGTCAAGTTCACCCCCAAGGGCGGGAAGATCGACGTCCTGGTCCAGCGAGTGAGCTCGCACGTGGAGATCACGGTGCACGACTCGGGCATGGGCATCAGCCCCGAGTTTCTGCCGCACATGTTCGAGCGGTTCCGCCAGGCGGACTCGTCCACCACGCGCAAGTACGGCGGGCTCGGCCTCGGCCTGTCGATCGTGAAGCAGCTGGTCGAGCTGCACGGCGGCAACGTCAAGGCGGCCAGCGCCGGACCGGGCCAGGGCGCGACCTTCGTGGTCAGCCTGCCGCTGCGAGCGGTCCGCGACGCGTCGGAGTCGTCGTGCGAGCACCCGACCGGACGCGGCCTCCCGCGGGTCGGCGGCCCCGAGGTCTCGCTGGCCGGGATCACGGTCCTGGTCATCGACGACGAGCCGGACGCGCGCGAGCTGGTCAAGATGGTGCTGACCGAGGCCGACGCGGTCGTTCACACCGCGGCGTCGGCCGACGAGGGCCTCGCGATGGTCAAGCTTCACCGGCCGGCCGTGATCGTGAGCGACATCGGGATGCCCGACCGGGACGGCTACCAGTTCATCCGCGACGTCCGCGGCCTCCAGGCCGGCGAGGGCGGGCGGACCCCGGCGATCGCGCTGACCGCGTTCGCCCGCTCGGAGGACCGCACCCGCGCGATGCTGGCCGGCTACCAGGTCCACGTGTCCAAGCCGATCGAGCCGCAGGAGCTTGTCGCCACGATCAAGAGCCTGGCGCTCAACGTCGGCGGCGGCGACCGCTGACCGCCGGCTCGGGTCGCGGCGCTACCGACCCGGGTGGTAGGTGCGCTCGGTGTGGCCCGCGAGCTGCGCGCGATAGAAGTACACCTCGCGCAGGTTGCCGCTCGCGTAGCGCTCCGCCTGGTCGTTGAAGTGCGGCGACTCGGGGTGGCCGCTCTCGCCGCCCGCGGTGACCGCCAGTGCTCGCACCCGGTCGCCGAGCTCGACCACCGCGACGAAGCTGTTGCCGCTGGAGCCGTACATCCGCCTGGTCCCGGGATAGGTGCGCGCGCCGAACGAGGCGAGCGAGCCCCACTGCGCGCTGGTGAACGGCACCGGGATGCTCGGCGCGGAATCGTCCGGGTGCGGATCGATGTCGCCGGTGAGGCGCTGGAAGCGGTTGATCTCGCCCCACGGCGTGCGCCAGGTCCCGAAGTCGGCCGTGAGCTTGTCGGAGGCCGCGGCCAGCGCGGCCAGCTTCTGCGCCGGCGTGGTGTGCGCGGCCATGAAGTCGTGGACCGATCCGCCGGCGCGGCGCGCCTCCGCCGCGCTCCCCTGCCACAGCTCCTGCCCCCAGTACACCGCGAGAGCGGTCGGCACCGAGCCGGCCGACCAGCGGCGGTCCCAGCCGCGCAGGACGCCGATCTGCTCGGCCAGCTTCGCCCGCAGCGGGTCGGACGCGGGTGTCTCGTCGTAGGCGCGGAGCAGGAGCGGGATGAGCGTGTCGAACGCGGTGAGCTGGCTGTCGAACGCCGCGTCGCGCAGGCTGGTCAGGGTGAAGCGCTTCTGCCCCTCGAGCACGCGCGTCGCGTGGATGCCGCGCGGGTTCTCGCCGACGGTGTCCATGTAGCGGGGGAAGTCGGCGCGCCTCGGGCTGTGCGGCCCGGCCGCCGAGTACGGCCAGTCGTTGGTGTTCATCACCCAGCCGCCGGGCGGGTCCACCGCGTGCGGGCTGTCGTCCACCCCGTGCACGCCCTTCCACTCGGTGGCCGGGTCGCTGCCGTCGACCGGGCGAGTCCAGTCGAAGCGGTCGTCGCGCCGCGGCACGAACTGGGGATGGAAATAGGCGATGTGCCCGTCGGCGTCGGCGTAGATGGTGTTGTTCGACGAGTTGGCGTGTAGCTCCATCACCTCGCGGAAGCCCTTCAGGTCGCGCGCCTTGGTGCGCAGGTACGACTGGCTGAGCGCGGCGATCGGCTCCTGCATGAGGCGGATGGCGATCCACCGGCCGTCCGCCGAGCGGACGATCGGTCCGTGGTGGGTGCGGTAGACGGTGACCTCCCTGGCCGACATCCCGCTCGCGGTGCGGAACGGGACCCGGATGCGGCTCGCCACCAGCGGCCGCAGCTCCTGGCCGTGGCGATAGAACAGGCGGTCGCCTCTCCGCTCGATCGACTCGGCGTACTCGTCCACCGCGTCCGCGCCGGTCGAGGTGTGCATCCACCCGGCCCGCTGGTTGAAGCCCTGATAGACGAAGAACTGCCCCCAGGTCACCGCGCCGTACGCGTCGAGCCCCGCGTCGCTGGTCATCTGCAGCTCGGAGCGGAAGTAGAACGAGGTGTGCGGGTTGATGAGCAGGAGGGCGTGGTGGCCCACGGTGCGCGACGGGGCGATCGCGAAGCCGTTCGAGCCGGACGGCTCCTCGGGGCCCTCGGGCCGCTGGCTCACCTCGACCGGCGGCGGGCGAGTGGAGGCGTCGCCGTAGAAGGCGGCGAGCTGGACGAGATCGACCCGCTCGATGTCCCCGCCGATGCTCCCCTCGGTGAACGAGAGCGCCATCCACGGCTCGAACCGCGTGATCACCCGCGGCTTCACCGCCGGGTGGGTCGCGAGGTAGTAGTTGAGCCCGTCCGCCCAGGCGTCCATCAGCGCGCGCAGCCAGGCCGGGCTGGCCGAGTACTGCGTCTTCAGCGCGACCGGGTCGATGAACAGCTTCATCCGCAGGTCCTGCCAGACGGCGCTCTCGCCCTCCGCCTCGGCGAGGCGGCCCATCGCGTTGATGTAGTTGGTCTCGACGCGGTGGAAGTCGTCCTCGGCCTGGGCGTAGATCATCCCGAAGACGGCGTCGGCGTCGGTCGGGCCGCGGACATGCGCGATGCCGTGGTCGTCGCGGACGATGGTGACGCGCCCGGCCTCGCGCTCCCAGCGCGCGCGTTCGGGCTCCGGGGCGCGATCCGACGAGAGCGGCGCGCAGGACACGAGCAGGAGGAGTGGGAGCTTCTTCATGCTGGTCCCGACTCTACAGGCGACCGCGATGTTTGTGGCGGCGACTCCCGCCAGCGTCGATTTCGAGTAGTGTCGCCAGCTCGTGCTCGGGTCCTACGGAATTCTCCTGGTCAGCGCCGCCGGGGTCGCGGTTGCGCCGATCCTGGTCCGCATCAGCGAGGTGGATCCGACCGCGACCCTGTGGCTGCGGATGTGCATCGCGCTCGTCATCCTGCTCGTGCCGCTCGGCTCCAGCCGCGAGCAGCCCTCGAGCGAGCCCACCGACCAGGAGCGACCGAGGCCGGCCGCGATCCGCCTCGGCATCGTGCTGACCGGGCTGCTGTTCTGCTGCGACATGTTCGCCAACCACTGGGCGGTGCGGTTCACCTCGGTGGCGAACTGCATGCTCCTCGTCAATCTCACGCCGGTGTTCGTGATCGCCATCGCGTACGTGTTCCTCCGCGAGCGTCAATCGATGATCGGCGTGGCCGGGGTGGTGGTGGCGGTCGGCGGCGCCCTCGTCCTCATCGGCGCCAGCTACACCGGCGGGCGCGATCATCTGGTCGGCGACGGGCTGGCCCTGTCCTCCGCGCTGATCTATGCGCTTTACATGATCATGACCAAGGGGCTGCGGCGATGGGTCTCGGCCCGGCGCATCCTCAAGTGGCACACCGGGCTGAGCTGCCTGTTCCTGATCCCGCTGGTGGCCGGCAGCCACTCCCAGGTGTTCCCGGTGACCGGGCAGGGATGGGCGATCGTGATCGGCCTGGCGGTCATCACCCAGCTCATCGGCCACGGGCTCATGACCTACGCCATGAAGCGTCTCTCGGCCGGCATCGCGTCCATGTCGACGCTCGTCATCCCGGTGCTGTCGTCGGCCATGGCCTGGGCGTTCCTGGGCGAGCGGATCGAGCTACACCACCTGGTGGGCGGCCTTCTGGTCCTGGTCGGCGTCGCGCTGTATGCCCTGCACGATCGAAGGGCCCGGAGCGGCAAGGCCGCGTAGCTCAGCGGCGCGCCGTGCGGAGCGGGCGATCCGGCAGCGAGAGCAGCCTGGGCGGTTCCAGGCGGCCCTCGCCGAGGCGAGCGGCGAGCAGGCAGTGCCACTCGCCGATGTGAAAGCGCGGCGGGGCCAGGCCCGACGACTCCTGCTGATCGAGCTCGACCGAGCGGATCGACAGGACCAGCTCGCTCACCCGGCGACGCGCGGCCGGATCGAGCCCGGCCAGCTCGGCGTGGCCGGCCCGCAGGAGGTCGTGGGCGGCCTGGTACTGGATGGTCTTCTCGGCTGCGCTCCATCCGTCGCGCAGGGCGACGCGGCACAGGTCGGTGACCTCGTAGGTCATCTTGAGGAACACGCGCGAGTGCCAGCGCTGGAGCGGGCCCGAGGATCCGTCGTCGCAGAACGTCTGGACCAGCGAGAGCTCGCCGGCCTCTCCGTCGGAGCGGGCCGACACCCGGTACAGGTAGATGCCGTGCAGCTGCGAGTCGGTGAACACCTGGATCGGCTCGAGGCCGACGGTGTAGCGGACCAGCCGGCCGAGCACCCGGGTGACCGGCCCGAGCGGAGCGGCCAGCGTCGGGATCGCGACCAGCGCGACCAGCATGACGGCGACGAGGAGACCCGGACCGTGCGACGCCGGCGCCGCGGCGCCGCCGAGGAGCCGCGCCACGTCGAAGAACCCGAACAGCGCCACGTTGAGGAGCAGCGTCTGCCCGATGAAGGAGATGTCCACCACCAGGAAGAGCGAGCAGGCGAAGCCGATCAGCACGACCGCGAGCGCGAGGCGGACCGGCAGCGCCAGGCCCGACGGCAGGTAGCCGAGCTCGGTGACGATCGTGGTCCACGACAGGACCCAGCCGAGCGCCGGCATGCGGCGGAGGAAGCGAAAGCGCCGCTGGACCAGGTGGGGGAGGCCGATGAACATCGAGAACCCGAGCCCGCGCCGCCACAGCGGGCTGAACAGCTTCTCGAACCCGGCCGACACCAGGAGCAGCGCCAGGGCGGTCCACCACAGATTCAGCGCGAGGACCGGATCGAGGATCGCGCCGGACAGTCCCCATCGCGCGTCGATCGACCAGGCGGCGCCGGCGTCGACCAGGATCAGGAAGAAGCTCGTCATCTGGAAGAGGATGTCCTCCAGCGAGTGCGTGTAGGAGCGCCGGAACACGTACAGCCCGAGCGCCAGGCAGACCAGCGCCGCCGCCGGCGTGCAGAGGCCGAGCGCCAGCGCGACCGCGCCGAGCTGCCACAGATCGATGGCGCGCCGGAGCGGCAGGCGGCGATCCCACGGCGACCCGCGCTGGCTGGGCCAGAGGACCGGCGCGGCCCGGCGCAGGCGGTGCAGCCGGAAGGCGAGCAGGAGGCCGAACGCGACCCGGAAGCCGGCCAGCGCCGCGGCCCGCGCCGCGCCATCCGGCTGGACGACCGGCGCGAAGCAGAGGATGAAGCCGCCCAGCCCCGCCACGGCCACCGTCGCCGCGGACCGAGCCAGCGCGGCCCGGAGCGTCACGCCGGCTTCTCGGCCCGCAGGATGACGTGGCCGATCGGGCTCTGTACCCGCTCGATGTCGACGAAGCCGGCCCGCTCGAGCCAGCGCCGGTACTGCGACTCGGTGTACATCGGCGTGCGATCGAAGAAGTTGACGAAGATGATCCCCAGGCGAAGCACCGCGCGCGGGCCGAGGCGGTCGTCGTCGAGGATCATGTCGCAGACGAACAGGCAGCCGCCCGGCGCGACGATGCGGGCGATGTTGGCCAGCGCGCGCTCGGCCTCCACCTCGTCCAGCATCTGGATGAAGTTGCGGACCACCGCGACGTCCCACGTGCCGGTGAGCTCGCCGTCGACCGCGTCGGCGGCGATCACCTCGATCCGCTCGCCGGCGCCCTCCTCGGCCAGGAGCCGGCGGGTCACCTCGACGGTGATCGGATGCTCGAGCACCGCCCCGCGCATGCCCGGCACCCGCTCGATGACGGCCTGGACCAGCTTTCCCGACCCACCGGCCACGTCGACCACGCTGCGGTAGCGGCCGAGGTCCCAGCGCGACGTGAGCTCCACGCCGATCGTCCGCGACAGCACGCCCAGGCCGCGCAGGTACGACTCCTTGTCGGCGTCCGGCAGCGACATCCACCGCCGGCGCGGCGCGCCCTCCACGATGGAGCCGGCGGTCTGCAGCGCGCCGGTCCAGATCTGCTCCCACAGCTCGTGCATCCCGCCGATGTAGGTCGGCTTGCCGCGGACCAGGAACTGGTCCGACTCCGGCGTGTTGTGAAATCGCCCGTCGCGGTGCTCCAGCATGCCGGCATCGACCATGAGGTACATGAGCTGGGTCAGCCGGACCGGCTCGAGCCCGAGGCGAGCGGCGGCCTCGTCGACGGTGGCGGGCCCCTCGCCGAGCGCGGTGAACACACCGACCTTGATCGCGGCCAGCAGCCCGAACGCGGGGTACACGTCGAGGATGATCTGACGGGTGCGGGTGGGCTCGAGCGGCTGGGCGGTCATGGGTGCGCCTCGTCGACGAACCAGGGCCGCTCCGACCGCCCCTGGTGATAGGAGTAGACGTAGAGGATCGGCAGATCCGGCAGCAGCGCCGCCGCGCTCGGGTCGGCGTAGGTGAGCCAGATGTGGTCGCGACAGGCCGCGCTGATCGCCGGAGCCTCGCTGCGGCAGGCGGCGTAGTAGAGGCGCGCCATCGCGGTCGCGTCGGCGTGTCCGCGGCGCCCGGCCTGCTGGATGAGGTCCTCGCGCAGCGGCGAGGCGTCGAACTCGGCGGTGAGGACCGGGTCGAGGCGGGCGTGGTCGGGCAGGCCGCTGGCGACCCGCACGTCGCTGAGGACGCGGAACCGGATCGTCACCGCGCTCGACGACAGCCGCGCGGCGTGGTCCCGGACCGCCTCGAAGTAGGAGCGCATCAGCTCGGTCGGTGCGCCGTTGACCCGGCCGTGGACGTCGGCGAGCAGGATGATGAGCTCGGCCGCGGGCAACCCCGTGCGCAGGGCTCCGGCCGCGAACTGGTGCAGCCGATCCAGCGCCATCCGGTCGACCTCGAGGAGGTCGCCGCGCCTCCCCACGCCCCAGAAGCAGGCGAAGCGCAGCGGAGAGGCGGCCCGCAGCGCGCCGTCGATGGTGTCCTTGACCCGCTCGGGATCGGGGGGCAGCGCGCGGCGATTGCTCTGGCTGGTGAGCGCGGCGTAGATCTCGTCGCGGAGCGCGCCGGTGGCGATGCTGCGCAGCTGGGCGACCGAGATGGTGCCGGCGCTGTTGCGGGGCAGCTGGGCCAGGACGCTGACCGCGTCCGGTCGCCGCGCGGCCGGCAGTCGCTCGGCCAGCCACGCCTCCAGCGGCGCGGCGCGCGACGGGTCGAACGCCCCGCGCAGGGAGCAGGCGGTGTGGACCTGCTCGCCCCGGGCCGGGTCCTGCACGCCGAACGACTTGCACTCCCTCACCTCGGGATGGCCGGCGAGGACCGCGTCGATGGCCGGGGCCGGGATGCGCACCCCGTCGCGGATGATCACCTCGGACAGGCGGCCGGTGATGACCAGATCGCCGGCGTCGTCCAGGTAGCCGATGTCGCCGGTGCGCAGGAAGCCGTCCTCGGTGAAGCGCGAGCGGCTGAGCCGCGGGTTCTTGTAGTAGCCGAGCATGAGGCCGGGACCGCGCACCAGCACCTCGCCCAGCGGCGGCGGATCGGCGCGCGGGCGGCGGCGCTCGGGCATGTCGGGCCGGTCCTGGGCCGGCCGATCCTGGACCGGCCGTCGCCGATCGCTGAACGCTGCCACCTCGCCGCCGCGCATGCGCGAGGTGTCGATGCGGACCTCGGTGCCGAGCGGCCGGCCGACCGCGTGGCGACCGCGGTGACCTGGCTCGGTCGCCGACACCGCGCCGCAGCTCTCGGCCAGTCCATAGAGGACGTGGACCGGGACCGACATCTCCTCCTCGAAGCGGCGCCACAGGTCGGACGAGACCGGCGCGCCGCCCGCCACCACCAGGCGAAGGTCGGGCAGCGCCTGGCGCGGCGCGCCGCGGGCGATGAGCGAGCTCATCTGCTGCGGGGTGAGGAAGGCGACGGTCGCGCGGGTCTCGGCGATGAAGCCGCGGAGCGTGTCGACGTCCGAGGCGGTCTCGTCGGCCAGCGCGGTCGACGCGCCGGCGGCGAGCGGCAGGATCAGCGACGCGAGGTCGGCGAACGCGTGGCGCCCCTGGGACGGGGTGAGCGAGAGGATGCAGTCCGCCTCGCCGATGCCGAGCCGCTCGGCGAGCGCGTCGGCGGTGGCGAGCAGGGCGTGCTCGTCGAGCATGCTGAAGCGGGTCAGATCGCTCGACGGCACCAGGACCAGGGCGGCCGGCTCGGCCGGCGGGGCCGACGCTTCGGCGGTCGCTCGCAGGCCGGCGCCGCCGACCATCTCGGTGACGTCGAGCAGCTCGGTCGATCGATGCTTCGCGGTGGGCCGGTCGACCGCCAGGATGGAGGGAGCCAGCCGGCGCGCGATCGCCTCGACCTCGGCGCGGACCAGCGACGGAGCCAGCGGCACGAACGGCACCCGCCGCACCGAGCAGGCCACCAGCATCGGCGCCAGCCAGGCCCCGTCGTCGAACGAGCCGAGCACGCGCGCGCGCGGCGAGTGCTTGGCGAGCGCGAGCGCGAGCGCCTGGGACCTGGTCCACAGCTCGGCCCAGGTCAGCCGGCGCGCGCGCCCGTTGCCGGACACCGCCGCGTCGTGCGGCCGCTGGCACGAGCGCAGCTGCACTCGCTCCGAGAACGCGTACTTCAAGTCACCGCCTCACCATCCCTGGGCGTAGCCGTTGCGGCGCGGATCCGCGCCCGCGCTCAGCCAGCCGCTGGTCGGGTCGACCACCGCGCCGTGCATGCCCCCGACCCGCCAGGTCCAGTCGGACACCCACTCGATGTCGTAGCCGCGCGCGATCAGCGCGTCGCGGGTGGCGGCCGGGATGCGCGTCTCGGCGACCAGGCGCCGGGGTGGCAGCACGTCGGTCGTGTCGTCGGTCCAGCGGAAGCGCGGCGACTCGATCGCCTGCTGGATGTCGAAGCCGAAGTCGACCAGGTTGGAGATGACCTGCGCGCTGGTCGCGAGGATCCCGTAGTTGCCCGGCGTGCCCAGGCCGGCCCACAGGCGCCCGTCGCGGAAGATCTGGACCGGCGCGATCGGCCACTCGTGGCGCTTGCCGGGCCGGAGCTCGTTGTTGTGACCGGGCTCGAGCCGGCCCCAGTGGAGCGCGTGGTTGAGGGCCATGCCGGTGCCCTCGACCACCACGCCGCACCCGAAGCCCCAGCCGAGGCTGTGGGTCATGTTGATGCCGAGACCCGACGCGTCGAGCGCGGCCACGTGGGTGGTCGAGCTCTTGGCCGGGCCGGGCGCGGGCGCCGCGCCGGCGCCGCCGCCGGTGCGCAGCCGATCCTCGACCCGGCTGCGCAGCTCGGCGATGTGGCCCGGCGAGAGCAGCTCGGCGACCGGGACCGAGACGAAGTCGGGGTCCCCGGCCCATCGCTCGGTGTCCATCCGCGCGGCCCGGATCGACTCGGCCAGGACCGTCAGGTGGTCGGGGCCCAGGTGCTCCATGTCGCCGAGCGGCCAGCCCTCGGCGACCGCGAGGCTGGCGAGCAGCTGGAACGCGCTGGTCGGCGGTGGCGAGGTGTAGACCCGCAGGCCGCGATAGCTCACCGCGATCGGCTCGCCCCAGGCCAGCGAGCCCGGGTAGTCGGCGAGGTCCTTCCTGGTGACGAGGCCGCCGCGCTGCTCCATCTCGCGCACGATCGCGTCGGCCAGCGAGCCCTCGTAGAGCGCCGCGGCGCCCTCGGCCGCGATCCGGCGAAACGAGGCGGCCAGGTCGCGCTGGCGCAGGACGTCGCCGGGCCGCACCGGGCGCCCGTCGGGCAGGTAGTTCGATCGCGAGTAGCCGGCGTGGAGTCGATCGGCGTCGACCTCGAAGCCCTCGAAGTCGAATCGCTGGAGCGGCACGCCCGCCTCGGCCAGCTCGATGGCTGGCGCGATCACCTCGGCCAGCGGCCTGGTGCCGTGCTCCTCGACCACCCGGGCCCACGCGGCGAGCGCGCTGGGGATGGCCACCGAGCAGATGCTGTCCGGATCCGGTCCGCGCTGACCTGCCTGGCGCGGCAGCCGATCGACGTCGATGGCCGCGGGCGCGCGGCCGAGGTAATCGAGGGAGCGCGGCGTCTGGCCGGGCAGGGTGACCAGCATCGTCCCCACGCCGCAGATGCTCGAGTAGTACGGCTCCGCCACCGTGCAGGCGAACGCGGCCGCGACCGCGGCATCGACCGCGTTGCCACCGGCGGCGTACAGGCGCAGCGCGGCCTGGCTGGCCAGCGGGCTGGCGCTCGCGATGACGCCGCGACGGCCGTAGGCCACCGGACGGAGGGTGTGTGGCGCACGATGGTTCATGGGGGTCACCTCTCGGGATCCATGATAACCAAACGAGCGACGGGGCACCCCGAAACAGCCGGCGCAGAACGGTTCATTCGATGCGGGCTCGCGGTCGCAGCCGACGAAGAATGACGCTCGCGCGTTTCTCCGACGGTGGCGCGCCGGTGGGCGGCAACTCCCTACACCGAGCAACCCGAGAGCAACCCGAGCAACCAGGTCAGTAGTGAGGAGGCGGATCGTCGGGCGGCCCGATCGGCGGCGCCACGCCGGTCTGGCTCTTGCGCAGCTCGGCCAGCTCGCGCTCGAGCCGAGCGACTCGCTCGGTGAACTCGCGCACCACGTCGTTCAGCGCGGCGATCACGTCGTCCTGGTACGCGATGCGCACCTCGAGCTCGACCAGTCGATCCTCCGCCGACGGGCGGGCCGGAGCCGCTTGCCGCGGCCACGGCGTCACGTCGACCACCGCGTCCAGGTTGAGCGGGCCGTGCAGGTGGGGAAACTCGTCGCCGTCGGCGGCCTCGAACCGGACCGGCGCGGCCAGCCGATCCTCGAGCACGGTCACGACCAGGAGATCGGCGCGGCCGGCGAAGAAGCGATCGGCAGTGCGCGCGAGCTGCTCGCCGGTGCTGAAGTGGATGAAGCCCTCGTCCGCGAGGGTGGCCGGCGCGTAGGTCCCGGCCGCCTCCGCGCGCGCCCACTCGTCCCGTCCCACCAGGTGATAGAGCGCCATGCGCGGCCAGTCTAACCCGCTATTGACACCCGCGAGCTGGTCCACAAACAATCACGCAGCCAGGCTCTCCGACCGTACGCCACCAGCCGACGAGGAGGCAGGGAATGACGACCAAGCGGATCACGAGGCGCCGCATGCTCGGTGCGATCGGCACGGCGGGCGCGCTGGCCGCGCTGCCGGCCTGTCGCAAGCGCAGCGACGACTCCGGCGACGCGACCCGATCGACCGGCTCCGGCAAGCGGGTGAAGGTGGGCCTGGTCATCCCGCAGTCTGGCGTGTACGCGCCGCTCGGGACCGACATGAAGCGCGGCTGGGATCTGTGGCTCGAGCGCCACCGCGGGATGCTCGGCCCGTACCAGGTCACCACCGTGGTCGCCGACGAGGGCGAGTCGCCGCAGACCGGGGTGCAGGCGGTGCAGAAGCTGCTGCAGCGCGACGAGGTCGACGTCCTGGTCGGCATCGTCAGCTCGGCGGTCGCGCTGGCCAGCCAGACGCCGGTCAAGGAGGCGAGGAAGGTCCTGGTCGTGGCCAACGCCGGGGCCGGCGCGATCACCGGCGCGTCGCGCACGCCGTACATCTGGCGCACCTCGTTCACCAACGCGCAGATCTCGTCGGTGATGGGGCAGCACCTGGCCACCGCCGGCGCCGGCGGTCCGGTCTACCTGATCGCGCCCGACTACGCGGCCGGCGCCGAGGTGCTGGCCGGCTTCCGGAAGACCTTCACCGCCGGCGGCGGCCAGATCGCCGGCGAGGCGAAGCCCGCGTTCGGCAAGACCCAGGACTACCAGCCGTACCTGACCGGCATCCGCGAGTCGGGGGCCAGGGCGGTCTTCTGCTTCTTCTCGGGCGCCGAGGCGGTCTCGTTCGTGAAGCAGTACTCGGAGTTCGGCCTGGCCGGGAAGCTGCCGCTCTACGCGTCGGGCTTCCTCACCGAGGGGAGCGTGCTGGACGCGCAGGGAGACGCGGCGATCGGCATCCAGACCACCCTCCACTACAGCACCGAGCTCGATCGGCCGGCCAACCGCGAGCTGATCGCCGCGTATCGCGAGAAGTTCAGCGCGACGCCGACGGTGTTCACCGTGCAGACCTGGGACGCGGCGGCGGTGCTCGACCGCGCGCTCGGCACCGCCACCGGCCTCGACGGCGACAGCGTGGCCGCCGCGCTCGGCACGGTCGGCGCGATCGAGGACAGCCCGCGCGGGGCGTGGAGCTTCGACGGCCAGTCGCCGAAGCAGAACATGTACCTGCGCGTGGTCGAGAAGCGCGGCGCCGCGTACGTCAACGCGGTGGTCCGCGATCTCGGCGTGTTCGCGCAGGTCTCGTGAGCCGGGCCGGCGCGCCCGCATGCCAGCCTGGCTCGACACCCACCTCGTCAGCGTCCTGAACGGCCTGGCGATCGGCTTCCTGCTGTTCATCCTGGCGGTCGGCCTCTCGCTGGTGTTCGGGATGATGGACGTCCTCAACCTCGCCCACGGGGTCCTGTTCCTGACCGGCGGCTACATGGCGTGGGCGATCGCCGGCGAGCACCCGAGCTGGCTCGGCTTCGCCGGCGCGCTGGCCGCGGCCGCGGTGGTCGGCTCGTTGGCCGGGGTCGGCCTCTCGCTCGCCACCGAGCGGCTGGCCCGCCGCTCGCACCTCGATCAGGCGCTGCTCACCCTCGGCCTGGCCCTCATCGCCGCCGACGCGCTGTCGGTGATGTTCGGCGACGACGTTCACGCGGTCGGCCCGCCGCCCGGCCTCGACGGCAGCGTGTCGATCCTGGGCAGCGCGTATCCGGTCTACCGGCTGGCGATCATCGCGGTCGGCGCGGCGCTGGCCGCGGCGGTCCACCGGATCGTCGAGCGGACCGCGCTGGGCGCGCTGGTGCGGGCCACGGTCGCCGATCGCCAGATGGTCTCGGCGGTCGGGATCGACGATCGCCGGGTCCGGGTCGCGGTGTTCGGGATCGGCTCGCTGCTCGCCGCGGTCGCCGGCGCGCTGGGCGCGCCCATCTATGGAGTGCGGCCGGGGCTGGACGCGACCGTGCTGGTCCTCGCGCTGGTGGTGGTGGTGATCGGCGGGCTCGGCTCGGTGCGCGGCGCGCTGGTCGGCGCGCTGGTCATCGGCCAGATCGAGACGCTGGGGCGCTCGCTCCTGTCCGACCTGGCCTCGTTCGTCCTGTTCGGGGCGCTCGCGCTGGTCCTGGTGGTGCGCCCGCACGGCCTGTTCGGCGATCCGAGCGGGACGCGCTCATGATCGGTCGGCCCGGGTCGGCGGCGACGACGGCGGCGGTGGCGGCGGCGGTGGCGGCGGCGGTGGTGCTCGCGCTGGCCGCGGCGCCGCTGGTCCTGGCCCCCTATGCGGTCACCGTGCTGACCCGCATCCTCGTGTTCGCGCTGCTGGCGATGAGCCTGGACCTCCTGGTCGGGATCACCGGGCTCCCGTCGCTCGGTCACGGCGCGTACTTCGGCGCGGGCGCGTACGCGGCCGGCTGGGTCACCCTTCACGCGAGCCCGAGCGGCCCGGTCGCGCTGCTGGTGGCGCTGACGGCGGGCGGGCTGGTCGCGGCCGCGGCCGGGTGCGTGGCGGTGCGCGCGCGCGGGATCTTCTTCCTGATGCTGACCCTGGCGATCGGCGAGATCGTGCAGCAGCTGGCCGAGAGCTGGCACGAGGTGACCGGCGGCTCGAACGGCCTCTACGGCATCCCGGCGGCGCGGGTGGGCGGGGCGGCGCTGGTCGGCGACCAGGCGGTTCACTGGTGGGTGCTGGCGGTGGCGGCGACCGCGGCCGCCGGGCTGTGGCTGCTGGCGTCGTCGCCGTTCGGCCACGCGCTGCGCGGCATCCGAGACAACGAGGCGCGCATGCGCGCGCTCGGCTACCGCGTGTACGGCTACAAGCTGGCCGCGTTCGTGGTGGCCGGCGCGGTCGCCGGGCTGGCCGGCGGACTCCTGTCCGCGCAGCAGCGACTGGTCACGCCCGCCGAGCTGGGGCTCGGCACGTCGATCCCCGCGCTCCTGGCGGTGACCATCGGCGGCGCCGGGACGCTGTGGGGGGCGTGCGTCGGCGCCGCGGTGGTCGTGCTGGTCCGCGATCACCTGGGCGCGAGCCTGGGCGGTCACGGCTCGCTCCTGCTCGGCGCGGTGTTCGTGGCGGTGGTGTATCTCCTGCCGGGCGGCGCGGCGCGAGCGCTCTCGATGCCGAGGAGGCGGGGATGACCGACGCGGGGATGACCGACGCGGCGATGACCGAGCCCGGCAAGGGCGCGGCGCTGTCGTGCGCGGGTCTCAGCCGCGAGTTCGGCGCGGTGCGCGCGGTCGACGGCGTCGACCTCACCCTCCCGGCGGGCGCTCGCCACGCGCTCATCGGACCGAACGGCGCCGGCAAGAGCACGATCTTCCGCCTGCTGGCCGGCGGGCTGCGCCCGGGCGCGGGCCGCATCTGGCTCGACGGCGCCGACATCACCCGCTCGTCGGAGGCACGCCGCGCGCGCCTCGGCATCGGCCAGACCTTCCAGCACTCGAGCCTCTTCCTGTCGATGTCCGCCGGCGACAACATCGCCCTGGCCGCGCGGCGCCGGCTGGGCCGCCCGTGGTGGCCGCTGCCGACCTCGGGCCGGGCCGAGCGCGAGCGCGCCGACCAGCTGCTGGCCGAGGTCGGGCTGGCCGGTCGCGCGGCGGCGCCGGTCGCGTTGCTGTCGCACGGCGAGCGCCGCCAGCTCGAGCTGGCAGTCGCGCTGGCCAGCCGCCCGCGCGTGCTCCTGCTCGACGAGCCGGCCGCGGGGCTGTCGCCGGCCGAGAGCGCGCGGCTGGCCGCGCTGGTCGGCGAGCTTCCGGCCGACGTCGCGCTCCTGTTCGTCGAGCACGATCTCGACCTGGTCTTCCGGCTGGCCACCCGGGTCACCGTCATGCACCTGGGCCGCGTGCTCGTGTCCGGCACGCCCGCCGAGGTGCGAGGCAGCGCCGAGGTGCAGGCCGCCTACCTGGGCACCGGCGCGCGCGAGGACCTCTTCACCGGCGGAGCAACGTAGTCGTGTTCCTCGAGATCCGCGGCCTGCGCTCCGGGTACCGCGAGGGCACCGTCTTGCACGGGGTCGACCTCGACCTCGACCGCGGACGCACGCTCGGCCTGCTCGGCCGCAACGGGGCCGGCAAGAGCACGCTCGTCATGACGATCATGGGCCTCCTGCCGGCGACCGCCGGATCGGTGCGCCTGGCCGGCGTGGAGCTGATCGGGCGGCGGCCGCACGAGATCGCGCGCGCCGGGGTCGCCGTGGTCCCGCAGGGGCGCCGCATCTGGCCCGGCCTGACGGTCGACGAGCACCTCGCGCTCGGCGCGCGGGGACCGCGCGCGGCCGCGGCGGCGTCGCCGCGCTGGACCGCCGCGTCGATCGTCGAGCTCCTGCCCCAGCTGGCCGGGCGCCGCCGCCAGCCGGCTGGCCTCCTGTCGGGCGGCGAGCAGCAGATGCTGGCGGTCGCGCGCGCGCTCCTGACCCAGCCGGCCCTGCTGCTGCTCGACGAGCCGTCCGAGGGGCTCGCGCCGCTGGTGGTCGATCAGATCGGCGAGCTCGTGCGCGGGCTGGTCGGCGAGGGCGTGGCCGTGCTGCTGGTCGAGCAGGACCTGCACCTGGCGTTCGGCGTCGCCCAGGAGATCGCGGTCATGGTGCGCGGCGCGATCGCGCACCGCGGCGACACGGCGTCGTTCCGGCGCGACCCGGCCACGGCCAGGCGCCTGCTCGGCGTCGACGCCTGAGCCGGGTCAGAAGGTGGCGTCGATCGATCGGCTGAGGTCCGCCTCGACGGTCCACACCACCCGTCCACCCGGCTTGAGCTGGAGCAGATCGCTCTCGACCCGGTCCGAGTCGCCCATCTGCTCGGCAAGGAGATGGACGCTGCTGGCGCCCTGCACCTGGTGCCACGGGAGCCGGAAGTTGGTGGTCGAGTTGCCGCCGGCCAGCCCGAGTCGCTGGCGGCTGGTCCCGAGGAAGATGTAGATGACGACGTCGCGCGGGTTGTGGCTGACGATCTGCACGTTGACGTCCGAGGCGCCCGACTCGTCGGTGGCGACGTCATCGACCAGCGATCCGGACCCGGACTGACTGGCACAGGCGGCGAGAGCTGCCAGCGCGGTGAGCACCACGACCAGCGCGAATGATTCGATTCGGGACACGGGGATCCCCCTTGGAATGGACGGCTGGACGGCAGGCGAGCCGGGCAGGGCTCGAGTTGACGGAAGCGGATTCTAGCCCGGCCGTGGAGGAGCCCCGCGCCAGTTTCCCCTCGCAGGCGCTGGCCGCGCCGCCCCGTGCGATATCCCGCGCCATCATCGCAGGATGCGCGGCGGTCGGGCGGCGCTCGGATCGCGGCCGCGCGCGGATCGACCGGCTAGAATGGCCGGCAGGCCCGCGTGGCCCGAGGTCTCGCCATCATGACGCTGCGCTCGATGTCCGCCGTCCTCGTCCCGCTCGCCTGGGTCGCCGGCGCTGCCTGCTCCCGATCGCCCGGACCGGCCCGGCCCGCGCCGGCCGCGTCGGCGAAGACTCCCGAGCCGGTGGTCGTCGCCGAGCGCGCCTTTGCCTCCGACGGGCTCGCGCTCGGCTTCAAGGGCTCCTTCCTCAAGCACTCGTCCGACGATGCGATCGTCATCCAGCCCGAGCCGGTCAACGCGCACGAGAGCCTGGCCGGGGCGCCGGATCGCGCGCCGGGCGACAATCGACCCGCGCTGGTCTGGTGGCCGCTGTGGGCCGGTATCTCTCGCTCCGGCGACCTCGGCTTCACCACCGGCCCGTTCGCCGTCGGTGGCAAGCGGCTCGGCCACTACTTCACCGTGTGGAAGAAGCAGCCGGATGGCGGATGGAAGTGGGTGTTCGACGGCGGGGTCGGCGCGGATCCGGCCGCCGAGCCGGCCGCTGGCGCGCCGGTCGGCTACCTCGCGATCGCCACCGCCGGATCGAGCTCGCCCGAGGCCGCCTCGGCCGAGGTCCGCGCCGCCGAGCAGGAGCTCGCCCGCCGCGCCGCCACCGACCTGGCCGGCGCCTACGCCCCGTACCTGGCCGACGACGGCCACGTCCACACCGAGGGGCTGCCGCCGGCGCGGGCGCGGGCGAGCTTCGCCGGCGCGTTGACCGCGCGGGCCCCGGCGATGGAGCTCTCGCCGCTCGGCGGCGGCGCGTCGGCCGCCGGCGACCTGGTCTGGACCTACGGCGATGCGCGCTGGACCGCCGGCGCCGCGCCGCAACGCGGCCACTACGTGCGCATGTGGCAGAAGCGGACCGGCGGCTGGCGCATCGTCTTCGACGAGCTGGTGCCGTTCCGCGGGCCGCCGCCGGCGCCGGCCCCCGCGGCCGGCGGCTGATCGCGCGCGGCGGCCCCGGGGTCGCTCGCGCGGCGGCGTTCCGCTATTCTCGGCGCCGGTGAAGCAGGGCAATCGCGGCCTGGCCGCCTACGGCACGACGATCTTCGAGGTGATGTCGGGGCTCGCCAGGGAGCACGGCGCCATCAACCTGGGCCAGGGCTTCCCCGAGGGGAACGGCCCCGACGACGTGCGCATCGCCGCGGCGCGCGCGCTCGAGGACGGCCCCAACCAGTACCCGCCGATGATGGGCCTGCCCGCGCTCCGCGCCGCGGTGGCCGACCACGCGCGCCGCTTCTACCAGCTCGACGTCGACCAGCGCGAGGTGATGGTCACCTCCGGCGCGACCGAGGCGCTCGCGGCATGCCTCCTCGGCCTGCTCGAGCCGGGCGACGAGGCGGTGCTGCTCGAGCCGCTCTACGACTCGTACCTGCCGATCGTCGAGCGAGCCGGCGCGGTCGGCCGGCGCGTGCGGCTGGATCCGCCCCACTGGCGGGTCGACCTCCGCGCGCTGGCCGCGGCGTTCAGCGAGCGCACCAAGCTCATCGTGGTCAACTCGCCGATGAACCCGACCGGCGCGGTCTTCACCGGCGACGAGCTGGCCGGCATCGCCGAGCTGGTGGTCGCGCACGACGCGTACGCGGTGTGCGACGAGGTCTACGAGCACCTGGTGTTCGACGGCCGCCGCCACCAGCCGCTCATGGCGCTGCCCGGCATGCGCGCGCGCACCGCGCGGATCGGCTCGGCCGGCAAGACCTTCTCGCTGACCGGCTGGAAGGTCGGCTACGTGACCGCGGCGGCCGAGATGCTCGCCCCGATCGCGCGCGCCCACCAGTTCCTCACCTTCACCACCCCGCCCAATCTGCAGGCGGCGGTCGCGCTCGGCCTGGCCAAGCCGGACGACTACTTCGCCGGGCTGGCCGCCGACATGCAGGCCGGGCGCGACCGGCTGCGCGCCGGCCTCGAGCGGCTCGGCTTCGCGGTGGCCGACTGTCACGGCACCTACTTCCTCACCGTCGATGTCCGCTCGATCGGCTTTGCCGGCAGCGACCTCGACTTCTGCAAGGCGATCACGCGCGAGGCGCGGGTCGCAGCGATCCCTTACTCGGCGTTCTACGTCGACGATCCGCCCGAGGGGCAGGTCCGGTTCGCGTTCTGCAAGCCGGCCGCGATGCTCGACGAGGCGATCGCGCGGCTGGGCGCGTGGCTCGGTCGCCGGCGCGCGGTCGGCGTCAGCGGTGGGTCGCCGACGACGACCTGAACCCGGAGCGAGACTGGGGCTCCGGCTGGAGGGTCCAGCTCACCGTCGTGCCCGGCTGGATCGACATCCGGCTGCTCGTGATCCGGCGCCCGCCGCCGATCGGATCGATGAGGAGGCGGAGGTCGTCGACCCCGCCGGTCCGGCTCCACGGGATCCGGAAGGTCGAGGTCTGGTGCCCGGTGGCCAGGCCGAGCCGGGCGCGGCGGCCGCCGAGCTCGGCGACGACCGTGGCGTCGTTGAAGCGGTTGTTGATGACCTGCACCACCACATCGGCGGAGTCGGTGGGCGCGGGGGCCGCGCTGCTGACGCATCCGGCGAGCGCCGCAGCCAGGCAGAGGGCGGAGAGTGTTCTCATGATGTGGGGAAGTGTACCCGCCGCGCAGGGCTCAATCGCGGCCGAGGAATGCGTCGGCGTCGCGCGCCGTTGCCTGGGGTAGCTCCTCCATCGGCACGTGGCCGGCCCCGTCATAGACGTGGAGCTCGGCGCCGGCGATCTCGCGCTCGAACCGGTGCGCCGCCGAGATCGGGATCCAGCGGTCCTCGCTGCCCCACTGGATGAGGACCGGCACGTGGAGCTCGGCGATGCGATCGTCGAGGTCGGGATCGAGCGGCCCGTTCAAGCGATCGAGCAGCGCCTCGCGGTTGCCGGCGCGGCGCTGCATGGCCTGATAGCGGTCGACCAGATCGTCGGTGACCTTCGACGCGTCGCCGTACACCTCCTCGAGGTTGCGGCGGACCAGGAAGCGCGGGGTCAGGTGGCGGAGCGCGCGGTTGAGGATCGGCATGCGGGCCAGCTGGATGATCGGCGGCGGCGTGGCGCCCGACAGGCCGGCGGCGTCGATCAGGATCAGCTTGCGCACCCGCTCGGGGTGAGCGAGCGCGAAGGTGATGGCGACGCGGCCGCCCAGCGAGTTGCCGGCGAGGTCGGCGCGCGCGAGGTCCAGGCGGTCCAGGAATTCGCCGACCACCCGCGCGTAGCGCTCGACCCGGTAGTCGCGGTCGGGGGCCGGGCCGGTCAGGCCGAAGCCGGGCAGGTCGAGGCGGACGACGCGGCGGTGCCCGGCCAGCTCGCGCGCCCAGCCGTCCCAGGTGTCGAGCGACGAGAAGGTACCGTGCACGAGCAGGAGCGGCGGCCCGCTGCCCTCGTCGCGGTAGTGGATCCGCATGCCCTGCAGATCCATGAACTGCGACGTCGGCCCCGCGCCGTAGCGGGCGATCAGGTCCTCGACCGGGAGGTCGCGCCGGAACATGGCCGCGCCGGCGGCGGCCACCAGGACGATCAGCCCGGCGAGGCCGATCGCGCCGGCGCGCAGCGCGCGCCCCAGCCTCATTTGGTCAGCGCGCGGATGCCGTCCTCGAAGTCGGGGAACTCGGCGCGGGCGCGGTCGAGCACCTGGCGCGCGGTCTTCTTGGTCGGCGCGTTGCGGGTCGCGAAGTCGACGAAGTCGGCGCTCGGGGTCGCGTCCTCGTCGGCCCCGAACGAGACCGCCTCGTAGGGGCCGATCCCGGAGGCCAGGAGCCAGAGGTAGTCGCCGAAGTCGCTGGCGACCACCCCGATCTCGCCCTCGGAGCCGAAGAACACGATCGGCTGGGCCAGAACATCGGCCCCGGGGCGGACCAGCCAGAACGCGGCGTAGCCGCCGGTGCCGTCCTGCCCGAAGATCCGGTACTCGGACCCGGTCAGCTTCTTGTTGCCGGTCCAGGCCTGGATCCAGGCGGCGTTGTCCTCGGCCGACTGGAACTCCTGGTAGGGCTCGAAGTCGATGCCTTCGCCCTCGTCGTAGTCGAACTCGAGGTTGTGCAGCTCGGCGAGGAGGGGCGGGAAGCGCTGTTCGAAGTCCGTCACCCGCCGGAGATACCACGAAGCCGGGCCGGCCGCGTCACTTCATCACGGTCACTTGCACGTAGACGACCTGCCAGCGCTCGTCGCGCCAGGTGAACACATCGGCGTAGCGAATGTGCTCGGAGAAACGCTTTCCGGCCTCGGTGCCCGACAGCACCACCTCTCCGCCCACCAGGCCGCTCCGATCGCCGAGCGGGACGAAGACCGGCTTCACGATGGTGAACGGGTCGAGCACGGTGCCCGGATCGGTGAACGAAGCGATGAAGGCGTCGCGATCGGCCACCACCCCGGCGCCGCGCACGAACACGAAGTCGCTGGCCAGGAAGCGCTCGAGGGTGGCGCGGTCGCGGTGGAGCTGGGCGGCGTCGAACGCGGCGGCGGCGGCCCTGATCTCGCCGGTCCGATCGCGCGGCTCCGGCGAGCGGCACGCGGTCGTGACCAGGAGCAGCGGGACGAGGGAGGTGATCGCGGACAGGCGAGCCGACATCGGCCGACCCTACTCGCGGCGATCGACCCCCGCTTTCAGAAACGTGCCCATCCAGTCGCGCGAGCCGGACGACGAGCCGGCCCGCGCGATGCGGGCCCGGATCTCGCGCGGCGAGGCCCCGACCAGCCGCGCGAACGTCCCGGTCAGGTGAGCGTGGCTGGCGAAGCCGAGGTCGGCGGCGATGCGGGCCAGGTCGCGGTCGCCGGCCGCGACGCGGTGGAGCGCCGCGGCCAGGCGCAGCTGGAGGCGATACCCGCGCAGGCTGGCGCCGGTCTCGGCCCGGAACGAGCGCATGAGATGCCACGGCGAGCAGCCGATCTGCTCGGCCAGGGCCGAGACCGAGCGGTTGGCCGAGACGTCCTCGTTGAGCAGCTCGATCGCGGCAAAGACGAGCGCGCGACGGGGCCGGACCGCCCGCTGGCGCCTGCGCGGCGACGGCGACAGCACCGCGGCCATCAGCTCCAGCGCGGCCTCCTCGCACACCAGGCCGTCGCCGCTCGCCCGCCGGATCACCGCGACCAGGGCGGCGTGCGCCACCTGCACGGCCGGCGACAGGCGGAGCTCGACGTCGGCGCGCGGCTCGAGCCCGGCGAGCAGCTCGTCGGCCAGCTCCGGGGCCAGATCGAAGACGGTGCAGTCGTCGCCGCTCTCGCCAGGGTGGCTGATGCGGTACTCGGTGTCGACCCAGGAGACCAGCGCGGTCTGCGGATCCGCGATGTACGCGCGCGAGCCGACGTGCGCGCCGAACGCGCCGCGCCGCACGAACACCAGGTGCGTCCCCTCGCCGCCGCGGGTCGGGCCCTTGCCCGAGCGCGCGGTCCGGCACACCAGGTCGAGGATCGTCAGCTTCGGCGTGACGCACAGCTCGCGATCCACCGACATCCTCGATGACATGACCCGCCCGGGCGCGCGCGTCAACCCTGCCGTCGGGGCGTGACCGCCGCGAGCCCGGCGGCCGCCGCCACACCGAGCACCAGGCATCCGCCCCACAGCACCACGGGGCCGGCCTGCTCGAGGACGCGAGTGCCGACCAGCGGGCCGAGGAACGAGGCCAGCCCCCACGACATGGTGTAGAGGCCCTGATACCGGCCGCGCGCGCTCGGCGGCGCCAGGGTGGAGACGACCGCGGCGCTGGTCGGCGTGCTGGCGATCTCGCCGGCGGTCCAGATCGCCACGGCGAGCACGTGGACGGCGATGAGCGAGCTCACCCCGTGCAGCATCAGCCCGAACCCGGTCAAGAGCGCGGACACCATGAGCACGCGGGCCGGCTCGAGCGAGCCGAGCCGCGCGGTCACCGCCGGCTGGAACAGGACGATGACGGCGCCGTTGACGGCCACCACCGCCCCGAAGGTGCGAGCCGAGTGACCCTGCGCGACCATCCACGCCGACAGCGTGGCGGTGGTCTGGAACATGAGGAGGGCGGTCAGCAAGGTGAAGCAGAGGAAGCGAACGAACGCGCGATCGGTCAGCGCCTGGGCCAGCCCGGTCCGGGCCTCCGCGTCGGTGGGCGGGTCGGCCGGGCGAGTCTCCGGGACCATCGCGAGGACCACGAACCCGTAGACCGCCATGGTGGCGCCATCGATCACGAACAGGGCCCGGTACGACCAGCCGGCCAGGAGCCCACCCACCACCGGCGCGATCGAGAACCCGATGTTGATCGCCCAGTAGAGCATCCCGAACGCGCGCAGCCGGTGCTCGGGCGGGACCACGTCGGCGACGAACGCCTGCACCGCGGGGCGGTAGAGCTCGCCGATCAGCCCGACCCCGAAGGTGAGCGCGGCGATCGCGGGCGGCTCGGTGACCGAGCCGAGCGCGAGCATGAGCGCCGCCCCGCCCAGCAGCGACGCGACCATCGTGGCCCGCCGGCCCACTCGATCGGCCAGGACGCCTCCGACGAGCGCCGCCACCACCGCGCCGGCCCCGAACAGAGAGACGATCGCGCCCGCCTCGCGCATCGACAGCCCGCGCTCGTCCATCAGATAGAACGTGAGCAACGGCACCACGAAGCCGCCCGCCCGGTTGATGAGCGTGCCGACCCAGACCGTCCAGTAGACCGGAGGCAGGACCCGTCGGAGCTCACCGAAGCGCGAGGACACGGCGGATCATTCTGGCGCGGATGTCCCATCCGGTATCGAATTCTTGAGGCCGGCAGGCGGCTTCTCGCCCGCTTGGGCGGGCCCGCCCGGTGGAGCGCGCCTTGCTTTGGGCTGAGGCCATGACGATTCGCCTGGCGCCCATTCTCCTGGCCTTCTCGATCGCGTCCGCGGCATGCGGGGACGATGACGATCAACCGGACGCTGCGGTCGGCGAGGCCGACGCCGCTCTACCCGACGCTGGCGGCGAGATCGACGCCGGCGAGGCCGACGCCGCCCTACCCGACGCCGGCGGGACCTACGCGACCCAGGTCTTCCAGCACAGCTGCGGGCCCACCGATGGCCCGGCCATCACCCTGGTCCTGAGCAGCGAGGTCGACGCGAAGACCTGCACCCCGAACTTCTTCGACCCGACCGTCGTCTTCACCGTCTACCTCGACGACTTCGTCATCGAAGCCCCCGCCGACTTCGTCTTCAGCAACGACATCCTGGGCGGCGACGGCCGGGTCTGCCCCGGCGGCAAGGTCGACTGCGACGCCGCCAGCGCCGGCGAGATCCACTTCGAGACCTTCGACAACGGCGCGGGCGCCACCGGCACCTGGGAGCTCACCACCGAGCGCGGCGTCGAGAGCGGCTCCTTCGCGGCCACCTCGTGCGTGCCGGAGGGCGGCGACCCGATCTGCGGCTGAGGCGCGATCGAGCCGCGGCGCCCTCGGAGGAGCGGCGCCGTCAGTCTCCGCTGATGACGCTGCCGAAGCGCTCGAAGCTCTTGCCGTTGAACTTCGCCAGCTGCATCTGCGAGAACGGGCGGTAGTCGCTGCCGCTGGTGTTGATCTCGAGGCCGGGCAGGGCCAGGGACGGCTTGAAGCCCTTCAGCGAGGCGGCCTGCTTGATGACGTTGTCGCGCGAGAAGTCCGAGCCGCACTGCTTCAGCACCTGGATCAGGGTCTCGCTGACCGCGTAGCCGTAGACGTTGTTCACGTCCGACTCCGGGGCGCCCGGCATGTACTTCTTCATGAAGGCTCGCCACTCCAACATTGCCGGATCGTTCTTGAACGCCGGGTCGGTCGGATCCTTCAGATAGGCGCCGGTGATGATCCCGACGCCCTTCTCGAGGCCGGCCGGTTGCATGACCGCCGCGACCGAGACCGACACGTTGGTCATGAAGTGGAGCGGCTTCCAGCCGATGTCGTGGACCTTGCGGATCGCCTGGGCCGCGAACTTGGGGGTGGCCGCGGTGACGAGCGTGTTGCAGCCGGCCGCCTTCAGGTTCACCACCTGCGAGTCCAGGGTCGGGTCGGTGACCTCGTACGACGCCTCCTTCACGACCTTCTTCTTGTAGGCGTCCTTGAAGACGTCCTTCAGGCCCGCGATGTAGTCCTTGCCGAAGTCGTCGTTCTGGTAGAGCACGCAGATGGTCGCGTCAGGCTTGCTCTGCTGGATGTAGCGGGCGTAGACGCGCGCCTCCTGCCGGTAGCTCGGCTGCCACCCCATGGTCCAGCGGTTGCCCTTCGGGTCGCTCCACTTGTCGGCGCCGGTCGCGACGAAGAGCTGCGGGATTCCCTTCTTGTTGAGGTACCGCTGGGTGGCCGAGTTGGTGGCGGTGCCGAGCGCGTTGAAGATGAAGGCGACCCCCTCGCTCTCGACCAGCTTGCGGGTCTGCTCCACCGCCTTGGGCGGGGCGTAGCCGTCGTCCAGGCTGATGAGGTTGATCTTGTGGCCGGCCACGCCGCCCTTCTCGTTGACCATCTTGAAGTAGGCGAGCGCGGTCTTGCCGATCACGCCGTAGGCCGACGCCGGCCCGCTGTACGGCATGGTCTGGCCGATCTTGATCTCGGTCGAGGTGACCCCTGGAGACTTCTGCGCCGCGGCCGTGCCACCGATGGTAAGGAGGGCCAGGGTGGCCATCAGTCCCGTTCGTCTCGACATGTTTCGCTCCTCTTTGGTTGTTCTTCCCTAGCCTCGCCGGGCCGCGACGGCGCGGACCATCCCGGCGAACCCTCTCGGCATCAAGATCATGATGAGGATGAGCAGGGCGCCGTAGATCGCCCACGGCGCCGACTCCGAGATGTCGCTCGCGATGTTGGGCACGATCACGATGAAGAGCGCGCCGAACAGGTTGCCCAGGATCGAGGCCATGCCGCCGACCACGACCCCGACCAGGAAGTTGATCGACACCAGGATGGTGAAGCTGTCGGGGGACACGAAGCCGGTCAGGAGCGCGCCCAGCGCCCCGGCCACCCCGGTGTACATCGCGCTCAGGCCGAACGTGGTGCTCTTGTAGAGCGCGGTGTCGATGCCCATCGCGGCCGCGGCGATCGGCTGGTCGCGGATCGCGATCAGCGCGCGGCCGGTCCGCCCCCGCACCAGGTTCCAGCCGATCACGTAGCTCACCACCACGAACACCAGGCAGAGGAAGTACAGCCACTGGTCGGCGTCGAGCGGCCCGGCCAGAAGCCCGGGCGGCTCCGGCTTGTCGAGCAGGATCCCCTGCACGCCGCCGGTCCACTTCTCGAGGGCGTCGTGCTTCAGGATCTGCGGCGTGGCGATGGCGAGCGCGAACGTGGCCAGCGCCAGGTAGGGCCCCTCCAGGCGCAGGGCGGGCAGGCCGAACCCGAACCCGACCGCGAAGCAGACCGCGCCGGCGACCGGGATCGTCGCCCAGTACGGAAGCCAGGCGTGATCGAGCAGGATGGCCGCCGCGTACGCGCCGATCCCGTAGAAGGCGCCGTGGCCGAGCGAGATCTGGCCGCTGTAGCCGGTCAGGAGGTTGAGCCCGAGCAGCGCGATCGCGTAGATGAGGATCTGGGTCAGCTGGAAGGTGTGGAAGCTGGAGATCGCGAACGGCGCCACGCAGCCCCCGACCAGGAGGACGGCGACGGTGATCGCGGGGGCGCGGCTCTTCTTCATCGTCACACCCGAACCACCGAGCGGCGGCCGAACAGGCCCGACGGCTTGAACACGAGCACCGCCACGATGATGAACAGCGCGACCGCGAGCTTGATCTGGGTGCCGACCACGTAGGCGCCGGCCAGGTTCTCCATCACGCCGACGATGAAGCCGCCGATCGGCGCCCCCCACGGGTTCTCGATGCCGCCCAGCAGCGCCGCGGCGAACGCGTAGACCAGGATGCCGACCATCATGTTCGGCTCGAGGAAGACGATCGGCGCCGCCATCATGCCGGCGACCGCGCCCAGCAGGCTGGCGAAGCCCCAGCCGAGCGCGAGCATGCGGTCGACCCGGATGCCGACCAGGCGGCTGGACGCCGGGTTCAGCGCCGCCGCCCGCATGGCCAGGCCGAGCCGGGTGTAGCGGAAGAAGGCGTAGACCAAGGCGAGCGTCGCCAGGGTCACGACCGTCATGCCGACCTCGTGGGGCGAGAAGTAGGCGCTGCCGTACCAGGCGTCGGCCGGGAACGGGCTGGGGAAATCGATGGTGGTGTGGCCGAACAGCCAGCCGGCCAGGCTGTTGAGGATGATGAGCAGGCCGATGAAGACGATGACCACGGTCAGCACCGGCGCGTGCTGGACCCGCCGCACGATCGCGACCTGGATGAGCGAGCCGAGCAGGAACGCCCCGCCCAGGGTGAGCGCAAAGGCGACCCAGTAGGGAGCGCCGGCCTGGATGAGGCTCCAGGAGATGTAGGTGGTGAACATCGCCAGCTCGCCCTGCGCGAAGTTCACGTGGTGAGTGGCCTTGAAGATCATCACCAGGGCCAGCGCGACGCCGCCGTAGATGCTGCCGCTGGCGAGCCCGAGGAGGAGCTGGTGGAGGAAGCCTTCCATGTCACAACCCCAGGTAGGCGCGGCGCACCGATTCGTCGCCGGCGATCGTGCTCGCCTCGCCGCTCATGACCACCCGCCCGGCCTCGAGGACAAAGGCGTGCCTGGCCAGCTCGAGGGCGAGCCCGGCGTTCTGCTCGACCAGGAGCATGCTGGTGCCCTCGTCGCGGTTGATCGCGCCGAGGATGCCGAAGATCTTCTGGACCACCAGCGGGGCGAGCCCGAACGAAGGCTCGTCGAGGAGCAGGAGCCGGGGGCGGAGCATGAGCGCCCGAGCGATCGCCAGCATTTGCTGCTCGCCGCCGCTGAGCGTCCCGGCCTGCTGGCGGCGGCGCTCGGCCAGCACCGAGAAGTAGCCGTACACGCGGGCGAGGTCGCGGCCGACGTCGCGGTCGCGGCGGACGTACGAGCCGAGCTGGAGGTTCTCCTCGACGGTGAGCGCCTCGAAGGTGCCGCGCCCCTCCGGGACGTGGGCGACGCCCAGCCGCGCGATGCGCTCGGTGGCCAGGCCGTCGATGCGCTGGTCGGCCAGCCGGATCTCGCCACCGGTGCGGACCATCATGTTCGAGACCGCGCGCAGCGTGGTGGTCTTGCCGGCCCCGTTGGCGCCGAGCAGCGCCACGACCTCGCCCTTCTCGACGGTGAGGTCGATCGACTGGAGGACCGCGACCGGGCCGTAGGAGGCGTCCACCCGGCGGAGCTCCAGGATCGCGCTCACGACGGCGCTCCCAGGTACGAGCGGATCACCTCCGGGTGCTGCCGGATCTCCTCCGGCGTGCCCTCGGCGATGACTCGCCCGAAATCGAGCGCCACCACGCGGTCGGACACGCGCATGACCAGGCCGAGGTGGTGCTCGACCAGCAGGATGGTCAGGTTGAGCCGATCGCGCAGCGAGCGGATGAGCTCACGCAGGTGCTCGACCTCCTCGTGCTTGAGGCCGCCGGCCGGCTCGTCGAGCAGGAGGAGGCGCGGCTCGCTGGCCAGCGCGCGGGCCAGCTCGACTCGCTTGCGGGTGGCGAACGGCAGCGCGGCGACCGGCGCGCCGGCCACCGCGACCAGGTCGAGCACCTCGATGAGCTGGTTGGCCCGGTCCTGCAGCAGGCGCTCCTCGCGGGCGACCAGCGGCAGGCGGAGCGCGTTGGCCATGAAGCCGCCGCGGCTGCGCGCGTGACCGCCGGCCAGGACGTTGTCGCGCACCGACATGGTCTGGAACAGCGCCAGGTTCTGGAAGGTGCGGCCGATGCCCAGCCGGGCGATGGCGTGACACGGCGAGCGCAGGACCGACTTGCCGTCGAGCTCGATCGCCCCGGTGCGGACCTCGTAGAGCCGGCTCATGCAGTTGAACAGGGTGGTCTTGCCGGCCCCGTTCGGCCCGATGAGGCCGCAGATCTCCCCGGCCTGGACGTCGAACGAGACGCCGTCCAGCGCCACCACGCCGTCGAAGCGGACGCAGACGCCGCGGACGCGCAGGAGAGGGACACCGGGGGGAGTCACGTCGTGCTCGCCATCTTCGGCCGGGACGCGGCCGCCGCACGCACCTACCGCGGCGGCCGGCGTCTCCGATCGTTGATCAGTAGTAGGCGACCTGGATCTGGAGGACGATCTGGTTGATCGGATTGGTCGTCCCCTCCGGCGCGTTGGGCGAGTCGATCCGGTTGTAGGCCAGGGTGCCGTTGAGCGCGGCCTCGGCGATGAAGTACTTGAGGCCGCCGCCGATGATCGTCAGGTCGGCGCCCTCGAACACCTCGTCCGCGTTCTTGCGCATCTCGAACTTGCCGAACACCGACGTCTTGGCCGCGTGGTTGAAGTACGACAGCTCGGCCGCGATGTCGTTCTGCTCGGCGACGCCGCCGGGCGCGGGCGGCGGGGCCAGGGTGGTGCCCGGGTCGAAGTGGAGGAACTGGACCAGGCCGGCGACCTCGTCGCCGCCGGTCTTGGCGTCACCGCTGAGCGGGATGCTGGCGAACGCCGAGGCCGAGAATGCCAGATACGGGTCCACGTCGGTGCCGTCGGTCTTCTGGTAGTCGAAGCCCGCGCTGACCCCGGCGACCTTCTTGTGTCCGAAATACTGGCCGTTGAAGACGTACCCGATCTCCGGGTCGAAGAAGTTGTACTGGAGATAGCCGGCGAAGCGCGGCGAGTTCTTCCCGCCCTGCGCCCCCTCCTGGCCGGAGCCCTGCCGGATGCCCTGGAACATGCCGAGCCGGTACTCGAAGTGGTCCTCGTTGAGGTTTCCCTTCAGCTGCAGTCCGGCGTCGCGGAGGTTCGATGTCTGGGTCGCGGCGATGAAGGTGGCGGTGGTGGTGAGGACATCGAGGGAGAGGTAGGTGGAGGTCGACTGAAGGATGTTGCGCGTGAACGGCACCAGCATCAGGCCGCCCTGGACGGTGAAGGCGGGGTTGAAGTTGATCGAGAAGAACGCGTCCTGGAAGAGGAGCGTGTTGAAGCCCTTCACCGCCGTGCCATCCGGAGCGGTGACCGTCTTTCCGAAATTGGCAGCTTCGAGGAGGAGAAGGTAGGTGACCTTGTTGAAGATGCCGCCAGCAAAGAAGACGCGTGCTCGGCGCAGAAATGTGTTGAACTGGTACTCGCCGTCGTCTCCGTTGGTCTGTGGGACGCGATCCTGCAGAAGCTCGGTCCAGCTCTGGAGCATCAGGCCAGGGCGGATGAAGAAGTTCTCGCCCAGGAGGAGCTCATGGGTAGGACCCATCGACGGGTAGCTGGTCGCGGGCACGGTCCCAGCCGGAGCGGGAACCGGGTTGGTCTGATCGGCGCTGGGCGGCGGCGCCTCCTGCTCGGCCGGCGGAGCCGAAGGATCCTGATCTGCCGGCGCGGCCGCGGGATCCTGATCAGCGGGCGGGGCCGCGGGATCCTCGGCGGGCGGCTCTGCCGGCTGGCTCTGCGCCCACGCGGGCGCGGAGGCGAAGAGGATGAGGGACGTGACGAGTGAAGCACGCCAGCTTCCTCGCCTCGAAGACCGGTGGATCAGCTGACAGGGCCGATGCATGGCTCACTCCGGGGTTGGGGGGAATCCAACAAGCACACGGTGGCGGGCGAACAGCCGATTCTGCAGTGCAGAACTTAGTTCCGCTTTCGGAGCCCACGCTACAAGAGCCCCCCTGAGCGGTCAAATCAAATCGAGCCCTCAATCAGGTCGATTGACCCGGGTCGCGGCCCGCGTCATATAGGTCGGCTCACGGACCATGAGCCCACCCGCCCGGCGGCCGAAGCAGAAGCAGGATCGACACTTCGTCGCGGCGCTCGCCCGCGGATTGAGCGTGCTGGCCTGTTTTCGCGCCAGCGACCGGGTTCTCAGCAACCAGGAGATCGCTGAGCGCTGCGAGCTCCCCAAGTCGACCGTCTCACGGCTGACCCACACGCTGACCCGGCTCGGCTATCTACAGTATGTGGAGAGCTCGGCGAAGTACCGGCTCGGCACGTCCACGCTCGCGCTGGGGAGCGCGGTGCTCGCCCGCCTCAACGCCCGCCAGCTCGCCCGCCCGCTCATGCAGGAGCTGGCCGAGACGACCGGCGGCGTGGTCGCGATGGGGACCTACGCGCAGCTCAACATGATCTACCTCGAGATCTGCCGCAGCCGCGCGCCGGTCACGATCAGCCTCGACGTCGGCGCCCGGCTCCCGCTGGGCACGACCGCGATGGGTCGCGCCTACCTGGCGGTGGTCACGCCCGAGGAGCGGAAGGACCTCCTGGCCCAGATCCGCGCGCAGGATCGGTCGGGCTGGCCGAAGGTCCGCCGCGGGATCGAGGCCGCGTTGAAGCAGCATCGCAAGCTCGGGGTGGTCTCCTCGTTCGGGGACTGGCAGAAGGACCTGAACGGCATCGCGGCGGGCATCCGCGGGACCAGCAACACGCCGACCCTGGTGATCAACTGCGGCGGGCCGGCCTTCCAGCTCGCGCCGGAGTTCCTGCTCAAGGTGGCGCGCCCGCGCCTGGTCGAGCTGGTGCGCCGGCTCGAGGTCGCGCTCGGGCTCGAGCCGGACTGACCCGGCCCTCCCTCGGGCGGGCGACGTGCGACGAAATGGGTGCGCCCGGCATCGAAGGATCGAGTACAAGAGTTCATCTCCGACGGGAGGGAGCACGAATGACGAAGCCAACCGCTGATGGGCTCGACACCGCGGTCGTGGCCGAGACGCTGATCTCGGACGTCGATGGGGAGCGCGGTCGCCTGGTGATCGCCGGTCACGACGTCGAGGAGCTGGCCGCGAGCGCCTCGTTCGAGGTCGCCGCCAGCCGCGTCCTGTCCGCCGGCGCGGGCGAGGACCGCACGATCGAGCTCGGCGACGCGCTCGGTCGCGCCCGCGCGGCCGCGTGGGAGCACGTGCCGCGCCTCGGCGACGCGCTGGCCCACGCCGACGGCATGGACGCGCTCAAGGCCGGCCTCGCCCACCTCCGCGCGACCGGCGACGATGTGGCCGACGCGGTCGCCGCGCTGGGGGCCGCGCCGGTCTTCGTCGCCGGCTGGAGCCGCGCCCGCGCCGGGCAGCAGCCGATCGCCCCCGATCCGGCGAGCGGTCACGCGGCGGACTATCTGCGGATGACGGTCGGCACCCAGCCGCGTCCCGACGCGGTCGCCGCGCTCGACGCCTACCTCGTGACCGTGATCGATCACGCGATGAGCGCGTCGACCTTCACCGCCCGCGTGATCGCCTCGACCGCCTCGGATCTTCTTTCCGCGGTGATGGGCGCGGTCGGCGCGCTGAAGGGCCCGCTGCATGGCGGCGCGCCCGGCCCGGTGCTCGACATGCTCGACGCGATCGGCACGCCGGACCGGGCCGAGGCCTGGCTGATGGGCGAGCTCGCCGCCGGCCGCCGCATCATGGGCATGGGCCACCGCGTGTACCGCGTGCGCGATCCGCGCGCGGCCGTGCTCGAGATCGCCGTGCGTCCGCTGGCCAGCCCGCACCTCGAGCTCGCTCGCGCCGTCGAGGCCGCCGCCGCCAAGATCCTGCGCGAGCGCAAGCCGGATCGCCCGCTCGCCGCCAACGTCGAGTTCTACACCGCGGTCCTGCTCGACGCGGTCGGCCTGCCGCGCGAGCAGTTCTCGTCGACCTTCGCGGTCAGCCGGATCGCCGGCTGGTCGGCGCACGTGCTCGAGCAGCGCCGCATCGGCCGCCTGATCCGCCCGGCGTCGCGCTACGTCGGCCGGATGCCGTAGCGGATCTTCATCATCCTGGCCAACAACCCCGCGAACAGCGGCACTACCTCTTCAGGACACCCCGTCGCCGGGGGGACGTTCCAGAAGAGGTGACACATGACCAGGACGATGTTTCTCGCTTTGCTCGGGCTCGCCGTCGCTGCCTGCGCGCAGCCAGCCGACCAGCAGGACTCCCAGCCGCTGCTCGGGGCCGAGGATTCCCCGTCCCCCGACGGCGGCCAGGGCGGCGGCCCGGACGGCGGCCAGCAAGGGGACTGCGCAGCTCAGGGCGACTTCGACATCGAGGTGTTCGCCGACGAGATCATGCCGATCCTCGCCGGCGAGATCGATCTGAACGACCCTGACGGGGAACCGTTCACGGGGTGCACACGCGCCGCCTGCCACGGCATCGCGCGCCCGGGCGGACTCCATCTCGATCCCGCCGACTCGGCCGAAAACAACGTCGAGCGCTTCGCCTGCTTCGTGAACCTCGAGCGCCCGAGACGCTCGCAGGTCCTGCTTTGCCCGAGCAACGACGAGCGCTGCATCACCCACCCGCACCCCGGTCCCGCGCTGTTCACCGGCCCCGACGACCTCAACTACAAGCGGATCCTGACCTATATCCGGGCGAGCAGACCGTAGGGCGCCTTTCTCCCCAACACTCCCTCGAGCGGCGGCACTACCCTGGAAAGGGCCCGCATGCCGCGTGAAGACGAGAAGCTCGAGTCCAACCAGCGCTGGTTGAAGGGGCTGGCCCGGCGCCTGGCGCGGTCGCCGGCATCGGCCGAGGACCTGGTCCAGGAGACCTACCTCACCGCGCTCAGCAAGCCGCCGCCCGACGGGCCGATGCGGCCGTGGTTGCACGGAGTCATGCGCAAGCTGGCATGGGGCGAGGTCCGCAGCGGGCGGCGCCGAGCTCTCCGGGAAGAGTGCTTCCACCTGACCGGACGCTCCGTGGTCGAGCCGGATCCGCTCCTGGCCTACGGGATCGACCGGGCCCGGCTGTGCTCCATCGTCGAGGGACTGCCGGAGCCGTTCCGGTCGACGGTGGAGCAGCGTTTCGTGGAGGGGTTGTCGTGCGTCGAGATCGCCGAGGCCGCGGGGGTTCCGGCCGGGACGGTCCGGTGGCGGCAGTCGCGCGCCCTCGAGCTGCTCCGCAGCGAGCTGGAACGATCGCCGCGCCGCCGGGCGAGGAGGAGCCTGGTGTGGTTGCCTCTCGTCGGTCTGCAGCGAGCCGTGGAGATCGTCGGATCGCGCGTCCTCGGGCTCTCGGGTCGAGCCAGGAGCGGCCTCGCGCTCCTCGGCGCCGCGCTGGTGGTGGCCCTCGTCGTGCTGATGGGACGTGACGCTCCAGTCGGTCGCGGATCGAACGCCGAGGCACGAACCGGCGGCCTGTCGGTCCAGGTGAGCGACGCGGCGGCCCACCTCGGCCTGGCCAGGCTGGCGGCGGCGAACGACGCGACGCTCGCGAGCGCGTCGCCCCACCGGACCGACGGCGACCCGATCACCGGGCGCCGCCAGGCTTGGCGGGATGGCTACTCTCCATCGATGTTGACGCCGGTCGGGCTCGAGGCCGCCCCGGATCGGCTCGAGCGTGACCTCTACGACTGCACCGACGAGGGTGGGGAGCTGCACTGCGTGCGCCAGCAGCTGACCGAGGACCAGGCGAGCGGACCGGTCTGCCTCGTACTCGATCGCAGCCTGAGCGCCCTCTCCCGCCCGCGGCTCCAGGCCCCAGGAACCCCATCCATCGACGAGGCGGCGTTCTTGCGCGCGGCGAGGCTGGCCAACCTGTTCCTCGCCGCGGAGCTCGGCTGTGCGCTGACCTCCGACCCGGAGCGGGAGGAGCAGCGCGGAGGCGGCGGCGCGACCGGCAAGGAGCACCGCAGCGAGCGGACCCCGGAGCCGGTGTGCCAGACCGAGGAGGACGAGCCCGGGCGGTCGTGCACCACCTGCACCGACGAGCACGGCGTCGTGACCACGGCCTGCGCGCCGGTCGACTGCCAGGTGGGGACCCGCCGCGACGGCACGCCCTGCACCTCGTGCACCGACGCGGATGGTCAGGCGGAGAGCGACTGCGAGGTCGAGTCCGGTGGCTGCGGATCGGAGATGCTCGAGCTCGATGGGTTCGCCGCCGAGATCCTGCCGATCCTGCGCGGCGAGATCGATCTGAACGGTCCCGACGGAGACCCGTACGCGGGGTGCGCACGCGGCTCCTGCCACGGCAGCCAGCACCCGGGTGGCTTCTACCTCGACCTCGGCGACACGCCCGAGAACAACCTCGAGCGCTTCGCCTGCTTCGTGGACCTCGAGCGTCCGGAACGCTCGCAGATCCTCCTCTGCCCGTCGAACGACGAGGGCTGCGCCACCCACCCCCACCCCGGGCCGCAGGCGCTCACAGGGCCCGGCGATTTCAACTACCAGCGCATCCTGGCGTTCATCGAGGCGGGCGGACCGTAGGACGAGACGCCGATATCACGGTCGCGGCGGGGTCCGACCGCGATGCACCTCGATGTCGATGCCGTGCCGCTCGCACAGTCGATACAGCTTGCGCCGATCGATCCGCAGCTGCTGCGCCGCCGTGCGCATCCGGCCGCCGGTCTGCTCGAGCGCCGCTTCGATCTCCTCGCGGGTGGGCTCGTCGAGCGGAGCGGCGCCGCTCGGGGTCGGCTCGCCCTGGTCGCCGCGCAGCCGCTGGCGGTGCGCGCGCAGCCGCTCGGGCAGCTGGTCGGGCGGGACCGGCTTGTCCAGCGGATCGGCGACCAGCGAGCGGACGAGGCCGCGCAGCTCGCGCAGGTTCTCGGGCCACGGGTAGAGGACGAGGCACTCCGCGGCGCCGGCGGAGAATAGCTCGGCCGGACAGGCGCCCTCGGCCTCGACCGCGAACCGCCGCGCCCAGCCGGCCACGTCCTCGGGGCGCGCGCGCAGGGGCGGCAGCTCGAGCGGCGGGTTGCTGGCCCGCAGCCTGGCCAGGAGGTCGCGCCGGAAGCGGCCCTGTCGCACGAAGTCGTCGACGTCCACGTTGGTGGCGGCGACGATGCGCGCCGGGCTCCGGCGCAGCTCGGTCGAGCCGACCGGGCGGAAGCTGCCGTCCTCGAGAAAGCGGAGCAGATCGCCCTGGACGTCGAGGGGAAGCTCGCCGATCTCGTCGAGGAACAGCACGCCGGAGCCGGCCGCGTCGATGAGCCCCTCCTTCGCCGCGTGGGCGCCGCTGAATGCGCCCCGGACGTGTCCGAACAGCTCCGAGCGGGCGAGCTGGCTGGTGAGCTCGGCGCAGTTCAGGGGGACGAAGGGGCGCGGGGCGCTCGCCCGGCCGAGGAACTGGGCGGCGTGCTCCTTGCCGGTCCCCGTCTCGCCCTGGATGAGGACGTGCCCGCTCGCCCCGGCCAGTCTGCGCAGCTGCACCCGCACGGCGGCCGCCAGCGGCGATTCACCGGGGAACATGGCGACGTCGCCGTCGATGACGCCGGGCGCGGACGCGCGAAACACCAGCAGCGAGTCGCCGAGCCGGACGACCGCGCCGTCGGCGAGCGCCACCCGCTGGCCGGGTTCGAAGGGGCGCCCGTCGACGAAGCCGCCGTTCCGGCTGCCGGCGTCCACCAGGTGCCAGCCGAGGACGCTGGCCTCGACCCGGACGTGCCGCCGGGAGATCCGGCGGTCCTCCAGCACCAGATCGGCGTCGTCGTCGCCGCCGGCCCGTCCGACGGTGAGTCCGGTCGCCGGGATCTCCATCACCGGCCGGGGTGCGCGGCCATGGGCGACGCGCATGTGCGCGGCCGGCGCGCTCATGCGCGCCTGGTACCGCGCCGAGTCGTCCTGCTGATCTGTGTGCTCCGACCCTCCCATCGCCCGCGGCCCGTTTCTGCCCGCTTCCGCCCCCGACGGCCACGATAGTCCACTTCGGTGCGGACAGGAAAGCAGGCGGCGCGCGCGGCAGGCGCCGCTGGTTGCGATTGGCACGCAGCGCGCACAGGCGCCGGACGCCTCGGCACGTCTCGGGGCACGTCCCACTTCGCGGAGGCCATCCATGCGCATCGTCGTCCGTCGTCTGTTCAGGGCTCTTCCGGTCCGTCCTCGAGCCGTCGCGCTCGCGCTGCTCGGTGGCCTGGTCGCCGGCGCCTGCTCGCTCGCGCAGGAGGAAGACATCGTGGTCGACGAGGCCCTCGCGGTCGTGTCCTCCCCGTGCGGCGGCGTGTCCATCGACGCCCGTCGCGACTACAGGCCGCGGCGATGGACCGACGGCCACGCGGTCGTGGCGGGTGGGGCGCTCGACTTCGCGGTGCCGGGCGAGATCCCGGTGACGCGCGGCGCCGCCGGCAACGGCAAGGTGAAGCTCACCTTTCGCGCCGGGTCAGGTGCGCCCACGACCTGCATCTACCGCGGCAACCAGGCCGGCGGGCACGGCGGACGCCGATACGTCTTCCAGATGTGCACACCCGGCGCCGACCCCCATGGCGACGACGCCGCCGCCGACGACGACGAGGACGCCGCCGACGACGGGGACCAGGACGCGCGCCACGGTCCCGCCGACCTCGCCCTGGTCGCCGGCAGCGCGGCCTCGGCCGATCGCTTCAGCCTCCACGTCGTGCGAGGCGACCGCGGCTTCCCGGCGACCGTCGTCCACCTGTCGCTCCCAGCTGACCTGGACGACGGCGACGAGTGCACCGCCGATGCCTGCGACGCGGCCACCGGACCGTCGCACACGCCGGTCGACACCGCGTTCTGCCGGGGCAAGGCGAACTTCCACGACCGGACCCTGGCCGGGCTGGGCGGCAACGGGCGGGCCTGCTCCGACTGCCACATGGACGCGGAGCGCTTTCAGCTGAGCCCGTCGGCCGCGCGCGCGCGGTTCGACGCGATGGTGAGCTCGGGCGAGGACGATCCGCTCTTCCGCCCCATCGACGCCGACGACTTCCGCGCCAGCGGCGCGGCCGCGCACGACTACACCAACCTGATCGAGAACGGCCTGGTCCGGGTCAGCATCCCGCTGCCCGCCAACGTCGTGCTCCTCGACTGCGGGTCGGCGGTTCCATGCCCGGCGTCGGCCGCCCCGACCACGGAGACCGTCGCCGACGTCTGGCGCGCGGTGCCGTCGATCCTCGACGTGAAAATCACCGGCCCGGATGGCCTCGCGCCGGTGTGGGCGCGCGGGCCGAACCCGACCGGGGGCTACCAGCTCGACGCGCGCATCGAGACGCTGCAGGACCAGGCGCTCGGCGCGCTCCGCAACCACGCGTCCGTCACGGTCGATCCGCCGGATGGCTGGCTGGACGACGTGGCCGGCTTCCAGAGCGAGCAGTTCTCCTCCCCGCGGGTCAAGGAGCTGTCCGACGCGATGGTCGCGGGCACCTGTCCGCTCCCCGATCCCGACCCGGTCCTCGACGAGCTCGAGACGCAGGGCAAGGCGGTGTTCAACCGCGCCTGCGCGCAGTGCCACGGGGATCTGGGCGGCCACCCGAGCGGCAGCACGCCGACCCCGCAGGGGACCGATGGCGTGCCGACCGGCATCGTCCGCTATCACGACATCGCGACCGCGTGCCCCAGGCCGGTCGACACCGCGGTGCCGCCGCGCTTCGCCTTCGCGCCGTGTAGCCCGAGCCAGATGGAGAACGTGCGGACCTACCAGATCACCAACAGCGGCGTGGCCCCGGGCGGGACCCCGTGCGGCGGCCCGGCTCCTCAGCCGCCCTGCGTCACCCGGCTCACCACATCGGACCCGGGTCGCCTGCTCCTGACCGGCTTCCCGGCGCCGGGTGGGCCCGGCGACGTCCAGCACATGGACATCCCGAGCCTGCGCGGGATCAGCCGGACCGCGCCGTACTTCAGCAACAACACCGCCGCCACGCTGGAGGACATGCTCGAGCACTACAAGCAGTTCTTCCGGCGGGTCGCCGTCGTCGCCCCGGCCGCCCCGCTGCTCACGACGCAGCCGGGCGTGGTCCCGCCGGTGCATGACCGTCCGTTCACCGACGCCGAGATCCCCGCGCTGCTCGCCTACCTGCGAAGGCTCTGACCGGGATCGCCGCGGCGGTCGCCTCTTCGCTCGACTCGAACAGGTCCGGGCACTGCTCCTGGATGTCGAGGCACGCGGGTGGCAGCTCGAAGTCGAGGAGGTCGTCGGCCGAGTCGTCGCAGGAGACGTCGCGGGCCAGGTCCGACAGCAGATCGGCGTTCTGCTCGGCGCATCGCTCCATCTCGGTCACGGTGATCTCGCTGGCGCAGGCCGGGAGATCATCGGGCTCCGAGCAGGCTTCGGTCGGGTCGAACGGCTCGGCCTCGTCGAGGCACTCCTCGACGATCGTCTCGCACGTGTCGCGATCACCGTCGGAGACGATCAGCGCGGCGGCGTAGCAGGTGAACCGGGCCACCTCCTCGTCGGAGTTGAGGCTGAAGGACCACTCGCAGAAGTCCATCGCCTCGCCGTCGGACAGCTGGTCGTAGGTCGTGTCGCCGTCCAGCCCGCTGCCGCCGTCGTCACCGCAGGCGCCCGCCGCGACCGCGAGCGCGAGCGCACCAAGGGCGACGCGCCCCATCCATGTCCACCTCTCGGCGTGTTGCATGATCCCGCTCCTCCCGCGGCGCGACCGGCCGCAAGACTCACCTTGCTCCCCCTCCCGCCGCGAGCGGGTGGCAAAGAGCGCGAGAGTTCGAAGGTGGGTCCCCGCGGCCGGGAGCGCGGCCTCAGGAGGGCGGGAGCTTCGCGATCCCGAGCTTCTCGAGGCGGCTGGCCACATCCGCCGCGGCGGTGGCCGGCTTCACCTCGCGATCGATGTCGCTGATCTTGCCGTCGACGCCGATGTAGAAGGTCCACCGCTTGGCGTGCTTCCCGTCCTTGCCGAGCACGCCGTAGGCGCGCGCGGTATCGGCGGTCGGGTCGGCCAGGATCGGGAAGTCCGCCCCGAGCGACTCGGCGAACTTCTTGTTGTCCTCCGGCGTGTCGGTGCTGACCGCGAAGTAGGCCGCGTCGTACTTGCGGAGCGCCTCGCCGCCTTCGGTCAGCGACTTGCACTCGGCGGTGCAGCCGCCGGTGAACGCCTTGGGGAACCAGGCGACCACCACGGCGCGCTTGCCGCGGAGCTCGGCCAGGCTGTGGGTCTTGCCGTCGGAGCCGGCAAGCGAGAAGTCGGGTGCTGCTGTGCCCACGTCGGCTGGCTGCGCCGTCGCGGCCGGCTTGCTGTTGCAGGCGAGCAGGAGCAGGAGGGGAACGGGAAGGGCGCGCATGGGCGGGATTGTATGCCCAGATCGGATCAGACGAGGAACGAACGCGGATTCGTCGTCGCGGCGGTGCGCAGTCCGGAGCGGGTGAAGATCTCGTCGGCCAGCATGTCGAACAGCCACGCCACCGGGCTCGGCGCCGCGCCCTCGCTGAAGCGAAGCGGCTGGCCGGCCAGGCTGGCCTCGGCGAATGCCTCGGAGCGCGGGATCATGGTCTCGAACAGGTGGTGGCGATCGGCCTCGTCGCAGAAGGCCTGGAACGCCTCCACCGACGGTCCCGACCGGCGCTGGAACATGTTGACCACCACGCCGAGCAGCGTCGGGCGCCGCCCGGGCGGCAGCGCCGCGAGGCCGCGCGAGAACATCGCGAACGAGCGCTGCGCGACCACCTCCGACTGGAACACGCCGATGACGTGGGAGACCGCGCCCAGCACCTCCCGCGTGACGCCGAACATCCCGGCCGGGCAATCGACCAGCGCGATGTCGGCGCGCGCGCCCACCGCCTCGAGCACCTTGCGCCAGCCCTCCGCCTGTTCGCGCCCCTCGAGCACGCCCGCGCTGACCTCGGGTCCGCTGGCCGGGAGCAGGCGCAGGTGGGGCGAGGCGGTGGCGCGCAGCGCCTGGTCGAGCGCCTCGGGCCGGTCGAGGATGTCGTAGACGCCGAGCGGGACGCGATCGCGGGCGTCGAGCAGCGCGAGCTGATCGCCGTTGATGTCGGCGTCGACCAGGATGGTCTTGACCTCGCGCTGGGCCAGGCTCACCGCCAGGTTGAGCGCGATCGTGGTCTTGCCGACGCCGCCCTTCGGGCTGCACACCGCCACGACCATCCCGGTGGATGGCGCGCGCGCGACCGACAGCGTCGCGGTTCGCCGGCCGTGCGGCGCCGCGGTCCGCGGGCGGGTGGGCGCGTGGGCGGGGCCTGCCGGCGCCTGCCGGATCGGGGCCGGCCGGGTATCGGCCGCGCGGCTCGAGCGGACCGGCGCCGGCGGGTCGACGGGCACCGGGCGCGGCGCCGCCTGGCTCCCCTCGGGGCGCGGCGCCGCCTCCACCGCCTCGATGAGCAGGTCGGGGAGGCGGCCGATCGGCGCGCTGAAGCTGGGCGGATCGTCGAGGCGGAACACCACGAACATGTCCGCCATCGAGTGAAACAGCTCGTAGAAGGCCAGCCGGCCCTCCACGGATCCCTGCTGCGCGGCGATGACGTGCCCGCTCTTGATCCAGATGATGCCGTAGTGCTTTCCGTCGAGCCGCTTCAGCTCGATGGCGGTGAACTGGCGGCTCAGCGACACGACCTGCAGCACGTCGGCGAGGTTGAACTCGCTCAGCAGGCCCTTCATGACGATGCTGGTACCCATCATCGCTCGGCCCATCTGAGCTCGCTCGCTTCCCCGGCCGCGCAGTGGCCCATCTGCATGATCCTGGAGATCAGCGAGTACGCCTTGAGCCACGCGTCCCGGATGTCCCTGGTGAAGGCCTCGCCGAGGCCGTAGTCGAACGTCCACACCAGCGCGTTGCCGACCGCGTCATACGCCGCGTCGGGCACCCGGTAGAGCTCGATGTGGCGCCGGCCGAGGGCGAGCACCACGAGGAAGAGATCGTCCTCGGGCGAGACCGACTCGTCCCAGGACTCCTCGCGCCAGTCGAGCGACTTGACGATGAAGCCGAGCATCGCGATGAGCTTCCGCTTCTGCGGCGCCAGGTCCTCCTTGAAGAGCGGGCGGTAGTGCGGCGCGACCTCGAACAGGCGCCGGTAGAACAGATCGGCGACCGTCTCGGTGATCGGCTTGACCAGCTCCCAGCTCCGTCGGATGGATGCCTTCTCGGCGGTGTTCAGCATGGCCCCTCTATCAGGAGCCGGCAATTTAGAAAGTAACCTTACTCTTTGCAACCCAAAAGGAAGCGGCCCGACCACATCTTCGGTCAATGGACTTGCTGCGGCGGAGAGCGGATCATCAGTCGACATTCACCGGGAGGGGGCGATCGATGGGCGACAGATCTCCGAAGGCAAAAGACAAGGCCAAGAAGCAGGACACGGCGGGCAAGAGCCAGAAGAAGGCAGCGGCGTTCGCCAAGGCGCATCCAGTGCCGGTGAGCCCGCTCATCAAGAAGTAGATCGGCCGGTGGCGACCCTCCTGACCGGCCCCTGGGACTGAACGCAGGCGCCGGTCGGAGCCGCCGCGGCGCGGTCGGGTCGTTGCGTGAATGCAACGATGGGCTGCATTCGTGGGTCTGGCGGTGCACTCACGCATGGCTCAGTCTGTGGTCAGAGACATCGAGCCGAGGAGAACACCATGGCCACCCCCGTCCCCATCACCGCGACCAGCACCACCACCGCGGCCGCCGCCCCCGTCGGAGCGCGAGTCCGATGAGCGACCGCGTGATCCCGATGGTGACGCTGGGCGCGGCGCTCGGCTGCGGCCTGGTCGCGGGCGTCTTCTTCGCCTTCTCGTCCTTCGTGATGCCGGCGCTCGGCCGCCTGCCCGCCGCCCAGGGCATCCTGGCGATGCAGGCGATCAACCTGACCGCGGTGACCCGGTGGCTCATGGCCGCGCTGCTCGGGACCGCCGCTGCCTGTCTGGTGCTGGCGATCTCGTCGCTGGTGACCTGGTCCGAGCCGGGCGCCCGCCTCCGGCTGGCCGGCTGCATCCTCTACCTGGCCGGCACCATCCTCCTCACCAGGGCCTTTCACATCCCGCGCAACGACGCGCTGGCCGCGGTCCAGCCCGACGGCGCCGAGGCGGCCCGTCTGTGGGCGCGCTACCTGACCGAGTGGACGGCGGGGAACCACGTGCGAACCGCGGCGGCGCTGGTGGCGGCGCTCCTCCTGATCCTGTCCCTGCTCGCCCGCGACCCGTCGCCGCGGGGCTGAGGGTCAGAGCGGCTGACAGCCGTCGTACCAGTCGCAGGATTCGTCGGCCGTGCAGGCCCCCTGCACCGGCTGCCCGAGGCATCGGTACTCGTCGCAGGTGACGACGTTGCAGTCGGCCACGTTGCAGTCGGAGACCTCCTCGCAGACCGCCGAGGCCTGCTCGCGCTCGCCCTGGGGCGGGAAGCCGAACTCGTAGTCGCTGGGAGCGTCGTCGATGGCGGCCGAGAAGCGGCCCGACTCGAAGAGGAAGCAATCGTCGAGATCCGGGTCGTCGCACATCTTGGCGACGAACCGGCCCCAGATGGCGCCGTCGGAGCTCCCGGTGATCTCGACCATGACACCCGACTTCTCGGGGTCGAACGTGTCGTAGGACGAGCCGATCCAGTGGCCGGCGAACGCGCCATCCTCGTCGCGGTAGATGGCCGGGTCGAGCGACGGCACGAAGAGGTAGACGGGGAAGAAGCCGTCGCCGAGATCGACCCCCATGTCGTACCGCGACCGCGAGATCGCGTCGGGGAAGGCGCGGACACCGCGTCCGCTCGCCTTGTCCTCCTCGCCGGCCGCGTCGAACAGGTGATTCTCCCACCGGTACTGGAACCGGGATCGGCATCCCGGGCCCAGGCGGGGAAAGCCGGCCGGGATCTCGGCGGCCAGGCTGCCGTCACACGCCTGGTCTGCCGGTCCGGGGCTCCCCGCGTCCGGTCCCGCGCTTCCTCCATCGTCGGTCGAGCCATTGTCGGTCGAGCCATCGTCGGTCGAGCCATCGTCGGTCGGGCCGTGGTCGTCTCCGTCGGCCGACCCGCATGCCGCCAGGGTCCCCATCGCCGCGAGGTAGAGCAGAGCCAGGAGCAGAGCTGGACGCGTTTGCATGACACCCGACAGAGCAAGCGCCGTTCCGGCTGCCGCGCCTGCGCGATCGGGTGGTTGCGCACCGGGGCATCCGGTGCGCGGCGCGACGGCGGGCGCCGTCCCAGTGGGCGTCTCATGCGCGGCGCGAGCCGCCGCGTCCCCTACTCGCAGCGGAGCGCGTGGATCGGGCTCGACCTGGCGACCCGGGCGGCGTGGCCGGCGACGGTCGACCAGGCGATGGCCACGGCGATCAGGCCGGCTCCTCCGAAGAGGCCGATGAGGGTGAGGGGGGCGGTGAGGTCGATCGCGTAGCGGAAGCCCGATAGCCACTTGCTCATGAAGTAGAAGGCGGCCGGCCAGGCGATCAGGTTGGCGAGGAGGACGGGTCTGGAGAACTGCCAGACCAGCAGGCGGACGATGTCGAAGACGCTCGCGCCCAGGACCTTGCGGAGGCCGATCTCCTTGGTGCGGCGCTCGGCTGCGAACGAGGCCAGGCCGAACAGGCCCAGGCAGGCGATGAGGACGGCGAAGACGGCGAAGGCGGCAAAGGTCTGGGCGCGCTGCTCCTCGGCGTCGTACTGGGCGGCGATGTCCTGGTCGATGAACGAGGTGCGGATCGGCACGCTGGGGGCGAGTCGCTGCCAGATGGCCGCGATGCCTCGCTGCACCTCGGCGGTGCGGCCGGGCTCGACCTGGACCGACAGGTTGCCGAAGCCCCTCGATCCATCGCGCAGGTAGAAGAGGAGCGGGGCGATCTCGGTGCGCAGCGAGCGGAGGTGCATGTCGGGGACGACGCCAACGATGGTCGCGCGCGCGAGCCGCTCGCTGTGGTTCTTGTCGGTCACGTCGATCAGGTCCCACAGGGTCTTCCCGATGGCGTCCTGGGCGCGCGGGATGCCGAGCCGGGCCAGGAAGGTCTCGTTGACGATGAGCGACTCGGTCGCCTCCACGGCCGGGTCGTCGGGGATGGTGCGGACGTCGCCGGGGAAGTCGCGCGAGAACAGCCGGCCGGCCAGCGGCACGACGCCGTAGAGGTGGAAGAAGTCGACGTCCACGCTCATCTGTTCGATGAGCAGCCGCTCGGTGCCCGGGACCGGCGTGCGGAACATGAGCGTGTTTTCCATGTCGTGGAGCGGCGGGGTGTCGGACGACAGGGCGGCGCGCCGCACGCCGGGCAGGGCGGCGACCTCCTTCTTGAAGGTCTCGCGCTGCTGCGGGTCCGGCATGTCCTCGATGGCGTCGACCACCAGGACGTCGGCGGTGTCGAAGCCCAGGTCGATCGTCCGGGCGTAGATCGTCTGCACGTAGACGACCGCGGTCGACACGATGAGGCCGATGGAGATCGCGAACTGGAAGACCACCAGCGCGTTGCGGAACCGGGGCGACCCGCTGGCCGACGACTGGTTGGCCTTGAGCACGCGGGCCGGACGGAAGCGGGACAGATAGATGGCGGGGTACAGCCCACCCAGCACGCCGACCACGCCGACCAGGCCGAGGGAGATGAAGAGCAGGGTCGGGTCCGACAGGAAGTCGAGCGTCAGCTCCTTGTGGAGGAAGGCGTTGAAGGGGGCCAGGGCCAGCTCGACCAGGGCGAGCGCGAGGATGAGGGCGACGCAGGCGGTGAGGACTGCCTCGCCCAGGTGCTGGGCCATGATCTGGCGGCGGGTGGCGCCGACCACCTTGCGGACGGCGACCTCGCGGGCCCGCTTCATCGACCGCGCGGTGGCCAGGTTGACGAAGTTGATGCACGCGATGAGCAGGATGAGCGCCGCGATGGCCGAGAACGCGTACACCGCCGCGATGTCGCCGCCCGGCTTGGCGTAGCCGGGCTTGTGGGCGTACAGGTGGATGTCGAGGACCGGCATCAGGTCCAGCCTGAGGATCTGGCTGATGTCCGCGTTCTTGAAACCGGGGATGTCCAGGACGACGTTCCTCTTCACCATGCCGGGGAGCTCGGCCTCGACCCGGGCGATCGCCTCGGGCGTGCGGAAGAGGACATAGGTGTAGGCGTTCGCGCCGGTCCAGCTCTCGGCCACCGACGGGTTGTCGGAGTAGCGCTTGATGTCGAACAGCGCGATGAGGTCGAGATCGAGGTGGGTGTTGGCGGGCAGGTCTCGAAGCACGCCGACCACCCGCAGGTCGACCTTGGAGTCGACCGTGATCACCTTGCCGATGGGCGACTGGTCGCCGAAGTACTTGGCCGCGGTCCGCTGGGACAGGATGACGGTGTCACTCGAGGCCAGCGCGCCCTCGCGCTCTCCCTCCACCATCGGGAGGTCGAAGACCTCGAAGAACCCGGGATCGACGTAGCTCACCTCCTCGGTGAACTGGCGGTCGCCGACCCGCACCGGCTGTGACGGCTGGAAGACGCGAACCGCGCGCTCGACGTCGGAGCTGAAGTCGGCCTCCAGCACCGCCTTGGCCGGCCCCGGCGACTGGGCGAACTGGAGCGGCTCCCGGCCCGGGACGATGAAGGTGACCTCGAGGTTGGCGATGCGGTCCGCGTTGGGCAGCCAGCGGTCGTAGGACAGCTCGTCGCGCACGAACAAGAGAATGAGCAGGCAGGCGGCCAGGCCGAGCGCGAGCCCGCCGATGTTGATGGCCGAGTAGAGCCGGTGCTTGACCAGGTTGCGGAGCGCGGTGGCGATGTAGTTGCGCAGCATCGACTAGCTCGCCGCCCGCAGGCTCTCGGTGACCACCTTGCCGTCGAACAGGTTGATGCTGCGGCGGGCGCAGCTGGCGTGGGCGGCGGAGTGGGTCACCATCACGATCGTCGTGCCGTCGGCGTTGAGCTCCTGCAAGAGCTTCATGACCGCGTCGCCGTGCTGCGAGTCGAGGTTGCCGGTCGGCTCGTCGGCCAGGATCAGGGCCGGGCTCGACACCACCGCGCGCGCGATGGCGACCCGCTGCTGCTGTCCGCCGGACAGCGCGGTCGGGAAGTGGCCGGCGCGGTGGGCGATCTGCATCCGGTCCATCACCTCCTGCACCCGGCGCTTGCGCTCCGCGGCCGAGATGCGGTGGTAGAGCAGGGCCAGCTCGACGTTGCCCTCGACGGTCAGCTCGTCGATGAGGTTGAAGCTCTGGAACACGAAGCCGATGTTCTGCTTGCGGATGCGAGCCAGCCGGGCCTCGGACTGGCCGGCCACGTCGTCGCCGCGGAACAGGTAGCGGCCGGTCGACGGGACGTCGAGCATGCCGATGATGTTGAGGAGCGTCGACTTGCCGCAGCCGGACGGTCCCATGATGGCGACGAACTCGCCCTCCTTGATGTGGACGTCGACCTCGTGGAGGGCGGTCGTCTCGACCTCGGCAGTCCGGTACACCTTGGTGAGCCTCTCGAGCGCGAGCAGCATCGGTGGGGAGTCCTTTCGGGTGGTGACGGCGGCCATCACGGTCCGACCTCGAGTCGGTCGGTGTCGAGGTAGTTGGTGTAGGCGGAGGTGACGATCTCCTCGCCCGCGCGCAGCCCGTCGAGCACCTCGATGAACTGCGGGTTGCGGCGGCCGAGTCGCACGGTGCGGCGGACCGCCCGGCGGTGGTCGCTGGAAACCACGAAGACCCAGCTGCCGCCGGTGTCGTGATAGAAGGCGGCGTTGGGGACCAGGATCGCGTCGGTCGGCTGACCGAGCTGCAGCCTGAGCTGCGCGGTCTGTCCGCGGTGGACGTCGGTCGGGGCGGTGCCGTCGAACTGGAGGTCGGCCTCGAAGCGCCCGTTCTGCACCTGCGGGCGGATGCGGCCCACCCGCAGCTGGTAGGTGTGGCCGTCGAGCTCGTAGTCGGCGCGCTGGCCGGCGTCGACCCGGCCGAGGTAGAACTCGTCGATCTCGGCGGTGAGCTTGAAGCGCGACGGATCGTCGATCTGCGCGATGCGCTCGCCGGCCGCCAGCGACTGGCCGACCTCGAGGGTGAACGCGGTCAGCTGGCCGGCGATCTGGGCCCGCACGTGCAGGGTGTCCATGTTGTGGCGGGCGATCTCGATGTTGCGCTCCAGCTGGATCGACGCGGCGCGCAGCTGGACCAGCTGGGCGCGCTGGAGGCGATCGGCGGCGGCGAAGCTCTCGAGCTGGACGGCGCGCCGCCGCTTGTAGTAGGCGAGCTCCTCGACGAGGTCCTCCTGCTCGCCGCGCGAGACCACGCCGCCCTCGGCCAGGAGGTCCTCGCGGGCAGTCCGGCGGGTGAGGCGCGAGATCTGGTAGTCGACCTCCACGACCTCGCGCTTGTGGGCCAGCCGGTTCTGCTCGTGGGCCAGCTCGAGGCCGCGGAGCGCGTTGAGCTGCTCGGTGATCTGCGCCTCGCGCGAGATGACGTCGAGCTGAAGGGCGGTGTTGGAAAGATCGACCAGGAGCTGGCCCGCCTCGACCTTGGCGCCGTCCTCGACGTGGATCGCCTCGACCTGGCCGCCCTGCGCGGTGTCGATGAAGGTGGTCCGGGCCGGGGTGGCGCGAGCGCGGACCTGGACGTAGTCGTCGAAGCGGCCGCGGACGACCGGCGAGATCTCGATCCGGGTGGTGTCGACCGCCAGCGTGCGGGCCGGGTCCGGCCGGAGGGCGAGGTACGCGGCGACCGCGCCTGCCACCGCCACGGCGGCCACCGGCGCGCCGCGCAGCCAGCGCCGGCGGCGGGGGAGGACTCGGTCCATCGCCTCGCCCGAGACCGGCTGCAGCCGTGAGTTGGTGCGATCCATGCTCGAACGGCTTCCATGGCAAGCTGGATGCCACGAGACAGACGAGGAAGATCGCGATGATCGGCGGGGACCGAGAAGGACCCGGTGGTCGCCAGCGTGCACCGATGTTCGAAACCGTACACTCGACCCCGGCGCGGCGAGCGAAGCGCGCCTCCCCACCGGACGAGGACGTGACTGGAAACGAACGCATCCTGATCGTGGAGGACGACGGCGACATCCTGGTCGCCGGCAAGCTCCTGCTCAAGCGCCACTTCGGTCAGGTGGTCACCGCCACCGACCCCGCGGTCATCCCGGAGCTCATGGCGGCGGCGCCGTTCGACGCGGTGCTCCTCGACATGAATTTCGGCGTCGGCGAGCGGTCGGGCCGCGAGGGCCTGCACTGGCTGTCGCGCATCCTCGAGCTCGACCCGGACGCGGTGGTCATCCTAATCACCGCCTACAGCGCGGTCGACACCGCCGTCGAGGCGATCAAGCTGGGCGCGATCGACTTCGTGTCCAAGCCGTGGCAGAACGAGAAGCTGGTCGCGACGGTGCAGGCGGCGGTCAAGCTGCGGCGCAGCCGGAGCGAGGCCGCCCGGCTCAAGGACCGCAACCAGGAGCTGGCCGTCCAGCTCAGCCGCCCGTCGGACGTCATCCTCGGGGAGTCGGCCGCGATGCGCGCCATCTTCCGGGTCATCGCCAAGGCGGCGCCGACCGACGCCAACGTCCTCATCCTGGGCGAGAACGGGACCGGCAAGGAGCTGGTCGCGCGCGAGATCCACCGCCAGTCGGCGCGCGCCAGCGGCGTCTTCATGTCGGTCGACCTCGGCGCGGTCGCCGAGTCGGTGGTGTCGAGCGAGCTGTTCGGCCACCGCAAGGGCGCCTTCACCGGCGCCAACGAGAACCGGACCGGGCGCTTCCAGGCGGCCGAGGGCGGCACGCTGTTCCTGGACGAGCTCGGCAACATCCCGCGCCACCTGCAGGCCGTGCTGCTGACCGCCCTCGAGCGGCGCGAGGTCGTCCCGGTCGGCGCCAACACCGCGATGCCGATCGACGTGCGGATGATCTCGGCCACCAACGTACCCCGCGGCGAGCTCGGCGACGAGGGCTGCTTCCGGCAGGACCTGCTCTACCGGCTCAACACCGTCGAGATCGAGCTGCCGCCGCTGCGCGAGCGGCCCGAGGACATCCCGGTCCTGGCCGATCACTTCCTCCGGACCTACGCGCGCAAGTACGCCCGGCCGGTGCGCCAGCTGTCGAGCGAGGCGATGGCCACGATCTCGGCCTATCCCTGGCCGGGAAACATCCGCTCGCTGCGCCACGCGCTCGAGCGAGCCGTCATCCTGTGCGAGGGAGACACGCTGCGGTCGGCCGACTTCCCGCTGCCGCGGGTGGACCGGGCCGGCCCGGACGAGGGCACCGCGCAGTCGATGACGCTGGCCGACCTCGAGCGGCGCGCGGTGCTCGGCGCGCTCGAGCGCCACGCCGGCAACGTGTCACACGCCGCCCGCGAGCTCGGCATCACGCGCACGTCGCTCTACCGGCGGATGGGCAAGTATGGGGTCTAGGCCGGCGTCCGGCAGCTTCGCGGGTCAGCTGGTCGTCCGCGTCGCGGCGCTGTTCGCGTCGCTCGCGCTGCTCGCCTACCTGGTCGCCGGCACCGCGCTGCACGCGGTCACCGCGGTGGTGGGCGTGGTCGCCGTCATCCAGGCCGCCCTGGTGGTCCGGTTCGTCGGCCGCACCAACCGCGAGCTGGCCCGCCTGCTCGGCGCGATCCGCTACGACGACTTCCAGCAGTCGTTCTCGTTCGGCCAGCTCGGCTCCGGCTTTCGCGATCTCAACCAGGCGTTCGACGACGCGATGATCCGCTTCCGCCAGGCCCGCATCACCGACGAGGCCCGTCGGCGCTACCTGGAGGCGCTGGTCGAGCAGGTCCCTGTCGCGCTCCTCTCGATCCACGCCGACGGCACCGTCGAGCTCCTGAACGGCGCCGCCCGCCGCCTCCTCGACGCCTCGAGCAAGACCAGCCTGGCCGCGCTGGACGTCTACGGCGCGGCGTTCCAGCGCGACGTCGCCCAGAGCCAGCCGGGCGGACGCACCCTCACCCGCACCGAGCTCGACGGCCTCGAGCGCCACCTCATCCTGAGCACCACCCAGATCACGGTCGGCGGCGCCACCCAGCGCCTCACCTCGGTGCAAGACATCCAGAGCGAGCTCGACACCAACGAGCTATCGGCCTGGCAGGACATGGTCCGCGTGATCTCGCACGAGATCATGAACTCCCTGACCCCGATCGCCTCCCTGGCCCGAACCGCCGACGAGATCGTGAAAGACGTCCGAGAGCGCCACCCCGACCTCGATCAAGAAATGATGGTCGACCTGGGCGACGCCGTCCGCACCCTGGCCCGCCGCAGCGACGGCCTCCTCCGCTTCGTCAGAAGCTACCGCCAGCTGACCCAGATGCCGCCGCCATTGCTGCGCCCGCTCGCCCTCGGCGACTACCTCCACCGCCTGGCCCGCCTCCTCGAGGCCGAGTGGGCCGGACGCGGGGTCGCACTACACGTGCGAGAGCCGTCCGACAGCCTGAGCGTCCTGGCCGACGAGAGCCTCCTCGATCAGGCCGTCATCAACCTCCTCCGAAACGCCGCCGACGCCGCCGCGACCAGCCCCGAGCCCCGAGTCTGGCTGGCCGGCGGCGTCTCCGACCGCGGCCGCCCCGTCATCGAGATCGCCGACAACGGCCCCGGCTTCGCCGACGAAATCAAAGACAAGATCTTCTTGCCGTTCTTCACAACCAAAGCCGACGGCTCCGGCGTCGGCCTCGCCCTCGCCCGCCAGGTCATGCTGATCCACAAGGGAGC
>DATHKR010000136.1:0-8917 GCA_035489015.1 Kofleriaceae bacterium | reverse complement strand
CCTCCCGCCACGCGCTCGCGACCGACCCGGGTCGACCGCGACGCGCCGATCGCCGATCCGTTCGCGCCGTGATCCGAATCCCCTGGCCCGGAACCACGTGATCCCCATGTCGCCTCGCACGTTCGTCCTCGTCGCCGCGCTCATCGCAGCGATCGTCTCCGGCAGCGGACCGGCCGGCGCGCAGCCGGCCCCGACCCCGGCCCCGAGCCCGACCACGCCGGCCGCCGGTGCCGATCAGGCGTCGGCCGTGGAGCGCGCTCGCGTCCTCCACCAGGAAGGACTGCGCTACTACGGCGCCGGCCAGTACGGGCGAGCGGTGGTCGCGTACCGCAAGGCGTACGCCCTGGTCCCCGCGCCGGGCATCCTCTTCAACCTGGCCCAGGCCTATCGCCTGCGCGGCGACTGCCGCCGGGCCTACCGCGCCTACCGCAACTTCCTGCACGCGGTCACCGACTCACCCGAGGCCAAGCTGGCCCGCGAGCACTCCCAGGCGCTGCGGGCGTGCGCCAAGACGGAGTCCGACAAGGCAGGCGAGCCGGCGCTGGCCACCGCGCCGACCCCGCCCGCGCCCGCGCCGCAAATGACCAGCGACGCGCCGGTCGCCGCGGCGCCGGTCGTCGCCGAGCCGCCGGCCGGTGCGGTCGACCTCGGCGGCCCGCGCGAGACCCAGTCCGGCTCGAACAAGAAGCTGGTCGGCATCGGCATCGGCGCGGCCGGCGCGGCGCTCGCCGTGGTCGGGGTCTACTACGGCCTCAAGGCGCGCGGCGAGGCCTCCGATCTGGATGATTTCTTCGAAGAGGGCGGGGCCTGGACCCCGGAGCTGGCCGACAGCGAGGACTCGCTGGACCGCGACCGCGCGCTCGGGCTCGGCTTCGGCCTGGTCGGCGCCGCGGCCATCGGCACCGGCGCGGTCCTCTACTGGCTCGGCCACCACGAGGCGTCCCTCGAGCGAGCTGACCAGGGCCCGGTCGGGCTGGTCCCGCGCGCCGACGGCGCGATGGTCACCTGGCTGGGCGCGTTCTGAACTGGGTGGGCTGGCGTGGACGTATAGTCCGCGCCATGCGAACCGCCCTGGTCCTGCTTCTCACCGTCTCGCAGCTGGCCTGTCACGGCCACGAGGCGGTGAAGCCGCCCGCGCCGCCCGCCCCGGCTCGGCCGGCCGACGTCATCGCGATCGCGTCGGTGCGATCGGTGGTCGATGCGGCCGCCGGGATCCGCGCGTACGCCGACGCGGTCAGGCCCGGCGCCGGCGTCTTCGTCAGCGTGGCCAATGCGTCGCAGGGGATCGCGTCGATGCTGGGGGCGGCGAGCGCCGACGGCATCGCGATGGACAGGCCGCTCCACCTCATCCTGCTCGACCCGAGGAAGTACCCGAAGCACCCGGTCGTCCTCCTGGCCCACGCCGATCCGGCCCGGCTCCGGCTGGGCGCGGAGGTGGCGGTGGTGTCGAAGGAGGGCGTCTCGCTCGTCGGAGACCGCGCAGCCGTCGATCTGTGCGCCGCGTGGGCGCTGGGCCCGCTGGCCGCGGAGGAGGCGCCGGCCCGGCCGACGGTGCGCGTCGACCCGCGCGCGCTCCTCGAGCGATACCGCGCGGAGATCGAGCGCGGCATGAAGATGGCCACCCAGGCGATCGAGCAGCAGGGCAGTGGCATCGGTCCGATGCTGATGGCCGAGCTCGACATCATGCTCCGCATCGCCCGCCAGACCAGAGAGGTCCGCCTCGCGCTAGCCGCCGACGCCGCCGAGGCCGCGCTCGAGCTGAGCTTCACGCCCATCCCGGGTTCGGCGTTCGAGCAGTTCAACCGGGCGCAGCGCCCCGCGCAGGCCGACCTGCTCGCCCGGGTGGCCTCGCCGCGGTCGACCATGATCATGATCGGCTACTACGCCATCGGACCGGTGGGCGACGAGCTGTACGCGCTGGTCGTCCCGACCCTGGCGCGCTGGGTCGGGACCTCCGCGGATGCCTCCTTTCGCCGGCGCTGGGACGATGCCCTCGGTCACTTCAAGGGGCCGTTCGCCGCGGCCGGCGGCGAGGGCTCGGTGGTGGCGGGGGTCATGCGCCACGTGCTGATGGTCGACGACGGGCCGAAGACGATCGCCGCGATGACTGCGCTCTTCCCGTGGACCCGCCCGACCCACGTCGAGATGGGCGGGATCGGCATGGACATGACACCGCGCCGGGCGGTCGCGACCCACGAGGGCATCTCGATCGACGAGGCCGTCATCCACTACGACTGGTCGAAGCTGCCACCGGCGCAGGCGGCGCAGATGCGCGCGCTCTCCCGGAGTGATCCGCACGTGGCCATGGCCGGCTTCGACCACTACGTCGCCATCGCCATGGGCCCGCAGGGCGCGGTCGACGAGATGAAGCGACTGATCGGCGTCGTCCGGCGCGGGCCCGCCGGCCAGCTCCCGCCCGGCGCCCGGACCGCGGTCGACGCCGCGACCGGCCGCAAGGCGAGCTTCCTCGTGTTCATGAACCTCGCCGCCATGATGCAGGCGGCGACCGGAAAGAGCACCTCGCCGGCCTCGCCGGCCACCTCGGGCATGACCATGGAGGTCGGCTTCCCCGATGGAGACGCGCTGATCCGCTTCGGCATGCCGGCCGCGCACGTGGGCGATCTGCAGCGCACCTTCGCCCCCTGACCCTCATCGATCGCTAGCCGGTCCGGAGCAACATCTCGCGATATGCCGCGAGGACCGCTGCCAGCCGTACTCTGCGGAAACGGCCCGGCTCGTCGGCATGAGCGCGCCGCCCCTCCATCGTGAAGAGCGCGGACGCCGGCACGCTGTCGTGGCCGGGCGGGATCCACTTCATCACTTCCTGGAGACAGGCAATCGCACGCGCGAGCGAAGGCCGGTCCGACGCGCGGTCCTCGAGCGATCCGTCGAGCCGCACCTGTCTGGCCGCGCGCTCGGACGCCGCGAGATACTGGCCGGCGTCGATGATGGTCGACGGATTCACGCCACCGAACGCGTCGGGAGCGGGGATCTCGGGGTCCAGCGCGAACAGGTACTCACGGTCCTCGCCGCATGCGGAACAACATCCGGCATAGCGCGCGCACAGCGTGCCCTCGTGCGTCACCACGCGATCCGTGATGTCGATGATGGAGCCAGATCCGCCACAATCACAGGGGTGGAGCTCGATGTAGAGCCTGCACTCGAGCGGAGACCGCCCCGTCATCATGGGTCGCCATCGCGCAGCAAGGAATCGACGTAGGCGTCGCGCTCGTGCGTGGCGGCGGACTTCACCACGTCGGCCAGGTACAGGAGACCGAGCACGCGCTCCCTGGACGCGAGCTGTCGCGCGACCGCGACCTGAGCCTCGCCGAGGTCGGGGAGCGAGGCGACCAGTCGCCGCTCCTCGTCCGTGAGCGGTCGGCCGAGCTCACGGCCGTAAAGGTGCTCCATCGCGAGCTGCTCGGGCGGGTACTTCCTGGCCACGAAGTCCTGGATGCTCATGACGAAGTCGCGCACGTCGGAGTGCCCGGCCGAGGGCACGACCGCGCGCACGTAGGCGCTGGCCAGGATCCCTCGGTGCGCGAGCTGGGCGACGATGGCGAGCTGTTCGCGGCCGAGCTCGTCGAACGTCCGGGCCTCCGCGAGCTCCTCGTCGGTCAGCGCGCGACCGAGTCGCGTCTCGATGTGATACCGGTCGTCGGGGTCGAGCATGGTCATCGCTTCTTCGCGACCGCGGTGACCTGGTCGGGGACGTTCGCCACGCGCGGCGGATCGCCGGTGACGATCTGGGTGGTCCCTTTCGCGGTCACCTTGACGTCGTACCCCGCGCCGTCGCGTGCCGAGCCGTAAGGGGTCTGCAGGATCGCGAGGTCCGCGGCGGCCTGCGGATCCATCGTGGGGTTCTTTCGCATGACCTCCGCGTAGGCGTGCTGGAACCGTGCCTTGTTGTCCCACGCTAACATGCCGCCGAGCGCCGGGCTCTCGCCGAACTTCGTCTCGAACTGCTCGGTGGCGGACTTGATGACGTGGTCGCTCAGCTTCTCGGCCCCCTCGAGCTTGATGCGCCAGCGGCGTGAGGCCATGTCGGTCTGGTTGTCCAGCATGAAGTCGAGGGTCTTCGTGTCGTCGGGGACGAACTTCCCGGGCTCGGTCGGGCTCGGCTTCAGCTTGACGGATCCCTCCGCGACCGTCGTCGTCTTGCCGTTCGGCAGCTGGGCCTTGATCGCGAACACCCAGTGGTCTCCGACGATCTCACCCTTGGTGGTGTAGTCACCCGCCTTGATCACGATCCTCGGCTTGTTCAGGACCTCGTCGATCCGCGCGACGTCGTCGTCGCCGAAGATCCGCTTCGCCCGCGCGTCCGTGCCGATCGTCTTCGGCTCGAAGCCGAGGTGGGTGACGAGCGCCTGGAGCTCGGTCGCGGTGTCGCCGGTCGGCGCGCGCTCGGCCTGGTAGAGGAGGACCTGCACCTCGGCCTTGCGACCCACGTCGTGGGCGTCGAGCTGCTCGGAGGTCGAGCCCCTCTGCATGGCCGGCGTGGCGAGCTTCGCCCCCGCCGCGATGCTCTGGACCTCGGCAAGCTCGTGCGCAATCGCTCGCGTGAGGTCCTCGGGGCGCGCCTTCTCCGACACGAAGACGGTGCACGTGCGCTCCGCCTGACCGGCGCGGTAGTTGTGGCGCGCGACGTCGTCGCCGGCGGTCATCGGCTCGAACTTGACCCGGAGGTTGGTCCCGTTCGGGACGATGATCGCGACCTCGCCCGTCCCGAGGGGGGTGAAGAACGGCGCCGCCGCCGAGGGGCTGTGCGTCACGGCGCTGGCCGCGCCGTTGAGGAGCGTGACCGCGTGATCCGCGTTCGCGTGGATCTCCGCGAGCGACAGCGTCTTGCGTCCCGCGCCGGCCCCCACGAAGTGTGAGCCGGGCACCCTCTCGGCCGCGCCGACGTGGTCCTCGTGCGGCGCGCGGGCGCCGGCCGGCCTCTTCGCGTCGACGCGCTCGACGATCTCGAGCGGCCGGCCCTCGAGCTCGACGTGCCACGTCCGGCTGTCGCCCTGCGGGGGCTTCGCCTCGATGTTCACGCCCGACCGCCTGGCCGACTCGATGGCCTCGACGATCTGATCGTGCGAGCCCTTCCACTGGGCGCCCGGGATCAGCTCCTCGAGTCCGGCGAGATGGAACGGGACCTCGGCGAAGGCGCGCGTGTGGACATCGGCGAGCTGCGCGTTCACGTCGGCCTTCATCTGGTGGACCTGGTAGCTGCGCAGGCCCGCGGCCTTCATCTTCTCGGGTGACTTCTCGAGCTCCTCGAGGGCCTTGACCTCGTCGGCGAGCACCTCGTGCCGCTTCGCGAGCAGCTCGGCAGACTCCTTGGTCTGGTGGCTCGCCTCGGCGCGGGCGGCGCGCTCGTGGAGCGAGGTCATCGAGGCGAGGAGGTCCTGGCCGGCCCCGAAGCCCTTGATGGCGGCGAGCTTCTTCGCGCCGGCCATCCGGGCCTCCATCGCCTTGCCGACGTAGCGGCCGACGGCGATCGACGCGCCCTGGAGCAGCCACTCCTCGAGCGTCGCGGGCGGGGGCTGGCTCTTGCCGGTGACGATCCTGTGCGAGACGTAGCCGAGCGCCGCGCCCATGATCGTGTGGCCGGTCAGCGCCGCGCCCTCCCGGAGGACGAGCTTGCCGGCGGCGCCGGTCTTCTGCCACAGGCTCTGCGACGCGCGCTCGACCTGCGCGAGGGTCTCGCCCTGGCGACCGAGCGCCTTGAGGATGCCCGCGCTGCCCAGGCTCATCAGCATGTTCTCGAGGAACGCATCGCCGAGCTTGTCGCCGAAGATCGCGGTCTGGCCGACCGAGGTGACCGCGGTCTCGGCGACGAGCCCCGTGCCGCGCGCGACCAGCTGCGCGCCGAGCGACAGGTCCTCCAGCGCGGCCACGCCCGCGCCGCTCATCAGCATGCCGCCGGCGCCGCGCGCGATCATGCCGCCGATCGCGCCGCCGACGATGCTGACGCCGATGAGCGCCGCGAGCTTGACGCACGCGGTGCGGAACTGCTGCCACTTGACGAGCTTGGCGCCCTTCTCGAGGAAATTCTTGATCCGGTTGTTCGCGCCCATCGAGGCCAGCCGGCCCTGGGCCTGGCCGAGCGACTCCTTGCGGACGCGCATCATCTCGCGGTTGTAGTCGTCGAGGTCCTTCTGGCTCTCGACGCGCATCCCCAGGCCCGCGAACCTGGCCTGCCAGTCCATGTCGTGGGTGATGCCCTCGAGCGAGGTCCTCATGAACGAGGTCTCGAACTCGAGGCCGCGGAAGTCGCTCGAGAACATCGAGGCGAGGGACGCGAAGAGGCCGTCGCCGGCGTCGTGCGCTGTCTTCTCGAGTGACTCGAGCTGCACGGCGATCGCGTGCACCTTGCTCTTCACCGCGATCTCGCCCGCGTTGACCGTGACCCGGTCGATCTCCTGCGAGTCGACCTTGTCGCCGCGCATCATCCGGCTCTGCAGCTTGTGCGAGTCGTCGTCGACCTGGCCCGCGGCGTTGCTCAGCCGGACGCGCTCGCCGTCGCTGAGCGACGTCGAGTCGCGAAGCATGTCGGCCGACGAGGCGAGGTCGCGCGTCGCGCTCTGGACGCCGCGCAGCGCGAGCTGGCCCTGCTGGGCGGCCGCGCGCTGGATGAGGCTCTCGCTGGTCTGGGCCAGGTGCGAGGTGCCGGCGGCGTCGCCGTACAGGCGGAGGATGTCGCGCAGCGGCTTCGCGTCTTCCCCCTGCTTGTTCTTGAGGCCGAGCGCGGCGACGGCGCCATCGAGCTCGACGACCGCCGAGCCGATGCGCGAGAGCCGGTCCTTCTGGCCGGCGAGCACCGGCTGCCACTTCGCCAGCCGCGAGGGGTCGGCCAGCTCGGCGGTGCGCCGGCCGACGAACGCCAGCGCCGGGTCCACCGCCTGGCCGAGACGCCACGCGCCGAGCGTCTGCTTCATGTACGTCGCCTGCGACAGAGTGTCCTGGACCAGCGTGCCGGCGCCGGCGCCGCTGGCCGGCGCAACCGGCCCGGTGACGCCGACGTGCGCCTCGCGCAGCGCCTGCTCGTCGGCGACGCTGCTCCCCGCGAGCGCGAGCTGGTTGCCCTCGATCGAATCGGTCCTGGCGGGGACGGTGGCGGGCGCGTGCCGCTTCGCCTCGTCGAACCGGATCGCCCAGTGGCCGGGCAGGCCGAACAGCGGCGGCGCCGCCGTCAGCGCGAACGCGAGGTAGTCGCCGTGCACCTCGCCGTGGCTCTCGGCGGTGTCGGGGAACAGCGCGGCCGCGACCTCCTCGACCGTGGCGTCGGCCGGCGACGTCACTCGCACCCAGTTCCACAGCTCCGGCTTGCCCTCCTGGCCCATCCAGACGTACTGGACGGGGCGAAGCCCGACCCCGGCCGGCTGCCCGAGCGCCTTGCTCGACGACCGGGCCGGCCTCCCCGACGCCCGCTTGTCGGCGATGACGTCGAGCACGCCGTTCTCGCAGAGCGCCGGCGCGACCGCGCGGTCCATCGAGTGCGAGCGCGGGATCGCCTCGGGATCGACGAAGACCGTGCCCGACGCCGACCCGGCCAGCTCCGCGATCTGAAGCCAGCGCGGACCGATCCGGTACAGCGAGGCGACGAGCGCCTCCTCGACCATCGCCCCGAGCGAGCTGCCGACGCTCGGCGCCCAGTTCCACGCGCCGACCAGCTCGCCGCCGCGCTTGCCGGCGATCGGACGGACCGAGTCGACCGCCGCATACGGATCCTGCGGGAAGACGGTCTGCGCGAGGTCGGTCGGGTTGTCGAAGACGTAGATGATCCGATCGAGCTGCTTGAACAGCCGCCCGTAGAACGCGCCGACGCTCTTCCACGCCAGGCGCGCGTGCGGCTGCGGCGGCGTGACCGCGAGCAGGTGGCGCATGATCGCCTCCCCGGCGGCCCGTGCGTTGAGCTTCAGGTACTCGGCCGCGCCGACCAGCGAGCTCGGATCGGACCTGCGCTGCACCGCCTGGCCCGGCGCGCCGCCCGCCATCTGGTCGAGCAACGCCTCGGCCGGGCGGCCGGCGACGACCGCGTCGGCGACCTGGTCGGCGTGCCGCTCGTAGGCGTCACCCGGCTCGTCGAGGACCCCCTTCAGCTGGACGCCGCCGCGCTGCTGCACCACGTGCGCGGCCTCGTGAGCCGCGGTGTGCAGATCCGGCGCGCCACCGAACGCGACCGCGTCACCGTGCGCGAACGCCCGCGCGCCGAGCGCCCCCAGCGCCGGCTCCACCTCTCCGCCCTGGAACGAGCGGATGCCCGAGACGTCGTGGCTGCCGAAGCTCGCCTGGATCCGATCGCCGTGCGGCAGCGGCGATCCCGATCCCCGGACGGCCTCCCGGGCCAGCGTGGAGGGGTCCGCCGCGGTCGCCTCGCCGGTGGCCTTGCGCTGGACCGGTTGCCCCTCCTGCGGCGGACCGTCCGGGAGCTCCTCGTCCAGCAAGGAGTCCATGGACGGCATGAAGCTGCCCAGGAAGGGCGCCGCCGGACGCGGCGTGTCCTGGAACGACGCAAGCGGTTCGCCATCGTCCGCGCTCGCCTCTGGCAGGCCCATGCTCGGCTCGACGTTGCCGGACGACGCTCGATTGGGGGACCGGCTCGGGCGGCCGATGAGAGAGCTCGACGCGACCTTTCCCGGTGTCGGGCGCCGCCTTCCGTCGCCCTCTGCCCGTCGATCGGCGCCGCCGCCGGGACCTGGCTCCCTGCCGCGTCGATTCACGGTCCGGACCGCCGTCGGCGAAGGTCTTGCAATGCCCGCCCGCAACGCCCGCCGTTTGCCATCTCCCGCAAGATACCGCCGTGGCGGTGCCGTGCTTCCTTGCGATCGAGCGAGGGCTCGCTCGGTGCGAACACCTTGCTGATCATCGTCACAGTCACGATGTGACTATGTATTGCGAAGGACAGATATGACCTCGAGTGAGA